>JBEKDE010000013.1:0-71617 GCA_050014515.1 Occallatibacter sp.
CTGGGCTCGGCGCTGGGGGCGCATCCTTATCCGACCATGGTGCGGGATTTCCATCGCTGCATCAGCATTGAGATGAAGGAGCAAATCCTCGAAAAAGAGGGCCGGCTGCCGACGGCGGTGATTGCGTGCGTGGGCGGGGGATCGAATGCGATTGGGGCGTTCTACGAGTTCGTCCCCGACAAACAGGTGCGGCTGATTGGCGTGGAGGCTGGTGGACGCGGGCCAAAGCTGGGCGATCATGCGGTCCGGTTTGGTGGGGGTGCGCAGGGTGGGTCGCCGGGAGTGTTGCAGGGGACGTACTCGTACGTGCTGCAGGATGAGGATGGGCAGATTGCGCTGACGCACTCAGTGAGCGCGGGGTTGGACTATGCGTCGATTGGGCCGGAACACGCGGCGCTGCACGACTCGGGGCGCGCGGAGTACACGTCGCAGGATGATGTGGCGGCGCTGGATGCGGTGGTGAGGCTGGCGCGGACGGAGGGAATTTTGCCGGCGCTGGAGAGCGCGCATGCGGTGGCCGAGGCGCTCAAGGTTGCCCCGACGATGACGGCGCATGACATACTGGTGGTGAATCTTTCTGGACGCGGCGATAAGGATATGGGGATTATTGCGCGGGAGTTGAAGCTCTGAATTATTCCATGGCAGGCTTCGAAAAAGCAGGTCCTTCGACTGCGTTTGGCGCAAAAGGCGCGCCGAGCCCCGCTCAGGATGACAATTTTTTGGGGGCAGGCGAGTTGAAACTTTCGGATTGAGCGATGACGAAGAGTTTGCGGGATCGAATGGGATTCTTCCCGCAGGGGCTAAAGCCCACGTTTTTTGGTTTGTTTACGGCACGAATGAAGTCGTGCCCTTTCAAAGCCGCGGATCGGTAGACTCCCCGGTCTCAAACGCGAGACCGGGGGCACCCAGCGTTTTAGGTTGGAAGAGAACGAAACATTCAATGGCGATTCAGTTCGAACACAAACCGGGGCTGGTGGTTTATCTGACGGCTGGGGATCCGAGCCTGGACGTGACGCGGGCGATCGCGCTGGAGGCGATTGACGCGGGCGCGGACGTGATTGAGCTGGGCGTGCCGTTCAGCGATCCGCTGGCGGATGGGCCGGTGATTCAGCGAGCCAGCGAACGGGCGGTTGCACGGGGAACGCGGCTGAAGGATGTTCTGCGCGTGGCTGCGGAGATTCGCGCGGCGCGGGCCAAGGCTGGGCTGATTCTTTTCACGTATCTCAATCCTGTGTTGCGTTATGGGCTGAGCAGGTTTGCCGAGGATGCGGCGGCGGCCGGCGCGGATGGCGTGCTGGTGATCGACCTGATTGTGGAAGAGGCCGGCGAATATCTCAAGGAAATGGCCCGGGCGAACCTGGTTCCGATTATGCTGGCTGCGCCGACCAGTCCCGATGGGCGGCTTGAGGCGATTGCGAGGCACTCGAAAGGGTTCATTTACGCGATTTCGCGGGTGGGTATCACGGGCACGCAGCAGGATCTTACCGCGGATGCGGCGGCGCTGGTGGCGCGTATACGGCGATCGAGCACGCTGCCGGTAGCCGTGGGGTTCGGTATCAGCAACGCGGAGCATGTGGCCAGGGTGGCGGAGTTCGCGGATGCCGCGGTAATCGGCAGCGCAATTGTGGAGTTGATTGAAAAGTCGACTCCGGAGGCGGCGCCCGGTGCTGTGGCCCGATTTATCAAGGGCCTGCAGCTGCGTGAAGCGGCGCTGGCCCGATAAAAACAGTGATCAGTTGTCAGTGGTCAGTTGTCAGTTTTTTCATTGCCTGGTGGAGCACACACCTCACGACGGCTAAAGGAAGCTGACGGCTGACTGCCAACTCTGGCTCCTAGCTCCGCTGTACTGCCCAGGGCTTGCTGGCTGAATCTGCCAGCTTAAGAGCTGGGAGCTACGAGCCAACTAGCTGGATTTTCAACACGAGGATGGAATGACGCTGGAAGAATTGCGGAATCAGATTGATGTTCTGGACCGGCAGCTCGTGGAGTTGCTGAGTGAGCGGGCGCGGGCCGCGCAGCGGATTGGGCACCTGAAGGCGGCGACGTCGCTGCCGGTGTACGAGCCGGGGCGCGAAAAGGTGATCTACGCCAATGTGCGCGCGGCGAACAAGGGCCCGTTGCCGGATATCGAACTGACGCATATCTACGAGCGCATCATCGACGTGATGCGGTCCCTGCAGCAGAACGAGTTGGCTTCAGAGAGGAATGCCCGGAAAAGTACATCCGGCCAAGACACAGGCGCAGAGCAAGTCCAGACGCCCGAGACAGGGAACAAGCAATGATTGTAGCGATGCAGGAGAAGGCCACCGAAGATCAGATTGATGCGGTGATCGAGTTGATGTCGGAGTCGGGCGTAAACGTCCATCGAACCACAGGAGCGGTGCAGACCATTCTGGCCGCCGTAGGTCCCACAGCTTCGCTTGACCTGACAAAGTTTGAAGTGCTGCCCGGAGTGCTTCATGTGCACCGGATCAGTTCGCCGTACAAGCTGGCGGGGAGAGCCTTTCGGCCCGAAGGCACGGTGGTGGAGTTTCCGAACGGCGTGACGGTGGGCGGCGAAAAAGTAGCCATCATGGCCGGTCCGTGTTCGATTGAAAACCGGGAGCTGATTTTTGAAACGGCGGCAAGGGTGAAGGTGGCGGGTGCGAGCTTTCTGCGCGGGGGTGCGTTCAAGCCGCGCAGTTCGCCGTATGCGTTTCAGGGGATGGGGATTCCGGGGCTGCAACTGATGCGCGAGGCAGCGGAGGCGCATGGGCTGCTGACGGTGACCGAGGTGATGGAGATCTCGCAGATTGAGGCGATGCTGCCGTACACGGATTTGTTCCAGGTGGGCGCGCGGAATATGCAGAACTTCAACCTGCTGCGGGAACTGGGGCAGGTGCGGAAACCGATCCTGCTGAAGCGGGGGATTGCGGCCACCATTGAGGAGCTGCTGCTGTCGAGCGAGTACATCATGTCGGGCGGGAATTACGACGTGATTCTGTGCGAGCGCGGGATTCGGACGTACGAAACGGCGACGCGGAACACGATGGATATCTCGGCGATTCCGGTGGTGCACAAGCTTTCGCATCTGCCGATTGTGGGTGATCCTTCGCATGGGACGGGACGGCGCGACATGGTGGGGCCGATGGCGCGGGCGGCTGTGGCGGCGGGTGCGGACGCGATTATTGTTGAGGTGCATCCCAACGCGGACAAGGCGGCGAGCGACGCGGCCCAGACGCTTTACCTGGAGCAGTTTGAGGCGCTGATGGGCGAGCTGCGGGTGATTGCGCAGGCGGTGGGGAGAACGGTTTAGCTGGTCGGCGAGTCAGCGGGGCAGCAAGTCAGCGAGTTGGCAGCGTTCGTTGAGGCGATGCTTTGAAAGGGCACGGCTTTAGCCTTGCGGCAATGCAAGCAAGACGAACATGGGCTTCAGCCCCTGTCTGGAGGTAACAATGTTCGATGCTGTTGCAGAGTTCATTTCCACGCAGCGGGGAGATTCGGCTGACTTCATAGAGAAGGCGCGAGCGCTTGCCATTGGTGTCGCTCAAGATTATGAGCCTGCGAGTCTCTATGTCATTCGGATTGATAACTGGTTCGGGCCGAAATGGATGCACTTTGCGGGAACATTCACCGCAGGGAAACACGCTTCCATCGGCGTTCATAAGGGGTCTTTGCGCGTGCCGCCCTTTGTTCCGCACCGTGTGGTTGAGCAGCGAGTGTTTTTGGGGCCGGATTTTGAGGAGGCGGTGGCCGCGAAACCGCTGCATATCGATTGTCCGAGCAAACAAGCACTGAAGCGGCGGATCACCGATGTTGACAAAGATGCAGCCTTTTGTGGTTCAGCGGACAGTCCGAAGCACAGGAGCGCGGGTCTGTGATGGTGTATCGACCGGTAACTTCTGATCCGACAGCGTCTCGTCTGGTCAAGCTAGGCCGCAGCGGCGCATTTTATATGGGATTCTCGCGGCGTGAAATCGGCTGGGAGCCAGCGATGCTGCGTGGAGTTTCGCGTGGCGAGGTGATGCATCTTGAGAAGGATGGTCTAGGTTCAATCGAATTCTCGCAGTCCCTCAGGGGCTAAAGCCCGGCATATTCTACGGGGTTTTCGGCACGACTGAAGTCGTGCCCTTTCAAAGCAAGCGGCGTTATCGGATAGCTGGAGCCAGAGGGCCAATGATCGAGCGCATCGCCATATTGGGGACGGGGCTGCTGGGGACTTCAGTGGGGCTGGCGCTGCGCGCGGCGGGGTTTCGCGGATCGATTACTGGATGGAATCGTAGCGCGGAGCAGGCGCAACTGGCGCTTTCAATGGGAGCGGTTGACTCGATTGCGGCGGACGCGTTGCAGGCCGCGCGCGAAAACCAGGTGGTGCTGCTGGCGGTGCCAATTTACGCGACGCTCGACTTCATGGAGAAGCTGGCCGGCGTGCTGGGTCCAGAACACCTGGTGACGGATGTGGGCAGCACCAAGCGGCTGATTTCGGAGGCTGCGGGGCGGCTATACAACAGAAAGAATAGTGCGGCGTTTTTGCCGGGGCACCCGATGGCGGGCAAGGAACGCGGCGGGGCGGCGCTGGGCGATGCGAATCTGTTTCGCGGGGCAGTATGGCTGATTACGGACGATCCGGCGGCGGAACGATCGGAGCATTCGGCGGCGCTGGTGAAGAGTTGGCGGGAGTGCGTGGCGGCGATGGGGTCGAAGATGATTGACCTTGACCCGGAGCGGCACGACGAGCTGGTAGCGTGGGTGAGCCATCTGCCGCAGTTTGTGGCCACGGCGTTGAGCGCGCTCCTCGAAGAAGAAGTGGGCGATGCGCCGGAGCTGAAGGATGTGGGCGGGCGCGGGCTGCGGGAGATGACGCGGCTGGGCGCTAGCCCTTATTCCATGTGGCGCGATATTGCGCATACGAATACGGCGGCAGTTGAAGCGGCGCTGCATGCGCTGGAACAGAGGCTGGCTCATTTGCGCGAGAATCTGCGCACGCCGGAGTTGCGGGATGAGTTTGAGCAGGCAAACCGGTTTCGGAAAGAATGAATTTGGTTCCTGCGCTGATTGACCCGAGGTTGATTCGTGGATCCGAGTGGATTTTCGCAGCGTCCCTCCGGGGCGCGAGCGTCATTTCTGGCTGCATACCCCGGGTTGCGCTTCGCTTACCTGGGGCTATTATCCTCCGGTCCCTACGGGACGGCCACCTGCGGCCACTTGCAGTGGGGCAGGCGCTCGCGGGGGCTCGCACTGGGTGCGGGGCTTGCCGTCCAATTTTTCCTGCTTGCTTTAGAAATCGTGGTGGTCGTCGACTAGCGTAGCGATGGTTTGCGGGGTTGGACCCACGTCTGCGGGCTTGCTTGAGGGTGAGTTGGCTGCCTCGGTTTGGGCGCGGAGTTTGGCGACGGCGAGCCAGTTGTCCTTGTGGGGCTGGTCGGCGATCCAGGGCGGGAGCGGCATGTTGAGATAGTCGCTGAGGGCCTGGGCATAGCCCTCGTAGAGCACGCGCATCTCTTGCAAGCGGTGGATGGAGTGGCCGTCGCGGCAGACGCTGACGCCGCTTTGGCAGAGCAGGCTGTAGAGCTTCTCATAGCGCTCGGGGGGAAGACGGTCGGGATTGGGCGTGACGGGGGCGAGCGAGAAGATCTGGGCCAGATCGACCAGTGCGTGGCGGGCCATGGCAAAGGTGAGTTGGGCCTGGCGGGCCTCGTGGCCCTGGACGCCGGCGATCAACAGCGCCGATGTGTCGAGGACGGAGGTGAGCGCGCTGATCCAGCTCTGGTTGTTGTGCTGGGAGCGGAAGTAGCAGAGCAGCGGATAGGAGATGTGGCTCTCAAGCAGCTCGGCTGACCAGCGTTCCCACTCGACCAGCAGCAGCCCGAGAGCGCTTTCGCCGCCTTGGTAGGAATGGCGGCGCAGCAGCTCGGCGGCGGTGGGCGGCGACCCGGCGCGCGCGTCGAGCAGGGAGATGCTGACTTCGCGGCGCGAAAACGCGCTGTAGAGAACGGGGAAATAGCCCATGACGACGGCGAGAAAGCCGAGGCCGATGCCGGATTCCAAAATGACCAGTTCGCGCGCCCAGGGACTGCGGGGGATTACGTCTCCCAGGCCGAGGGTGAAGATGGTGGTGCCGCTCACGTAGAGGTCGGAACGGAAGCCCGCCCCCTTTGCGTTGTCGACAAAGGGACTGCCAAGGCCGTAATAGATGAGCGCGAAGCCGACGACCATGACGCTTGCCCACACCACCAGCAGAAGAATCAGCGACATGGGACCGTAGTAGCTGAAGGACGTTTCGCGTTTGCGGGGATCGTGAATCCGGTTGGTGATGAAGGCCCAGGGCCTCCAGGTGAAGGTGTAAAAGAGGCGGGTAAGGCGGAAGCGCCCGGTTGCCCGGCGGGGCAGGATGATGGTCTGAAAGGCGTCGAACAGCACGGCGAAGATGCAGAGGATGCCGATGATGAGTAGGGCAATATGCATCGATGCTCCGTTGGGGAAGCGCGTGGATGCGCCGGTTGAGTCTATGGTATCGGAGTTGGACGCCCTTCGCGCGTGTTAGCAAGTTAGCCCGGGGGTATGTCGGCGTGTAGCAGCATGGATCGCGCAACCCAGCAGCGAAAGGAAACAGCCGAGGCAGCAGACTCCGGCCCAGGCGAAGCGGTGCCAGAGGATGCTGCCGCTGAATGAGCCGATGGCGCCGGCGGTGAAGTAGCAGATCATGTAAACCATGTTGAGGCGGCTGCGCGCTTCAGGGATCAGGCCATAGATACGGGTCTGGTTGGAGACGTGGCCGGCCTGGACGCCGATGTCGAGCAGGATGACGCCGGCGATGAGGCCAGCCATGTGCGTTCCAAACACATAGAGGACCACAAAGGAAGCGAGGGTGATAAACAGCGCGATAAGGACGTTGCGGCGGGCTCCATAGCGATCGGCGAAGTGGCCGATCCAGGGCGCGCTGAGGGCTCCGGCGGCTCCCACCAGGCCGAAGAGGCCGGCGACGGCGCTGCCGTAGTGGTAGGGCGGGGTCTCAAGGAAGAAGACGAGGGTGGTCCAAAACGCGCTGAAGGCGCAGAAGAGGATGGCGCTGAGCGCGGCTGATTCGCGAAGAATGGGCTGGGTGCGGATGAGGACCAAAGAAGAGTGAATGAGCTGGGGCCAGGAAAGAGTCAATGTCGGCTTGCTGCGGGGCAGACCGAGGCGAATGAGGACGGCGAGCAAGAGCATGGTGGCCGAGGCGAGCCAATAGATGGAGCGCCAGCCGAGCCAGGCGCCGAGAAGGCCGCTGAAGGTGCGGGCGAGAAGTATCCCGAAGAGGAGGCCGGAGAGGACCGCGCCAACGGCGGCGCCGCGGCGGGCGGGAGAAGCAAGTTGCGCCGCGAACGGGACGATGAGGTGAACGGTTGACCCGGCGATGCCGATGCCGAGGCTTGCCAGGGCCAGCCAGATGTAGTTTTGCGCAGCGGCCATGAGAGCGAGAAATATTGACTCACAGACGAGCAGGGCGACGATGAGGCGTCGGCGTTCTTTGGTGTCGCCCAGGGGAACAAAGAACAGCATGCCCAGCGCGGCGCCGAGCTGCGTGAGCATGGCCACGGTTCCAACCTGGGGCACGGAGATACGGAATGTGGAGGCGATGGCCGAGAGCAGCGGCTGAATGTAGTAGAGATTGGCGACGATGGCGCCCACGCTGACGGACATGAGCGCGATATGCGCGGGGCTGATGTCGGCGGGCGGGGACGGTTCCTCGCGAACTGGAGGCGGATTGTCCAACGAATTGCCTGGGGATTGGGTTTCCAGGGGATGGAGGCTCATCACACCATTTGAGTCGCGGGGCTCGGAATTCGTCGCAGGATCTGGTGTTAGTCCTCTGCCTGGACTGTTTCGGCAACTTCTCTGGAGGGGTCGATGGTGTGGAAGCCTTCGGATTTGGCGGCTTCAAGGAGCTGCGATGAGGCGGATACGAAAATGATCTCAGTGTTCTGGAACATGTCGCGCGCGACCAGGGCAGCGGCCAGCTGCAGGGTGTCTGGCCAGCGGAGCGTGGTGCGGTCGAGCAATTGGCGCGCAGCTTCAAGCACCGCCGGATTGAGCGGCTCCTGGACCATGCGCGCGGCCTCAAGGCGCAGAATATCGAGCGCAGCCGCGGCGTCTTCCGGAGAGATGTCCCCGGCACGTTCGCGGCGGCGAATGGCTGCATAGACTTCAAGCGGTGTGGAGGCGGAGATCAGCTTGCGATTGTCTTCGACCGCCTCCATGAGCTTGATGAGCGCGTCTGTACCCTGCTCCTGGACGAAGAGCTTGGCGAAGGCGGTGGACTCAAGGAAGTAGCAGCTCACAGGTTGCCACGCTCCTCTTCAATGGCTTCGGCGATGGAATCCCCATGCACGGTGACGGGATGGAAGCGCTGCGCCTCTTCGGGCATGCCGGCTTCAGCGCGATTGAGGCGAATGGTGGTGGTGGGATAGGCGGGTGTTTTGGGATTGGCGATCTTACTGGTGACCACGACGCCGCGCTGGATGGCCTCAGCAAGCACGGCCTGGCGGGATTCGGGATGCTGGTTCCAGCGAAAGGCCTTGCGGGGCAGGAACGAGTCGCGGAACCACTTGAGGGCGATAAAGGCGTGGCCGCCGCGCTCGGCTTCGGCTAAAGCGGCGCAGAGCTCCTTTACGCGGGCGTCGAGATCTGCGGGGATGATTGCTTCCTGTCCGTCGTCATCCTCATCTTCGTCTTCGTCATAGCCATGATCTGTCGCATTGTGAGAGGCGCGGGGTGAGCGCGGAACCTGCTCGCCGTCTCCGATGCGCTCGAAGTAGATGCGCACCTCGTCGTCTTCGGGCGACCAGGATTCCGCCGATGCATTGCGGCGCTTGCTGCGGCCGTTTTCGCTGCACAGTTCGACGATGGCCTGATAGCCGGGAGGGGCCAGGAAATGGAGGGCACGGGCCAGGCCGGGGTCGGATGAAAATCCCAGGTCGTTCAGAGCTTCTTCAATAATTTCTTCCGCGTCGGGAATGCTGAGAGTACTTAGATCTACGCCGTTGTGCACAGCTTTTGTCGATTTCATAATTTCCTTTTCCGCCTGGGGCGCATAAAAAAGATGGCGCCGCGACGTATTCTGCCGGACTACTGACTGCTTCCGGACCCCTGACATTGCAGGCGCGTGAGAGCAGCCGTCGATTCTAAACCTGCGGCCTGGGCACGCATAAATCGTGACGCGTGGCGGCCATGGTGATCGTGTATTTCAAGTGGTTCTGTGAGTTCCTACGTTGAAAATTCCAAACTAATTCGACGCAAGCGGCGTTTCCCGCTTCAATGCAGGCGATCCATGGTATCAATAACGGCTCTTACAGAATATGAGCCATCTTCCACTTCTCTCATCTACCCCACAGAGATTCGAGAAACACTTTAGAGCAAAACCAGAATTACTGTGCCCTTGCGACGTCCGTGCAGGTTGCCGCTCCTTCCACCCAAGCGACGAAGACCTGTCGCTCGGGGCCCGCACCTTGCACCCAAGCGACGAAGACCTGTCGCTCGGGGCCCGCACTTTTCACCCAAGCGACGAAGACCTGTCGCTCGGGGCCCGCACCGTGTGGTCGCGTCGACTTGAACGCTGTGGTTTCGTGGTATAGCAGTTCTGATTTCGCTGGAGCTAATCCCCTGATTCAAAACGATACAAGTGACAGTGTACTCGATTATGCGCAAACAGGGGCTCACCAACGAGTTACGAAATCGCCCTGTGGAGGGCGTGTTGAATTTTGCCCCAAAGCAGCAACACCGAATTCAGAAAAAAGTTGTGGCAGGCGAGAGCTTTTTTTGGGAGGCGCAAGTTCGTACAATAGAAGTATGCGTCGCTGTATCCCCCTACTATCGCTTTTGTTTTTGATATCAACCGGATTGTACGCCGATGGGCCCGCCTTTGACCTGTTGGGGCCGAAGGTCGATGTTCATGTGAAGCGCGGTACGGTCACGTTGCCGATCAGTGAGACTCCCAACCTCATGCCGGGCGACCGGCTTTGGATTCATCCCGATCTACCGGAAACGCAGTCGACCCACTTTGTGCTGGTGGTGGCATTTCTGCGTGGATCCACCAACCCTCCGCCGGAGAACTGGTTTACGCGCGTCGAAACGTGGACGCACGAGGCGCGGGAAGAGGGGGTTTTTGTCACCGTCCCCGATGAGGCTCAGCAGGCGCTGATCTTTCTGGCGCCGGAGACGGGCGGCGACTTCAACACGCTGAGGAAAGCTGTGCGCGGACGGCCGGGAGCATTTGTACGCGCTACGCAGGATCTGGAAGCGGCGAGCCTGGACCGGATGCGGCTGGAAGCTTACCTGGCGGAGATAAAGACGACTTCGCAAAGCGACCTCAAAGAGCTGAAGGAACACTCGGAGATGGCGGCGCGCAGCCTGGGCATACGGCTGGACCAGCAATGTTTTGACAAACCGTCGGACCAGCAGGCGCCGTGCCTTGTGCAGCACACCGACGGGCTGGTTCTGGACGATACCAACGCGCAATCGATGGTGGATCAGCTGGCCAATGGGTCTGCCGGCGACCTGATGAACCAGCTGAGCTACTCGCCGATGGCGGGCGGGGGACTCTATAGTCCGTATGTCGGCGCGATTGTGGATACGGCGAAGATTCTTTCCTCGTTGCATACGGCGCATTTTCAGTACATTCCCGCGCTGGCGCTGCCGACGGACGATACGCTCAACCTGCGGCTCAACGTGGCGCCGTCGTTCCGCGATCCCAAGTCGGTGGTGGTGGTGGCGATGCCTCCGATCGGACCGCCGAAACCGCTGCCGCTGCATCCGGTGAATCCGGCGGAGAGTTTTTGCGCTCTGAAGCCAAGCCTGGTTTTGCCGGCGGAAGGCGCGCCGCTGGTGTTTGCCACCAAGTTGATTCACAACCTGACATTGCATATTGAGGCTCCGGGAGGGCCCATCGATCTGCCCGTGGTTGCGGATGCGACGGCGGGCGGGCTGTCGTTCGCGCATCCTGTACCCACGCTGCCGGCGGGCGATCTGACCGGAGTTCTGCGCGGACAGTATGGGTTTGATGACTGGGAGGGTCCGCGCTTCCATCTGCATGCGCCGCAGTCGGGACAGTGGACGCTGGCTCCCGGCGACCAGTCCGCGCTGGTGGTGGGCCGCGAAGACACGGTGCACCTGGACGATCACAACTCGATTTGCGTAGACCGGTTGGAGGAACAGCCTGCGGCCGGGAGCGCGATCAAGCTCACCTGGAAGTCGCCCAAGCCGGAGAGCCTGGAAGTAGGTTTGCCGATGAAGGATGCGGCTCCGGGGCCGGTGACGCTGGCGATTTATCAGTTCGGACTGGACAAGCCGGACAAGGTTTTCCTGAAGGCATATGCAGAAGCGGCTTCGCTGGACAAGCTGACGCTCAACGCAGGCGACCCCGACGCGCAACTCACCGGGACCCGGCTGGATGAAGTGGCACAGGCCCAGTTGAATGGGATTACGCTCACCCCGGCGGCGCTGAACCGCGTGGGTGATCTGGACCAGCTGACAATGAATGCCGGGGCTCCGACTTCAGAGCTGGAACCCGGCAAGCACTATATGGCCGCCGTCCAACTGCGCGATGGGCGCCAGCTGAAGACGCCGGTAACCGTGGAACCGCCGCGCCCGCAGGTTTCCCTTCTGAACAAGGGCTCACAAGACATAGCCTCGACCACGCCTTCGCCGGTCCATCTGGGCAGCCCGGACGATCTGACCCTGAATGGACGGCTGGTGTTTTTCCTTAGGTCGACGGTCCCGGCCAACTTTCCCCGCAACGAAAAGGTAGAGGTAGCAGCGGTGGACGGGAGCTTCCATACGGTTCTGTCGCTGCAGGATGGCGGCCTGATGCTGGAGGACACAAAGACCGCAATGGGCAAGCTGGAGCCGCTGGCGCGCTTCGGGTCTTCGGCCTTTGGGCCGGTGCGTGTGCGCGCCATGTCGGCAGACGGGGTTACCGGCGATTGGCTGCCTCTGGGAACGCTGGTGCGGCTGCCCGAGTTCAAGGATCTGCACTGCCCGCATGCGGTGTCGAAACCCTGCACGCTGGTTGGAACGGATCTTTTTCTGGTGGCTTCAATTGGCGCTACGCAAAACGAGGACGATGCCACGGACGTGCCGGCTGACTTTACCGGAACGCAACTGAGCGTGCCACACCCGGTGAACGGTATGCTCTATCTATGGCTGCGTGATGACCCGGACACGCTGCAGACTCTCACGCTTCCGGTGACACCGCTTACTCCGCAAACGACGCTGGGGACGGCCGCGCCAGTACAGCAACCGGCCGCGTCGCCAGCCAATCAAAGGACTCCGGCTGCTTCTGCAGCGCCGGCGGCTGCGCAGCCAACCGCGCCGCCAGATCCTTCTTCGGCAACTTCGTCAGCGGCAACGACGACGGCTCCGCCGCCTGAGAAGCCGGAAACGCAGCACCAGTAAAAGCTTTTCGCTTTGTGGAGCGGCCTGAAACGCGTTATTGGAAGTAGGCTGCGTTCAACTCGGCGAAGTGAGCCTTTTCCGGCGGTAAATCATCGATCGAGTAGATCGCGTTTTGCGCGCAGATGCTCGCGCAGTTGCCGCAGTCGATGCACTCGTCCGGATTGATGAACACCTGGGACACGGTGCCGGCAGCCGGGTCACCGGCGGTAGGCGCAATGGCAGCGGTGGCGCACTCCGCTACGCAGACGAAATCCTTGGTACAGCCATCTGTAACTACATAAGCCATATGAAAATACCCTCGTTCCGGGCTAGACCGTCGCGGTAATCACGGTTCGCCCCACGCAGTCGAGGCTAACGGGGTGATTGCTGAGTCACCGTGACACGAATCACAAGCAGGCCGCAATTTCCCTGATTGCGGTACGGCGCCCATCACGAACCTTACTTTGTCGTAAATTGACCATTCCATTCATGGCACGCGTTATGCTGTCTGCATGTTGAAACTGCGCTTTTCGCTTCCCCTCTTCGCGCTTGCGGTACTGATGATTGCATCCGGCGTGGCCTCTGTTGCTGCGGCACAAGCCTCTGCTGGTTCATGGACATTTGCCGTCTCCGGCGACAGCCGCAACTGCGGGGATTTTGTGATGCCGGCGATTGCCGGCAAGGTCAAGGCGGAACAGGACGCCTTCTACTGGCACCTCGGCGACTTCCGCTGGATGAGCCAGGAGGACGAGGACATGAAGGCGATGCAACCGGCTGGAAGCTCAATCACAATGGATGAGTACCATGAGCGCGCCTGGGACAACTTTCTCCAATTCCAGATGACCTCGTTCGGCAGCTTTCCGGTTTTTCTGGGCCGCGGCAATCACGAGAACGTTAAGCCAATGACGCGCGAGGGCTACATCGCCAAGTTCTCAACGTTTTTGACCCGGCCCGAGATCGTGGCTCAGCGCAAGGCCGATGGCGACGCAGGGAATCCAGTTCAAACGTGGTACCACTGGGTTGAAAACGGTGTGGATTTCATCACTCTCGACAACGCCGCCAAGGATGAGTTCACTGACGCGCAGTTGCGCTGGCTGCGCGCGGTGCTTGACCGCGACCTGGCGCCTAATTCAGGTATTCACACCATTGTGGCGGGAATGCACGAGGCGCTGCCGCACTCGACCACATCGAATCATGCCATGGACGATTGGGAGTTGGGCATACGCTCCGGCGAGACAGTTTATAGCTGGCTGCTCAACGCACAGACATCCGGCAAACATGTGTATATCCTTGCCAGCCACTCGCATTTTTACTCACCTAACATCTACGAAACGGCCTACTGGAAGGAGCACGGCGGGGTGGTGACGGGCATCATTATCGGCAGCGCGGGGGCGCGCAGGTACGCATTACCGAAAGACGTGGACAAGACATCAAAGACGAATATCTATGGCTACCTGCAAGGGACCGTGCACAGCGACGGGACGATCGACTTTGGCCTGCATGAGCTGAGCGAAAAGGACTTGGTCCAATCCAAATGGCCGAGTGCGCCGCTGGATGCGATTCACGATTGCTACATTCACAACACGGAAGCCGGGGCCGTGACCAAGTAAGACGCTCCCTGGGGAGTTCAAGGAATTTGCCGACGCACCGGTAAGACGCGCGCGATCCGGCGTTCTCTTTGCCTCACATGCCATTCAAATGACGCCGCGCCGCCGCCGGCAGGCTCCTGCCGGTTGCCACGGATTCCCCTCCCTATGAGCCAAATGGCTCAGACGCGGGAAGACTGCGGTGCGATGCTGTGTCAGTGTGTGGCCTTTCGGCGCGTGAGCGTGGGATCGCAAACCATGAACAGGCATGCCGGCTCGACTTCGATCCGACCGGTGGCAGACAGGTATGCGGAAGGGGCCAAATCGATGGATAAAGTCGCGAAGAGGCCCTTTGATCCTGCAGTCTTTCTGGCCACCGAAGGCCCGGGGCGGAAACTCATTCGCCTCAAGGCCAAGCAGGTCTTCTTTGCCCAGGGAGCCGTCGCAGACACCGTTTTCTACCTGCAGGCGGGAAGGGCAAAACTGACTGTCGTTTCAAAGAAGGGTAAAGAGGCTACTGTAACGCTGCTTGCCGCAGGAGACTTTGTGGGCGAGGAATCGATTGCAGGAACAGCCGAGCACCGGACCGCGACAGCTTCCGCGATCAGCATTTGCATGGTGCTTGAGATCGGGCGAGACCGGATGCTCAAGGTGCTGCATGAGGAACATGCTTTCTCCGATTTCTTTATGCAGTTCATCCTGATGCGCGGCATGAGAACGCAGGCGGATCTTGTGGATCAGCTCTTCAATTCCAGTGAAAGACGGCTGGCGCGGATTCTGCTGTTGATGGCGCAATTTGGCGACGAGGCCGATCCGCATACGCAGATTCCGCCTGTAACGCAGGAAACTCTGGCGGAGATGATCGGCACGACGCGGTCACGCGTGAGCTTTTTCATGAACCGCTTCAGGAAGCTGGGCTACATCCAGTACAACGGCCATATTCAGGTTCACAGGTCGCTGCTCAACATGGTTCTGCGCGATCAACTGCCGGAGGAAAATGCGTCCAGGCCGAGGCTGCTGGATCCGCCGTTGAGCGCGGCGCGCATTGCAAGGCGGGCGAAATTAATTTGAACCGAAGAACTCGCAAGGATTCCTGTACTACCCAGACTTGAAGCCAATGTGGCTCATTGAGGTGTGAAGATGTCATTCGGAATTTATGCAGGCGGATTCGCGATCCTGATCTGCGGATTGGCTTACGTTGCCTACTTGATGCGCATGCCGACGCACTGGATTTTCGCGGGAGCCATCATCTTTATTGGAATCGGAATTCTATCGGCCGTAAAAGCCACGCGGCAGAAGGACCCAGCCTCATAACCGGCACGTAGAATCTCGTCGTCGCGGAAGATTAACTGCGGGCCTCTTGTGACAGGCGGTCGCCTGGCACTAGAATCCTTGGCATGATGACCTCCCTTCCCCGTGCTCTGAAAATTTACTTCGCCGTGCTGCTTCTCTCGTTCGCCACCCTGTCTGTGGAAGCACAGGACTGGGCCAAGGCGCGCCTGGAAGCATCGCCTCGCCACCATGAATATGTAACTCTCACCCACGGCAGCCGGACTGTGCAGGCGTTTGTGGTCTATCCCGAGGTAAAGGGAAAAGCGCCCGTTGTCATTTTGATTCACGAAATATTTGGGCTGACGGACTGGGCCAAGGAGATGGCGGATGAACTTGCCGGGCAAGGCTTCATCGTGGTCGCGCCGGATCTGCTTTCAGGGTATGGTCCCAATGGCGGGGGGAGCAGCGAGTTTCCTGGACAGGACGCAGCCATCAAGGCTGTTTCCGCGCTCACTCAGGACGGCGTGAACGCTGACCTGGATGCCGCCGCGGACTACGCGAAGAAGATTCCGGCTGGCGATGGAAAAATTGCATCGGTGGGATTCTGCTGGGGCGGCGGAAAATCATTCGCGTTCGCGGCGCATCGTAAAGATCTGTCTGCGGCTTTCGTATTCTATGGGCCGGGACCATCGGATGTGTCCACGGTGACCGCGCCGGTGTATGGATTCTATGCGGGCAACGACGCGCGCATTGGCGCTACTGTTCCCGGGACTGTTGCGGCGATGAAGGCTGCGGGCAAGACATATGAACCTGTCACCTACGATGGCGCGGGCCACGGATTCATGCGGGCCGGCGAAGATCCCACAAACACGGTGCCGGGAAACAAGACGGCGCGCGAACAAGGGTTCGCACGGCTGGTTGAGTTGCTGAAGGGATTGAAGGCTTCGGGCAAGGCGGCCAATCGTGGCGAAGAGCCGGCCGTGGCCGGAATTGCCGCGACATCTCAGGTTACCTGTCACTCGTCCAGCGATGCGATGATCGCTGGCATAGGTTCGCATTGATTCAGCTTCGGCACTGAGCTGCTGCGAACAATGAGTCGTGTCAAAGACTCTTGAGGTCGATGCCCAGCTGCTGGCACTTCTTGTAGAGATGGCTTCGCTCAAGGCCGAGCGCTTTGGCCGTCTGCGTAATGTGCCGGTTGTGCCGCTCCAACTCCTTCAACACCTCGGCACGCTCGAAGGACAACACGCGCTCGGCCAGCGCACTCTCGGAATCTAAGCCCGAGGTATTGAATGCGGATGGGTTTTGCGAAGGACGGGCGGCCGGCAATGCAAGTTGTACCGCTTCGGCATCTACGGATTCGCCTGCGAGAAGAAGCAGCCGCTCGACAACGTTGCGCAACTCGCGGATGTTACCAGGCCATGCGTATTTCTTGAGCGCATCGATTGCGGATTCGGCGAAGGGAACGGGTTTCCATCCATTTTGCGCGCTGACCTGGCGGACGAAATGATCAACGAGAGCAGGCAGATCTTCGGGGCGCTGGCGCAGCGGCGGAAGTTCAACTGGAAAGACTACGACGCGATGGTAAAGGTCGCGACGGAAGCCGCCGGACTCGACAAGCTGTTCAAGATTGCGGTGCGTGGCTACGACAACGCGCACATCAACTGACGTGGGCTTGTCGGCGCCGATGCGTTCGACCTCGCCTTCTTCAAGCACGCGCAGCAGCTTGGCCTGCATGGCAGCGGGCATGTCGCCGATCTCGTCAAGAAAAAGCGTGCCGCGATGCGCCTGCTCAAATTTGCCGGTGTGGCGTTGCGCTGCGCCGGTGAAGGAACCTTTCTCATGACCGAAGAGCTCACTCTCAATCAACTCGGCGGGGACTGCGGCGCAGTTGAGCGTAACGAACGGACCGCCGGAGCGATGACTTTTTTCGTGCAGCGTGCGTGCTACGAGCTCCTTGCCTGTGCCGGTTTCGCCGTAGATGCAGACGCGCGCCTCGCTTGCAGCCACACGCTCAATCTGGGCCATCACGCGCTTCATGGTTGCGCCGGTGAAGACTAATGTATGTTTGCCCACGCGGGTGCGAAGGTCCTGATTTTCGGATTCAAGGCGCGTGAGTTTAAGTGCGTTTTCAACAGTGACGAGCAACTTCTCAGTGGAGAGCGGCTTTTCAAGAAAGTCCAGCGCGCCAAGACGTGTGGCGCGCACCGCCATTTCAATGTGCGCCTGACCGCTCATCATCACGACGGGTGCGGCTACGCCTGCGGCCTTCAGGTCTTCAAGCAGCGCGAGACCGTCGCGGCGAGGCATGACGACGTCACTGAGGATCAGGTCGAAGGGCTGAGTCTGCGCGAGTTCGAGAGCGCGCGGCGCATTGTCGCACACCACGGCTTCGTGGCCGGCGAGGCGGAAGGCGCGGGAGAGCGAAGCGAGTGTGTTGGCTTCGTCGTCGACGATAAGGATTTTTGCCTTGGTGGTCATGATGTTGCCTCACTCGCGAGGGGCAGCGTGATCACAAACGTTGCACCGCTGCCCGCGCCACTTTCTACGGCGATGGTTCCGGAATGATCGGCAATGACCGACTGCACGATGGCCAGGCCCAGGCCGGTGCCGTGTTCTTTGGTTGTGTAGTAGGGAGTGAAGAGGCGTTCGCACTCTTCGGGTGTCATGCCTGCGCCGCTGTCGGCAACCCTGATCTCAACTTTGTCTCCGCGGGTTTTGGCAACGATGGTCAATGTTCCGCCGTCGGGCATAGCGTCCATGGCGTTGAGGACGAGATTGCTCAGCGCACGATGAAGAAGTTCGGGATCGGCGTCGAGTGGCATAGGCTCTGCGGCGAGTTGAATCTCGAATTGAATCTTCGTCGGGTGCTGACCTGGCGATGCGGCGTGGCCGGCCAGTGTGCCTGCTGTTTCGTAGAGGGCCCGCACACGCTCGATTGCATCCCTTGCGTCGATGCGCTCCAACTGCGGCCTGGGCATTTTGCTGAAGTCGCTGAAGCGGCCAATGATGGTCTTGAGGTTGGCGATCTCCATGCCCAGCGTCTGCGTGCTCTCGCGGAAGACCTCGTCAAACTCATCAGGCGCGAGTTCGCGTGAGCGAACGAGATTCTCAACCGTGAGTTGCAGGGGGAAGAGTGGATTCTTGAGTTCGTGGGCAAGGCGGCGGGCGAGCTCGCGCCAGGCGGCGACGCGCTCGGTCTGCACCAGGCGCTCGCGCTGGCTCACAAGTTCACTTGTCATGTGATTGAAGCTGCGACCCAGTACGCCGACTTCATCGCGCCCACGCACATCGACACGCGTCTCCCAGTTCCCGCTTGCAACTTCTTCCGCAGCGCGCGCCAGTTGCTCGATGGGTCGCGAAACCTGCGCCGCGATCCAGAGACTGCAAAGGATGGCGAGCAGAATGCCACCGGCGGCCACGCCGTATGCAATGGCGCGGATGTGTTGCTGCGCTTCGACCATGCCGCTACGGGAGATGGAAACGATGAGTACTGCGAGCACGGCGCCGGTGTCGCTCTTGAGAGGAATGGCCGATGCATTCACTGAGTCTTCGCGGCGGGCGGTGAGATAGAGGATTGCGCTGGCGGGCTGGCCGCTTTGACGCGCGGATTCGATTAAGGATTGATAGCGCGCGGCGCCCGCGACTTCGCCGGTTGCGCTGACCAGACGTTTTGGATCGAACTGCGCCGGGGTTGTTGAAGCGGTTGCGGCAGGCTGAGTTATATCAGGAGTCGCATTCGATCCAGTGTCTGTGTAAAGGCTCACCTGCATTCCGGTTGCAACAGGCAGATCAGCAAGAAAGCCCTGATCGAGGCGCTTTCCACCGACGAGTTTCACTGCAGGCTCCGCGCCTTTAATGGAGCGAACGGCGAAGATGCCGAGTGCATTGCTTCCATCAGGCAGGTCTTCGCGTTTGAGAAAAGTTGTTGCCGTTGCCGCGGCGGCGGGTTCAGGATAGCCGAACCGCGCAGGCCACTGGGCAGAACTTACGACGTTGCCATCGGGGCCAACCACTTCAAGAAAATCAAGCTGCGCGTCCTTTGCCAGGGTTTGCGCCTCAGTCAAGTAAGGCGACGCATCGCCGGATTGAACCAGCTCGAAGGCCATGGCGCGCACACGTTCGCTGGCGGCAATGCGATCCACAGTCGCGGCCACCTCCGTGGAGCGCTCCTGGAATTCGCGCTGGAACTGGCTGACGAAGAGCGCTGTCTCCTGCTGATCGCGCTGCTCAAAAACCAGACGGATGCGGACGAGGACGGTCCACGCAACGGCTGCAACAGCGGCGGCGACGGTAAGCGATAGCATGAGCAGAAGCTTTTGGCGGAGGCTCATGGCGTGGCCTCCGCTGAGGTTCCGGACAGCAGCGATGCGCCGGCAAGCAGCGGCACACCGTCCGCACTTAGACGCAGGTCGCGCACACGGCCGCCGACGGCATAGGCGCGGGGAAGATAAAGCAAGGGGATGAGTGTGTGAGTTTCAAGAAAGTCGTGCTCGGCTTTATAGGGGCCGGCTGGAGTCTGATCGATCACCGGGGCTGCCACTCCGACTGCGCGAAGAAGCAATTCGAGACCGGCCCGCGGATCATTCGAAGCGAGCGTCTGGCGAAGCAGAACAAGATCAGCGTGCTGCTGTGAGCCCGATGGGGCGACCTGCACATTGAAGCCAGCTTCGCGCAGATTGAGCGCAATGCGCTGCGCCGCCAACTGCATGGTTGCGGCGCCCTCAGCGCGCAACGTAAGCGTTGGAGGTGTCAGGCCGCCGCGCAATTCGTGCGCTTTGCTCACATCCCGATCTACCGGGAAAAGGAACGAGTAGCCGGTGAGCGCGGCGGGAAGCAGGCTGCCCGTGATCTCGCCCTGCTTTTGAAAGATGACGTTGGAGAGCGAGCTGCGATCGACGGCGAGCGCGATAGCTGCGCGCAGGTTGGGATTTGAAAGCGCGCCGGAGTCGGCGAGTGCGAGGGCAAGCAACACCACGGGCGGAGACTCAAGCACGGTGAGATGTTCCTGCTGCGCGTGGCGCAATTCCTCCGCTGGAACTTCGACGATATCCGCGCGCCCGACGCTTAGATCGAGCCACTGATCGCGAATGGATTTGCGGCCCTCGATTTCGATTTTGTCGAGGAACGGACGGCCCTCCCAGCAGGAGTCATTCGCAACAAGATTCAAAATGCCGTTGGAGAATCCATCCGCCTGAAAAGCCCCCGTGCCGCTGAATGGGCCAAGGATGGACCCTGT
This sequence comes from Occallatibacter sp., assembly GCA_050014515.1. Classification (GTDB taxonomy): domain Bacteria; phylum Acidobacteriota; class Terriglobia; order Terriglobales; family Acidobacteriaceae; genus Telmatobacter. The sequence goes on from JBEKDE010000013.1 coordinate 20,488, forward strand.
GGGAGAGTTGATGGATCCGGCATGAGTGATGAGAAAGTCGTCACCGGCAAGGAGCGCGGGCAGGTTGGGCATCGGAGAATCGGTGGTGAATACGATCGACGAACCCACGGCATGAATCGCTGTCCACGGGCAGGCGGCGCCGCATGATCCTGTTAGCGAAGTCTCGACGGTAGCGGAAGTGAGCGCAGAGCCATCCTGGAAGTGAACACCGGGACGAAGCCAGAATTGCCAGCGATGGTCATTGTTCTCTGAGGTCCAGCGAACCGCCAGAGCAGGCTGAACCGTGCCATCCGCGCCGATGCGGGTCAATCCATCGAAGATCAGCCGCCGGGCCAGGCTGCTGCTTTGCACAGCATTCATCGACCAGGGATCGCCTTCGATTTCAACGCGCAGGGTTCCGCCATAGTGCGGGCGGGTGCGGGCGATGGCGGGAAGCGCCAGGCACAGCACAACAATGCTAATTGCAGCTTGCCGTAACACGGTCCACCTCGTATTGATTGGCAGGGGTGCGCACGATTGCGATAAGGCTCTTGCCACCGGACGCCGTTGCGAGCGCCGTGACGGTTCCGTCCATGGCCAGCGGGGCGCTTGCTGGAATGGCCTCCTGTCCGGGTAATTCATAGGCGCGGAGACTGTCAGCGGCCGCTTCTCCTGAGCCGGAACCGATGATCTGTGTGCCCGCACCGCAGCCCGTAACAACGGGAGCAAAGTCGCTACCCCAGTCGCGCGTTCCGGAGACCGATTTCAATGTTCCTTTCGACACGATCTGCACTTTGCCCTCGATACCGTTGATCAGGAATGCAATTCCATCGGCACGAGCAAACAATGCTCCGGAGTAGAACGGCGGGAGGTCCACTCCGAGGCTCGGGGTGACCACGCCGGTGAAGTAGTTGCGCGCTGCATTGTAAAAGGACTTGAGAGATGGAGTGTTTTCCGCGTTGATGGGTTGCATGATTGGCCATGGATCGTCACTTTCATGACAGTGCACCGTCCACTCATTCGCCGAGTAAGCGCCGCTGCATTTGGCGCTAGCAAGGAACGCGTCGAAGCCTGATCCATCCGCAGAGGGGAGAATTACGCCGCGCGGATCGCGTGGAAGAGATGTGGTTTGGCCGATGCTCACTGTCTTCAGCAACTGCCATCCTTCCGCGGCATGGGCGGTTATGACAACCTGCTCCGGCTCAAGAACAACCAGGCCGTTCGACGTTTCGAGAACCGCAAGCACCTGGTCGCTGGTGGTGAATACGGGCTGCTTGCGCAGCGTCAGCCCACTGCCAACCTGTACCTGTTGCGCGACACCCGGCGGCAAGCTGACCATTGCCACGCGCGTCTCATTGCCTTCGATGATTTCAGCCACCCACAGGCGCTCGCGGCTGTTCTCACTCAGCGTGACGCGAATGGTGTTGGCGCTCTCTGCGCCCGACGCGAGCACGCCATGCGCCTTGAGATTCTGTTCAAGCAAGTGGCGAATGGCTGGAATTTGATCGACAGAAATTGTGGATAGGTTGCGAATGGTGAGCCGCGCCTGGCCCGGACCGAGAATTCCGGCGATCTGTTCCGCGAGGCTCGCCGCGGGCTGATCCCACGGGCCGGGTGTGGGGTTTTGCGCCAGAGAGATCAAGCCCATCAGGCCAACAATTACCATCGCGATGAGACGCATCAGCTTCATTGGACTCGGATTTCTCTCGATGTTTCGCTTGGGCGGATTATATCGTCTGTGGCTGCGTGAATTCTGTGGCGCTGGCGAGCATGCGTTGCTCTCAGAACCGAGTTGGTCGGAATTGTATTGTTCTGCCGAGGGCGGCGAGCGGTTTGAACAAGGGCTCGCCGTACTTCGGCGCATGCGTTCATCGATCGGAGATGCTGTTTCAGACTTTGTTCAGTGTCCGGGCTTCGGCGCAGGGTCATCCTGGCTATCCATCTCCTGCTTGACGACCGGGTTGTTGGCCATGCCCTTGAAGACATCGTTGGCGAAGAAGAACTTGCCGTCGGACGGAACCATGAGCACCTGGATCTTGTCAGACAGCCGCTCGGCGACGATCTTGTTGATGAGGAGCGGTGACTTGTTGAGCAACTCCGCTTCGCTGGTCATGCGCTCGGCATTGGCTGCAGCCATGAGGCGGACGCGGCTCGCCTCGGCATCGGCAAGCAGATTGCGTCGCTGCAGTTCCGCCTTGCTGTCAATGACCTTGGCCTGCGCGTCGGCTTCCGCGTTCTGGATGGTTGCTTCCTTGCGGGCTTCGGCTTCGAGCTTGCTCTGCTCAATCTGCTTCTGCTTGAGCGGGAGCGTGTATTGCATGGCGTCGGCTTCGCCCTTGGCTTCGACGACTTTGGATTGCGCGTCGCCCTCAGCCTGCTTCACTTTTTGCGCGGCTTCGGCCTCGGCCTGCAGCTCGGCAATCTTCACCTGCTTTTGCTGCATGTCGGTTTCTACGCCCATCTGATCGTCCTGCTGCTCCTTGAGTAGAAGGCCTTCAAGGCCCTTGGCGTACTCTTCAGGCAGTTGAATGTCGGAGAGCATGACCTCTTCGACTACGATGCCGTCGGCGCCGAGCTTGCGGGTGATGATGGCCGCGGCTTTTTCACGGACCTCTTCGCGCTTGGAGCTGAAGATCTCGCGGACTGTGTACTCGGGCGTGAGCTCGCGCCAGGCGCTGGCGACGACTGGAGGAACAAGCTCCTTGTCGACGGGCTGGGGCATGTGCGCCTGCACGCTGTCGAGCTTGCCCGGATCAAGACGGTAGCGAACGGTGACGGCGAGACCGATGTTGAGACCCTCGCGCGATTGCACGCTGAGGCCATTCTTGGGCGCTGGGGCCTTCGCGCCCTCTTCAATGATGCCGGCGGTGAAGAGGTGATCGCGCAGGTCGAATGTCTGCACGCTTTCGACCAGCGGGGTGACGAAGTGCGTGCCTGGATAGAGCGTGCCGGGCAGCGTGCCGCGAATCTGGCTGATGCGCACGCCGCCCATGCCGCTGGGCACGACGACGATGCTGGCCGCGATGAGAAGAGGCAGGCAGGATACCAACACGAGCGCGACTGGAACGCGCCACGCGAATGGTTCCGGTGTTGCGAGATCGATTTCACCTGCGGCTTTGCGGCGCATGTGAAGGATGCGCATCACGAGCCCGTAGATTGGAATTGCAAACGCGGAAGCCAACAATAGCACTCCCGCAACCGTCAAAAACATTTTCAATGCGAGCATTTTCCTTCTCCTTTTGGGTTGTTGCGCTCCGTATCGTTTCTGGACCCCGGCCATGGAGCCACCAGCAGCCGGACCAGACCGCCTATCGTCAACTCTTCGAGGAGCAGCGCTGCTGCAACAGGCAACAGCAGCGCGCCTAAACCGTTCATTGCTTCAGTCAGCAAACTCATGACCGCGCCTCCTTAGAGCAATTCCGCGAGAACCATCGCCGTTGTGAATGCCTGGCCTGCTGGACTTGTTTTCTCCGCGCTGACGGCGTTCGCGGCGGGCTCAGGATTTGCTGCGGTGGCTACCGCTGTTGCGGGTGGAGCAGTTGGCGCGGCCGGATTCACATCGCCGCCGAAGAGTTGCGCTGTCTCTTCATTGCGCTGGCCGACGAGTTCGACCGTGTCTCCCTCCGCGACCATTCCGTAGAGCTCTTCGAGGTCGGCGCGGGCCATGCGGATGCAGCCATGCGATGCGGCCTTGCCGATGCTGCGCGGTTCGTTGGTTCCGTGAATGCCGTAGCCGTGGATGCTCAACCCCATCCAGCGTGTGCCGACTGGATTGCCGGGGCCTGGCTGAATGGTTTTGCCGGCGTGGTGATAGACGGGGTTGGCTACGCGGCGCTGAATGGTGAAGGTGCCGACCGGGCTGGGCGTGGTGGGCTTGCCGACCGCGACGGTGTATACCTTCCTCACCTGGCCGTCTTCGAGGAGAGCCAGCTTGCGGTCTTCGAGACTCACGATGATGATGCGCTTTGCTTGCGGCTGGGCTGGAGCCGGTCCCTGGGAGGCACGGTTCGTTGCGTCCTGCGCCTGCGTCTGGACCGCCATCATCAACGCTGCCACTGCTGCTATTGCGAATTTGTTGAGTCTCGAAGCCTTCATCGCGTCCCCCTTGCCCATCTGCCTACGCCGAGAGAAAGTGCAAGCGGGTTGCCAATCGCGAATGATTGAAAACAAATGGCTTATGGGCGATCGAGGAAGGGATTTCGTGTCCCCGCGGACACCGTGTGTGTGCGCTGACACGCTTCAGACGGGCCGCAAAGATGGTGCGCGGACGCTGGGAAGGAGGGAGAATTTAGGGGTAGGACTGTGGGATTGGCCGGCGGCAAAAATCAGCGGATGGAGATGGCTTTTTCTATAAGGAGTGCCGCGAGCTTTATGGTTTTATGTCGACCGTTACATTTGCTCTGCGATAAGGAGTGGAAGAGTTTTGCGTGGCGGCGAAAGTGAGTTCCGCGAGGCCGTCGGCGGCGTGTTGTAACGTGGCGCCCTCGACATGCGCGATGGGCCAGTCGGTTTTAAGATGCACGTGCGATACGCGATCCGTGGGAACATCGGCGGCGATTGTGAGGGTCTTTCCTTCAAAGTGAACATCGACGATGTGGACACCGGTACTCGTATCTCCGAGTTGCAGGGCCGGCGCGTCTTGAATGATCGAGATGCCTCCGCGCCATTCGAGTTGAAGTTCGCTCTTGCCTTGCGGGATGTCTGCGATCACGGTTGCACTGGTCTGCTCCTCGTGGTTCTCTGCTTTGGCGGCGATGGCTTGATGATTGAAGAACGCAATCTGGACAGTGGCTCCAAGCGGAAGGTCGGGAGAGAATTCAAATTTGAACGGTTCGCCGGCATTTTCGACGGCAAGTGTGAGGTGGTTTGCATCGCGATGCAACACGAGGGAAACCGATGCGCCGGCTAGTTGAATGCGCTTGATCGAGACGTCGTTCCATTGTGCAGGCAGACGCGGCGCAAAAACGAGACGCCTGGCGAGCGAATCAGTTTGCAGGCCCAGCAAGCCATGAATGGTGAGATCGAGAAAGCCTGCGGAGGACCAGGTCTGCTCGGGGACCGACTCGATTTGCGGACGATAGAAGTTGCCGGCCATCACTTCAGGAAAATGGCCCGGGGAATCAAGAGAGGCGAGAGGAACGAGCGATTGCCAGATTGCCAGAGCGGTAACGGGGCGATGCTCCGACCAGAAAGTTTGCGCCATGCCGGCAGTGCCGAGCGGCCAGACACTGCCTTTGCCGTAGGACTCGGGATCGAATCCTGCTGACCCGGCGCCGATGCTCCGTGTGCCCCAATCCGTTTGAAAGGAAGCGGACGCAAGCTCGTCGAGCATGTGGTTGGTCTGTTGCGGGCTGAAGAGATTTTGCGTGAGCGCATCGCTGGGGCCGCTTACGTGCTCCTCCATTTTCTGTCCAGCAAGCGTGTGACCGGTGATCCAGAAGGATTGGGCCGTATCCCAGAATCGTCCCGGGATGGCTTCGCGTGCGCGTTGACTGTCGGTGGTTGCTTCAGCCGCGAGCGCGGCGTGACCGGTGAGCGTCGCGAGTTGCGCCACGGCTGCGCTGGCAGCGACCCAGCTCGCAGAGAGGCCGAGGTCGTCAGACATGCGGTCCTGCTCATCGCCGCCTTCCTTGTCGGGCGGAATGCGCGGCAAAGCAGTGGCCGGATCGATGACGGATCGGCAATAGCCGTAGGCTGATTCAATCGCAGGCCAATGCTCGCGGAGGAAGGCTACATCTCCGGTTGCGGCAACGTACTGTGCGAGCTCGCCGAGGAACTGGAACGTGATGTCGACGTGGACGAACATGTAGGGATACTTGCCGGCCCAGTCAATGAAAGCTGCGCTCTGCGAGAGCTCGTGCCAGATCATTCCAGTCTTGCTGTCTTGATAGTGAAGGATGAAGGCGAGCTCTTCGCGGGCATGCGCGAGATCTCCAGTGCTTTCGGCGGCGTTGGCGGAGACCAGGCCGTCGCCGGCAAAGAACCACTCGTATTGCGGACGCCGCGCTGCGCGCGATGGGCCGTAGCCGGCGACATAGGCGCAGCCGAGGTCGGGGTTGCAGACCCACGCCTGCGCAAGAGCGATCTCCGCCCATGCGATCGCTTCATTCACTTTGGCATCGGGGGTTTCGATGTGCAGAGATTTCTCTTCCACTTCGCGGAAGTGCGCGGCGGACTCTGCTTCAAGCGACGCGCGATCGTGAATAAGCGAATGAAGGAGAAGCCCGAAGTCAGCAGCATGCGGCGGATTGAGGGCTATGTAGAGACGTGCGATGCCGGAAGAGTTGGGGTGCAGGGTAAAGCCGATTCCTGTTTCGCCTGTACTGCGCGTGGTGCTGTTCGTGGGAGGGTCGTGCGCAACAAGATCGGGTGAGCCCACTGTGGCCGTGTAGCCGTGCAGCGGCTCGGCCAGAATGTAAGCCGAAAGCGCTGAGTTCCACTCAACGTATTGGCCACCGATGCCAGCGGGCCACATCAGGTTCATGATGGGCGACGCGTGGACATCAATCTCGATGGACTTGTCGCCTTCGATGGAATAGGTGAGGATGGCTCCGGGCTGGTTCAGCGGGACGAAGAGCTTTTCATGAACGATGAAGTTGGGGCCGATGTAGACGCGCGTTACCGAATCGGGCTGGTAAACGATGCGGCCAAGAATATCCTTGCCATCGATGGGCGTAGTGCTGCCGGATGCGCGAAAGGCGATCTGGTAGCCGGAGAGAATCTGGAAAGGGTAAGCCCACACTTCGAGAGTTCCCGCGGCATATCCCTGAATGATGGAGCGGCGGCCGTGGGCGGCGATAAAGTGCCGCGACACGACTGCCTGGGTTTCAAGAGCATGGACAGAGGCCGACTCTGGGAGCGTGGGTTCCTGCTGTGCGGAGATGCTGATGGCAATCAGGCTGAGGGACGCAACTGCGGCGGTGAGGATGAAGGTTCGAAGTGGATGAGTTCGCTTCTTCATGATGATGCTCTCAAGCCTTTGCCGCGGTTAGAGCGAATCTTCTCAACCGGATGGAATGTGGGTGGGTCGTGCTGTCCGCGATGCACTGTGAAACACGGCTGCCGAATCCGGGTTGCTCTACCAGGAGAATGTTACCGTCTTTGTTGTGTAACCAGCAGCAGCGGGAAATTCAATGCTGACAGGGCGCAGTCCAAGGCGAGCCGTGCCCAGACTCGCGCCTTCGGCATGGACATTGAGGTTGGCAACATTTTCGCGGAGGAGCAATTCATATGTTGCTCCGCCAATTCCAGACAACGTGACAGTGCAGTTGTGCGCGGAGGTTTTTTGATCGAGGACTTTTAGTTGGCGCGTCTCGGCGCCAAACTCAGGCAGTTCGCTTTTCATTGCGACTTCAACCGGGGGCAGAGGGATGCGAAGCGTGTTGGCCTGCACGCGAGCGCCGGCCGCCTGCGAAGTGAGGGTCATTCCTGTCGGTGCATGGATCGCTTCCACAACAAGCTCTGAAGCGGAGCGCGTGAACTTGAGATCAAGGCGCTGATTGCCGAAGGGAACATTGCGGACCGTGGCGTCCTGCCAAACGGCGGGTAGATGCGGGGTCACGCTGAGGGTGTGGGCGGGCGCATCCCATGCTAGTCCGAAGAGGCCGCGCACCACAGGAGAGATGACCATGGCGGAGGACCAGAGCTGATGAGCGGAGCTGCGGCCGAGCGGCTGGAAGAAGCGGCCGGAAAGGAGTTCGGTGACACTGCCGAGATCCTGCGACCATGTTAAATCTGCGTTCTGCATCAGGTGGGCATAACCTGAAAGCTCGTGTCCGGTGCGATACTCGGCAACCGAGACCCATCCGGTGAAGAGCGGCCACACAGAACCCTGATGATAGCTGATCGGATCGTAGAAGCTGGTGCGGTCGCTGGTGGGACGTGTACCCCAGTCGGTTGAGAATTCGGCGGAGGCCCAGCGGGAGAGCATTGTGTCGCTATGCTTCAACGCATAGTCGCCGTCCCACCATGCGACTGAGGGAAAGATGGTCGGAGTGGTATCGATTGCGCCCTCGCCATTCCAACTAAATGCATAAAAATCATCTGCCGCGACGAAGTATTGCTTTTCAATGAGCGCACGTATTCGGGCTGCGCGCGCATCGGCCTTTGCAGCGAGATCGGTGTGGCCGGTGGCATGCGCGAGGCTGGCAAAGGCGAGGCTGCCCTGCTCATCGAGCGCGGCGAGATAGATCTCCTGGCGAGGCATTGCTGGCACCCAGGATTCGACCCATGCCGTGCCTTCGGAGTTGCTCAGAATTCCGTCGCCGTCGGTGTCGTGGGAGCACTCGAACTTCCATGCCCGTTCGAGGTTCTCCCAGTGGGCAGTGATGAATTCCTTATCACCGCTGATATGCAGATAGTCGTTCATGGCCATGGGGAGGAGCGCGGTTGAGTCCGCTGCCCTGTACTCATAGGGCAGGCTTTTCCAATCGACGAGATTGGCGGTCTGCGACCACTCATGCATGATTTTGCCTTCAGGGCTTTGCCGGTTGAGCAGAAATTCAATCGCTTTGCGCGTGGTGTCAAAACTGCCTTCGCTGTTCAAGGCGAAAATCGTCCACAATGCGTCGCGGCCGAAGTACCATCCGAACCCTGGACGCACTGAATCGCCCGAACCAAGAAAGCCTGCGGTGAGGCCTTCTTCGTCGTGATCCGGCGTGGTCTCCACGCGGAGCTGATCCATGGAAACCTCTGCCCATGCGAAGGCGTCATTGAGTTTTGCATCGGGAGTCTCAATGCTCATGCTGGAGGCAAGCAGGCTCGCATAATACGTTTGGTTCGATTCATAGATTGAACGAACGGAGCGGTTGACTGCGCCGAGCTGATCGGACAAAGCTTCCCTGGTGGAGGTTGCGGTTGTGTTGCCGAGCGCGACCAGCAAGGGAAACAGGGTATGCGCATCGCTGGCCGGATCAAAGTGCAAAACGAACTGAAGCGGATACGAAGCTGCGCGCTCCTGGTATGGTTCCATGATGCCTGGCTTGGCGGTGGGCATGGCGATGGCCGCGGCATGATCGGGAAAGTTGAGGTGCAGCATATAGAAGCCGCTGGATCCGTCGGTGCTTACCCATTCTGGAGAAGGGCGATCATCGGACTCAGCGGGCCACATGCGCTGCATGTTGGGCGTGAAGCTGAAGGTGAGCGTCATGGGACGCACTGCTTCAATTTGATAGAGAACCAATGCGCCCGCACTGTTGGTTGTCCGTTTTGGAGCGAGAATGATTTCGCGCACAGTGAAGTTTGCGTGAGAAAAGGTAATGATCGTCGCGTAGGGGCGCACTTCGATGGACGATGCACGATCGTTCACGTCGATGGGGACGGGGTAGTTGTCCATACGCGCCGTGATGCGCACATCGCTTAGCACCTTCCACGGAAACAGCCAGATCTCGAAAGATCCATCCTGCTGGCCGAGGACTGCGCCGCGCGGGCCGACAACGGAGAATGGCCGCGAGGGCAGGACCTGGTCCTGGATGACAAGTTTGTCCTGCGGGGAATGCAGGGGGAACGAAGGCTGTGTCGCGAGCGGCTGTAAAGCGGACTGTGAGAACAAGACTTCAGTCGTACAGAGAATTCCCAGCATGAAAAGGGCTCGTATAATCCTCCCTCTCATGCGAGATTCAGACCCTATCGACCGCGTTTGTGCTTCGTTCTTGTGCGTACGCTGCGGTCGATTCCTTACTCCCGTCGATTCCATTTTCTATCCTGAATTGCGTAGGTCGAGCATTCGTTCCCGAATCAACTTGTGACCCTGAAAGTGGGTCACGTGGACACGCCGGGATCTCAAAAGGCGGAGGGATGGCGAGTGTTGACTCGCCACCCCTTTGTTCTTAGTTGAAGTTTAGAAGCTGAAACGCGCTGCGAACTGCAGCCGGCGCATCGTAGTTCCATCGAATTGCGATTGGAGGGTGCTCTGGATGGTGCCCGCATTCCCGCCGCAATCTACGCAGGAATTCGGGTCTCCGAGGTTGGCGTGGTTGAAAACGTTGTATGCCTGGAGCAGGAATTGCAGTTTGTATCCTTCGTGGAGGTCGATGGTCTTGGTGAGAGAGGAATCGACGTTGACGAGGCCTGGGCCCCAGAGCGCATCGCGTCCCAAGTTGCCCCAGGTTCCGGCGGCCGGACGAGCCCATGGACCCCAGGAGTTGTCAGCAGTTCCGGGAGGTGTGAGCGGGTAAGGAGATTCCGGCATGAAGGGCACATCGTCTCCCACCGGGTCAAATTTCGCCTTGTGGAGATCGATTTTTGTTCCCGGAACGTGGTTCACGAAGGAGGGTCCGCAACCGTCAGCAGCGGCTACATCGTTGTCGAGGCCGATTTCGTTGTAGCAGGCGGTGAATGGGATTCCGCCCTGCCAACTGAAGGCGGCATTCAATTGGAATCCACCGATGATTTCCTGGGCGGCATGTGAGAGGTTAGAGCCAATTGGCTTGCCTTTCCCGAAGGGCAGATCGTAATCGCCCGCCCAAACGAAGGCGTGGCGGCGGTTGTAATAGCTGTTTCCACGTCCAACGGCGGGGTTGAGCAAGAACTGGTACGCCTCATGACTTATGGCATGTGACCAGGTGTAGTTGGATGTGAAAGAAAGGCCGGAGCTGATGCGCTTGACGAAGACCGCCTGCAAGGCACTGTAGTTTTCAGTTGCCGCGTTGATCGCATAGTCAATGCGCTGGGTCCAGCCGAAGGGCTTTCCGAACTTGACGCCGAGCTGCGACTGCGCAGTGCCATCATAGTAGGGCGAGCGTTCAGCAGCGGTGTAGTCAACACCCGTGTTCGGGTTGATGGTCTCAAATCCGGCGAGGGTCTCTTCGTTGGTGTTGAAGGTGGGTGAAGAGTCAAACATGTTGTGATAAGCCTGAGCACCTACAAACGCCACCTGGAACGTCGCTGTCGGGCTAAGCTCCTGCTGGACGGTCACGTTGTAGCCGTTCACGCTGGGCAGCCGTACTTTGGTGGTGCGGGTGTCTTGATAGATGCCGTTCGGCAACTGATAAAGGCCGCTGCTGGGCGTGGCCGGGAAGGTATAGCTTGGGGGGCCGGCCGGGACAACGGTGACGCCATTCGACAGGGTTTCGGCTTTGGTGAGATTGAAGTCGGCGCCAAAGCTCTCGTTGGAAAGCGGAACCACGTTTTGCTGAATCTGGCTCGGGAACGAACCGGTCATGTCTTCGCCGAAGCTGTCGCCTGCCCAGCCCTGGCCAAACGCGAGGCCATAGCCGGCCCGAATGACGGTTTTAGGCAGGACCTGGTAGGTCACGCCAAGACGCGGAGCGAACATGCCGAGGTTATTCTGCACGTTGGCTGCGCTGTTCACCTGACCAACGCCAGTGATGTTGACGTTTCCGGTTTGCAAGTCGAGCAAGCCGCCCGCGCCCGGAGCGGTGACCGTCTCAGGTGAATAAATCTCCCAGCGGACACCGTAGTTGATGCTGATTTTCGGGGTTGCGCGCCATTGATCCTGCAGGTAGGAGAAGATGCGGTTCTGCCGTGACTGAGCGTTGACGTTAGCTGTCTCGGTGCGCCAGAACATGGTGGCATCGCCAATGAGGAATGTGGCAAAGCCGAGTCCGGTCGATTGAACACTCCCAGTTACTCCGGAAGTTCGTGTGTTGTTTGCGAAGTAAGTACCGGAACGAAGGGCGTTGCTCTCGACGGAGACGAGCCACGCCTTGCCGTAGCGGTAATCGACGCCGAACTTGATGTTGTGGTTGCCGATGGTATGTGACCAGTTGTTCACGAACTGGAGCTGGCTGATCTGCTCCAGGCTAGGGTTCGTGTTTTGCCCGTATTCCAGATTTCCGCCGCCGTTGGCGCCGGTGGCCGCGGGAGCGGTGATGTTGAATTGCGGCAATCCGCCGTAAAGGGACAGCGGAGTGCCATTGGCATTGGGAATGCCGAGCTCGTTGCCGAGCGCCTCATTGGAGTTTTGAGCAACCGTGTTGTTGTAGATGCTGTAATAGGCAAAGCGGAAGTCAGTGAGCCACTTTGCGGTGAGCAGGTAGTCGCCGCCTGAGGCGATGCTGTTGTAGTGGAAGGCATCTGTTCCTGCAATCGGTCCGATGGACCCGCCGCCGGCTGCTCCAAGCTGGGAGGGGCCGGACAGCGCACCGCTGAACCGCGTATAGCGCCCGAAAACATGCAGCTTTGAGGTCAGCTTGTCGTCCCCGCGCACGTCGTACTGGTTGTTGTTATAGATGCCCGAGCCATTGTAAGAATAGTTGTTAATCAGGCCTGCTCCGGCGACATTCGGCGCGGGAAGCAGCTTGAAGTAGTTCACTGCGGCTGCTGACAAGTCGGATGCCGGAATCTGGTTGTTGAGGTAAGGGGTATTGTTGGCATTGGTCGATTGGTCAAGATAAACCGGCTTGTATACTTGCTCGCCAAACGCCAGGTAGTCGCTCAAATCGCATGTGCCACCGGAGGTGCAGGTAGACAAAGCGGTTGCAGTAGGAACGGTGGTAAGGCCTGCGCCGCCGGTCTTCTCACGCTGTCCCTGGTAGTCGAAGAAGAAGAATATCTTGTCTTTCTTGATGGGGCCGCCCACTGTTCCGCCAAACTGGTTATGGAGAGTGGAGGCCAGGTACCTGCCGGTGAGGGGGTTGATGGACTGGTTGGCGAATGGATCGCGCGCCTGCTGCGCATCGGAGCGGCGATAGTCAAACGCTGTGCCGTGGAAAGCATTGCTGCCAGACTTGGTTTGCACGGTCACCAGGCCAGCGACAGCCTTGCCGAACTCGGCGTCGTAGTTTTGCGCGTTGACCTTGATTTCCGAGATGGCGTCCGCATTGGGGTTGATGATGGCAACGCCATCAATCGGTTCCTGGTTGTCGGTGCCATCCAGCTCGTATCCAGTTGCGAAGGGGAGCTGGCCATCGACTTCGATCGCCTCGCTGCGCTGCGGGTTATCGCCGGCCTCGCCAGGCCCCCAGCCGATGTAGCTGGTGCCCGGGGTCAAGAGCTCGAATGCCGTAAAGTTGCGATTGAAGTTGGGGAGGTTCTCGACCGCGCGCTCGTCGAGGATTGTGCTTACTTCGGCACGGTCGGTTTCGAGCAGCGGAGCTTCGTCCGTGACCGTCACGGTGTTGGAGACCGCGCCTACGGTCAACTGGATGTCCACTTCGGGAGCGGTGTCCGCATAGACAACCACGTTGTCTACGAGCGTTTTGCTGTAGCCTTGCGACTCAGCTTGAACCCGATAGGTATCCGGAATGAGGTGCTGCACGCGGAACAGACCGGATTCATTCGATTTGACACTAACGGAGATTCCCTTGCTGATGTCTGTCACGGTGATGGTGACGTTGGGAACGACGGCGCCGGATTTGTCGGTCACCGTTCCAAAGATGGCACCATAAACCGCCTGGGCGTTTGAGGGGAGACTGCCCGCCAGCGACCAGAATAGTAAGGCACAGAGCGCCGGCAGTACAGCCCTGGGGCCAAAGTGCCTTCTCGAAGACTGACTTCGTGAGTTAATCATAAGATCTGGCTCCTGAATCAAATCCATTTGGTTAGGGCGCCTGCGAGGAAGGACACCGTCTGTTTTTGTCACCCCAAGGTTCCTCGTACAAATTCTCAGACCCTGAGTGCTGGCCTCGAACATACGCCGACTGCACTCGATTTGGAATTCCGGGTGCTGCGCCTGTTTCCGGCAAGAGGAGAAGGCCAGTTGAACGCACATCTCCTTGTTGCCCGCAAGCATCCTTACTTGATGCGGCACCTGGCAACGTTTTTCACGGTGATTTCGCGGTTTACCCGCGTTCTCGGCAGGCATTTGACCCGTTAAATGACGCAGTGCTAGACTGGCCCGCAACATGAGGCGTGTGCAATTGTGACTTTACCCGTAGCAGAAGCGCCTAAACACGAAACCAGCCATCGCAGCGACGCACGATGGGGAGTCGTGGAGAGGATTGCGGCGAGCCAGCACTTTAAATCCTCGCCCCGGCTCTGCCAATTTCTATCCTACGTGGCGGAATGTGCGATTCGGGAAGCACCTGAAGAGGCCACTGAACAGCAGATCGGGATTCGTGTTTTTGGCCGCCCGCCGGGTTACAACTCCAGCGAAGACAGCATTGTACGCACGCACGCACGATTGTTACGGCAAAAGCTTGAGGCCTACTTCGCGGAAGAAGGGATGGCGGAGAAGATCGTTGTAGAAATGCCCAAAGGGCATTACTTGCCGGTCTTCGTCGAGCGCGCAGCAAGTGCGCACACCGCGTCCAAAACTTCGACCGATCAATCAACTCAGACGGTGTACATTGCCGAGCCGGATGCAAGGATCTCTCGTTTTTGGAATTGGAAGAAGGCCTGGATACTTGTTCCTGTAATCGCTGTGGTGGGAATTCTGGCATGGCACCCGTGGACCAGACCAACGGTTGCGGAGACTCCGATTGACATCTTTTGGCGTCCATTTTTGACGGGTGAACCGCCCATCGTGATTTTCAGTAATGCGCTCTTCAAGGGGGATTCGACCAACGGGCTTCGTTACGCCACTCCCAAGGCGCCTAATGAAACATCGACAGAGCCTTATGTCGATACGTACACGGGGATCGGCGAACTAGCGTCGGTTTACAACCTGACCAGGCTATTTGACGATCGCCATGCTTCCTTCATTCTGAAGCGCAGCTTGCTGGTTACGTGGGATGAAGCGCAGATGCGCAACCTGATTTTCATCGGATCTGTCGCGGAGAATCCGTCGCTGCGGGTTCTGCCGGGGACCACTGACTTCACGATGGTGGCGGCGCCGAATTACGCAGGCGTGGTCAACCACAATCCCAAGCCAGGCGAGCCGGCAATGTACTCGCGACCCGAACAGCCACTGACGAATGATTACGCTATTCTCGCTCTGCTCCCTGGCATGCAGTCCGGCAAGCGAATCCTCATCTTCAGCGGGCTCACCACGTTTGGGACGCAAGCCGCGGTCGACTATGTGTGCCGCCCAGAGACTGCATCGGAGCTGCTGAAGAGGATTACCGGACCGAAGGGAGAGATCAGGCCCTTTGAAGCGGTGCTTGAAACCACCATCGGCGGTGGAGTTCCATTGCAGACCCATCTGGTGACGATTCGCGTTCACTAATATCGTTCGCGCTGCGGTCAATCGCTAGCAACGAAAATCCTTCTATTCATCTGGATAAAGCTTCAGCTGGTTGTCGGCATGAATCTTCGATGCGAGGCCGACTTCGCGCTTGGCGTCTTCTTCAAGACCCATCTTGTGATAAGCCTGCGAAAGCAGCGTGTGCGTGGTGAAATCTTCGGCGTCCATTTTTTCAGCGTGCTTCAAATACATCACCGCAGTGGGCAAATCCTGCTTGCGCAGCAGCACCTTGCCCATCTTGATAAAGGCTCCGGTGAGGGTTGTGTCGAGTGCAATGGCCTTGGTGAGTGCCTGCTGCGCGTCGTCGAGCCTCTCCGCGCGCAGGTAGACATCGCCGAGTCGATCATAAACGGGCGCGTAGTCGGGATTGATGCGCCGCTCGGCTTCGAACTCGGCGATCGCCCGATCGACATCGGATTTGAAGAGAGCGACTTCGCCTACCATGAAGTGCGCAAGGGGCAGATTGGGTGAAAGTGCGAGCGCCTTTTGCGCCTGCACAGCGGCCAGTTCAGGCAGGTTCGCGTGCCGCAGCATGGTTCCCAGAAGCAGATACGCTCCGGCCGAATTCGGATCTACGCCAAACTGCGATGCGAATGAAGCACGGGCATCGTCGTAGCGCTGCGCATTCAGATAACAGAGCCCCAGAACATATTTGGCATCGGTGTTTGCGTTCGGCATCCACTGCAGGACCTTTTCAAGATAGGGGATGGCCGCGGCGGGCTGGCCCAGGCGATAGAGGGTAAGGCCTTCCATTTGCACAGACTCGCGATCGGAATTGTCCTGGTTGATTGCGTTTGTAAACGCGTTCTTCGCGTCCATGAGTTTGCCGGTGCGGTAATAGGCGAGACCCAGCTCATGCTGCACGCCCTTCATGGATGGCTGCGCCTGTGCAAGCTGCTGCAAGATCGCGATGGCTTCGGCGGGCTGATTGCGCTCCAACGCATCGTGAGCCTTTGCCAGATTGACATCAGCGGCGGGGGCTGCAGGTGTTTGAGCTGAGAGCGGAAGAACAATGAAGAGCGAAATCAACGCGCGAAGCAGAATACGCATGGCGTACCAAGCATACTGTGTGCGGGCGCGGCTTGAGTAGTGCTAAGATTGGCCCCGAGATGACGATCCGCATAACAGCATGCGCGCTGTTGCTTGCTCTTGCCACAGTTGGAGGCGCACAGGATTCAAGGATGGCTTCGTCTAAGCTTGCAAATTCCTCCCCGCCCAATCATCCTTATCCGGCAAGCGCGCAATACGCATCGCCAGCGTGGTTTGTGGATGTGGCGCCGCAGGCTGGTCTCACGATGCAAAACGTGAATGGCGATGCGGCGACCAAGAAGTACATTATTGAAACCACTGGAAGCGGCGTGGCGATCATTGATTACGATCGTGACGGATGGCCGGATATTCTGATGCTCAACGGCAGAACGCTCGATGGCGAGCCCGCTCCTGCAATCACGCCGACCAACCATCTCTACCACAACAATCACGACGGCACGTTCACTGATGTAAGTGCGGCCTCGGGCCTGACAGCGCCGGGGTGGGCGCAGGGCGTGTGCGTGGGCGATTACGACAACGATGGGCTCGACGATCTCTACATCACTTACTACGGCAAGAACCGCCTCTATCACAACGAAGGAAATGGGCACTTCAAGGAAGTGGCTGAGCAGGCCGGCGTGGCCGGCGATGGAACGAAGTGGGGCACCGGCTGCGCGTTCGTGGACTATGACCGCGATGGAAAGCTCGACCTGGTAGTCGCCAACTATGTTCAGTTTGATTTGAAAACCGCGCCGAAGCCCGGCGAAGGCATGACGTGCATCTGGAAGGGCATTCCGGTTGAGTGCGGACCGCGCGGTCTGCCGTATACGACAAACATTCTGTATCACAACCTGGGCGGAGGAAAGTTTGCCGATGTGAGCAAGGCAAGCGGTATTACCGAGACCAATGGGCACTACTGTCTAAGCGTGACGCCCTTCGACTACAACCTGGATGGTTGGCCGGACATTTACATTGCATGCGACAGCACTCCCAGCATTCTCTACCGCAACAATAAAGACGGCACATTTACCGACGTCGCTCCAGATGCGTATGTTGCCTTCAGTGAGGATGGACGCGAACAGGCAGGCATGGGTTCAACCGTCGGGGATTACGACAACGACGGCTGGCCGGATCTGTTCAAGACCAATTTCTCAGACGATACTTCTTCGCTTTACCACAACAACCACGATGGAACTTTCACATCCACAATCGATGACGCGGGGCTTGGACTGAACACGAAGTATCTCGGTTGGGGCGGGATGTTTCTTGATGTCGACAACGATGGCTGGCTTGATTTGCTGCTTGTGAACGGCCATGTGTATCCGCAGGTGGATAACGATCCGCTGGGAATCAGGTATCGCGAGCCGCGACTGCTCTACTGGAACCAGGGCAACGGCAAATTCAAAGAGATGAGCAAGCAATGCGGGCCCGGCTGCACGGAACCGAAGTCGAGCCGCGGCCTGGCTATCGGAGATCTGTGGAACGACGGAAGAATCTCGGCCGTGGTGAACAACATGGACGACAAGCCCCTGCTGATGGTGAACTTGGCAAAGAATCCGAATCACTGGCTTGGAGTGGTGCTGAAGGGAACCCGATCAAATCGCGATGGCATTGGGGCACGCGTGACTGTCTCAGCGTCAGGGCATCAATGGGTGCAGGAAATGCGTAGCGGCTCGAGTTATCTTTCGAACAACGATTTGCGGCTGCACTTTGGGCTTGGCTCGAGCTCTGCGATGGATTGGATTGAGGTGCTCTGGCCCAGCGGTATTCGGGAGCGGTTCACCGGCGGAGCGGCAGATCGTTTCGTCACACTCGTTGAAGGGAGCGGGAGCCCCGTGATTTCCGGGCAGAATGTGGCAAAGCCTTGACCGGCCCCAAGTGCCGGCTCTGGATTGACGGCTTTACTGGTCGGCGTGTGTTCCTTTTGTATTCTGCTTGATATGTTTCGTCACGTACATGGCGGCATCGGCCGCAGTGAGAAGACTGTCCTTGGTTGTGCCGTCTTCAGGGTAAAGCGCGACGCCCACGCTGGCCGAACCGCGCAGAATGTATCCCTCAATGGCGAAGGGCTCGTCAAAGCTGCGAATCAGCCGCTGGGCAACCTCTTCAACGCCGACGCGATTCGGCACTGAGATCAATGCGCCAAATTCGTCTCCGCCAAGCCGCGCGAGCATGTCGCCTCCGCGTAGCTGGTGCTTCATTCGCACGGCGACCTCCTGCAAGTAAACGTCGCCCACCTTGTGCCCAAACTGATCGTTCACCTGCTTGAATTCATCAAGGTCGATATAGATGAGTCCGAAGATGCCGGCATCCTCGCGGGCCTGTTGAATGAGGGTCTCCAGATGCCTCTCAAATGAGAAGCGGTTGTGGATCTCGGTGAGCAGATCGAATTCCGAGCGATGGACAAGGTTTGTATAGAGCCTTCTGGTTTCGATGGCAAGCGTGGCCAGCCGTACACCGAGGGATAGAGCATCCCGCTCAGCGCCTGTGGGTGGTACGTTTGGTTCGAGTCCGGCAAAGAGCTTTCCGAGGGCCGGACCCGTGCGCGCGGGAATGTCCTCTTGCACAATCAGCAACCGATGCGCCGCGGCTGGATAATCGCCGAATCGCGCTCCATCCGTAATCTCGCACCAGCAGGGAGCGCCATCGAGATGGAAGGAGACCATCTCGGTAATTTCCTTGAGCATCTCAACCAGAGGCCGCGATCCATTGATGTCCTCGAGGATGCGCGATCGTCTTTGTTCGAGCTGGGCCATGCGGCGTTCGAGTTCAGCCTTTGCCTCAATTCGATTGGCCAGCGCGATGGTCTGGAGGTGTACTTTCCGCTCAAGAGCCCATTGGCGACCAGCAAACATGAGCAGAACCACCACCAGCAGGCCCACAGTCCAGACGAGGTTGCGCACGGTGATCAGGGATGGCTTTGCGACGATGGATATGTCGTCAAAAGAGCGGAGCAGAAGGCTGAACGACACCGGGCCCTGGAAAGGATTGGAACCGTAGGTCACCGTGCTGATGCCTGTGACGCGAACCCTGGTACCAACCGGAATCACCTTCATGGGTGGAAGCTGAGTATCGGCTGGATCCATGTGGTGATAGATCGCGGAGAAGACGTGGCTTCCTGCGAGAAGCACATACTCATCCTGAGCGGCCTCGCGCACCGAGGTCAATACGGTTCCCTCAACGGAGACGAGCTCAAACGCATTGGCTCCAGCCGCGAGTTCGGACTCGGTAACTGGCTTCGGCGTGATGGGAGCCTGCACATAGCTCTCAGAGACTTCCCCGAGAGACAAAGTCAAAGAGCCGCCGGTGGCGTTGGGAAAGCCTGTGACGTCGGCGAGATAACCCAGGTGCAAGGGCTTCTCCGATTGGGTATTGATCCACAGGCTCTTCGTGCCGTTTTGCAGGACGATCGCCGAGCCAGGCTCAAAGTAGGTGATTGTTCCCTGAACCCGGATTCTGCGAGTGAGGTCGCGTACATGATAGCTGCTGAGCACCTCATCCATCGGGGTAATCGGAAGCGACGCGGATACGGTGTTCGCGGGCTTCACAATGCGTACATCGGCGAGAGAAGGAGCCTGAAGCAGAATGCCCGTGAGCTGATTCTTGCTGTCAAATTTTCCTGAAACAACCCCGGTGATTTCGACCTCTGAATCGAGCAAGTCTCTGGGCACCGCGGAGTCGATGGAGACCACGGTCGCGTCAATGTAGCCGCCATCCATCAGCAAATGCATATAGAGGTTGTGCCGGTCTTCATCCACCACGATATCGGCGCTCCGGACCACGGCACGGACGATAACCCGCTTGCAGTCGAGCTGAGCACCAATCATCTGGTCGAAGTCAGCGGCCAGAGGTGCTGGAGGGACTCCGTGATGGAGCACGGTTACGCTGTCGCCGATGATGTCTGTTCGGAAGCTGTCCCGGGTGTGTCCCTTGACGAGAACACGATCGCCGAGGGCAAAGTCAGCGCCCTGTTTTGTGGCCACGTAGATGGCATCTGCGCCGTCCTGCACGAAAAGATCGACGTCGCGGGGATTGTAATAAGTGACTGTCGCTTCGAAGGATACCGGGAGACCCTGCGCCGCTTCACTTCTGCCAAGGGCATGAATCGCTCGCAGCGTCGAGAGGACGCTGGGCGGGGCTGCCCCAAGGACTGGGGTGCAGCCCAGGACTACAGTGACCGCAAGCTTCCATCCCCTCATCGAATGAACCCTTTTGCTTGGTGATTATACTCGCTTGCCGGATGGACTCAGGCGACTTCCTGCATCTTAAGTTGCAGAAAACAGGGGAACACTTTACGGTTTGTGGCGTAATTCAGCGACCCTGTGAACTGAGAAGAAAAGCTTCCCAACCGTGGTGGCAGAATTGAGGAAATCCACGGCAGAGCGCTTACTGGAGTATATTCCGGGAACGCGGATCAATGCAGCAGGCATCGCACCGGGAGGTCAGGAAGATGACTTTGACGCCCGGCGCCCTGGAACCATTCTCGTGGAGTCCCTCTGAATCAACTCGGGCGGCAACTGATGAAGCAGCCTCGATCTCGGCGCTCCCGGCTTCGATGGTGCGATTGCATCCAGTACGAGGTTGGCTGCGAGCTCGCCCATTTCCAGCATGGGTTGGCGGATCGTGGTGATCGCCGGCGAGGCGAGTGCCGCATGGGGAACATCGTCAAAGCCGACTACCGAGCAATCGTCGGGGACACGCCGCTCCGCCGCCCACAGGGCGCGCATGGCGCCGAGCGCGGTGAGATCGTCAAAAGCGAGAATGGAAGAGAAGTCGATCTTGCTTTCGATCAGGCCGGCAGTCAGTCGCATGCCGCCCTCAAAACCTGAAACCGGATCCATCAAGGAGGGAAGTTCTACAGTCAGCCGCGGGTCAAGGCGGAGGCCCGCTTCAGCAGCAAATCTCTGAATGCCATGCCAACGACGGAGACTGTCTTCCATCGCATTCGGGCCGCGCAAGACGGCGATCTTCCGGTGCCCAAGGGTGTAAAGATGTTTCATTGCCGCATAGCCACCAGCCTCGTTGTCGACGACTACGGAGCGAACGGAGCGCGCTGTGAGGTCGCGCCCCACGGATGTAATCGGAATCTTGTTCTTTTCGATTTTGGAGAGAGTGTCAATTTCGGCGAAGAGCCAGTTGGCCACTAGAATGAGGCCTTCCACGCGGCGTCCGATGAGCATGTCGAGATACCGCTCAAACTGCTCGGGGCGGTTATCCGCGTCCATGATGATGGGCAGATAGGGAGTGGGATAGAGTGTGCGTTCAATGCCGCGCAACAGGGACATGCAGAAGGGGTCGGAGATGTCGAAGACGAGCACGCCGATGGTCTGGCTATGGCGTCGGCTGAGCGATCGCGCCAAGGCGTCGGGATGGTAGCCCAACTGGTCAGCCTTCTTGCGGATGTGCTCTTTGGTGCTAGCGGCAACGTAGCGCGAGAGTGGCGCTTCGTTCAGGACAATCGACACCGTGGAGGTCGAGAAGCCGCTCACGCGTGCAACATCAGCTAGCGTGACGTGCGTCGATTTGGTCTTGCGTGTTGCCACTGACTGCCTCTTAGAAATTCAAAAGTTGCCAAGATGAGATTGCTCTCCGCGCGGGACACCATTCATGCTCGGGTGCTGCGGGTCGGCAGGGAGGGTTTGCCAGGATCATCATGATTCCTCGATCTCGAGCAGCCGGTCGGGACCCGCGCCGGTGCTGCGCATGATGTAGTAAAGCGCAATGCCGATCAGTATCCATACGGTGCCGAGGATTTGAGCTTTGTGATTGAGGTTGAGCCAGATGAATCCGCTGACCAGAAACCCCAATAGAGGGATTGCGACAGGGAAAAGCACCTTCTCTTTTGAGCGGAACTTGTAGTGAACCAGCGCGGCGATATTGACTCCCATGAACGCGATGAAGGCTCCGAAGTTGAGCAGCTCGGCGCCGCTCTCGTAGGTCATCATGAACGCTCCGGCCAGCGCGCATAGTCCCACGATGATTACGTTGTTGCGGGGAATTCCGGTGCGCGCGTCGATGGCGGCAAAGACGCGGCTGGGCAGCGCGTTGGCTTTGCCCATTCCATAAAGCAGGCGTGCTGCTCCAAACTGTGCGGCCATACCGGAGCCAACATTGGCAATCAAGAGCGTGGCGTTGAGGAGGTGAAACAGGAATAATCCGCCAACACGTTTGGCTACGAAGACATACGCCGTATCGACCATTGAATCGGGAAAGGGCGTATGTGCCGGCCAGACTAATTGGGCGACGTACACCTCGATCGCGGAGAGAATTCCGATGAACAGGCATGTGGCTACCGTGGCGATCATGATGTTGCGGCGCGGGTTCTCCACCTCCTCCGACATGGTGGAGATGCCGTCAAATCCGATGTAGGTGAGCACTGCAACCGATGTTCCGCGAAAAACGAGTGAAGGCGAAAACGTAGCGGGATCGTAGAAGGGAATAAGCCACGCGCCACCGACGGGGCGCACAACCATGGCGATGTAGCGAATTGCCTCCGCTAGAAAAACGACGACAACGATGCTCATGAAGATGGCGAGTGCGGCATTCATGCGGCCGGATGTCTTGACGCCGCGCAGATTAAGCGCCGTGAAGAGTATTGCGAATGATACGGCCCACGCTGCGTACGGCACATTGGGCAAGACATTTTGCGCGGCCGCGCTGCACCAGATGACGCAGATGATCGGGTTGAGGAGATAGTCCATGAGCATGGACCAGCCCACCACATAGCCAAGCATCGGATTCAGTTCCTTGCCGACGTAGGTGTAAGCCGAGCCCGCGCTGGGATAGACGCGCGCCATGCGCCCATAGCTGAATGCCGTGAAGAGCATAGCGACCATGGCGATGAGGATGGTGGTAACGACGTGGCCGCGCGCGACGTTGCTGACCACGCCGTAAATGCCCATGGGTGCCGTGGGCTGAATGATGATGATGCCGTACACCACCAGGTGCCACAGCTTGAGCGACCGGCGCAGGCCCGGCTGGTTGGCGGAAGCACCGGGTTCACTCAATGGACTTGCCATGCGTTAGTAATCCCCCAATTTCCCGCGCACGCGGGATTCTCATTGACTTCATTATCAAGTGCGGTTGAGGTTCTCGTTAGCGCAGATCAGAAAGTGAATCTAGAAGAGAACTGGAACTGGCGTGGCGAGTTCGAATCGGCGGTGATCAGGCCAAAGGGCGTGCTGTTATATGGATTGTTGCTGCCGTCGAGGGGATATTCCGAGGGAACTCCGGGCGGCGCAAACTGCGGCTTGTTTGCAACATTGAAGGAGGAAATCTCGAGGCGAAGATCGCGTTCCTTGCCCAACTTGAAGCTCTTGGAAAGAGTGAGGTCCACGTCGTTGGCGCCCATGGTGCGAACGTGGTCAAGATAGGCCGGCGCATTTCCAGCGATGAACTGGCTTTGATTATCGCTGGGCTGCGAGAAGCAGGCAGGTGTAAACCACTGCGCTGCGGTGTGCGGAGCACCGTTGGCTGGATTGCACTTCAGATTGGGGCGCTGATTGAAATAAGAGATGGGATTGTTCACCGTTGGCGATGCGATGGGAATGCCCGAGCTCCTGTAGAAGATTCCGTCGGCCGTCCAGCCGCCCAGGACAGCATTCCCCAGTCCGCTCAGGTTGAGCGCTCTGCCTTTGCCTATCGGCAGATCGTAAGAAGCCTGCCAGGTGAATTGATACTTCACATCCTGCGGACTGACGGAATGTTCGTAGCTCAGGTTCCTCGCGTCCTGGGGTGCGCCGGCATGAGAACCGACAAAGCCGAGCGGTGGATTTCCATCATCGGTCATGATCTTGCCCCAGGTGAAGGATGCCAGCGTGGTGAAGTGCGAGGTCAAGCGCTTCTGCAGCTTGGTCTGGAGAGAACTGTATTCGGAGTCGCCGCTGGGTGAGCCGTGCACGTTCACGCCATTGCCCGCGCCATAACTGCCGGTGCCGAATTGCGGGAACTGCTGCAGGCTTACCCAGAGCGGGACGGTCGCAGAACCGTAATTGGCGTTGGTGCCGGGCTGGATTGCCGCCCAGTTGTTGGGCACCATGATGCATGCCGGATCGGCCGTATTGACGCACAAGGAGTTCCTATTCGCGGCGATCACGCTTAACGGAAGCTGGTTCAGATCGATGTTGCCGAAGGGCAGGAAAAGTCCACGGCTGCCAACGTAGCCAATGCTGAGGACAACGTCGTGCGGAAACTGATTCTCGATCCCGAAATTGTAGTTGTAGGTTTCCTGTGTGCGCTGCGAGTGCAGCATGGTGCTCAGTTCAACGCCAAGGTTGTTAGCCAGCCCGCTCGGCGAGCTGATCAGCGGCACGACTCCCTGCGGAAACGGATTGGTCAGCGAATAGATGCCTGTGGTGCTGGGCGCGGGACCGCCGGTTGCACCGGAGCATTGGTTGGTGCCGTTGTAGACGGTATTGCCGTCAAGGTTAAAGCAGGTGGCGTTCCAACTCGTCGTTGTTGAGTATCCATCACTATCAAGGCCTGAGCCGCCCACCATTTCGGCACTTGGACCAAAGTAGAAACCTGCGCCTCCACGCACAACGATCGGCTTGGAAGGCTGCCAGGCGAAGCCAAGACGCGGACCGAAGTTGCTTAGATTCGTTGTAAATGGCGAGCGATTACCACCGTTTGCGTAGACTTCTGCGCCTGTAAATGAAACGCCGCTGGCGCTTCCTGCTGCATTGGGGCTGAAGTATTCAAGGCGATTGCGGCGTTCCGTTTTGCCGCCAAAGATATCCCAGCGCAGCCCGGCCGTGATGGTGAGGGCATGGTTGGGATGATAGGTGTCCTGGAGGAAGGCCGCGTAATAGGGACTCGCTTCCGCGACGAAAAGGTCCTTTGTAAAGTTGGGCGCATCGTTGCCTTCGGAGCCGGGTTGCTCTCCCATGCCCATCAGGAATGAAGCAAAGTCGCTGCCGCCGCCGCCGTTTGCCGTAGTTTGATCCGTGGCGGAGACGTCAAATGCATAAGCGCCTGAGGGAGCGGGAGGCTGGCCGACGTTGAGAAATCTTTCCATGTACTCGACGCCGGTGCTGAGTTCGTGCTTGCCGACGACTTTGGTGATGGTGGCGCTGGCATCGCTGTTCTCACTGGCGTAGACAAAGGTGTTGTAGTTTGCAGTTCCGCCGATGCCGCCGCCCACATCGTCGAAGTTCACGTAGGGAAGGGTCTTGTACACTTCATCGGCGGCCGTCGGCGTAACGAATCCGAGCGCGGAGAGACTATCGATTGCGGCTTGCCCTGGGTCGCCGCCTTGATTCTCATAGTGGCGCGCAAAGGAGTAGCGGAGCTGCAACACCGTGGTCGGATTGATGGTGTAGTCATCGCCCACGATGATGTTGCGGCCGTTGGTGATGTTCTGCGCGTAGTCCAGATCCCAGGGGTTGTTGAAGGCATTGACACCCGAGGTAAAGAGCCGGTCAAAGGAGAAGCGGCTGAAGAGGCGCTGCTTCTCGCTCTTGTAGTAGTCGACGCGAATGTCGAACTTCTGCTGCGTGGTTGGATCGAGGCCCGGTACATACAGGTTGGGCGAAACGTCGGTGGTCTGGGTGTCGCAGGTAGAGGGGCTCGGGTAGTTGCACTTGGGAAACTCGGAGAGAAACTTCAATGCGATGGGATTGGGATTGGCGATCTTGTTGCCGGGGACAGGCTGGCGCGTCCCGGCGTTCGGTCCCGAAGCATAATCAGGCTGCGTGGGGTCGTAGATGGTGAAGCCCATGCTTGAAAAATCGCCGGTGCGCTCCGCTGATGTGGGAACGGCAAAGGTATTTGAGCCGTCAAACATCTCCTGTTGCGTGGCTTCATAATCGGCAAAGAAAAAAAGCTTCTTGTGCAGGATGGGACCGCTGATGGCCCCGCCCTCCTGATAGCGGTGAAAGCTGGGAGACTGGTTGGGCGTGCCATTGGCCAGCTGGCTCTGCTTGTTGAAGTAGTCGTTGGCTGCGAGAACGTCGGGCCGGAAGACACCGAATGCGTCCCCGTGAAACTCATCGCCGCCGGACTTGCTCACGAGACTGATGACGCCCGCGCCGCCGCTTTGATAAGAAGCCGGCGTGTTCTGGGTTTCAACGCGAAATTCTTCTACTCCGTCCTCAGGAATCTGCATGGCAGGAATGATGGCTGCCGCGTTGTTTTCAGCGATGCCCAGCGGGCTGCCGTCGAGCATGTAATAGACCGAGCCAATGATGGAGCCGTTGATGGTGTACGAAGAGACATCGACGTTCGGACGTCCTGAAGAGATGTTGATGATGGCCTCGGAGCTGGAGGAATTGGGCGATCCATTGGCCGGAGTGACGCCGGCGCTGAGCTGCACCAGTTCATACACATTGCGCGTGAGCAGCGGGACGCGATCGATGGTGGCCGAGTCGATGAGCTGGCCCACCGTTGAGTTATCGGTGTCCGCCAGGTCCGCCGAGCTTGAAACCGTAACGACTTCGGTTGCGGCACCGACCTGCAGGCCAATATTGACGGTGGAAGTTTGATCGACCGTCACCGTGACATTGTCCACTGCAACGCTCTCGAATCCCTTGGAGCCCGCGGTGACTTCGTACGTTCCGGGGTTGAGCGACACAAAGGAGTACAAGCCCGCACCGGTAGTAACGGTCGAGACCGAGATTCTTGTAGCATGATCTTTCGCGGTGACTTTGGCCCTGGGCACGACCGCCCCCGATGGGTCGGTCACCAAACCATTGATGCCGCCACGACCCGCCTGGGCGAATGCGGGCGCCCCAACGCAGAAGATCAGAACGCCGACGAAGAGGACTTTACATGCGATAGCGATGTCCGCTTTTCTGAATTTCATAAGAGGCCTCTCAAGGAAAACAAGGTATTGAAGCGCTTGAATACTTGGAAATCTACTTTATGAACCATTGCAGCGCGTGTCAAGAAATAATTGCTTGCCGCTCGAAAATCGCGGGACCGAGGTCCCTGCAAGGCTTGCTTTGTGGGATTCTAAAGCTATTATCTTTCTGGGCTTACCGATGAATCAGCCGGTGGAATCGGCTTAATCTGGAGATTCGCAGCAAGATGCCCTATGGCAGAATTCTCTCAGCGAACCACGCGGAGGGAATTTCCGAGCTTGAGAAAACGAAGGAAAACCATGCATCCGGAGAGGAATTGTTCTTGACAGCACTTGGGAACTAACGAGATATTTCCAAGTATTCAAGCGATTGAATACCAGGTCGCTCGTGTAACAGAAATCGGGCGCCTCGCGGAACAGAATTGGAGTTTGGCCGCGGTGAACTCCAAACACAGGATTGGGAAGGCAAAGATGATGCACGTTGAATTCAGGAAAATTGCGCTTGTTCTGATTGCGCTTGTCGCGCTGCCGGCCGCGGTCGAAGCCGGGACCGTCACTCCGCTCAAGGATGGATGGCGTTTGCAATCGGCGTGCAAGTTTGAGGCGGCCGGCGATGCGATCGCGGCAGAGGGATTCGCGGTGGATGGCTGGTTGAAGACCGCCGTGCCCAACACCGTGCTGTCAGCCCAGGTGGGTGCTGGGACCTTCCCCGATCCTTACTACGGCACGAATCTACGCAAGATTCCAGGAACCGAGTATCCGATTGGGCACAACTTTGCCAACCTGCCCATGCCCGACGACAGCCCGTATCGCTGCGGATGGTGGTACCGCACGGAGTTTGCTGTTCCAACTGCATCTGCGAAGGACGGACGCTTCTGGCTGCACTTTGCCGGCATCAACTATCGCGCGGATGTATGGTTGAACGGCCATCGGATCGCCGACACAAAGACTGTTGCCGGGGCCTATCGTACCTATGACTTCGATGTGACGGAATTTCTGAAGCCAGGCAAATCGAATGTGCTCGCTGTCGAGACATTCGCTCCGACCGAAAAGGACCTGGGAATTAACTGGGTCGATTGGAATCCCTGCCCGCCGGACAAGGACATGGGCTTGTGGGGCGCGGTCGATCTTTTGACAACGGGCGCTGTCACCGTGCGTTCGCCGTTGGCCGTGACGCACTTTGAAGACGCATCGCTCAACACGGCAGACTTGACAGTGTATGCCGAATTGCACAACGCCGCGGATCATGAGGTGAAGGGGGTTGTTTCCGGCACGGCCGCTGGAGCTCGCTTTGAACAGCAAGTCACCCTGGCCGCGCATGAAGACAAGACGGTCGCCTTCACGCCGGAGCAAGTTCCCGCGCTGCGCCTGCACAATCCGCAGCCCTGGTGGCCGGCGCAGATGGGCGAGCCGCACCTGGAACGGCTGACAGTTCGCTTCACCGCGAATAACGAGATGACGGATGAGCAGAGCGTGGATTTCGGAATTCGCGAAATCACGTCCGAGTACACGGCCAGCGGCAGCCGGCTGTTTCGAGTGAACGGAAAACCGATTTTGATTCGCGGCGCGGGCTGGTCACAGGATATGCTGCTGCGCACGAACACGAACCGTCTGCGCGATCAGTTCCGGCTGGTGCGCGATATGCACTTGAACACCATTCGCCTCGAAGGCAAGCTTGAGACGGATGAATTCTTTCACCTTGCCGATGAGCAGGGCGTTCTTGTGATGCTGGGCTGGTGCTGTTGCGATCACTGGGAGCATTGGAAGGATTGGACTCCAGAAGACCTGACCATTGCCACGGCATCACTGCGTGCGCAAATGCTGCGACTGCGCCACCACGCGAGTTTGCTGGTCTGGCTCAACGGCAGCGACAATCCTCCCCCGGCCAATGTGGAGACTGCTTATCTCAAAGTTGAGTCGGAAACCCATTGGCCCAACCCGCTGCTGTCTTCAGCATCAGGCACGCCCACTACAGTGACGGGCGAGAGCGGTGTGAAGATGACGGGTCCTTACGATTATGTAGCGCCCAGCTATTGGTATTTTGACAAACAACTGGGTGGCGCTTTTGGATTCAACACGGAGACGAGCCCGGGACCGGCAATTCCTTCGCTCGCGAGCAGGCAGAAGTTTCTGGATGATCCCGAAGCATGGCCGCCCTCAGCAGAATGGAGCCTGCACTACGGCGGCGGAGAGTTTGTAAACCTCAAGGTCTTTGATGCGGCGATGGAAGCTGTTTATGCGAAGCCGCAGAGCGCAGCCCAATATGAGCGCGTGGCGCAAACCATGGAGTACGACTCGGAGCGCGCCATGTTTGAGGCTTACAGCAAAAACAAGTATGTATCTACCGGCGTGATTCAGTGGATGCTCAACAATGCGTGGCCGTCGATGATCTGGCATCTGTACGACTACAACCTCGATGCCGGCGCGGGCTACTTTGCCGCGAAGAAGGCCTGCGAGCCGCTTCACATTCAGTACTCCTATGATGATCGATCCATTGTTGTGGTGAACAGCACGTACGACGTTGTGGCCGGGCTGCATGCAAGCGTTCACGTACACAACCTGGGGTGGAAGGAACTTTTCAGCGCGGAGGCTGCCGTGGATGCCGGTGTCGACAGTACGCAGCGGGTATTCACGATACCGGACAGCCTCTACTCTGACGCCGACCGTGTCTTCTTTATCGATCTGACGTTGACCAATGCCGCCGGCGGCGTGGTGAGCCGTAACTTCTATTGGGTTCCAGGCACGCTCACGACATTTGACTGGAATAAGAGCGATTACACGCACACCCCTGCGGCGCGCCATGAGGACTTGACGGCGCTCACCAGTTTGCCGGCAGCTAGAGTTTCCGCGAATGCCGAAATTGAAAGCACGTCGAAGGGCCGCGAGATCCGCTTGCATCTTGATAACCAGTCCGGCGCTCTGGCGTTTCAGCTGCGCGCGGCGGTGCGGACGCAGTCCGGCGGATTGATTGCGCCAGTCATCTGGTCGGACAACTGGATTGAGCTCACACCCGGCGAATCGCGGACACTCACGGCGTTGCTTCCTGACGATGCCGCAGCGGCTCCAGTGGTGCTGCTGGAGGGATGGAATGTGTCTGCGCAAACTCTCACTCCGGCGGCGGTTGCTGCAAAATAGGGCCGCGTTGCAGACTTGCGTCATTCAATAGTCGGGATGGACTGCCTCGCTGGCGTGGGTCACCAGGTCCATATAGACCTCGCGAGGCAGGTTCGTTTGCCAATGGCCTGCGATTTTTGCGTAGAGAACAAGACCGAAAAAGATGCAGGCGAGAACGCCGGCGACTACTCGTGGACTGATGACGCGCTTCCGCCAGCGCTCTGCAGAAGTCCCAGCTTGTCTCGGCGGGAGCGCGAATTGCAAGGCATCCTGCGAGGAACATGCCGCGACGCACGCCATGCATGAGGTGCATTCGACCGATCGAATCTGCATCAGGCGATCGACGGGAAGATTTGCGGGGCACGCGCGTGCGCACTTCCCGCAATCGATGCAGGCATCGGCGTCGCGGCGAATCTTGACCGGGCTGAGCAGCGACGCGAGCCCCAGCAGCGCGCCATACGGGCAGAGATAGCGGCACCAGAAGTTCTGGATAAGAACGGAGAGCACTACCAGCAGTCCGATCACGATGGCCGCGGTGAAACCGATGTCGCGGAAGAAGTTCAGCATCTTCACGTCCGCGACCAACCCATAGGGCGAAGACATGAAATCTTGAATCGCTTCCGCGGACATGTCACCGAGGATGAAAACGAAGAAGCCGAGCAGCAGATATTTGAGGCCTCGCAGAGGAAGATCGATCCACCTGGGCAGGCGAAGATTGCGTTTGAAGAGTTTTCTGCCCAGCTTCCACAACTGCTCAGAGAGCGTTCCGACCGGGCATAGCCAGGAGCAGAATGCCTTCTTCAGCACGAGGCTCATGAGCAGGAAAGCGATGAACAGGATCATCGCGGCCGGATGAATTGCAGGGATGCGTCCGGTGAGCAGAAAGTACTTGGCATTCATGAGGCCGGCGATCGGCAGCCAGCCTTCGGCTCCGGCCGGACGCGGCACGCTCAGGCCCGTCCCGCCGTGCTCGATGAAGCGAACCCAGAGATAAAACTGAACTCCCAACCAGGCGTTCAACGCCACAAACAACCACTGAACCGCGCGACGAATTCGCTGCGAGCCGTCGGGGACAAGGCGGCGAATCAGTTTCTTCTTCTCTTGCTGAGCCTCGAATCGATCTCCAGTTTCCGCCTGTGTGGCCATGCCCGCACTCTTCCTTCTGTTGGAAGAGTACGGGTGGAGAAGCGAGCGAACAATGACTTAGGTCACAGGTGATTCAAGTGACCTGGTAGAGCAACCTAGCGGCCGGCCACGATCACGGTGAAGGTGTCGGGGATTCCGCGCGGGCGGGGGTGCGGAACAGCCGCGGTGGGAGCCGGTGTTGGGCCATATTCGGCGGCGACGAGGTAGATTCGATCCGTGGCGGCGTCATAGGCCATGGTGCGGGCGCCTTTTTGCGTTGGAAGCTCCTCAAGCGAAGGGTAGCCCGGCGCGCCGGCGTTGATGACGCTGAGAGTTCCTTCGCCGTTGGAAGAAAACGCCAGTTTGTGTTTTGCATCCCAGCCGGCCGCGTCGGGGCCATCGCCGATTGTGGGAGTGGCCAGGACTTTGCCGGTGTTCGAGTCGACCACGCCCATCTTCTTGCCGTCGCAGACCGGGAACAGACGGTGGCCAGCGACGTCGAAGGCCAGGCCTGAAGGCGAATCGCAACCGGTGATGGGCCACTCGGCGGTGAGCTTCAGAGTGTGGGCGTCAAGGCGGACGATCTCGCTCTTATCTTCGATATTGTCGAAGACGGTTCCCTGTCCATCGACGGCGGGGAACTCCGGCTTGCCGGGCAGCGGGATGGTGGCGACGACCGTGCGGGTGGCGGCGCTGATGACAGCTGCGTCTTTGCTGCGGCCTTCGAAGGCCCAGACGGTCTGGGTTGCCGGCTCAAAGACAATGCCGTCGGGATTTTGGCCGCCGGTTGGAATGGTGGCCACTGTGGCGAGTGTCGCGCGATCGAAGACTACCACTGCGTTCCCGCCGCCGTCGGAGATGTAGCCGAACTTGCCGGCGTTGTCGAGAGCGATGCCGTGGGTGCCGTGCAGGCCGGTAATGGCGCCGATGGGTTTTCCGGTTGTTGTATCGACGACTTCGACGCGGGCGCCGTGGGTAATGTACAGGCGCTGAGCCGCGGAGTCGGCGAGCAGGTAATCCCAACCGCCTTCGCCGCCGATCTTCCAGCGGTCGATCAGGTGGTAGGGCCTCTGTGCTGAGAGCAGCGGAGGCGCGGCAAGAAGGCTGCTGAACAGGACTGCGGCCGCAAAGGGCCGGCTGAAAGAACGAGAGCTGCATCGCATAAGCATAGGGATCTCCGCGTGGAATGCGGCGAACAACGTGGATTCGCCGACTCTGGAATTCTGCCAGATCAGGCTTAAGTCAGGCTGAAGAAGAAAGCTAGGAAGATGAATGAGCTGGGACTTCATTGGCCACCGGCAGGCGGACGGTGACTGTGGTTCCCTGCCCAAGTTGGCTGGATATTGCGATGGAACCGCCTGCGCGCTCGATGACGGCTTTTGCAATCGCGAGGCCCAGTCCGGTGCCGCCGGTGCTGCCGGTGCGCGAGGGATCGCTGCGATAGAAGCGGTCAAACACATGGGGCAGGGACTGCGGATCGATGCCTTCGCCGTGGTCTTCGATCTGAAGTTCGACAATTGTCCCGTCATTCACCAGGCGAAGCTCGACGGTGGATTCAGCGGGGCTGTGCTGGAGGGCGTTGAGTAGCAGGTTTGAGAGCGCCAGAGAACAGTCCTCGGCCGAGACCGGGACAGGACAAGCGCCGGTTGGCGGGGCTGCGACGGAGAGTTGAATGTTCTTGAGCGCGGCGAAGGTTTCGAGTTGCGCGACTACCTGGCGCATCGAATCAGCTAAATCGGCGACGAATTTTTGCGCGGCGACCGAAGCATTCTCGACGCGAGCCAGGGTAAGCATCTTGGCGACGATCTCTTCAAGGCGCAGGCAGTCGGCGAGGCAGCGTTCAAGGCCGGCCTGGTACTCCTGAGCGGTACGGCGCTTGATGCCAAGAAGTTGCAGTGAAGATTTCAGGACGGCAACGGAAGTTTTCAGTTCGTGCGCGGCATCTGAGACGAAGACTTTTTGTTGGCTGAACGAGCGTTCCAGGCGCGCAACAACGCTCTCGATGGCATGGGTGAGTGGGGCCAGCTCGGGAGTTGTGCGCGCGCTGGCGGGAGGCGAGAACTGCCATGAGTCGACTGATACGAGGGATGCCAGTGAAGCCAGTTGGCGAAGGGGGAGCAATCCGCGATGAAGGAGCCATGCGATGAGCGGGCCGCTGACGAGAAGCAGCAGGAGGCTGCCACCCGCATACACCTCGACCGCACCGCGGATCGATCTCCAGACGCGCCCGGTTGAGGCACCGTAGAAGATGATGACCTGGCGAAGCTTGCCGCCGCCGGGCTCGCCGGGGTCAACGATGCGCGAACCGTGGAAGCAGAGTACGCGGTAACGATGCGAATTAACCGTGAGGTCAGAGAAGCCCTCATCCGAGAAGCCGATGATGTTTTTGTCGACACCCTGCCAGTTGGATGAACGGCCAAGGACCCGGCCGCTCGCGTCGTCTACCTCGTAGACGTCGTCGGGCGGCAGGTGGAGATCGGCCTGATTGAGCATCACGTTATCCGCGGCGTCTTCAGCATCCTGCACAGCGCCGAGGACGGAGTCGGCACGACCGTGAAGCATGACGTCAAAGGCGCGGAAATGCATGTGGCGTTCGTAGCCGAAAGATAGGGAGACGACGGCAACAGTGGCAATCAACTCGGCTGCGACCACGCCCACAATCAGACGGAATGCGATGGAGCGCGGATTCGGAAAAAAGCTCATCTGCCGCCATCCTGGTCAGGTTCCGGCTTGAGCACATGATCCAATTCGTATTTGGTATTCGACGGAAAGTCCGGCGCCAGTCGATAGCCGCGTCCGCGCAAGGTCTCGATCACCGGAGCGGGCTCGCTGAAAGGGGCATCCAGTTTCTTGCGGAGATTGGAGACGTGGACCTCAATGACGTTGGAGTGGTGTTCCCAGTTGTAGTCATAGAGGTGCTCAAGCAGTTCGCGCTTGCTGACGATGACTCGCGGGCGATGGATGAGGTACTCAAGGATGCGGTATTCAGTGGGCGACAGGTCGACGGAGAATCCATCGCGGCTCACGGTCTGCTCCAGGGTTCTTACCTCGAGGCTGCCGACACTCAGTGTGGGGTGAGCTGCGCCCTTGCCGCGTCGAATAAGGACTTTGGCACGCGCGATGAGCTCGCCGAGGTCAAAGGGTTTGGCGAGGTAGTCGTCGGCTCCTGCGTTGAGCAATTCGATGATGGAGCCTTTGCCCTCCTTCGCAGTAAGGATGAGGACTGGCGTTGAGTCCTGGCGGGCGCGCAGGCGCTTGAGCAGGCTGAGACCGTCGAGCCTGGGCAGCATGAGGTCGAGGACGATGAGATCGTAGCAGCGGTTGCGGGCGCAATCGTCGCCCACCGCGCCGTCTTCGGTCCAATCGACTGCAAAGCCGGGGCCTTCACGCAGCGCGGCGGCTAGATTGTCGGCCAGGCGAACTTCATCTTCCACGAGCAGAACGCGCATTGAAGGCAAGCTTCTCCTGAAACATTATCGCAATGTCTGGATTAAGGAAGGCTGAAGCCGGCGGGGAACCAACAAGTAGCGGCCAGAGGCAGGTTAGTCACAGGAGAGCGGAAGCGGGTGGAACATGGTCCACGATTTATGCGCCGTTCTTTTCCGGCTTTGGACTTGCTTTCTGGTCCTCGCTGGCTGCCTGTTCATCATGCCCGCTTTTCTTCTCGGAAACGGGTTGGGCTCCGGCGCTTTCAGCTCCGGCATTTGTAGCGGCTGCTTCGTGTTGAGGCGCCGCTTCGCCCTTGGCTTCATCATCCTTGCTCTTTGCTTCTTTTCCCGGGTCCGGAGCGGGTGGTGGTTCAGTCTTCGTATCCTTTGCCTGGTCCTGAGAGGGCGCCTTCGCCGCACCTGCCTTGTGCTGCTCTTTTTCGGCGAGCTGTTCTTCTTTTTGCTTTTCTGTGGAGATGAGACGGTCCAACCTTATGTGGGCAGCACGCCACCTGACGCTGCTGGCTTTGCCGGCCTGAGCCAGATAAGGGGCAAGCTGGTCATCGGTGACTTTGCCGTTGTCTTTCAGAAATTGCAGAAGAGCGGCTTGCTGTGTCTCCAGGTTCTCGAGAGATGAACCCAATTCATTGAGCATTTCTTGCGCCAGGTCTGCATTCATAGGACACGCCTCTGTACCTTGGATGCCGAGAGGCGGCAATCTGCCTGTTCGGTTCACAGCAGAAAAGGTGATCCTTCCCGGGTTGTTGCAGTGCGATGAGGAAGTGGACGCTGCTACTCAAAAATTAGAAGGGGTTCCTCGCACATCCGGTCACGCTGTCCCGGTAACCCATAGGGCTGGCTTCAGCTTGGTTTGATTGCTGAATAGTCCATCAGCGCGCTTCCCGCTTAACCGACGTTGAGCAAAGCCGGAGCACGGCCTGGAGAGTATTCGTTTCGCAAGGAGTGGTGGCCAGAGACGGGATTGAACCGCCGACGCCGGCCTTTTCAGGGCCGCGCTCTACCACTGAGCTATCTGGCCTCAGTGCAAACTTTGTGTTGCAATTTTTGCGCGGAATCTGAAAATCGCCGGAAACGGTGGGCGAACCCTGGGCGGTGGGCGAAACCTGAAACACTGCGCTCAAAACAACTTCAGACAGTATACCAACTCCCATTCTTCACGCCAAACCGGGAGGCAGGAATCCTGCCCAAAGGTGCCCGCGCTGCTCTAAACTGAAAGGCAATCATGCGCCGCCTTTCCTGCTCGATTGCTTGCCTTGCCGTTGCCTGCGCCCTCCACGCCCAGACGCCTGCTACCCACCCGCCCACTTCCGACGCGGAGACGCGCGCCGCGCGGGCCTTCCAAATTGCCGCGCAGAAGGGGCCGCCGGCGCTGCATTCCTTCCTGACCGATTTTCCCAAGGGCGCTGACCTGCACATTCACCTTTCCGGGGCGATCTACGCGGAGACCTTCATTCGCGACGCGGCCGAAGACGGGATTTGCGTGGACCCGGCCGCGCTGAAGTTCGCCCAGCCCCCTTGCACGGCGCCGCTGATTCCGGCAACGGAGCTCTCCGGCAACATCACGTCCGCTAACCAGGATCTCTACGACCGGCTGGTGGACTCCTTCTCGATGCGCAGCTATGTGCCGACGACGGGCTTCAGCGGGCACGACCAGTTTTTTTCCACTTTTGACAAGTACAAGGGGCTGAACAAGAAGCACATCGGGGAGTGGGTGGACGAGATTGTCAGCCGTTCCGCCGCGCAGAACCAGCAGTACGTGGAGCTGATGGAGACGCCCATCTTCAGCCACGCGATCGCCATCGCCCGCGAAAACCCACTCAATCCGGACTTCGCCCAGTATCGCCAGTCGCTGCTGGCGCTTGGCTTGCGCGACGAGGTGTTTGTGGACCGCGAAGATGTGCGCGCTGCCGAGGGGCTGCGCCGCGACATTGAGCACTGCGGAACGCCGCAGGCCATGCCCGGCTGCCAGGTGGAGGTTCGCTATATCTACCAGATTCTGCGCGGCAACTCGCCGGAGCAGGTATTTGCGCAGACGCTGCTGGGCTTTGAGACTGTGCAGGCTACGCTGGACGCGCACGAGCCGGGGTTTGTGGGGATCAACTTCGTGATGCCGGAGGACGGATTCATCTCCATGCGCGACTACACGCTTCAGATGAAGATGCTGAACTATCTGCATTCCGTCTACCCCAAGGTTCCCATCAGCCTGCACGCAGGCGAGCTGGCGCCGGGGCTGGTGCCGCCGGAGGGGTTGCGCTTCCACATCCGCCAGGCCGTGGAACTGGGCCATGCCCAGCGGATCGGCCACGGCGTGGACGTGATGTATGAGGACGACGCTCCCGGACTGCTGAAAGAGCTGGCGCAGAAGCACGTGATGATCGAGATAAACCTCAGCTCCAATGAGGGGATTCTGGGCATCAAGGGCATTGACCATCCCTTCCCGCTGTACCGCGCGGCGCACGTGCCGGTGGCGCTTTCCACGGACGATGAAGGTGTGAGCCGCATCGAAATTACGCACGAGTATGTGCGCGCGGCTCTCGACTACCACCTGACGTACCAGGATCTGAAGCAACTGGCGCGCACCGGCATGGAACATAACTTCCTGTCCGGCAAAAGCCTTTGGGATGCGCAGGACGTCTTCAGTGCGCCGACAGCTGCTTGCAAGGGACAAGCGCTGGGCGGAGACAAGCCGACGGCTGCGTGCAAGGCGTTTCTGGATGGGAGCGAAAAGGCTGCTGCGCAGTGGGAGCTGGAACGGCGCTTCAGGGCGTTTGAAGCGAAGTTCTAGAGCATTTTCGGAATACATTTAGACTCTTTCAGTTCCGTGAAAGGTGGCTTTTTCTTGAGGAAAAAGTCACTTGAATGTGTGCTTTCGGTCTACACCAGTTCCGAAAACGCTATAGCCGAATGTCGATGAGGTTCATCGCCACGAGTCGAGGTTCCGAACAGCAGGTCCTTCGACTCGCTACGCCCGCCCAGGATGACAGCCTGGTTTTTGACTTCATCCTCGATTTTTCAACTTTTCGCGCCGTGAACTCCGGCATACACTCACGCCATGGACAATGAGCGCATTCGCGAGATTTGCCTGGCGCTGCCCCATGTGAGGGAGACCGTCAACTGGGGCCATCACCTGGTCTACTGGGTCGGAGACCGTGAGATCGGGGGCAAGATGTTTGCCATGACCGACCTCGACGGGACAGGAATGTGCGTGCTCATCTTTCATTGCGGCGCGGAACGGTTTCACGAGCTTCTGGAGAATGATGGGATCATCGGCGCTCCACACCTGGCGCGCGCATTCTGGGTGGGACTGGAGCGCTGGGATGCGCTGCGGCCGCGGGCGATTGAAGAAGAGCTGAAACAGGCTCATGGTTTGATCTTTGAGAAGCTTCCCAAGCGCACCAAGGCCGTGCTGGCAATGCCGGAGAAAGAGCGGGCAAAGCTGATCCGCGAAAGGAAAAAGCTACTTGCTTCCAAAGCAAAATGAGCGCGGTCCCTCCGTCCCTATCGCGATGCGGACGCACGGGTTGAGGGCAGCGTGCTGGCCGGCAGGGAATCGCAAAGGGCGAGCGCCAGGAGCGGGTAGACGGTGCTGCTGTAGCTGATGAATTGCCAGTTATCGGTATTGAGCGAGCGCGTCCACCAGCGGCCCGACGCGCGCTGATTATTCAGAATCCACGCAACGCCGCGTTGAATGCGGGGGTCGCTTGCAGGCACGCCTGCCTTGCGCAGGGCGATGATGGCCAGGCCGGTCATATGGCCGTCGCTGGGCGAATTGGCAAGGTCGGATTCCGCGCGAAGCCGGGGAGCGCGATTGCCTTTTCCCCACTCTTCAGGCGCGGCAAAGCTGCGGATCGACCACCCGCCATCGGGCTTCTGATGTTTTGAGATCATATCGACCAGCGCGTTCATCTGGCTGGCGTCGAGCAGGCCGGGCAACTCCGTCGCAGCCCACAGCAGATCGGTGCGATCGTAATCGCCTTGCCGCTTGTGGTCGGAGCGCAGGTAGCTCAAGAGCAGATCGACTTTGGCTTCGACGGGCTTGCCGTGTTGCTGGGCCAGCCATCCGGGCGCATTGCCCACGGCGCGAGCGGCCACGGTAGCGAGTTGATAGCGGCTCGACTCAAGCGGCGGATTGTTGTCGTCGCTGATGGTCCAATCGCCGTCTTTTCGCTGCAGCTTGAACATCATGTCGAGGGCTTCGGAGGTCTCCGGCGACAGGTGGTGGGTGACATTGGCGTCCCAGATGGCCAGGCCCGCGGCTACATAGACCGCCTGCGTCGAATCCAGTTCCGGCCGCAGGTCGGCGGGATCGGTGGCCAGTTCATCCTGGAGCGTCTTGATGAAGAAATCTCGCAGTCCTTTTTGGGGCGGCCCGAGTTGCCGGCTCATCAAAGGCCGAGCCACCATGTACGACCCGTTGGTGTGGCAGGCAACGCATTTCCATTCGCCGGTCCATGCCGCTGCGCCCTGCTCCATGTAGTCGACTGCCTGCCTGGGTGAAAACGGAATCTTAGGCTCCTGCGCAGATGGTCGCGGATAGGTCACATTGCGCATGTGGTACTGGTAATTGAAGGGCGTCCGCCAGGCGGTCTCGGTTGTGGCGCGGTGCAATTCAAGCCGCGAATTCTCCTGGTTCCACGTCCAGGTTCCTAGAATCGCGTTTCCATCCGCGCTGATTGTTCCGTCGAATGTGCCTTTGCCGCCGTTCACCTTCAGATGCAGGCTTTGGCCATGAACAGTAAGGGAGTCAATGTGCACCGGGTCGTGGAGAAAGTCAATGAAACACGCCGGCGCGGTCCACGCACCTCCGTCGCCTTTCGCCACCTGCACCACAATCCGACGGTCCTCGCTGTCCGCACGGAAGGTTCCCTGCCAGGTTGCGGAGATATCCTGCGCATGAAGGACGCCGGTAAACAGGATTGCGACGGCAAGAAGCTGGGTGGCGCGTGATCTCATCTACTGTTCCTTTCAGTGCTCAATCGATTGCGCAATGCGTACTTCGGCCATTCTATCCCTGAAGCGGATTTTTACAAGCTGAATTTCAGGGCAATTGGAAACTTGCAGGACATTGCGGTGTTCGATTGTGGACAACCGGTTGCGGGAACGGACAACAGAATGCACGAGTAAGCAAGGCTCATTTCTCTAATTGCCTCAGGATGAATGGTTTATGTGCGGGAGCCTTTGGCGCTCCAGATGCACTTCCCTTGATTTACGGGATTGACCTTGTGGAGGAGACCGCATGCAGGGATTGGGCCAGGACATCCGCTATGCATTCAGGCAATTGAACCGGAGCCGCGGGTTTGCGGCGGTTGCCATTCTGACGCTGGCGCTGGGCATCGGCGCGAACACGGCGATCTTCGGCGTGATTGACTCCATCCTGCTTGAGCCGCTGCCCTTTCCGCACCAGGACCGGCTGGTCCAACTCAGGGCCGAGTCGAGCGGCACCAATTATCCAAAGGGCTGGATCAGGCAATATCAACTCCGGTCACGTTCCTTGTCCAGCGTCTCAGGGTATTCGCTCAATACCGAATTCAACGTAACCGGCATTGGAAGCTCCGCTCGCGCCTTCGGCAGCACGGTGAGCGCAAACCTGTTTCAGACCCTTGGAGAAAGACCGGCGCTGGGCCGGTTCTTCTCGTCAGCCGAAGCCGTTGACGGTGAGGATCGGGTGATCGTGCTCAGCAACGGGTTCTGGCGGCAGCAATTTGCTGCCGACCCCAACGTAATAGGCCGCAAGATCCTGCTGGATGGAGTCAATCGCGAGATTATCGGCGTTGCGCCCCCTGAGACGTACTTCCCCGACGCCGACACCCAGTTCTGGATTCCTATCGCGTTCAAGCCAGGCGACATCAACGATGCGTGGAACGATTTTGCTTACCAGGCGATTGGGCGGTTGCAGGACGGGGTGCCCCCGAACCGGGCGCAGGCAGAGTTGCGTTCGCTTCACCGGGAGATGCTGACGCTTTTCCCGTGGACCATGCCGGATGACTGGGCCGCCGATGTGACCGTGACCCGGCTGCTCGACTCCGTTGTGGGCGATGTGCGTCCTCGGCTGCTGTTGCTATCGGGCGCTGTGGGACTGGTTCTGCTGATTGCCTGCGCCAACGTTGCCAACCTGATGCTGGCCCGTGCCACCGCCCGCGAGCGGGAGATGAGCCTGCGCAGCACACTTGGCGCCGCTACGCAGCGTCTTGTTCGCCAGATGCTTACCGAGAGCGCTGTACTGGCGATAGCGTCCGGCACGCTCGGCGTTCTGCTCGCGGCCATCAGTCTCAATGCTCTCAAGCTGGTTCTGCCGCCCGACACTCCGCGTTTGGCAAACCTGGCTCTGCGCGGCGACGTCCTTCTATTTGCGGCCGGAATTTCGCTGCTTACCGGGTTTCTGTCCGGCCTGGTTCCCGCCTTGCAGGTGAGTCCAAATAATCTGCAAAGCACCCTTCGCATGAATGCGGCCAATGTTCTGGGAACGGCGCACCGTTTCCGCATTTCGCGCCTGCTGGTGGTCGGCCAGATTGCGCTCGCAGTGGTGGTCATTACCGCGGCGGGAGTGATGCTGCGCAGCCTGTCACGGCTGGCAAGCACCAACCCCGGCTTCCGCTCAAAACAAACGCTGACCGCGCAGATCGCAATGGATCGCAACCCGTTTCACGGCGGATCCTGCCTGCGCGAGGGCTCTTGCGCACAGTTCTTCCAGACCTTGCTCGAGCGCGCGCAGTCAATGCCGGGTGTGGAGTCCGCGGCGCTCGTGAACCGGCTGCCCATGACCGGCGCCGACGCCTGGTTCTTCTTTGACGCGGAGGGCCACCCCCGCGACGCGCGCAAGGAATCCATGCAGGCTTCGAGCCGCGTAGTCTCACCAGGCTACTTCCAACTCATGGGTATTCGCCTGCTGCGCGGGCGTCTGCTGGAATCTTCTGATTATTCCGGCGCCAGCCGCGCTGTCCTGGTGAATGAAGCGGAGGCCAATCAACTCTGGCCTAATCAGGACCCCATCGGGAAGCATATTGAAAATGTCGAAGATGAGGCCGCACCCACAGTCATGGACATGAATACGGCGTACATCGTTGCCGGTGTCGTCAGCGACACGCGCCACCGGAGTCTCGACCGGGATTCGGGGTTGGAAACCTATATGCCCATCACGCTGCACAACGAGAGTCCGGTCATGAACATCCTGCTCCGCTCCAACTTACGCTCGGCCGAGTTGGCAGGCAGTTTGCGCAGCCTGGTCGCGCAGCTCAATCCGTCCGTGCCCGTGACCAGGGTGCGCACGTTGCAGAGCGTCATCGTCTCTTCCACCGCCGCGCCGCGGTCCCTCACGATGCTTCTCACGGCATTTGGCGCGCTTGCCATCCTGGTGGGCGGCATCGGCGTCTACAGCCTCATTTCGTACACAGTGAGCTGGAGAACGCGCGAGATCGGCCTGCGGCTCGCGCTCGGTGCGAACCGGCTGCAGATTGCCCAACTGGTGCTGGGTCAGAGCCTTTGGCTGGCAGCGGCGGGATCAGTCCTGGGCATTGCAGGAGCTGTAGCGGCTACGCGGCTCATGAGCCGGTTCCTGTTTGAAACGAGCCCCACAGATCCGCTGACCTATTCGCTCGTTCCGCTGCTTTTCTGCATGCTGGCGCTGATTGCGGCATGGGCGCCGGCGAGGCGCGCAGCCAGCGTGGATCCGATGGTTGCGCTGCGCGACGAATAGCTGGACCGGCGGGAAGTTGAGAATCTCATTTCGTTCAACGCGGTTTTCGTCCTACACTTTCCGGCATGGATAACGAGCGAATTCGCGATATTTGCATGGCGTTGCCGCACGTGACGGAGACGGTCGGGTGGGGCCATCACCTGATCTATTGGGCCGGCGACCGCGACATCGGCGGAAAGATGTTCGCATCGACGGATCTGGATGGTTCGGGCGTGGGGGTGCTGGCATTTCACTGCGGCGCGGAGCGGTTTCATGAACTGCTGGAGAAAGACGGGATTCGGCCGACTCCCTATTCGGCAAAGTTCTACTGGGTCACACTGGAACGTTGGGATGTGCTGCGGCCGCGGGAGATTGAAGACGAGCTTAAGCGGGCTTACGCGTTGATCTTTGACAAGCTTCCCAAACGTACCAAGGACGTGCTGGCCATGCCGGAGAAGGAACGAGCCAGGGTGATCCGCGAACGGAAGAGGCTGCTGGCTGACAAGGCAAAGACCGGGAAGAAATAGGTACCAATCCGGCTTTCGGATCCGGGAACTGGATTTGGCACGGCTGCGTATGAATCAGTGGCCCCTTGGGCATTGGCCTGCGGAGGTTGAGGAAGAGAAATCCATGATCAAGTTCCT
This sequence comes from Occallatibacter sp., assembly GCA_050014515.1. Lineage (GTDB taxonomy): Bacteria > Acidobacteriota > Terriglobia > Terriglobales > Acidobacteriaceae > Telmatobacter. The sequence goes on from JBEKDE010000013.1 coordinate 63,383, forward strand.
GTTGTTTTGCATTCTGCTGGTCCTGTGCTGGCCGCTGGCGCTTTTGGCGCTGGTTCTGTATCCGATTGTGTGGCTGGTGCTGTTGCCATTTCGGCTCGTGGGAATTGCCGTGGGCGGCGCGCTGGAGCTGGTGGGCGCGATCATTCTGCTGCCTGTACGAGTTCTCCGTACTATTTGACGAACCGCCCCGCTCGACATCCCGTCTAACAATGCGATAGCGTTTGCCTTATGACAGGAGTGTCTCTGGTTCTGGAGGACAAGGTCGTCCTCATCACCGGCGGGTCGCGCGGCATAGGCGCGGAGACCGTGCGTTTATTCAGCGAAGCAGGAGCAAAGGTCGCCTTCAGCTACCGCCAGGCGCGGGAGCAGGCAGAAGCCCTGGCGGCTGAATGCGGCGGTCCAGGCCGTTCAATCGCGATTGAGCAGGATCTGAATACCCCGCAGGACGGGCGCGCGCTGGTTGCCGCTGCGGTAGCGGCTTTTGGCAGGCTGGACGTGCTGGTGGCAAATCACGGCATTTGGCCGCCCGACGACGCGCCGATTGCGCAGATGGCCGAGGCTCAGTGGCGGCGGACCATGGGGGTCAATCTGGACTCGGTGTTTGGACTGGTGCAGGCCGCGGTGGCGCAGATGGACGCGCAGACACCGCTTCCGAACGACGCTCGGGGGCATATTGTCCTGATCAGCTCCACGGCCGGGCAACGCGGCGAGGCCAACCATGCCGACTATGCCGTGACCAAAGGCGCACTCATTAGTCTCACAAAGAGCCTGTCGAGCGAACTGGCGCCTCGAGGCATTCGCGTGAACTGCGTGGCGCCGGGATGGGTGACTACAGAGATGTCGGCCGCGGCGCTTGGACATCCGGAGGTTGGTTTGAAGATCAAGTCGGGAATTCCGGTGGGCCGCGCGGCAACTCCGCGGGAGATCGCCGGACCAGTATTGTTTTTGTGCACGCCCCTGGCGGGGTTCATCTCAGGAGAAGTGCTCAACGTGAACGGCGGCGCCGTGCTAGTGGGCTAGGGCGAAAACAGAGTAAACGTGCCCTTGCCGAGAGTGCGCGAGGTTGCTTTTCCTTGAGGAAGAAGCCACTTGGCATCGCGCCTTCTGGGTACAGCTACTCTGGTTTCGCTACAGCCGCCACTGGCCGTGGGTGCGGGAGCTCGCTATTCGCTCGCACTGGCGTATTGCTTCTCACCCATGCACCAGAAATAATGCGCTTGGATGGTCACGAGCCGTGGGACGAATGGGCGTGGTGCGAATGGGTCGGACTTGGAGGAGATGGAGAAGATGAGGAGAGTATTCGCGGTAGCGTTGGCGGTGTCGATGATGGCGTGTCCGGCGAAGACGCGAACTCAAACACCGGCCCTGGCTGCGCAACCAGCCGACGACGAGGGCGCGAAGAACGCAAAACAGGCACGCGCCGTGCTGGACGCGATGGTGCAGGCGCTGGGCGGCGATGCGTGGCTCAACATGAAGAACATGGAGAGGCAGGGCCAGATTGCGGCATTTTTTCACGGGCGGCCGGATGTTGGCACAACCGAGTTCTTCGAATTTCACCAGTGGCCGGACCACGACCGCACCGAGTACACCAAACACCGCGACGTAGTGCAGTTTTACATTGGCCGCACGGGCGAGGAAGTGACCTACAAGGGCAAAGCCGCGCTCCCGCAGGATATTGTGGACGACTATCTGCGTCGCCGCGATCACTCGATCGAGACGGTCGTCAAGGTGTGGCTCAAGGACCCCAAGACAATTCTGATCTACGAAGGGCAGCGTCTTGCCGAGCGGCATTTGGCCGATCAGGTTACGCTGATCTCCGCCGACAACGAGGCCGTGACCATCCAGACCGACACCCAGACCCACTTGCCGCTGCGGCGCACCTTTCAGTGGCGCGATCCGGTCTACAAAGACAAGAACACCGACGCCGAAGAGTACGACGACTACCACGTAATGGATGGGTTTCCGACGCCGTTCACAATCTCGCGCTACAAAAACGATGACGAGATCCGCCAGTACTATATTGTGCATGTGAAGTACAACCAGGATCTCCCCGCGGATTTCTGGAACGTGGACGATACCACCCGCCGCATCAAGAAGTAGTTGCGCCGTTTGTTGAAATCCACCAGAGACCACGCAGCCGCTTCATCTCGTTCCCGGCATCCTTGCTTGTGCGCCAGTTGTAATGCCCGTCAAGAGGCTGCCCTTTCACCCAAGTTCCTACCGGGTTTTTCACAGTAATGGCACCTAAGTTGTACCGAAGAGCAGTCTGTTCGCCATTGTCCCAACCTTTGGAATTGATTAGAAATAGAGAGACTTCCTGCAAGTCCGGCGGTCGTTCGCGGCGGGCTCACGACTAAACCTTCGGAAAGCCCGCAACTCACTCAGTGCATCCCGTTGCGAGAGGGAGATCCCCTCCGGTGCGGCTTGATGCGAACAACATCGAAACTTCCAGGCTATCGGGCGCCCGGATGCGTGCAGGCAAGGCGCAGCAGTTCCCGGTGCGCAATGGCAACGGCGCAATAGCGTCAGGAAAGAGATTGAGGAATCTCTTGGAACAGAATCTCGACGACGAGTTGCACCGTCAAATGCTGGCCTACGGTCAGCGATACGACATTCAAACCGGCCTGTTGAATTACCAGTCGTTTCAGGAATCGCTGGGTTGCCTGCTGCGGAATGCCGAGCCGGGCGAGGAGTTTGCGCTGCTTTGGATTGACCTGCTGAATTTGCGCAGGGAGTTCTCGTTGTGGGGTTCAAAGGGCGTTGAAGGCCTGGTGCGCAATGTTTCGGGCTGCCTGCGATCCGCGGCGGAAGCAGACACCCTGCTTGGCCGCTTCGGCGCCCGCTGTTTCCTCGTCGTCATCGCGGCTTCAAAATTCGATCGGGAAGACAGAGCGCGCGTGCAGGCGTTTGTAGACGCTCTTGAACCTCTCAGCGTGCTCGGCGCGGGAATCGAACCGGAAGTTTCCGCCGGAGTCGCGTTCTATCCGACCGACACCGATTCGGCAGAAGATCTTGTACGTTTTGCAAGCCTCGCAGCGGCGCGCGCGGCCTCCACAAAGAGCTCCGCGGTCATGGCGTTTAACGCTGGCATGAACAACCTGATCATGCGCGACCATCAGCTCGAAACGGAGATGCACAAGGGGCTGGAGCAGGGCCAGTTCTGCACCTTTTATCAGCCAAAAGTGAGCCTGACCACGGGAGAAGTATTGGGCGCGGAGGCACTCACGCGCTGGACCCACCCCGAGTGGGGCTCTGTGGCGCCAAACGAGTTCATTCCTATTGCCGAGCGGTCCAGGCTGATTCACCGCATCTTCGAATTCAGCCTTCGCGCCGCCCTCAAAGACGCGCAGCGCTGGCGTTCCATGGGATTGGATTTACCCGTCATCTCGGTGAATGCTTCTGCCGCCAATGTTCACGCGGCGGACTTTGTTTCCAGCGTGCGCCGCATGCTGGCAGAGATTCCGATTGCGCCCACCGTTCTGGAAATCGAAGTAACCGAGTCAATGCTCTTCGATGACGAAGACCAGTTCATCCATATCGTGCGGGAGTTGCAAGACGCCGGGGTGCGAGTTGTTATCGACGACTTCGGAACGCGCTATACCGGATTCAATGTACTCAAGAAAATGACGCTGAACGCGATGAAGATCGATCGCTGCTTCATTCACGGCATTGACCGCTCAGAGGACATGCGTGCACTGTGCCAGACCATCATCGCGATGGCCCAGCAGTTGAAACTGCGCACGGTGGCTGAAGGAATTGAAGAGCCTGGCGAGCTCGAAGTAATGCGGGAGATGGGTTGCGATGCCGGCCAGGGCTACCTGTTTCAGCGCCCGATGCCCGCGGAGGCATTCCCTGTGTTCCTGCGCGAATGGCCCCAGTGCATGCACACATTCGGCTTCGTCGATTCACAGCACCAGCCTGTTCGCAGCCGGCTTCCAAAGATTGCCTGAAGGTTCAAGCCAGTCAGACCCTGAGCACCCTTGTTTATAATGCTTTCCAGTGCCATGCGCCCAGCCGATGCGCCATCTGGAGCTAGAGAATGAAGTTTGACATCCAGGAGATCCTGGGTTTTCTCCCCCACCGCTACCCGTTTCTGTTGATCGACAGGATTGTGGAGTTTGAGCCGACCAAACGCCTGGTCGCCATCAAGAACGTAACCATCAACGAACAGTTTTTCCAGGGCCACTTCCCCGGCTATCCCATCATGCCTGGCGTGCTTGTGGTTGAGGCAATGGCCCAGGCCGGCGGCATCATCATGATGGCCGAGATCCCCGATCGAGACAAAAAGCTGGTGGTATTCACCGGCATTGAGCGCGCCAAATTTCGCCGCCCGGTGACGCCCGGCGACCAGTTACGGATCGAGGTCGAGGTACTGTCGTTCCGCATGCGCGCAGGACGCATTGAAGGCAAAGCGTATGTGGATGGCAAGCTTGCCTGCCAGGCGACGCTGACCTGCGCGGTGGTACCCAGGGTGCGCGAGCCGCAACCTGCCGCCGATACAACCGGGGAGACGCAGGAGTGAGCATTCATCCAAGCGCCATCATCGCCCCCGGCGCCGTGGTTCCGGATTCCTGCTTTATTGGTCCCTTCTGCACCATCGGCCCTGAGGTCGTGCTGGGCGAAGACTGTACGCTCATCTCTCACGTGGTTCTGGATGGGCGCACCCGCATTGGCGCGCGCAACATCTTTCATCCCTTCTGCTCCATCGGCATCGCGCCGCAGGATTTGAAGTACGGCGGCGAGCCGACCGAAACCGTGATTGGCGACGACAACACGGTTCGCGAGAGCGTGACCATCAGCAGAGGCACGGTGGGCGGCGGAGGCATTACCAGCCTCGGCTCCGGCTGCCTGCTGATGACCTGTGTGCATATTGGCCACGACAGCCACGTGGGCAGCCATTGCATTCTGGCCAACGCGGCCACGCTTGCCGGGCATGTGGTGATTGAGGACTACGCAACGGTAGGCGCATTCAGCCCGGTTCACCAGCATTGCACGGTGGGCAGACACGCGTTCATCGGCGGCGGGACCATTGTGACCCAGGATGTGTTGCCGTTTTCGAAGACCTCTTCGCGTAGAGAGAACAAGGCCTTCGGGGTAAACAGCGTGGGCCTGGAACGCAAGGGATTCAGCCCGGAGCGGATCAAGGCGCTGCAGAAGGCGTTCCGGCTGCTGCTGGTGTCGAAGATGAACACCACGCAGGCGCTGGAGAAAATGCGGGAGCTCGAAGGCGAGGACGTGGCGCTGCTGGTGGAGTTCATTGAGCGCAGCCATCGCGGGGTCATCAAGTAGATATGAAGCTCGGCCTCATCGCCGGCAACGGCCGCTTTCCATTTTTGCTGCTGGACGCGGCGCGCGCCGAGGGGCTGGCGGTGGTTGTCGCCGCAATCCGCGAAGAGACCGATCCGGAGATTGAACAGCGTGCTGCCGCTGACGATCAAATCACGGTTCATTGGCTCTCGCTCGGCGAGCTCTCGCGGCTCATCGACACCTTCCACAAGGAGGGTGTCACGCGCGCGGTGATGGCCGGTCAGGTGCGACACAAACAGATTTTCTCCAGCATCCGCCCCGACTGGCGGCTGGCCAAACTGCTGATGAATTTGCGTACGCGCAATACCGACATGCTGCTGGGCGCAGTGGCCAAAGTTCTGGGCGACGAAGGCATCGAGCTGGTCAGCTCCACCAGTTTCCTCGAACCGCTGCTGGCCCAGGAAGGTGTATTGACCGAACCTGCAGGGGGACGAGCGCCGGACGAGGAAGAGCAGAAAAACATTGCTTACGGTCTTGAAGTGGCGCGCGCCGTGGCAGGATTCGATATCGGTCAGACGGTCGTGGTGGCTGCTCGGGCATGCGTGGCAGTTGAAGCAATGGAAGGCACGGATGCGGCCATCGAGCGCGCCGGCCAGCTGATGCGCTCGCTTGCGCACGACGCCTCCACATTACACCCCAGCGACGAAGACCTGTCGCTGGGGACCCCGTTGCTACACCCCAACGACGAAGACCCGTCGCTGGGGACCCCGTTGCTACACCCCAACGACGAAGACCTGTCGCTGGGGACCCCGTTGCTGGCGCGGCGATTGACCGTGGTCAAGGTCGCCAAACCCAACCAGGACATGCGTTTCGACGTTCCGGTGATAGGGATGGCAACCATTGAGGCCATGATTCGCGCAGGCGCCAGTTGCCTCTCGGTCGAGGCTGGCCGCACACTGCTTTTCGATCGCACCGCAATGATTGAGCGGGCTGTTCACGCGGGAATCGCAATTGTAGCCACGAAACGGCCGTAGACTGAGGGCAGTGACAATTCAGCGGACGGCACCCGCTATACTGATTCCCGGAAGCGCTTCCCCGTTTGTCTTCCGCCCGTTGCTGAACGCGTTCGACTGTTCACTGCCTGCTTTTCACAGTTCACTGCACCAGGAGGTCCCTCGTGAGAAAACCCCTACTCTTCGTTCTTGCCGCGGCCGTTGTCGCCACGGTTGCACTTGTCACCGTGCACGCGGCCGATCAGCAGACTCTGCCCAGCGTTGGGCAGGCTGCTCCAACTTTCACCCTTCCCTCTCAGGATGGCTCCCAGATTTCTCTGGACAGCTTCCACGGCAAGTGGGTCGTGCTCTACTTCTATCCCAAGGACATGACCTCGGGCTGCACCCTCGAGGCGCACAACTTCCAGCGCGACCAGGCCAAGTTTGATGCTGACAACGCCGTCATTGTGGGTGTAAGCGTCGACACACCCGACAGCCACAAGCAATTTTGCACCAAGGAAGGGCTGACCTTCCGCCTGCTCGCCGATCCCGACCACAAGGTAGTGGACGCGTACGGCTCGCTGGGTCACTACGGAACATGGACGATCGCCAACCGCAACACCTTCCTGATCGATCCAAACGGGAAGATCGTGAAGGAATGGACCAAGGTCGATCCCGCTCATCACTCTGAAGAGGTTCTGGCCGCACTGGCCGAACTGAAGAAGTAGTTAGGGCCACGCAAGCAACTGAGGCGGCCTCGGCAACGGGGCCGTCTTCGTTTGAGGGAAGAATGCCAACCTGGCTTGCAGAAGAGTTTCGCGCGAAGCTGAAAGCGTTGCAAACGGAGCTGCTGGAGCTTTCCCCTGCGCTTGCGGATACGCCTTGGCGCGACGGCGGATGGACACGCAAGCAGATTGTGGGTCATCTGCTGGATTCCGCAGCCAACAACCGGCAACGTTTTGTGCGCGCTGCCATCGATGGCGCTTACTCCGGTCCGCAGTATGCGCAGGAGGGCTGGGTGGCCGCGCATGGCTACGCGGCGCAGAAGTGGGAGACACTGCTGAGCTGGTGGCAGGTGGAGCACGACATTCTTGCCGCGGTGGTAGACCGTATCCCCGAAGGCCGGCTTGAGGCAAATTGCATCGTCGGCGACGATGCGCCCGTGACGCTGCGCTTCCTGATCGAGGACTATCTTGCACACCAGCGCTGGCATTTCGATCAGCTTGCAGCGGGCGCTCCGCACTCCTGAGAGATGATTGCAGACGCAAAAAAGCCCGGCGATGAGCCGGGCGTTTTTGCTTGCCTTGCGTTGCCTGTTGCCGTTACTTCTTGGTTGCTTTCTTCGCAGGTGCCTTCTTCGCAACTGCCTTCTTCGCAGGTGCCTTCTTGGCCGCTGCCTTCTTCGCCGGAGCCTTCTTGGCAACTACTTTCTTCGCTGCTGCCTTCTTGGCGGGCGCCTTCTTTGCTGCTTTCTTAACTGCCAATGGTTTACCTCTTTTTGTGGGTTTGCTGGCGCGCTTACTAACCGTAGCTTTCTTGGCTGCGGTCTTTCCGCCCTTTACGCCAGTGCTTTTCTTCTTTGCGGCGGACTTCTTTGCGGCCTTCTTTGCCACAACTTTTTTCGCGGCTGCCTTCTTTGCAGGAGCTTTCTTCGCAGCAGCCTTCTTTGCGGGAGCTTTCTTCGCGGACTTCTTCTTGGCCGGCGCCTTCTTCGCGCTCGAAGACGCGGGTGGAGGAGGCGGTGTGGGCGTTACTGCAGTCTTACCGCCTGTTGCGCCTGTTTTCTGGGTCTTCGGAGCCGCCTTCTTTTTCTTCGCGGCCTCCTTCTTCGGCGGCGTCGCTACCGGTTCTTCCACGATTAGAATTACAGTCTCTTCAGTCACTGGCTCGTCGTCATCCGACGACGTCAGTATGCTGGAGGTTTCTACTTCTTCGTCTTCTTCCTCGTCGTGATCGGGGTCCAACTCAGCGGGCTCCCCATCGAGGTCGCCGTCAT
>JBEKDE010000014.1:0-64430 GCA_050014515.1 Occallatibacter sp.
CAGCGGCCCGAGGGTGACATCCTCGTCTTCCACGCATACGACGCAGTCACCGGCAAGCCAGCACTGCAAATTTCGACTCTGACCTGGGAGAACGGCTGGCCCCATGCAACGCTGGGAACCGCGGGCGAATCGAAATAACACGGTGGGCGCATCCCATCGCGTGATTGCTTGACCGCTGCAGAGCGTACTCATCAACTCCGGGGCACGTTTCCATTTCAAATTCCATCCGCTCAGCAACAAGAAACTGGAGATAACATGCATCATTTGTTTGATCGAGTCGCAGCAACACGCTGCAAAGTCTGGATAGGAACCGCTTTGGCTGCCGGAGCGATGCTCGCCGGCTGCGGCGGAGCTGGAAGCACAGGTGGTGGTGGCGGTGGCGGCGGCGGTGGTGGCGGGACAACACCCGACATGGGCACTTTAACTGCCGTGAGCGATAGCTATCAATTCACCCTCACCAACGCTGCCAGCAATCTCGTGCTCGGCATCTCCGGCCAGAGCCAGGTAGCAGGCACCGATGTTGTGCAGGAAGCAAACACCGGTACGACCGACGCCGATTGGCATTTTATCCCCATGAACAATAACCAGTTCAACGTGGAGAACATGTTGACTCACCAGCTGCTCGGCATCCAGAGCGCCTCCACATCAAGCGGCGCCCAGGCCCTGCAATATTCTGACAACGGCACGGCCGATCATCTTTGGGAGTTCTACCTGCTGACCGATGGAAACTACCTCATCAAGAATGTGAACAGCGGCTTTTACTTGCAGGACGACGGCTCGGGCACCACATCGTCGGCCACCATCGATCAAGGCGCCAGGGCCACCACCGGCACAGGATGCACCTGCCAGGAGTGGGCGTTGACCTCGTCGAATACATCGCCCTATCCGGCGCCGGCCTCCGTCAATGTTTCGTACACCGCGCCGGATACCTCCTCAGTCGGGATTCACGATCCCTCCATGCTGAAGGTCGGTTCAACCTACTACCTGTTCTCCACGCATGGCCTGATACACGCCCACACATCCACTGACCGCATCAACTTCTCTGACGATGGCTACGCTCTTCCCTCGCTGCCTTCCTGGACGAACAATTACACCGGCAATAGTGGTGATCTCTGGGCGCCCGACGCTTCAAGTCACAACGGAGTCTATTGGCTCTATTACGCCGCCTCTACATTCGGCAGTTCCAACTCGGCGATCGGCCTAGCCATCAGTCCTACAGGCGCGCCTGGCACCTACGTCGACGCTGGAGCGCCCGTCTACACCTCTACCGATTGCACCGGGTCCAACGCCATCGATCCTGCCTCAGTTGTCGACGCCTCCGGCAACGCGTGGCTCGCCTTCGGCTCCTATTCCAACGGCATTCAAATAGTTCCTGTCAGCAACACCACGGGCATTCCCACCGGAGCCGCCTGTACGCAGCTCGCATATCATCCGTCCGGAACCGGCCTTGAGGGCTCGTACATCTATCCGCACGGAGGCTACTACTACCTGTTTGCCTCCGTCGACACCTGCTGTGACGGCGTAACCAGTACCTATCGCATCGTCGTTGGGCGTTCGACCTCTGTCAACGGCCCCTACGTTGACCGTGGCGGCGTCGCTCTAACATCCGGCGGAGGAACCATCGTGCTCAGCGCCCACGGAAACATCAACGGGCCAGGCGGCGAGAGCCTGTTCCTTGACACCGATGGCGACGTTCTCGTCTATCACTACTACGACGGCAACAACAACGGCTACCCGGCCCTCGGCATCAACCTGCTCGGCTGGACATCCGACGACTGGCCGTACGTTCAATAGATCCCCAACCGCCAATACACAGCGCTTCTCTCCAAGAGCCGTCGTCTCTGCCAAAACGTTTTGGCAAAGACAACGGCTCTCTTTTTGATTGTCGTGAAGATGGTGTCGGGTATTATCATGAAACTCCTGACGCAAGCCCCCACCTCACCATCTTCTTTGGAGTCAACTCATGCGCCGCTTCATCGCCTCTTGTCGCACGCGTCTCATCTGTGCGGCTTTTGTACTGGCGTTCTTCATATCTCCTCTTCGATCCGGCGCGATTGGTGAATCCCATTACGTAGCAGGCAGGCAAACGCCCGGAGCCTTTCCCCTCGTAGACAAGCGCACTGCGGCTCCGCTCATCGTCAGCGATACCGATTGGCCTGGCGTTGTCCGCGCAGTGGACGATCTTCGCAACGACATTGAACGTGTCACCAGTGTTCAGCCAGCCATGCTGCAGAATCCTGCGGAGCTTCATTCCGACAGTTCAGTTCTCATCGGCACCATCGGCAAGAGCCCGCTGATTGACGACCTGATTCGCCGCCATAAACTCAATGTGAGCGGAATAGCGGGCAAGTGGGAATCGGCCGTAACAGCCGTCGTCGATCACCCAATGCCAGGTGTGCAGAGAGCCCTGGTCATCGCCGGCAGCGACAAGCGCGGGACAATCTTCGCCGTCTACGATCTTTCCGAGCAGATTGGTGTATCGCCCTGGTATTGGTGGGCCGATGTTCGCATTCCTCACCAGGACGCGTTGTTCGTCGATCCCGGCCGGCACATTCAGCCAGTGCCTGCAGTCAGGTATCGCGGCATCTTTCTGAATGATGAAGCACCCGCGCTTACCGGCTGGGTCAATGAGAAGTTCGGTGGCTACAACTCAAAGTTCTATGTCCATGTCTTCGAACTGCTCCTGCGCCTGAAAGCCAATTACCTCTGGCCTGCCATGTGGAACAGCGCCTTTGCCGCGGATGATCCTTTGAACGCGAAGCTTGCCGACGAATACGGTATCGTGATGGGAACTTCGCACGAAGAGCCGATGATGCGCGCCGAAAAGGAATGGACGCACGAAGATGGTCCCTGGAACTACGCGACGAACCAAACGAGGATTGACGAGTTCTGGCGAACGGGCATGGAGCGTGACAAGAACTACGAACAGATTGTGACGCTGGGTATGCGCGGCGTGAATGACACCCCCATGTCTGCCTCGGCCAACACAGAACTGCTGGAGAAAATCGTCGCCAACCAACGTCAGATCCTGAAGGAGACAGTGAATCCCAATCTCAACAAGATTCCGCAGGTTTGGGCTCTCTACAAAGAAGTCCAGGGATACTACGACAACGGCATGCGCGTGCCAGACGATGTAACGCTGCTCTGGTCAGACGATAACTGGGGCAACTTGCGGCGACTGCCAACCGCGGAAGAGCGCAAACGCTCCGGCGGCGCGGGCATTTACTATCACTTTGACTATGTCGGCGATCCGCGCTCCTATAAATGGCTCAATACGTATTCCATCACCAAGGTCTGGGAGCAAATGAACCTGGCGCGGCACTATGGCGCAGACCGCATCTGGGTGGTGAATGTCGGCGACCTCAAGCCGATGGAGTTTCCCATCGAATTCTTCCTCACCATGGCGCGCACACCGGAGCGTTGGGACCAGAACCATCTTGATGAGTACACCCGCCTGTGGGCCACGCGTGAGTTTGGCCCCGAACATGCCCCCGAAATCGCCACGGACATTGAGGACTACACGCGCTACAACGCCCGTCGCAAGCCCGAGCTGATTGATCCCACAACTTTCAGCGTGACCAACTTTCATGAAGCTGACCGCGTGGACCAGCAGTGGCAGTCCCTTGCTGCGGGCGTCGATAAACTGGCAGAACAACTGCCACAGGATGAGCGCGCTTCATTCTTTGAGTTAGTCCAGTATCCTGTGGATGCATGCGCCAATCTCACCGAGCTTTACATTGCGGCGGCGCGAAATGCCCTGTACGCGCGCCAGGGCCGCTCCAGCGCCAATGAATACGCGGCGCAGGCTCGCGCTCTCTTTGCAAAGGACGCCGCACTCAGCGACGAATACAACCACAAATTGCTGAATGGCCGCTGGGACCACATGATGGATCAGACCCACATCGGCTATACCTTCTGGAACGAGCCGCCGCTCAACGCCATGCCCGCCGTCACTGAAGTCCAGCCCGCAGCGGTATCAACCATTGGCATAGACGCTGAGGGATCGTCCGGTCCGCGTCCGTCGCTCGTCCAATTTGATTCCGTTTCTCAGAAGACGCGAACACTGACGCTGTTCAATCGTGGATTAACTCCGACGAGCTTTCAAATTACTGCAAGCGATCCCTGGATCATCCTAAGCCAATCCTCAGGCACCGTCGGCAAACAGGACCTTGCAGTACAAGTCCACGTAGACTGGGCAACTGCCCCTCCCGGCACAGCGCACGGCAGCATCACGGTTACCCAGAACGATACACCACCCATCACCGTACCCGTCGAAGCGCTGCGGCTTGACGGAGTAACACGCGAAAATACCAAGGGCTTTGTGGAGAGTGATGGCTACGTCGCAATCGAAGCCGCCGACACAACGGATCGAACAATAGACGGAGACACGCATTGGGATGAGCTGCCTGGCTTCGGTGAAACTCGTTCAGCCATGACCGTCTTCCCCGTCACTGCTGCGAGCAATCCGGCATCCAATGCGAGCCTCCAGTACCGCATGTTTCTCTACGACTCGGGAAGTTTCGCGATGCAAGCAGTTCTTGCGCCTACGTTGAACTTTGTTCCTGGGCGCGGTCTGCGCTTCGCTGTCTCAGTTGATGACGGGCCGCGGACAATTGTCGATGCGCTAGAGCACAATACGCAGGCAGATTGGGCTCAGGCTGTCAGCGACGGCGTGCGAAAGGTCTCAATCCCTCTTGCGATTTCTTCCCCCGGCTACCACACATTGAAATTCTGGATGGTTGATCCGGGTGTTGTCCTGGAGCGGATCGTGCTTGCACACGGCCAGCTCCCTCCCAGTTATCTCGGCCCCCCGGAGAGTTTTCACCCAACGATCAATGCCATGTAAGCGCCGACGGCGCAATAGTACTTAATTGAAAACACTCTTCCAATTGACTCAAAGGAGATCGCAATGCGCCGCCGAACATTCCTTGCAACACTTCCCCTGGCAGCCGCAGGGTCCGTCGCTTCTGCACCTGTGAAGATGAGCGGCCAGTCGCAGCAATCCTCAGGCAACGGCCAGGCAAGCAGCCTTCCGAATTTCCAGGCTCCGGAAGAGGAGCGTTTCATCCGCCCAGACGTGCACGCCGGAGACCGGCCGTCGGGAGCGAGTTTTGCCTCGCGGTCGCCGGCGCTCGGCTGTTCTGGTGCGGCCGGCACTGCGCACCCATTGGCCACTCAGGTAGCCATTGAGATGCTGAAGCGCGGCGGTTCTGCCGTGGACGCAGCCATCGCGGCAAATGCACTGCTCGGATTTGTTGAGCCCACAAGCTCCGGACTTGGCGGCGATTGCTTCGCGTTCGTTTGGGACCCAGAGACTCGCAAACTTGAAGGCATGGCGAGCTCCGGCCGTTCGCCAAAATCGTTGTCGCTCGCCACTGCCCGCTCGCGCGCCAAGAATGGAGTTCTTCCCAAACTCGGCGCCGTTACTGTCTCCACCCCCGGCGCTCTCGGTGGATGGTGGGCGCTGCATCAGCGTTACGGTAAGGTGAAATGGGCCGAACTCTTTGAGCCAGCCATCCACTATTGTGATGCAGGATCTCCCACACCGCAGATCATCGGCTGGTACATCAAGCGCAACATGGCCGCCTTTCTCCGCCCCGATTCTGGCGTGGAAGAGACCGCCAATGCAGTCCACACTTATTCTCCAAACGGCAAGGCGCCCAATGAATACGACGTCCGCCGCAATCCTGACCTCGCTCGCACGTATCGCATCATCGCGGAAGGCGGCAGAGATGCTTTCTACGACGGGCCAATCGCAAAGACAATCGACGCATACTTCAAACGTATCGGCGGTTGGCTCTCCGTGGAAGATCTTCGAGAACATAAAGCAGAATGGGTTGAACCCCTGGTGACGAAGTATCGCGGTGTCGACGTGTACGCCATGGGCGCAAATACGCAGGGACTTGCAACCCTGCAAATGCTCAATATGATTGAACAATTCGACATGCGAGGCTTTGGATTCCAGTCCGCGCCGTCGCTGCATATTCAAGTGGAAGCCAAACGCCTTGCCTACGAGGACCGGGCACGCTTTTATGCAGATCCGCATTTCGCGAAAATCCCCATCGACTGGCTCAACTCGAAAGACTATGCGAAGGAGCGCGCGAAGCTCATTCGCCTCGATCGCATTCTGGAACCAATCTATCCGGGCCAAGCCCCGAGCCACGGCGATACCACCTATTTCTCAATGGCCGACAAGGATGGCATGATGGTCTCGATGATTCAGTCGAATTTCCGGGGCATGGGTTCGGGCCTTGTTGCCGATGGGCTCGGCTTCATGTTTCAGGACCGCGGCGAACTGTTTTCATTGCAGGAAGGCCATCCCAACATCTACGCTCCCGGCAAGCGTCCCTTCCAAACCATCATTCCAGGATTCGCGGCGAAGGACGGCGTGCCCTGGCTTGCTTTCGGCGTCATGGGCGGCGACATGCAGCCGCAAGGCCAAACGCAGATCGTCGTCAACCGTGTGGACTATGGACTTGATGTGCAGGCTGCCGGCGACAGCCCGCGCTGGCACCACGAAGGATCGTCGCAGACCATGGGCGAGGATCCTCCAAATCTCACGCCGCGCGGCATCCTCCGTCTCGAAGCCGGCATCCCTGCCGACACGCGCAAAGCACTCGTCGAGTTAGGATGGCCAATGGGTGAGAGCGATGGCGGTTTCGGCCGCTATGAGTGCGTCGAAAATCGGAAAGAGGGAGACGATCGCGTCTATGCGGCGGCAAGCGAAATGCGCGCGGACGGTGTCGCTCTCGCGTACTAGACAGTTCAATTCTTCATGTTCCATTCACACTTTGAATTCGTATTGATCAAAGGATCATGATGTCAAAATCTCGCAGAGAGTTTCTTGCCTGCAGTTCAATTGGGTTGATTGGTACAGCAATCAATGCCCAAACTCCTCAGCAGCCGCCCCTGGCGCAGAGTACAAGCCTTCCTCCGGGCGCTCCAACAGCGTTCGGTACCGCACCTCCAGTGGGACCAGCGGTATCGGCGGAAACCTTTGCTGAAGCGGAAAAGCTCGTTCGAGTGGAGATGACCGCGACAGATCGCGCGCAGGCCGCAAGCAACTGGCAGATGCAGATGGCCCCCGTGTATGAGCTGCGCACAGGTCCGCGCAAGCTCGCATTGGAGTCGACGCTAGCGCCAGCCACGCAATGGAATCCCTCCTTGCTTGGAATTCCGCGTGGCCCTCAAGAAATTTCATCCGGCAACAACTTTATCCGCAGTGCAAACAAGAACGCTCCGCTCTCTTCCAACGAAGAGGACATAGCATTTGCGAGTGTGGCGCAGCTTTCGCGATGGATCGAGAGCCGCCAGCTCACCTCCGTGCGGCTGACTGAAATCTATCTTCATCGCCTTGAGCACTTCGATCCAAAACTGCGCTGCGTCATCACGCTCACCCGCGAACATGCGCTCACCCAAGCGCGCCAGGCAGATGCGGAGATCGCCGCCGGCCGGTATCGCGGGTCGCTGCACGGAATTCCATGGGGCGCAAAGGATCTTCTCGATACTGCGAATATTCCAACAACGTATGGTGCCGAGCCGTACCGCAATCGCATTCCAACAGCGGACAGCACCGTCGTTCAACGTCTGAATGCGGCTGGCGCCGTGCTGGTCGCGAAGTTAAGTTTGGGTGCATTGGCGCTCAACGACATTTGGTTTGGCGGTCAGACGATGAATCCATGGCTGCTTGAAGAAGGCTCTTCAGGCTCCAGCGCAGGTCCAGGCGCAGCGACCGCTGCGGGGCTGGTTGCATTTGCCGTCGGCAGCGAGACGGGAGGCAGTATCGTTAGTCCCTCCATGCGCTGCGGCGTTACCGGCTTGCGTCCGACCTATGGGCGCGTACCGCGAACAGGAGCCATGACCCTCTGCTGGTCGCTGGACAAACTTGGCCCCATGACGCGCGCCGTTGAAGACACCATGCTGGTCCTCAATGCGATCTCAGGCCCTGATCCCGGCGACGTTGCAAGCGTGCAGAGCAGCCTTACATTCAATGCAGCGGCGAGTGTAACGGGATTGCGCGTAGGTTACTTCCCTGCCTGGATGAAAAAAGATCCGGCTACAGACGTTGATCGCGCCGCGCTTGAAACGGTCAGGAGACTCGGTATGGTGCCCGTTCCAGTCTCCATTCCCGAATGGCCATACGACTCCCTCAACCTCATTCTGTTCGCTGAAGGCGCAGCCGCTTTTGAAGAATTGACTCTAAGCCACAAGGTGGATGAACTGAAAGCGCAGGTCCCGGATGCGTGGCCTAACGTATTTCGTCAAGCGCGATTTCTCTCCGCCGTCGACTTTGTTCAGACCGACCGTCTCCGCCGCAAGGTGGCGCAGGAGATGGCACGCGTTTTCTCAGAGGTCGACCTCCTGCTCGTGCCTTCACTGCGCGATGAAATGCTGGTGATCACAAACTTCACCGGCCATCCCTCCCTCACGCTGCGAGCGGGTTTCGTACAAGTCTCGGAGGCGCGCAGCGACTGGGCTCCTGACCCGAAGCACCCGCTGCCTAGGTTCTCACCACCGCGCCGAGTGCCCCACGGCGTTACGTTGATTGGTCGATTGTTTGATGAGGGGACTCTGGCGCAGGCTGGCATTGCCCTCGAGGCCGCCTTCGATGTCGCAGCGGAACATCCGCCCGGCTTTTAGTGATCGAATAAAGTCCTTCGCGGTTTCTTCGCTAGCAGGCCTTCCCTGCATGCGGATTGGCAAACGTGTCTTCGTTGTCTTCTGCATTGCGGTCCAGGCAGGCGTAGTCTTTTTCAACAGCGACCTCTAGCGACTCTCCGCTTCCTATGTCCAGAACGGCGTAAATTCCGACATCATCGCTCCCGCACCACTGGCGCATTTGCTTGACTGGAACCACTACTGCAATATGACCGTCTAGAAAGGAAACTGTAATCGCGGCAACCGAGCCATCACTCGCCAGCGAATAACGAAGCCTTTCGTCCGTCAGAGAACCGAGCCGGGTCGACTCTTCCACCCGTCCGCCTGCTCCAAGACGCGCCAACTCAGACCTGGTTATGCGAAGCCGAACAGAGTTCCCTTTCATCCGCAACTTCATCTCTGATGCTCCTCCAGGTTCAACAGTGCGTTCAACTCCATGATAACTTGTCTCTCAATTGTCACACCGTGGGCAGACCAGCGTTAATTCGTCCCAGCAAACAACACTCCTGCTCCTTTGTTTGGTGCAGGTCCTACTACCCGACAAATTTGATTTCACTGAACCACGCCAGATAGCTACACTGTTTGAGTCAGCCGAGGGACCATGCGCAACTTGACACGACTATTCTTTGCCATTCTCTGTACCACTTTGCTTGGCGCATCAGCGCCGCCCGAGTATTCCATACAAGCCATTCGCTATGCCACCTCGCCTGACGTACCGGTGTCCGCGCTGGTTCTCGGCGGGCCCAAAGATGAAAAAGTCGACATTGCCATGGTGGTCTGGCTGATTCGCGGCGGAGGCCACACCATCCTGTTTGACAGCGGCTTTCACCGCGACACCTTTCTCAAATACTTCCCCATGAAGGATTACCTGCGTCCCGACGAAGCAGTAAAGACTGCTGGCGTCAATCCGGAAGACGTCACCGACGTTGTGATCAGTCATGCGCACTGGGATCACATGGGCGGCCTCGATCTCTTCCCGAAGGCGCAAGTCTGGATCCAGAAAGATGAGTACCGCTACTACACCATGGACGCTTGGCAACCGGGTGGAAATCATGGAGGCATCGACCCGGAAGATGTAAGTGAGCTCCTGAAACTGAACACCGAGGGACGCGTCCATCTGGTCGACGGCGACAACGTAGAAATCTTTCCCGGGATTCGCGCCTACACCGGTTCACGTCATACGTACGCTTCGCAGTATCTCCGCGTCGATGGCACTCCGCCCTACGTGCTGGCCTCGGATAACTGCTACTTCTATCTCAATCTTTCGTCTCATCTGGCCAGCGCCACGTTCAGCGACGCCGACCAGCCCGCCAACATCGCGCAGCAATCGCGCATGATTCAATTAGCCGGATCGCCCGATCGCGTGATTCCAGGCCATGACGCGCTCCAGTTTCAAAAATTCCCCACGCAGGGTCGGGTGGCCACGATCAAATAGATCCTCAACCCCGCAAAGCTTCTGCACTTGTTCACAATTTTTGCAATCATCGCAGCGATAGGATGAATCTCCATGACCAAATCTCGAATCGCAGTTGCAGTCGGATTGACCTGGCTTTGCTGGAACGCAGCGTCCGCTCAATCTCCACAGCCGTTCACGCTGCACCCTCTTGACCATGGAGTATCGGTGGCAATCGATAATCCTGCGGCAAAGCAGGCGCGCGCCGGATCGAACGCCAGCTTCATCATCGGCTCCGATGGAGTTGCCGTCGTGGACACCTTCGAGAACCCGGAGGCGGCCGGCAACATGCTCGCGTCGATTCAGGCGCAAACCAAGCTCCCAGTCCGCTTCGTCATCAATACCCACTATCACCTTGATCATGTGGCGGGAAACTCCATATTCGCCGCTGCTGGCGCAGTTGTGATGGCACACGAGAACGTTCGCGCCTGGGAAAGGACTGAGAACCTCAAATTCTTTGGCGCCAAAATCACCCCTGAACAGCGCAAATTTGTTGAAACGCTGGGCCTGCCCGACGTGACCTACACCCAGGGCGCCACCATCTATCTCGGTGATCAGCGCAGCCTGGTTTTGCGCGCCATGCCCGGCCACACCGGCGGAGACACAGTGGTCTACGATGCAGATGCAAACGTCATCTTCTGCGGTGACCTCTTCTGGAACCACACGCTTCCGAACCTCATCGACGCATCAACGGACAAATGGATCGATACGCTGAATGCACTGCTCACCGACTATCCCACTGCTGCATTCGTCCCAGGCCACGGGGATGAAGTGGGTCACGCAGCAGACGTTCGAGCCTTCAGAGACTACCTTGTGTTTCTGAGGGAATCCATCGCGCGTGCCCAGGCCAGGGGCGAGTCAGGCGACACGCTGGTAAAGACGGTGCTTCCTGAGTTGAAAGAAAAGTACGGTTCATGGAACTTCTTTGACTTTGCCGAGAGCGACATCCTGAACACCGATCAAGAGTTGCGCGGAGAAAAAAAGATCCCTCAACCTGCATTGAAAAAGCCCTGATCAGAGCTCAACACCGGCCCGAACGGCCTTCGCGGCGTTCAATCAGGCAAAGATTCTTCTCTGCATTTCCTGCCGTCAGCCTCACCATGCGCTGGCTTTGAATCCCAGGACACCTCCCAGCATCGTATCTGATTGGGAAGCATGAGAAGCTATCATGGAGATAGCTCGCTGGCACGCCGTCAAAATCCAAAAATCCTTTTTTGAAAAACGAGACATCCGATTATGAGATTCCCCTCTTTCATCGCCCTCGTCACAGTCGCAACGCTTCTCCCGGCAGCACTTCCCGCGCAGGAGACCGTCACCGGTCAGGCAGCTTTCGCAGACTGGAATCAGCAGCAGCCTGGCGCCCGCCGCAAGATCACTCTCGCCGACCTGCCCGCACCCAATCCCGATGAAGCCGTCAACAATACGCCGCACGTCATTTCCCGCCCCGCTGACGCTTGGCCGCTTGCGCCAGCCGGCTTCAAAGTCACTCTCTATGCGGGCGGTGACACTGCGCCCATGCAGCGCGCGGACAACAAGCAAGTCATGGCCCCCAGCGGCGGAACCTTCACCATGCCGCGCCTCATCCGCACCGCCCCCAACGGCGATCTATTCCTGGCGGACTCCGGCGCAGGCATCTTGTTTGTGCTCCGCGGCGTCGGCGCCAACGGCAAGGCCGCGCAGATTGAAAAGTTCGCCACCGGCCTCGATCATCCATTCGGCATCGCCTTCTATCCCGCCGAAAATCCGAAGTATGTCTATGTCGGCAATGCCACAACAATCCAGCGGCTGCCCTACCACTCCGGAGATCTCCACGCCACTGGTCCCGCTGAAACTATCGTGCCGGACATTCCCGGTTACGCGCAGCTCATGGGAGGCGGCCACTGGACGCGCGATGTGGTCTTCAGCAAGGACGGGCGGCACATGCTCGTTTCCGTCGGTTCAGGTTCCAACGTCGATGACCCTGACACCCATCCCCGCGAGTTCCATCGCGCTGACGTACTCGAGTTCACGCCGGAAGGCAAGTTCATTGAGGTCTATGCCACCGGCATCCGCAATTGCGTCGGCGAGGCCATCAACCCCATTACTGGAGAGCTCTGGTGCTCCACCAACGAGCGCGACAACCTCGGCAATCATCTGGTCCCGGACTATGTCACCTCCATCAAGGAAGGCGGCTTCTACGGGTGGCCGTGGTACTACATGGGCGGCCACCAGGATCCGCGCCTTCCCAACCCGTGCGCCAATGGAACGGGCCCCAATCCACAGGCGCCCGCGCTCACCGCCGAGCAGGCGAAAAACTGCAAGCGCGTCGACCTCGCTTCCAAGGTCATCACCCCAGACGTCCTCGTCCAACCGCACATGGCGTCGCTCGAAATGGTCTTTTATCCAACAGAAAAGAAGGAGTTTCCTGCGAGCTTTGAAGGTGACGCCTTCGCCGCCGAGCACGGCTCATGGAACCGCAAGAACCGCGCCGGATACGAGGTCATTCGCATTCCCATGCACAAGGGACACGCCGATGGAAGCTACGAAGATTTCCTCACCGGCTTCGTAACCAAAGATGGCCAGGTCTGGGGCCGTCCGGTAGGCGTTGCCGTTGCAAAAGATGGCAGCCTGTTCGTCACCGACGACGGATCGCGCAGCGTCTGGCACGTCACTTATACCGGCAAGTAGCGGGCCGTCATGATCTGAAAGCCACACGATGAATAGTGTGGACCGAACCGCGCGAATGAGGTTGAATAGCCCCTCATTCGCGTTCGGTACCCGGATCATTGAATTCAGCGGTGGTAATTGCGCCAAATCTCTGAAAAAATGATTTGTGGTTCAATGTTGCCTGGTGGGCGCATGGCGCTGAAATCCTACCTGCGGTTCGCTGAAGTTTTCTGTTTGAATGCCTGTCTAGCGATTCTCATTTGCGCACAGGACACAAAGCCAACCAAAACCCCACCTTCCAATGGCGCGCCTTACTCCAGCGAAGAGTCGACGCCCGTCGATCCGCATCTTGCGTCGAAGGAATCCGATCTCCGCGCAGCGCTCGCGAAAGAGCCCCACTCCGCTGAGTTGCTCTATAGCCTGGCGCTGGTGTTACGCCAGGAGGGCAAAGCGCGCGAATCGCTGGACGCATACACGCATGCAGCGAGTCAGCGCAAGCCCACACCAGCTGAGCTGCACTCGGTGGCGCTCGATTATGTCCTGCTGAACGATTACGAGGATGCAATCCAATGGCTCGAATTGGCCGCGCAAATGGCTCCCAATGATGTCGACATTCTCTATTCTCTCGGTCGATGCTATTACTCAAAGGACCGTTTCCTGGACGCCGGTAAAATGTATGCGCGCGTTCTGGCAATTCAGCCGCAACACTTGAAGGCCGAAGAAAACCTGGGCCTGGTCTTCGACGCAACCAATCATCCTGATCTCGCCGAACCCGCCTTCCGCAAGGCCTCCAGCTGGGCGAACGCAACTGGCACGGATGAATGGCCATTCCTCGATCTTGGCAGCTTTCTGCTTGATCAGGACCGCCCGCAAGAAGCGGTTGATCCCTTGCGCACAGCAGCACAGATCAAGCCGAATTGTGCAGCCTGTCACGAAAAGCTCGGCCGCGCACTCGTTGCCACGAAAGATACTGCAGGGGGAATTGCCGAACTGGAGCGCGCCACTCAGCTCGACCCCAACAATCCGAAGACTCACTTCGAACTAGGTCGGGCATTGCGCCAGGCCGGTAAAGCGGAACGAGCGCAGCAGGAACTACTTCTCAGCCAGAGACTCTATAGCGCGCATAGCCAGGAATGATTTCTGCTCGTGAGCAAGCAGTACGCGAGTTCAAAATAGAGCCACAGCGACCGAACAGCACTATGGCTTGGGAGCATCTGCGGCCGCCAGCGGATGGTCGCTCATGGATTGAGCCGGCTCATCAATCGTCAATTGCCGATCTCCGCTAACCTTCATCAGGACCTGCTGAATCCCGCTCGGCCAGCGGATCTCAATGCGCTCGACAGTCGATTCAGCGCCGAGGCCAAAGTGAAGCCGAGGATCGCTTGCCGAAAGATATCCGCTTGAGGTTGTCACTGTTCCCCACTGACTGCCCTGCACGGTGACGATTTTCACCTGCGCTCCAATAGCGTCGCGATTACTCTTGTGACCAATGAGACGAAGAGTAATCCAGTGATTGCCCGTCTCGGTCATGTTGAGGAGCACATGCGGCGGACCTCCGTTTGTCGAAACCACTGCATCAATGCGGCCGTCGTTATTTATGTCGCCGATGGCCATGCCGCGGCCAACCCAGGCTTCGTGAAAAATCTCCGACGAGATGCCGGAGACGTCTACAAACTTCTTGCCGGTGTTGCGCACCAGCATCATCGGCTCGCGGTAATGCAATTGAGGGAAGCTCTTCTCGATGGTGTCGAGATCGTGTCCCTGCGCGATCATCAGATCCTTCCAGCCGTCATTGTCATAATCGAGAAAACGCAGGCTCCAGCCTGAGTGGAGCATCGACATGCTGCCCAGCCCTGAAGTGAAACTCGCATAGTTAAACGTGCCGTCTCCGGCATTCTGGTAAAGCGCATACCGCTGATTGGCCAGATCCGTAATCACCAGGTCAGGCCAGCCGTCGTTGTTGTAATCGGCAAAGTCCACGCCCATCCCGGCATAGGTCTGCCCCTGGGAGTTGACGGCGATTTCGCTTTCAAGCCCAACCTCTTCAAACGTTCCATCGGGCTTCTGATGAAAGAGAAACTCCGGCATGGAATCATTGGCGACAAAAAGATCGATGCGTCCATCCTGGTCGTAGTCGCCGATGGCAATCCCCAGCGCCTTGGCAGGTTTGTCGAGTCCCAGCTTGTGAGCAACTTCAGTGAAGTGACCATTGCCATCGTTGTGATAGACCAGCATCGTGATGGGCTGAAACACGTCCGGATGGCAGTAGCCGCGATAGCCTTCCCGATGCTCGCCGCACCACAGGTCATCCCAGTCCCACTGCACATAGCGATCGACCACAAGATCGAGAAGGCCATCGTTGTCCAGGTCGACCCAGGTAGCGGAAGTCGACCATCCGCTGCCACCCACGCCGGCTTTTTCAGTTACATCTGAAAACGTGCAGTTGCCGTTGTTATGGTACAGCCGGTTCCCGCCGTATCCCGTCACATACAGGTCCTCGTAGCCGTCGTTATCGTAATCGCCCACGGCCACGCCCATGCCGTAACCGATTCCCTGCAGGCCTGCCTTCTCTGTAATGTCTTCAAATGTTCCATCGGGCTTCTGGTGGTAGAGGCGGTTCCAATACTCGGGCCCGGTCTTCTGCGGGATGAATCCCTTGGGCGTTGGATCTTGATAGGGCGCACCATTCACGAGGAAGATGTCGAGACGCCCATCGTTGTCGCAGTCAAATAGCGCGACGCCTGAGCCCATGGTTTCAATCAGGTATTTGCGCGATGTGTGCGGAGCCTGATGGAGAAACTTGATCCCCGATTTCTCTGTGACGTCGACGAACCGGCCAGGCACCAGGTTGGGGTCTTTCGCACCCGTCGCGTTCGATTGGCCTGAAGGCTGCGCCTGAGCAATGAACGAAGTGGAGAGGAACGCAGCGATTGCACAAATCAAAAGCAATTGCGCGCAACCATCTTCGATCAATCCACAATTCCGCATCTGCCCTGCTTCTCCGCACTCGGAGATTGTCGCGCTCTTAGATTATTGCGTTCAAGACAAGTGCGCCACAACATTCTCTGCCGAAAAAGCGATTCACCCCTTAGTTGTCCAGCAAAATGGAATTGGACCTTGATCTGAAGGAGAAATGAGAGCTAATCTGCTATTGCTTTCCCGTCAGCGTGCGGAAGACCTCCACTTCTCGCGGACGATACGGAGTTCCGTCTTCATAGAAGATGTCGTGAAACCACACCGTCGGAGTTAGAAGGACGTAGGGCCGCTGCCACGAGTCCCACGGCAGGTAAGTCTGGCTTCGCCCCTTCACCAACCCCCAGTTGATCGCGCCGACATTGTATTTCTTAGCGAGCGGAAGGATGGTGTCGAAGGTACTTCCCGCGCCGCGCGCCATATATTCAGTGCAGATCACGGGTCGGTGGAATTGCTGAAGCTCGCGAATCCTGGCCTCAAATCCCTCCGGCCAATCGTAGTTATGAAACGAGATAATGTCGGATTGCTCGATCTGCACGCGAGTCACAGGTGTCATTCTGTCCAGCGCCGACCAATCTCCCTTCCAAACTCCGCTGGTAAGCGGCTGCGTGGGATGAGCTGAGCGGGCCCACGCAAAAGCTTGCGGCAGCAAGGCCAGTATCAATTCCTGTTTGTCCGGCGGCTCAAGTTTTCCATACGACCCGGCGTTGTCATTGTCCGGCTCGTTCCACATATCCCACGCGAGGACGCGGGAATCATTCGCAAAGGCCCCGACCACGCCTTCAACATACGCCTTCAGACGCGGATACTGCTGTGGATCGGACAGAATGGCTCGCCCCGGCGCCTGAACCCAGCCGGAATTATGCACGCCCGGAATAGGCGGATGCTGAGGACCAAGCTTCGGGTTGGGATCCCAACAGGAATCGAAAAGGACGAACACGGGTCGGATGTGATGCTTGCTCGCAATCGCAAGGAATTGGTCGAGCCGACGCTGAAAGCCCCGCGGATCCTGCTCCCAGGCAAGGTTGTGCAGGAAAACACGCATCGTATTCATGCCCAGGCTTTCCGCCCAGCCAAATTCGCGATCGATCTCCGTGGGGTCAAAGGTCTCAGCCTGCCACATCTCAAGCTCGTTGATTGCATCCGAAGGAAGAAAGTTTGCACCAACAAGCCATGGCTGCTGTTGGTACCACTGATTGGCTCGCTCTTCGGTCCAGCGCGCGTCCTGGCCGTAGAGTGAAACACCGCCGGCAAAAAGTGCAGAGGCAATCAGACAAATAACAACAATTCGCATCCGAAAAAGTAGGTTCAATGTCTTCACCATGAAAGGTTCCTTCCTGATCTTTCTCTGCACATTTCAACGACCACCACTCGCGATTCACTTGCGGTTAAGAGAGATCACAGTCACGCTGGCATGGAGAAATGTGTGCATCCACCCCCCTGCCTGAACCGGCTCAGTACTGTCAACTGGCCTGATGCGCTTCGGAGACAACTCATCGTTTGCATCGGTAAGGCTGTGTCCGCTCAGTGTGTGCACCGTAGCTGTCTCGGTCGAAATAAAATCATTCAGCTTGATATGCGCTGGGATGTCGGTATCCAGGCTGCGATTGACGCAGAACAATGTCAGGGTGCTGCCATCCTGGCTCAACGCAGCGACAACATCCAGGTAGGGAACGGAGGCGATCTCGGGCAGTCTGTTCACACCGTGGGACACGGAGTAGCTGCCTGCGTCCGTCTTCACCGAAACAGTATGTGCAATATCAGCACCTGCAAACAGCTTGAACGCGTAGTACGAGGGTGTTCCGTAAACCTGGCTGCGCTTCTTCCAGATTCCGGCGAACTCCATGATTCCGGTCATGTCGGAAATAGGAACAATGTCGAAGTTCCTGAGCAGCATATTGAGGAACCCGCCAGTAATAATCGCTCCTCCAGCGTTGGTGAAGCTGGGTGCGTCGTGGTGTTCGCCGATGAACAACCATTCCGTAAAGGCGAGATGTGCCTTTCCGTCATAACCCGGAGTTGCATTGATCTGGTTCTGCGCCTGGCGCAGCCGGTTTCCAAGTTCAACCGGCAAAGCAAGCGCCGCTGACGCTACGAATTCCGGAGTGGGATTCTTGAGTTGAACCTCGCCCGTGCCCACAACAAAATGTGTGGAGAGATAATTGAAAGTTCCCGGCGGGTTTTCAAGTTGAATGGCATTCCAGCTGGTAAAGGCTTCCGGGTCCGCTCCAGTCGCAATCAGCCGCGCGGCAGGATCAACAGCATGGATCGCTCTGCTGAACTCTGCAGTACGCCCGGCAAGTTGTTCGCGCGTGGGATACGCAAGATTCCAATTACCCCAAAGTTCGTTGCCGAGTTCCCATAGCAGCCCCGAATGAGTCGACCAGTGCTCGTCGATATAGCGCACCCAGTCAGCAGCCTCATCCGGTGTTCCGCTGCCAAGATTCAGGGCGAACTGAGGCTGAGCGCCGATCTGGCGGCAAAACTCAAGAAACTCATCGGTGCCGAAGGTGTTGTACTCGGGAATCCCCCACGAGTTGTTGAGCATGCTCTTCCGTTTGTCGCGCGGGCCCACGCCGTCGGTCCAGTGATACGACGAAGTGAAGTTTCCGCCGAACCGCACCAGCGGGGTGTGCATCTCCTTCGCCATTGCGACTTCATCGGGATCGAGTCCGCCTTTCGCGTCCGCCGGCATGAGAGAGAATTCGTCGAATTCAACCTGTTCATCCCCTGCAAGCTCCACAACAAAATCCGCTGGATCAAGCCTGTGCAGCTTGTCCGGTGGAACCTCAAGAGTGAACGAGTATTTTGTCCATGACTTGTCAGAGACCTTCACCTTTTGAAACGCAAGCACCTCGTCCTGATCATGAATTCGAAGCGCGACCGTTACGCTGTCTTCTCCGCTGATATGTTTGGCATAAAAGCTCCCTTCGTAGTCGCGCGTCCGATGGATAGGAAGATAGACCTTCTGCTTGATGCCCGTGGGCTGGCCCGGCAAGCCAAAGACCCTCAAAGATTGCCACGAGTTTGCGGCCTCTCCGTAATGGACCTCGTAACGATTGCCCTGGCGGCCATCGAGCGGCTCCCACGGCAGCGGCAATGCAAGATCGCCTGCGCGGCGCAGTTCTGGATTGTCATGCAGCATGGCGGCGACTTTATCCGGACTCCACAAACCTGATTCGAGGCTTGGATTTTGCAGCAGTTCAGCCCACAGCCCGTTGTATGTCGAGTTTCCGATCGGCTCGAGAAACGTCCCGAAGATCGTTCGCGGAATCTGCTGCTTGCCCACCTCCGCTGCATGCACTTCTATGGTGGCAGTCTGCGGAATTGCTTCCTCTATGGTGATCTGACCATACAGAGGTGAAGCAACGCACAAAGTCAGAACCCCTCGGATAATTTGCTTCGAAATGGTGCTTTCCATCTTCGTCGATCTGCCCTTACACAGATGTTTGCAAGCCTCAGTTTTATCTGCCGCGTGAGGCCGAAATACCAACCCGCGGCATTTCGAGTTATTGAAGTGTTGAAACATGCACATAGTCGAAGTTCGCTGTGTACCCGGCAAGATTCCCGGCAAAGAGGCAGATCTTTTCTGAGGTGCCAAGCGAGTGCACCCAGGTTCCGCTCTGGGTCCAGGTAACATCGTCGTTGCTGCTATAGGCCGTGTAGTGTTCCTGGCCGTTTACATTTCTCTTCACAATCCGCAGCCAAGCATTCACGGTGGTGGCGATCACCGGAGGGCCAAGATTGGTGGCGCCCCATGTTGGATAGCCGGATGCAGGAGGCGTTTCCTGCTTGATGAACTCAATCTGACGCGTGTCGCTGTTTGAAAACATGTCCAGCCGGATATAGTCGCTGTCGTCTCCGTAGATGAGCAAGCCCGCCTGTGCATAGTCTGCATTGGCTCCCGTGGTGGGAAGGTCGATGGTCAATTCTGTCTCCACCATATAATCGCCCGGAGGTGCGCTCTCCGCCAGGAGCGGAACGTTTGCCATCGCATTCGTCGTGTCGTAACCAACGGTCTGCACTTCGTAGCTGCTGCCCGTGAGAGTGTATGGGGGCGCACTATGGATAAAAGACCATTGCGAGCTCAAAGTAGTTTCCGTAAAAGAATCAGATAGCGCAGTAACCTCGGTGCGAGGCGCATCCTGCGTTTCCAGTGTAGTTACGTAACTGTTGCTTCCGCCTGGTTGCGATGCAGGAAGCGGCTGCGGCGCGGCAACATCGGAAGGTCCAAACCCGCCACGGGCGACAGGCCACCCATTCACCCAGTCAATTGCGTCAATAAATCCCGGCCTTGCCGTATACCCCACATCATTCGCGTAATAGGGAGTGGCGCTCAAAATGCCGTGGTAAAGGATGTAAGTCTGTCCGGATTCATCCGCAAAGATCACGTTCCCGCCGGGGCCAATGACGTTATTGCCATTCATCCTGATCACCGGCGTCCCGCCAACATTGGTCGCAGTCATCGAAATGCCCTGCGCATCGAGATACGGTCCCGCTGGCGTTGTCGCGCGACCAACGAAAACGCCATACCCGCTCAGCGGCCCGTTGCAGCAGTTGGTGGATGAGCCAAACAGGTAGTAGTAACCGTTCTGATACCACCAATTGCCGCCCTCATAACGGTTGTCCATCGCAATCTGCACCTCGGTGGCTGCATTCGAAGTGAGACCATCCGAAGAAAGTTGACGCACAAAGATGCCGCCGGTGAAGCTTCCAAACAGAAGCCACCTCTGACCCGAAGCGTCCTGAATCTCATCGGGATCAATCGTGGAGCGGTACGCCCCTCCGCAGCAGTTTGTAGCAACCTCAGGCTCGACAAGCGCGGATCCGGAATCGACAAATGGCCCCGCCGGGCTTGAGCTGGTCCCAACGCCGATCGCGGAAGCGCCGCCTGCCAGGCTGGTCGCTGATGCAGCGTAGTACAGCAGGTACTGGCCGCCAATGTACTTGATAGCTGGAGCCCACAGCGCCGCGCCACTCACATTTGCCCACGAAGGCAACCCCGGAAATGCATTGCCCACATAGCTCCAGTCCACAAGATTGGAAGATTGAAAAATGTTGATGTAATGAGGATTCGGATCGCCTGCATAGAGCGCGTCGCTGGTGCAGTAGAGATACCAGGTGTCAACCCCACCACTCTGATACTTGTAAATCGCGGGATCCGCGCAGCTAACCGCGGATTGAGAATTCGTAACGTTGAGTGACAGCGGATTGGTGTATGTCGAGGAAGCCGAAGCATTGATTTGTACACCCACCGCGGTCGCCGTCGCAGAGCCGTAGTTCGTGTCCCCGCTGTAGGTTGCCGTGATCATGTTCGACCCAACGGGAAGCAATGTAGAAGTAAAATTAGCCACGCCAGTAGGATCAACCGCAGCAGTACCCAGCGTCGTTGAGCCATTTGTAAACGTAACTGTTCCCGTTGGTACGGCAGGGCCTGGTGCCGATGCCGCGGCCGCCGTAGCAACCAGTTCAACTGGCAATCCCTGCGTGGATGTGGCGGCGGATGCAGCGAGCGTCAGAGTACTCTGTAAGGTTGGCACTGTCACAGTGAGCGCCGACGCGCTGGACGTGGAAGCCAGGTAAGAAGTATCCCCGCCATAGCTGGCTGTGAGACTATGTGTTCCGGCAGCGAACGTAGTACTGGTATAGGTGGCCTGCCCCGAACTGTTCAGTGCCACGACCGACAGGCTCGTCGAGCCATCGAGAAAAGTCACCGACCCGCCAGTTACACTTACCCCCGCCGATTTCACGGTCGCGGTCAGAGTTTCCGAAGCTCCCGTATTGATCGAAGAACTGGATAAGGACAGCGATGTGGTCGTGGCGCTCGGCTGTGGAGTTGATGTGCCGCCGCCACCGGAACATCCCGGAACAACCCCGGCTACCGCAAGCATGATTCCCACTGAAATCCTTGAGTAATAACCGCGCATGATTGCATCCTTGTATAAGAATGATGTCTTGCTTTGCCATGGTTTGCGCGGTCATTCGATCTTCGATTGCAGGATCGATCAGCGACCGCACCTAATTCTTGTCTTGCAACTGCGGCGCTGCAGAATTGGTTCCTCCCGGCCCCTCCGCTGCATTTTTCTCAGCATCCGAATTCTGTTTCGCATTCTGTGCCTTCAGCCGCGTGTATTCCTGAATGGCCTTTTCGGAATCTGCAATGCGTCCAAGTTTCCGATAGATGCGTGAAAGCTCATACTCAATGCGAGGCGTAAGATTTGGATCCGGGTGCATGCCCAGGGCCTTCTCCATCGTTGCCGCGCTTCCATCGGTGTCTCCAGTTTCAAACTCTCCCAACCCCAGGTAGAAATACGTTGTCGGCGAATTCTGATAGTTCACTGTTACAGTGCGAAGCAGTTGAAGTCCCTTCTCCGCGTTGCCGGTTTCAATATCGATCTGGCCAAGGTTGTACATCGCAATTGGATTGTTGGGGCTAAGCTCCAACTCCTTGGCGTACGCATGCTGCGCAAGATCCAGCGAGCCGGCCTGGCGATATGCGTCTCCCAACTCTTCATAAAGATCGGAGTTGCCCGGCGCAGCCTTGATGGCTTCAAGGTATTCGGCAACCGCTAGCTTGTACTGCTTCTCATGGCCATAGAACTCCGCTTGAACCTTATGCACATGCCACGAGTGCGGATCGATGGTTGCCATGCGCGCGTAGCTCTCATAGGCCACATCGTTGTGCGCCTTGCCCCGATAGTCGAGAATATTCAGATTGTTCGGTTCCAGTTCAGCCGCACGATCCAGTGGATCGGTCGCCTTCTCCGGATGCCCCGCCTGAAGCTCAACTACGCCGAGCCACATCTGGGCCTGCGCATTCTTTGGGTTCAATTCAATTTCACGGCTTAGCGCGTCAATCGATTCATTCAGAAGGTGCATCTGCGCATAAGCAATTCCAAGAAACAGATTGGCTCCCGGAATCTGTGGATTTCGCGTAATAGCATCCCGCAAATCCTCCGTCGCTTCCTTCGCCTTCCCGAGACGAAGTTCCGCAACACCGAGTTCCATCCGCGCGTCGGCATCTTCGGGGTTTACCTTGACGGCGGCGGAGAACCATTTCTCGGCATCGGCAAACTTACCAGCCTGCATTGCCTCTGTGCCTTTATGCAGAGCGTCTCCGGACGGCTGGGTCGATGGCCCATCCGCCTGTGCAAGACACACAGGAATCGCCAACACAAAACATGCAATCAGCAGCGCGCCCGATCTCGTCATTGGAAATCCTCCTTGTTCCCGTCAAGAACCTTCACCTTGAACAAGGAATGCGCCGCGAACAGCCGCTGCCGATGATCCCTCCACGTTTCCGGGGGCGCAACCTTGCAGCGAACATTTTACAGAAATGCAGGGGATACAGGTTGAACCCTGCATCCCCTGGTTGAATCCCGATAAAACATCACCTGAAGCTCAGAAAGTGAACCGCGCCGTAAGCTGAGTGTTCCTGGCGCCGTTGACCGTCCCGCCCGGTTCACCGAACGTTCCGTCGTAAGGCTGGGTATCCGGAATGCTGAAAGTGTGCTCATTGAAGGCGTTCAATAACTCTGCTTTGATGCTGAGATTGAGGCCTTCGTGCAACTTGAACCTTTTGATGATGCTCAGGTCATTATTGAAATAGGGTGGCGTACGCACTGCACTTTGAACTCGCGGAATGCTCCCATTGGCGAATGCATACGGTTGATTGAGGCCTGGACTGGCACAGTTTGGAATCGAGGCTGTGGTGCAGTCGCGCGCGTAGTTTGCGTTCGGGTCAAAGAAAGCCACCGGAGATCCGGCCACCGGAGAGCCCGGATGCGTTACGTTGTTGTATTCCAGGTTGAACATTGTGTCGACATTGGGATCGGTGAACTCATTGTTCCCGATCACAACGAACGGGTTAATGTGCTTGGCTCCCCGCTTGTACACCGCGCTCTTCAGAGAGGTTCCCTGGTAGTTGTTCCACTCCCACGAGTTCTCATATCCCGGAGGCCCAGTCGCACTGCCGAACGACATGGGCTGACCGGACTGAATACGCTCGACGGTTCCCAATTCCCAGCCGCCTACAATCTCCGAAAGAATCCCATGATTGAGGAACTGCGTGCCGAACCCGAAGGGCAGCTTGTACAGTCCGCTGACCACCAGCGTGTGTCGCAGATCCTGTGCGGAGATTGCCTTGTCCTTGTGCAGGTTGTCTGTGTTCATGTCCTGCGTGACGCCAACGCCGGAGTTGGGCAGCGCGCTGTCCGCGTCCGTAATGGTTTTCCCGTAGGTGTAGCTGGCTTGCAGGTTCAGTCCCTGGTGGAAGTGGCGGGTTACGCTGGCAATCAGCGCATTAAAGCTGGACATGCCGACGTTTTCCAGGCAGCAACCTTTGTCGATGTAGTCATACTGCGGGAAGGGTCGAACTGCTGATTCGATCCACGGATCGCCGCCCCAGAGCTGCAGGAACCCTGGGAACGGAACCTGCACCCCGACCGTATTGCCGATGATTCCCGAGTACAACGCGTCGCCCAAAGCAAAGTCCGATGGTGGCTCATTGTTCGGATTCAACAGGTTCGATTCAAGATCGGTTGCGTGGTTGCCAATGTATCCAACCGTCAGCAACAGATCGTCTGCCAGTTGATGCTGGACTTCGATGTTCTCGCTATAGAGCGTGGTTGGGCGGCCCGCGCCAGGCCCAATCCAAGAACCAGCAACGTGGGTGCCGTTGAAGTACCCTGGATCGAGATCCGGCGGCGGTGTGAAAGCAGGCATGCCGGCATCGATATCGAATTCAGGATCAAACCCATTGGGGCTGTTCGATGAAGGCGATGCGGTATAGCCGGTGATCATGCTTCCACCGAAGTCGTCATATACCAGCGCGCCGTAGAGGATTCCAGCGCCTCCGCGGATGACGGTTTTCTGATGCAGGAACTCCGGCGACCAGGCAAATCCGACGCGTGGCCCCCAGTCCTTGCGCCAGGTTTGAGCCCACGCCGTATTGCAGTGGCATTGCGTGCCGAAGACCAGCGCCCCTGGGATGTTGTATTCGGGGTCGTTGGCTGTTGGGCTGAAGTCGGAACTCTCGTTATGCACTTCGTGGCGAGGCACATCCACGTCGTAACGAAGACCGAGGTTCAGTGTGAGCGTTGGCGTGATCTTC
The DNA here is from genome assembly GCA_050014515.1 of Occallatibacter sp. Classification (GTDB taxonomy): domain Bacteria; phylum Acidobacteriota; class Terriglobia; order Terriglobales; family Acidobacteriaceae; genus Telmatobacter. Next base: position 24,843 of record JBEKDE010000014.1, read on the forward strand.
CAATCGTCCTGAACAAAAAGCGCGTAGTACCACGACGTCCAGCGCGGCTGACTCACAATCACATTGGTGCCGCCGCTGTTCGCTTCACCCAGCATCAGGCTCGCAAAACCAAGTCCGCCGCCTTCGCCGCTTGCGCCTGCCGTCTCGCCGCTGGAGAAGCCGATGTTCTCGTTTCTGCCATTGATCGGTGAGTACTGCTGGTAACGCACGTCGCCGCCAAATTTGAAGTTGTGGCGTCCATGAGACCACGATATCGAGTCATTCAGGTGCAGGCCGTTATCGATGTTGTCATCGTTTTGGCCGCTGCCAATTCCGATCTGTGCATCCCCGGTCCCGATGACCGGGAAGTTGTCACCCCCCGCATTCGTAAGTCCGAGTAGGCTGTTCCAGTTGCCGCCGTGCACAATGGCATCCGAGTAGTTCTGACTATTGCTGCGATTGCTGCCGAAGACAAACGAGTTCAGCAGTGTCGGCTTGATTGCATAGTCAAGACCAACGCGAACGAAATGGGTCGTAAAGTTTTGCCACCAGCCATTGGGATTCGCAGGTCCGGGAATGAGCGGCAGACCGCCGGTGAACAAGGCGTTCTCGCGTGTGTTATACGAACCAAAGAGTTTCAGCCTGTCACTGAAGTTGTGATCGATGCGGACCGTGTAAGTGGTATCCGTGATTGGAGCTGCGCCCTTGTACGTGAAGTTGTTAAAGACATTGTCATTGGTCGGCTGCGGCCAATAGGGCAACAGGGCCTTGGCTACTGAACTGATACGCCCGCTCGGAACGGCGTTGCCTGTGAAAGGCGCGCGGCACTCCACCGAGCCGGACGGTGTGGTGACTGTCTGGGTCGTAGTCGGATCGAAAATCTCGCCCGCATAGACAATGTAATTCGGGTCGCTTGGCGAATAGCAGGGGTTTGTTCCGGTTTGTGTCGTGGTCAACCGATCAAGGAAATCTCCACCCTGTTCCGCGACGGTTGGAACCGTGACCGTATTCGTTCCGCCGGTCGCGTACTTGATCTGCTCCCAGGCAAAGAAGAAGAAGGTCTTGTCACGCCCGTTGTAGAGCTTTGGAAAGCGAATCGGGCCGCCGAGCGACCCGCCGAAATCGTTCTTGTGATCAACCGGAGTGGCGTAGTTTGCACGGCAAGCCGCCGTATCATTTGAGCCGGAGCAGTAGTATGCCCTCCAGCCATTGTTGAAGAAGGTATTGGCATCCAGCGCCTGGTCTTTGTAGAGCTCGAATCCAGTGCCGTGATAGTTGTTCGTTCCGCTCTTGGTGGCGAAGTTCTCAATGCCGCCCGTCGTGCGGCCATACTCGGCCTCAGGCAGCGATGTCGTTACTTTGAACTCCTGCAGAGCTTCAACGGAAGGTGCTTCCTCGTCGAACGAGGAGCCGTTCTCGCTGCGTTGCTGGCTGATGCCGTCGATCAGCACTTCGTTGCCGTAGTTCTGGCCGCCGGCCACCTTCGACAGGAAGATGCCATTGCTGCTGTTGGCCGTACCAGGTCCAGTGGTCGCAGGTTGCAGAAAGACGAATCCTTCTGCTGCGCGCAGCGCTCCCACACCGCCGAGGGCCAGCGGAAGATCGATGATCTGCTCCGTGCTGACCACTCCGCCGATGTCAGACGACTCGGTCTCGAGAGCTGGCCCCGTTGAGGTGACCGTCACCTGTTCTGAAACGGCGCCCGGCTGGAGAACTACATTCAGCGCAGACACTGTCGTGATCTGAACCAGCACATCTTTGGTGACTGAACCCTTGAAGCCGGGTGCGCCCACCGTCACGGTGTAGCTGCCAAGTGCCACTTCAGGAAACCGGAAGATGCCTTCCGACGAAGTTTTCGTTGTGTAGCTGGCGCCTGTTCCCTGGTTCACGATGTCAACCTTGGCGTTTGGGACCAGTGCGCCGGCGGAATCGGTAACGGTTCCGGCAAGGGAACCTTGCGCGGATTGTGCGTGAAGCATTGCCCCGGTGAGGAACATCAGCATCAAAACTGTGCCCCATCTCCTCAAGTGCAAGCGTCCTGTCATCCTCATCATTCACTGCCTCCTGAACCGCATTCGAATGCAGGCCATCTCAGGTCGTTTTGTTCAGCGCAAGAATCCGTATCGATCCAGAGCCGATGGAAACCTTTACATTCGATTGCACGAGGAACACTACGGCCAAATGTGCACCATCGGCTTGAGCGCAAATACCTATTGACAGCAAGAGAAGGTCAGGAGTAGATTTTCAAGGCTTGTTTGATGGTGGCCATCAAGGCCGGGGCGATGATCAATCGCTTTAGCGGAAGATAATCTCCCGCGATGACCTGGGACGCACTCGAGCACCCTCTGCGCTCCCAGCTCCACTCGTGGTCAATCGGCCGACGACATGCAGGTCGTCTTCACAGATCTTCAGTCTGGATCAATCCGCGGGACAGGCAGAAGGTCACAGCCTCCGTGCGGTCAGCGACCTCCAGCTTGGTCAGCAGGCTGTTGACATGATTCTTGACCGTGCTCGCCGAGATGCGGAAGACCTGAGCAATCTCGCGGTTCGTCAAACCGCGCGCCAGCAGCTTGAGCACTTCCATCTCGCGTCCCGTCAGCGGCTGACGCAGCCCGCGGTCTGCGAACTGTCGCTCGATCGCAGATGACATCCAGCGCTTGCCCGCAAAAACAGCTCTGATGGCCTCAATCAGCGCTTCCCGTCCCAGGTCCTTGAGGATATATCCGAGGGCTCCCGATTGCAGAACCTGAAAGATCTCTTCTTCGGTTTGGTAACTCGTCACAATGAGAATGCGCGCATTGCTGAACTCCTTGCGGATCGCTTGAACCACCTCAACGCCGCCCTTTTGCGGCATGCGCAAATCGAGCAGCAACACATCCGGCTTCAGTCTTCTGTATAGCTCGATCGCTTCCACGCCATCTGAGGCTTCGCCAACCACCGCAAACTCAGGTTCCGACCCAATCATGCTGCGAATCCCGATGCGGTAGACAAGGTGATCGTCGGCAACCAGGATGCGGATCGTCTTGGGGCCGGACTGCGAATCGGCAGAATGTATCTCGGGCTTGAATGCAACTCTTTGCATCGTCATAGGGGAACCTTTACGCGAATCGACGTACCACTGGATGCTGAATCAAGCTCGAACGTCGAATTGATTGCAGTGCAACGTTCGCGCATGCCGGTCAAGCCGAAGTGACCATCATCCGGTCCTGGAATCGACCCCGGATCGAAGCCCTTCCCATTGTCTTCAACCTCAAGGAGTACCTCGCTCTTGCGATAGCCGACGCGTACATCGATTCTTTCCGCGCTGGCATGATGAACCGCATTGGAAACTGCCTCTTGCGCTATCCGAAACAGGTTGTTGACTACATTGTAGGAGAGTGCGGCGGGTTCTCCTGTGACCTGCTGTTCGATAATGGCGCCGGATGCTGCTCGCAGCTGCGCGATGCAATGCGAAATCAGAACCTCCAGGCGGTCGTTGCGAGAGAGCGAGCGCAAAACATCGATCGACAAGTGAGATTCATCCCGGCTGTGACGCACAAGCTGCAAAGCTTCATTCAACAGCGCAGCGGCACGATCCGGGTCGCGATCGATCAAATGCTGAGCAGCCTCAAGCTGCAGAGTGATTCCCGCATATCCCTGCGCCACGGTATCGTGCAGATCGCGCGCAATGTTGGCCCGCTCTTCCGCCACGGCACGATATCGCGCGTGCTGGATGCGATGATAGCCGTTGATGGCGATGAGAATCAGGATGATCCCAATTCCCCCCAGCAGCATCATGTGCGCCTGCGTCCACCACGAGGGGGCCTCTACAAGTTCGATATCCTCCAAAGTGCGCAACTGAAGCGTAAATGCGTCGCCACGGTCCGCGCTATTGCCGTGATTCACTTCGAGTATGCCCGTAAGCCGCAGTGTTGCTCCCGCCTGCATCGACTTCTTGGTCAATTCTCCGTCCGGACTATCGTTGGGCAGCACCGCTGAGAATGTTTGATGTCCGCCGCGAAGGCTCAGCCTCACGCCCGTTAAGCCCGCCGGCGCAAAGTCCACCAGTTCAGCAACCATTTGAACCAGGTAGAGCTCATTCTCCCCATCCGCGGCCTGGTCTGGCGTAATCGAAAGCGGCAGCGGCATTGACCCTCCCCATAGCCTGCGCACCTGCCCCTGCTGCACCAGCGCCTGCGGTGCAAGCGTCATCTGCCCGGCAACTTCCACTTCATCCCCGAGAGCAATCTGCTCAGCCTGCAGCGACTTCACTTCAGTCGCGCCCGTCCTGTCTTCGATCACCATCTGCCTGCGGTTGAGAATCACGATGCCGCGAACCACAACCGGCACGGGACGCGTGGAATAACCCGCCGCCTGAATAGCCGACTCAATCGACTGGAGCCGCGGCGTTCCATGCTGCGCATAAACAACATGCGCCTTTGACAGCATGATCGCAAAGCAGATCAGTCCGAGTGCCAACGCCCTTCGGCCAGAGCAGCAAAATCGCACAACCCATCGAATGTAGAATCGCGTCAGCAAAGCAACCTCACTATAATTGATTCGCTACCGATGGGGAATCCGTTGACGATGCAAAGACTGTCCAGGTTCGGACCGAGAACTCTGACCGCTGTCGCCCTGGGACTCCTCCTTGTCGCAGGTCTGTTCGTGGCCATCCGGCTGGGCCTCGGCAGAACCACCAACAGCCGCTATGAGCGCATGAACGGATGGCAGTTGATCAGCGGGCGCTGGACTGAAAATAACGGAATTCTCTCCAACTCAAACTATGGCCGTGGCGACATGCTGATTGCCCAGCATGCGCAGGGCACCAACTATCACATTTCGGCCGACATCCGCTTTGACCTGCTGTTCCCTGAAACGCATTACGGCGACGCGGGCGTGATTATCCGCACCACAGACCCCGAACAGGGCGTCGATTCCTATCAGGGATACTACGCGGGGCTGCGACCGGACCAACAGACAGTGGTCCTCGGTCGCGCATCCTACGATTGGCATGAACTGGAAAACGTTAAACTTGTCACGCCGGTTTCAGTGGGCAACTGGTATCACCTTGAACTGTTGGCTCAAGGCTGCAAACTCACCGTCACCGTAACGCCGGAAGGCAGCGGCCTGCCGACTCGAATCGAACACCAGGACAATCAATGCCTGACCGAGGGTGTTGCCGGGTTGCGCTCCTTCTACGCCCAGGCTTCGTGGCGCAACGTTAAGATCGAGCCCAACTGAAACGCATTGACTGTGGCTCCAGCCTAGTTCCCATCCTTCATTAACACGCTCGCAATCGAGTCTTCCGCAATCGAGTTCTTATCGATGATATGGACCGGCAATTGCGTGGAATAAGCGCTCACATCGGCTCCGGAGAGCCTTGCGCGCATGGCCTGCATGGCGCGGGAACCAAGCTCGCGAGGATCGCTGATCACCAGCGCATCGATCCTTCCATCCTCCAACCCATGCAGCTCGTTCAATTCATCGGAGACCCCAATGAGCAAAGGGCGCTTTCGCGTTTCCCGATCAAATGCGTAAGCTGCCGAGTGCGTAGAAAACTCGTCGGAGGTAAAAATCCCCTTGATGTTCGGATGCTCCGCAACTAGGTCCAATACTGCCTGGCGCCCTCTCGCCCAGTCTGAGAGCCCGTACTTCACGCTGACAAGCGTGACGCGCGGCGCCTTCGCAATCTCTTCTGCAAACGCCTTCTCGATCAGCGAACTCTCCTCGACCGTCGGGCTCACCCCAACGATGCCCACCTCCCCTTTGCCGCCGAGCAGCGTAACCATGCGCCTGGCGGCCAACCGGCCCGCCTCAACTTTGTCCCAGCTGATGAAGGCTGTGAAATCCTTGGCCGGAAGCGCGACCGGCGAACCCACAATCACCACTGGAATATTCGCCTTGACCGCCTTCAGCAATACAGAGGTCAGTACTAACTGATGCGAGGGCGAAACAATAATTCCCTGGACTCGCGTTGAAATTGCATTCTCTACCATCTGCACTTGCTCGGTGTAATCGGTCATCGATTGCGGTGCGGCCAGTTCCGCGTGAATCCCCGCCGAAGCTGCGTCGGCTTTGATCTCATGATCGAAGCGCTCCCAATACTCCAATCCCCCGGTGGGCGTGATCACCATGATGGTCGCGGGACGAGTATGACCGCACCCGGCAGTCAATCCAAGCAGCACAATTGCAATTGCCCAGTTTCTCCTCATACGTCTTTTCAGGGGCCTTTCAGATGAGTATTCTGCTCGTGGAATTCATTGCGCGATGGATTCCGTTTCAAATTGTAATCTTCACGGCCCGATTGCGTTTGCAGCGTCAGGGTTCAATTCCCTAATCCGCCAGTTTCAAGCACGCTCGTTATGGAAGGACGGTGAGAAAGTTGCCCCGGCTCGTCCGCGTCTGCTGCTCGTTGAGGCTGGTGGCGATATCCGCTTCCCTCTTCGACTCATCCCGCCGGCCCAGTCGTGCCAGCACCAGAGCGTAATAGTGATGCGCCTCGGAATAATCGGAGGCATAGAAGATGGCGCTCTTAAGATACCCCTCCGCGGCCGCATAGTCCTTCGCTCGATAAGCCAGAATACCCATTCCGGTAAGCGCGCCACCATGGTGAGGCGCAAACCCTAGCACCTTCTCGTATTCGCTCTTTGCCTCATTCATATCGTTTTGTTCAAGCGCAATTTCGCCCAGTTCGTAATAGGAGCCGCTCTGGACCGGCCGCAATGCAATCGACTGTTGAAGTTCCACCTTCGCCTCATCGTATCGCAGCAGCATGTGCAGTAATCGCCCAAGACCGTAATACGCCGTGGCATCGTCCGCTCGCACTTTCAGATAGGATCGCAGGTTGGCTTCAGCCTCCGGCATCTTCTGCTCGTCCAGCTCGACCCGTGCCAGGGCGTAAAGAATCTTCGTATCATCGGGCGCAAGTTGGTGTGCCTTGGTCAGCGCCGCGTCCGCATCGCTGAAGATCCGCATGCTCTCCGCCTGCACGCCAAAATCCAGCAGTAGCTCCGGCGAGTCCGGAACAAACTTCCTTGCTCGAACCAGGTAGACCAGCGCAGTATCATTTGCGCCCGCCTTGCGGTCGGCAAGCGCCGCCGAAGTCGCCGCTCTTACCTCCCCATCGCGGGCAGCCGCGGAAATTGGCGTGTGTTTTAGAACCGCCTCAAATGACAGCAGAGCATCATCGTTCAATCCCTGCGCCAGTTGCACCTTGCCAAGCTCTATGAGTACGCTCTCGTTCGCCGGATCCTGACGCACCAATTCGGAAAGCAGTTCGTTCGCCTTCTGTAACTGATGCGCCTCAATCAGTGCACGGGCCTGCTCGAATGCACCTGTGGCAGGTGCGGAAGTCTCCTGGCCCGCAAGTGGATTCGCAGCAATTAAAGACGCCAACAGAAGCGCTGAGAAAGTTCCCATCACAATATCACTCTCTGCCACTCACCAAAACGCACACGGGTCAGTGAAGTTTGCGATCGTTTTGAACGATCCCACCTTGATCACGCTTGAGCCGGATCAGCGTCCTTGACGAAAAGATTTGACTCGCAGCCTTCGGTCACTGCTTCGACGCCTGAAAATCCGCCCAAACAAAAGCGTAAACATTGTGCCACAGTGATCCGCAATCACTTTGCGGTAGTTCTGCCCACAAACCATCCAAAATGGATTAAGCCTGGCCAGCATCCCGATACTGGGCGGAATCGTTTGGAATCTGGTGGGGACGACGGGGCTCGTGACAGTGTGCATTGATTCGTAAGGATCCTCCGGCAGAGCCGGAGGCTTTCGGTTGCTGGCCCCTCAAACGTGCCTGATCGCAACCGGTGAAATGCAAAAGCAACGGCAACAGAGGCTGGGTTGCTATAGCGAAACCAGAGTAGCTGTACCCAGGAAGCACGGATGCCAAGTGGCTTTTTCCTCAGGAAAAAGCCACCCCGCGTACTCTCGGCAGGGGCACGTTTACTCTGGTTTCGCTCTAAACAATCGGCTTCACCAAAGCGAAAGCAAAGGCGGGAGCTATCCTCCCGGAATTCTGAAAGTTCTACTGCCACCCCGGCCGGGGGAACTCCCTCTTGGATGAGCTCGAAGCTGGGGACTTCCCAACCCTTCCCTGAGGCTCACAACTTGAAATTGACCGGCTTGTAATCTGAAGTGACCGTGGCCTCGCCGCGAGATTCCTCCGGAGAGTGTCCGGGGACGTCTGATCGCTCGGTTCTATGTTGTTCGAGTAAACGCCTTTGCATCCGTTCGGATCCACAAAGCTTGGGCAAGGAACGGATCGCCAATTCCTGAGTTTCTGGAGCGAAGCCTGGGTTACCGTGTCCGGTTCAGTTTCGTGCGAGGTTGCCGGTCCCCGATGGTCGCGTCAACTCAACGGTCGTGCTTTCGTGATACAGCATCGCTGGTTTCGTTACGGGACCATCAGCTCGACGGTTCGCTTCGCTTTTTTCACTGCTTCTTCTACTCTTCGCGCAGCACTTCCAGCGGCCTTAATCCGAGAATCCGGTAGCTCGCAATCCATCCTGTCGCCGTCGCCAGCACCGCTGTTCCCACCAGCGCCACCAGGGTGGCGGGCCATTCGATATGGAAACCCACTTCGAGTTTGTGCAGCAGCACGCGCGTCAGCAGATTCGCAAACACCACTCCCACTGACCCGGCCAGCAACCCCAGCACGCTGAACTCCACGCTGAATGTCCGCACAATCCGCATGCGCGTTGCGCCCAGCGTCTTCAACACTACGGCCTCGCGCATCCGCCTGAAGCGCGTGCTCGCGATGCTCGAAGCCAGAATCATCAGTCCCGCAAAAATCGAGAAGCCTGCAAGAAACCGCACCACAAACGTAATCTGGTCAACCACGCTTTCAATCCGCACCAGCACATCGGCAAGATTGATCACCGTAACCGTTGGATACGCCTGAAACAGCGCCCGCTCCATCGAGGCCACCTGCTTGGGATCGATATGCGCACCGCCGTACCAGGTCGCCTGCTGATCCTTAAGCTGCCCCGAAGGTAGAACGAAGGAAACCCGCGTGCCCAGGTGCTGCCCATCGGCGCGATAGATTGCGGCAACCTTCAGGTCAAGCACCTTGCCGCCGGTCTCAAGTTCTACAGCCGAACCTACGCCGATGTGCAGTCGCTGCGCCACGCCCTCCCCAATCGCCAACTCCGCAGCGCCCGCATTTGTCCACCACTTGCCCTGCGTCACCTTGTCCCCTGCCGGAGGCGCGTCGGACCAGCTCAATTCCGCGTTCTGCAGCATGCGACGCGGAAAATGCTGTTCCTTCATCTCTTCAATCGGCTTGCCGTTGAGCGAAATGAACCGCCCCGTCAATACCGGCATCAGGTCCAGATCCTGCGTGACTCCTGCCTGATGTTTGAAGAAGTCCTTCACCCCCGCAACTTCATCGTCCGTCACGTCGACCAGAAATATGTTGGGCAGCTTGGGTGAGGCGGTCTCGCGAATATCCCGCAGCAGCGCCGCCTGCATCAAGTAGACCGCGAGGATGAGCATCACCCCCGTTCCCAGTGCGGCCAGCACCGCGGCCGACTGGTTTCCGGGCCTATACAAATTCGCAAGCCCATGGCGCAGAAAGGATGGCAACTGCAGCCGCACGCGATTGAGCATGAAGCGCAACGTCCTGAGCGCCACCGCCGCCATTACCAGCAGAACCAGCAGCGCAATCGCGAACAGCAAAGCAAACCAAGTCCCCACCTTGGCCGAATCTGAAAGCGCCCATGCAATCCCACCCAATGCCACCAAAACCAAAAGCGAGAGCCCGAGTTGCAGTCGCCGGCCCCACCAGCGCGCAAACCAGCCGCCGATCCCTTGCGGTCCTTCTTCCACCAGCCTGCGCAGCACCAGCACCGGCCGCACTCCGCGCACATCGAGCAGCGGCGGAAGACAAAACAGCAGCGTCGTCAGCAGCCCTGTTCCCAGCCCTGCCGCAATCGACCGCCATGGAAACGCGAGCGCCGCATGAACCGGAAGCAGCTTCCCAAATACCGCCGGCAGCGCCGCCATCAAGCCCACCCCGGCCGCCACGCCAAGCAAACCTCCGGCCAGCCCCAGTCCCAGAGTTTGAACAAGGAATATCCGTAGCAGATCGCTCGACTGCGCGCCCACAGCCTTCAAGATCGCCAGCATGTCCATGCGCTGTTCCAGGTGCGCATGCATGGCCATGGCCACGCCGATCGCCCCCAGCACCATCGCCACCAGGCAGATCAGGCTCAGAATCGCCGTTGAATTATCCAACCCCTGAGTCAGCGCCGGATTCCCCTCGCGGTAATCCATCACCTGCGCGTCCGGCAGCGCGTCCTCCACCTGCTTGCGCAGCGCCACGGGATCCACCTGCGCAGGCAGCTTCATCAGCAGCCGCTCCGTCGCCCTGCTCCCCGGAGCAATAAGCCCTGTCCGGTCCAAAGCCGCACGCGAGATCATCACCCTCGGCCCAAGTCCCGCTCCCGCGCTCATGCGGTCCGGCTCCTGCTTCAGTACCGCCGCAATCCTGAAGTTTCTGCCGCCCAGCCGCAGCGTTTGCCCCACCTGCGCATTCAGCCGAATGAGAAACTCCTCAGCCACCACCGCGGAGTCGCCCTCCAGAGCCTGCTGCAAGCTCATCGAAGGTTCGAGTTCGGCGGTCCCGTAATAGGGGTACTCGGTCGGATCCACAGCCTTCAGCGAAACCAGCAGCGGCACCGGGTCCGGCGGCACTGAAGCCATCGAAATCGTCTCCGTCACCCACGTCGAGTGAATTGCCTCCGTTCCTTTTTTCCCAATATTCTGCTTCTCAATGACCGCAATCTTGGCCTTCTCGGCATCTGTCGGGAGGCGAAAAATCCGTGCACTTAAATCACCTGCCATCAACGCTCTGGCTTCAGTACTTAAAGTTTTCTTGAAACTATCGCTGAACCCGCGCACCCCCACCAGCGCCGCCACGCCAACGGCCACCGACAGCACCACAAATCCGAACTTGCCCGGAGCGGCCTTCAAGTCTCGCCAGCCAATCGCCCCTGCGCGGTTCCAGCTCAGTGCCCGCTTAGCCATGCAGGCCCGCTTCCGCATGTGCCGCTGCAGCCCCGCCAAACACCGGCCCCGTGTATGGCAGCGTGTCCTCCACTACCATCCCATCCCGCAACACAATCTTGCGGTCGGCCCGGCTCGCCACTTCAGGATCGTGCGTCACCAGCACCAGCGTTGTCCCGGCCTTCTTGTTCCGCTCCAGCAGCAGGTCGAGCACCAGCTTGCCGTTGCTCGAGTCGAGATTGCCCGTGGGCTCATCCGCCATCACAATCGGCGGCGCCACCACAAACGCGCGCGCCAGCGCTACGCGTTGCTGTTCCCCGCCTGACAGCTGCACCGGGTAATGGTCCACTCGCTCCTTCAAGCCAACCTCGTCCAGAAGCCGCCGCGCTTCCTTCAGCCCGCTGCCCTCCACGTTCAATTCGTAAGGCAACAAAACATTCTCAAGAGCCGTCAGCGTCTGGATAAGCTGGTACGACTGAAAGACAAATCCGATCTTCTTGCCACGTACAGCCGCCAGTTCCGACTCCACCAGGTTGTGAATCGGTACCCCATCCAGCCAGATCTCGCCCGAACTCGGCGTATCCAGCCCGGCCAGCAGTCCCAGCAGCGTGCTCTTCCCGCTCCCGCTCGCGCCCACAATGGCCACAAACTGCCCCGCCGGAATGGTCAGCGTAATTCCCTTCAGAATCTCTACGCGCCGCGCCCCGTTCTGTATCCACTTCTTCGCATCCCGAACCTCGATCACTCACAAGCCTCCGTCTGTTCCCCGTTCTCTAATCCCTGGTCCATGTATTTCGCTACACTATCCATGTGTACGTTTCCCGCAGGTTCGTTGTTTCAATCCCGCTGCTGCTCGTTACCGCCGCACTCCTCGCTGTGCAAGCGAGAGCCGCCGACCAGCCTGTCCTGGTCTGCTTCGGAGACAGCATTACCGCGGGCTATGGGTTGCAAACTGGCCAGTCTTATCCTGATGCTCTGCAACGCGATCTCGATGCACGCGGTTATCACTACAAAGTAAACAACCAGGGCACCAGCGGCGCCACCACCAAGGACGCGGTCGCCGATCTCCACTCCATCCTGCTGCTGCATCCCGAAGTCGTCATCGTTGAATTCGGTGGCAACGATGGCCTGCGCGGCCTACCTCCCGACCAGACACGCCGCAACCTCGACCAGGTGCTCACCACCCTCGAAGCCGCGCACATCAAGATCCTGCTCGCCGGCATCACCCTTCCGCCCAACTACGGCGCCGACTACATCCACGCCTTCGAACAAGTCTTCCGCGACCTTGCCGCCAAGCACCACGTCACCTTCGTGCCCATGATCTACAAGGACCTCGTTCACGTCCCCGGCACTATCCAGCAGGACGGCATCCATCCCACCGCCAAAGGCTCAGAGATCATCGCCAACACGCTCTTGCCCGAGCTGAAGCCCCTGCTCCGGAAATAGCCGACATCAGGGGCCAGAGATCAGGAACAAGCGCCCACCGCTGTGATTCCCCACTGGAAATCCCCGAGAAATCCCTTCAAGAAGAGACGCACAAGCCGCTAATAATATTGCACTTGCCAAATAAATCCCTAATACCTAACCCCCAATGCCTACTTGCCTGATGCCTACACTGACCACTGATCACTGACCACTGTATTTCACCCCATCACCACCACCGGCTGAAACAGCGTCCCCGCCACTCGCTTCGCCACGCCCACCAACTCCCGCTGACCGGCAAACACCTTTACGAGCTCAGCCCGCGAAAACTCCGGCAGATTGGCCTGTGCCCCGTTCCGCAGCCGCCCCAGCGCCATCGCATCGCCAGTCACCGACGGCATCTCCGGCAACAGCATCCGCGGATGAATGCACATCGACTCCAGCGCCGCGGGATTTCCTGCCAGCGCCTCCATTTCTTCCAAAGTGTGCGCCTCGGCCAGCGTGAACACCCCAGCCTGCGTCCGCCGCAGCCTGCTCAAATGCGCTCCGCAGCCCAGGTCGGCGCCCAACTCGTGCGCCACCGACCGCACGTACCCGCCTGCGCTGATGCTCATCGCAAATTCTGCTTCCACGCCTTCCAACGCGGTAATTTCAAAATGCGTGATATTGACCCGGGCAGTCTTCAACTCCACCGGCTTGCCCTCGCGCGCCAGCTTGTAGGCCGGCTTGCCACTGATCTTCTTTGCGGAGAAATCCGGCGGCATCTGGTCCATCTCGCCACTGAACCGCGCCGCCGCCGCACGCACCCGTTCAACGGTCAAAGCCGGCCGTCCCTCCGAAAAGAAATCCGGCCCGGCCGCCAAGCCTTCAGCGTCGTAGGTGTCCGTCGCAAATCCGAAGCGGATCACCCCCGTATAACTCTTCTCTGCAGAAGAAAAGTATTGCGCCAGCCGCGTGAACTTTCCCAGCAGCAATGGAAGAACTCCGGTCGCCATGGGGTCCAGCGTGCCCAGGTGCCCAATCGACTTCTCGCCGGTAATCCTGCGCAGCTTGGCCACTACATCGTGGCTGGTCATCCCGCCCGGCTTATCGATTACCAACAACCCGTTCACTCGTCTACTCTAGCAGTCACAGTCTGCTTTCTACTCAGCTTCACTGGAACACCCATTTCACCGGAATGAGGGAGATGTGTATGCGATTGCAACGCGCATTCGTTTCGCTGGAGCTGTGGGCCGTTGTGTTCTTCGCAATCTTTCTCTCGGCCGCCGCGCGTGCGCAGCAGTATGCCAACCAGGAAGTCACCGTCGGCGTCGACTCCCAAACCTTCGGCGCCATGATCTGCACCGTCATTGGGTCAGGCCCGCTTTGCCAGCCCGGGCACGACCACTATCTTTCCTACCCGGTCCCATCCGCCACCTACACCTATAACCTCTCGCCCAGCCTGGCGCTGGAAGGCACGGTGGTTCCCACCTCGCAATTTCGCTACGCCAACGACTATGGCTCCGGCCGCGAAACACTCGCAATGGGCGGCGTGAAAACGGGCTGGCGGGGGAATAAGTGGGGTTTTTACGGCGAAGTTCAGGCGGGAATCGGCAGCTTCAGTTGCAGTGTCTACACCTCTGCCCCGGACCCGTATTCGAACTGCCAGCGAGTCACCAACTTCGCGCTCGAATACGGAGGCGTGGTGGAGCGGCGGATTGCGCGGCGCTGGGCTCTGCGCGTGGACGCCGGCCACCTGATGATGCCGGAGTTCGATCGTATCGACGTGCGATATACCGATGGCTCCCCGTACATCTCCCAATCGGCCGAATGGCTCCAGCACCTGGATATGCGCATAGGCATCACGCGGAGCTTCGGGGAGTTGCACGAGGCGAAGCCGGAACCTGTTCCAACGCGTTCCGCATGGGATCTCGGCGCCACCTTCGCCCTGCAACCCAGAGCTTTTCCGGAATGGCCTTTCATGAATGCCTATCCCTCGTGGGGCCTATGGGGATCGTGGAACTTCAGCCGCCACGTTTCCTGGGATTCGGCTATCCTGCATGAGCCCAGAAACTCAGGCTTGGAATTCATCGACTTTCAGGCTGGCGGCCGCGCATTCGAGGCACTCACCGGTGTAAAGGTCGGCATTCGCCGTGATCACATGGGCTACTTCGCCAAGGCGCGCGGAGGAACCATCACCTTCGGCAAGACGGAGCAGCAGCTTTATTCGCTGCCTGACAAGTCTATTGGGGAGGATTATGGTATGTTCACCAATCCCGTGCTGGATGTCGGCGGAGTCTACGAAGTGTACCCGTCACGGCACACAATCCTGCGCGTCGACGCCGGCAGCGCCACCATTTTCTATCAGCCGAAGAATGTTATATCTTTTGGACAGACCGTTCCCATTCCCGGCCGCACGCAGACCGGCATGCTGATGAGCTTCGGCGCCGGGTTCCGTTTCTAGCAGCTTGGCAAAAAACTCGCCGGGGTGGCAGGCCGGGGATTCCATCCCCGGCACAAACAACTCAAATGAATAAGGGCTTCAGCCCCTGGGTACACTTCGAACGAATGCGCCCAAAAGTCAGCCTTTTTTCGCAGCCTGTTCAGCCGCTGGGGCATTTTTCCGCGAATCTGAATCACCTATCCCTGCCGCCTCACCAACGACAAAAACTCCGCCCGCGTCTCCTTCTGCCGGAAACAGCCCACCATCGCCGAAGTCACGGTGGAAGAGCTCTGCTTCTCAATTCCCCGCATCATCATGCACAGGTGCTGCGCCTCAATCACCACGCCCACCCCTTGCGGCTCAATCGCCGCCTGAATGGTGTCGGCAATCTGACGCGTCAGCCGCTCCTGCACCTGCAAACGTCGAGCAAACACTTCAACTAAGCGCGGTATCTTGCTCAACCCAATCACCTTGCCCTTTGGAATGTAGGCGACGTGCACCTTGCCGAAAAACGGCAGCATGTGGTGCTCGCAGAGCGAGAACATCTCGATGTCCTTGACGATCACCATCTCGTCATAGTCCACGTCGAACAGCGCTCCACGCAGAATCTTGCTCGGGTCCTCGTCATAGCCCTTGGTCAGAAAGGCCATCGACTTTTCCACGCGGCTCGGCGTAGCCGCCAGGCCGTCGCGGCTCGGGTCCTCGCCCAGCCTGGACAGGATCTCGCGGTACATCTCCTGGGTGCTGAACTCGCTCAGCCCTTCATCCGCCCTGCGGACGGACTTGCTCACTGCAATCGGCTGCGCCATGCTTTTCATCCCTTCCTATCGACCGTCTTTCTGAGCGCCCAAAACTCGACTGTCATCCTGAGCAACCCTGAGCGAGGCGAATGGGGAGTCGAAGGACCTGCTTCTGTCTTTCACTCTCTGCTGCACCCAACCTCACTCGCCAAAACACTGGAAGAAGTTATTCTCCGTCTCTTCCACCCGGACATACTCCAATTCGCCTCCGGGCAATGCATCCTTCAACAACTCGAAGACCGCCCTACAGAGATTCTCCGTCGTCGGGACTTGATTCAGAAACACCGGATCGAGATTCAGATTGGTGTGGTCAAAGCGCCCAATGATTTCTTTTTGCAGCACTTCATCCAGTGCGGCCAGATTCACCACCATCCCCGTTTGCGGGTCAACCGGTCCCCCCACCAGAACTTCCACCACGTAGTTGTGCCCGTGGCCATGGGGGTTGTTGCACTTCCCATACGCCGCCCGATTCTCTTCCGCCGACAACGCGTCGCTGTGCAGCCGATGGCTCGCGCTCAGAGCCGCGCGGCGGCCAAAATAAGCCTTCCCTGCAGCCGAACTCATACCCCACCCCGATACTCGGCAAATATCTCCGGCGTCTCATACACCCGGATCGAGCTCAGCCTCGCCCCTCCGGCCGCGCCCACTGCCGGCTCCAGCCTCTTCCACGCGGCAATCGCAATGTTCTCCGTGGTGGGAATCAGCCTGCCCTCGGCGAATTCCGGAACTTCCAGATTCAGATGCCGATGATCGTAAGCCGCCATCACGTCCCGCTCAATCACGTCCTTCAGCCACTTCAGATCCACCACAAACCCGGTCACCGGGTCGGGTTCGCCTGCCACCGTGACCTCCAGGGTGTAGTTGTGCCCATGTCCATGCCTGTTGGCGCAGCGGCCAAATACCCGTTCGTTCTCATCCGGCGTCCACGCTTCGTTCCAGTAGTAGTGCGAAGCCGAAAAGGTGGCCCGCCGCGTCAGGAAGATCATTCTCACCCTCACAACACAGGATGTCACACTCTAGCGAAACCAGAGTAGCTGTACCCAGGAAGCACGATGCCAAGTGGCTTTTTCCTCAAGAAAAAGCCGCCTCGCGCACTCTCGGCAAGGGCACGTTTACTCTGGCTTCGCTCTAGTCGTCCACCGGCTTTCGCCGACTCACGGTTGGATGAAACGGGCGGAGGGAGCAGGGGCCTTCAGGCCCCTGAATGCGGCAATAGGCTACGACGGCCTTTAGGCCCGGGCATTTTCGTCGCCTTATTGTTTTGTTCAACCTACAAAGCAGTTTCTTATCAGCGCAGGTGATTCATGCAATAGGCAGAGCAGTGCGAGCCGCAGGGTACCCCTTATGCGAGCCTCCCGCGAGCGCTGGCCCCACCGCAGGTGGCATCTGCCCCACCGCAGGTGAGGTCTGTCCCCAACACAGGCGCCGCCTGTCTCACCAGAAGGGTGCACCTCAATCCGTTGTCAAGCACTATTTCTCGCGACGCCCATCTATCTCCTTTTTCATCAACATCTTCCGCCGACAACCCCATTGCAGATTATTTCTCTCAACCCGCTAATATGTCCTTATGAGGTGCTCCGCATCCGCTTTGTAACAGGGCCTGACTTCAGTCGGGCCGATTAGGAAGCTTAAATGAGAGAGATGAGGCTTTAGCCCATGCATGTTTCACTCTGCAAACTGGCCTCCCGATCGCTCCAGCTTCACTGCACGAGCAAGTTTGATGTTCATTTTCAGGAACTTAGCTTCCAAGTTCATGAAAACAGGATCTTTACGGTAGACCATTGCGCCAACCCATTGAAAAGAGGCACTTTGCTCAATCACCCTGGGTGGGGGGGTGGGCAGGGGCACCTGTGAAACTGTGCGCCAGCACATCCAGGCCGGCAGCTTCTTTCACGCCGCGTACTCCCGTCCCTTCCAGCTTACCCGCTTGAGGATTCGATGCTGAAACCAGCTGCTGTAGAGCAGCGCCACAAACAGCGGCAATCCCAGCGGCGTCAGCGCGCAGTCCACAAACGGAAAGTTCGACTTGGCGGCCCGCGCGTAAAACCGGAACAGCGTCCGCAGCCAAAACAACGCCAGCACCCATCCAGCGCCCAGCCACTCCAGCGCGTGCACTCCGAACCGCGCATTCCACAGCTCGATTGCCAGCACCGGCAGCCCAACCAGAAGAATCAGGTCGAGCGCCCGCCACACCGCCAGCGCCAGCGAGTTGTCAAACAGCAGCGCCAGGTTCTTCGTCCAGCCTTCAATCATCGCGCCCGTCGACCGGTACATACGCGTAGAAACGGCGTCGTCGGCATAGCGGAAGCGCAATCCAACCTTGCGCCGCTTGGCCAGAAACGCCAGTTCCACATCCTCCAGCACCTTGTCGGCCACGCTTGCGTGCCCTCCCAGCCGCCGGTAAGCCTCCCGCTCCACCAGCAGAAACTGTCCATTCGCCGCCGCAATCCGCTGATTCGGGTCCGAAACCTTCGCCGGCGGATAAGCCAGCGCCAGCTCGCAAAACACCAGCGGCATCAGCGACCGCTGCGCCAGCCCGCTCACCAATTGCCGCGGCGAGTAGCTCAGCACCCCCACCTTGTGCCGCTCCGCCTCATGAATGGCCCTGCGCAGATCGCCTGCCTCGTGCACCGTGTCTGCATCCGTAAACAGCAGCCACCTCCCGCGCGCCTTCTTCGCCGCAGTCCACATCGCGTTGGCCTTCCCCGTCCAACCGCGCTCCAGTTTGCCCGCCTCAAGCAGCGTCACCCCTTGGAAGCTGCGCGCAACTTGCGCCGTCGCATCCGTCGACCCATCGTTCACAACCACGATCTCCCAATCGCGGCCCAGCGCAAAGATCTCTTCAGACTGGGATATCAAGGACTGCAAACAGGCTTCCAGGCAATCCTCCTCGTCGCGCGCCGGAACAATCACCGTGAGTTCGATCAGCGGCTCCGGCTCGGGCTGATCGTAGACCGTTCCCGGCCGCACCGGAAGCGTCATCAGCTCGCCGGATTCTTCTCCAGCCTCGGTCGAAAGCCCCAGCACCGGCTTGAAACCGCCCTGCCTCAGTCCGCCCGCCCCACGCGCTCCGCTCTCTCTATCACTCGCCATTCAGTTCAACCCGGTCATCCGTCACTTTCGCGGAGGTTCTTTCGCTCGTATTATAGTTATGTGATCTCAAAACCCATTCGCGCCGCGCTGCTTCTTCTGCCACTGGCCCTCCTCGCGGCCTGCGACCGCGGTGCGCACCCCGCCCAAACCGGCCAGGTAGCACCCGATTTCAAAGTCTCCGACGGCGCAACCAGCATCCATCTGGCCGACTACCGGGGCAAGGTCGTTCTCGTAAACTTCTGGGCCACCTGGTGTGCACCCTGCATTCAGGAGATTCCTTCGCTACTCGACCTGCACCATCAGGATCCCAACCTGGCCATCCTCGGCGTCAGCGTCGACGAAGACCCCGATGCCTATAGCCAGTTCCTCATCCGCCGCCACATCGATTTCACCACCGTCCGCGATCCCTCCGAGTCAACCGCCAAGCTCTTCCACACCGAGCAGTGGCCAGAAACCTACGTGATCGATCGCAAAGGGATTATTCGCCGGAAGTTCATCGGCGCGCAGGACTGGACCAACCCCGAGGTGCGTGAGTTTCTGAACGGCCTGTGAACCGGTTCTATTGCCGCTTTTCCTGCAGACAGCAAAATCCCCGTAAGACAACCGGTAAGACACAGCCCCGTGCCTGATCCGTCGCAAGTGAAACGGCGTAAGACAAATGTCTTGCGTCTCTCTTCGCTGTAAGACTACGTAAGACAAAGCCGACTTCCCGGCAAGACATCTGAAAGAGGCTGTCTCACTGTCTTACAACGGTCCCTTTGCCCTGCAAATCCCCGTAAGGAACTGAAAGACGGCCTTGCAAAAGCCTCCTTCCCCCAGCACGTCAACTTTGCCGCCGCCATCGTTCCCCGCTAGCGTGACTTCTTGCTATCATCGATCTATGACTACTGTGGAGATCCTCTTTCGCTACGCCACGCCGCCCACAGAGACGGTCACATTCGCGCTGGCCGCCACCAAGGATGTCTACGGCATCCGCCGGCTCGCCTTTGACCAATCAGCGCACACACTCCGTGTCGAGTATGACGCTACTCGCCTGAATGCCGCGACCGTCACGCAACTCGTTCGCAATGCCGGCCTCGATCTGGACGAAGAACTGCCTCTGATCGCTCCGCCACCCGCAACGGAACCCGTGGCCGCGGCCTGATCTGCCTCCCTGCGTGTTCGAGTGATCTGATCGCTTCCGGTCCGAAACCGATTCCGCAGCAACCCAGACGATTGCGCCCGCAATGGAACCCTGATAATCTGTGTAAGGTTTCGCTTGAAGCCACCTGTGTGCGCCCGTAGCTCAGCTGGATAGAGTATTTGGCTACGAACCAAAGGGTCGGGAGTTCGAATCTCTCCGGGCGCACCATTCCTCCTCGCCAATCTGAAATCCTTTCGACAACGTTTCTCGCCGGCCGCACCGCCATTCGTAGGCTCACTTCCCCCAGTACCCCTTCCGCAACCTGCTGATTCCCAAAAGCAAAACCGACAAGATAGGATGGAGAGACTACATGATCCGGAGGCCTTGCATGTCGTCCCGTCTCTTCCCCTTGATCGCGCTGTTATGCCTGGCGTCGTCCCTCCACGCCCAGACAGAGGCGCCTTTGCGTTACCAGGTCTACGGCGGCTACAGCTTCCTCTCAAACTCTCTGAATGGAGTGCCCGGCTCTCACCAGGGACTGAATGGATGGGAGGCAGCCATGGGCTTCCCTGCATGGCATCGCCTGCGCTTCAAAATTGACGTCACCGCCTACCGGGGGACTAATCTCGGCGCGCCGCAGCACCCCTACTTCATCATGGGCGGCGGACAATACAACATGCGTGTGAAAAAAGAGACCATCTTTATCGACGGATTGGCCGGCGACGGCGGAGTAAACAATACCTGGGCCGCCAACCATGCCGTCGGCGAAACCGCCTCCTTTGCCGGCTACATCGGTGGCGGCCTCGACACCCCCCTCACCCGGCGCATCTCTTTCCGCGCGGGAGGCGGTTTTCACTACTCGTATTTCTCCCTCAATGGGAAGGGCGAAACTCCATACAGAATTCCCGGCCTGCCAACCAATTTCGGTCGAGTCACCGGTGGATTGGTCTGGAAGTTCTGAGCCCCCTTGATTACGGTTTGTACTCCGCGCTTGAATCCACTGTCAGATCCGCGTGAATTGGCAGGTTGTCGCTTGATCCACCGGCAAGCAGGCGCACCTGTTCCTGCTCCACGCGCCACAGGTGTGCAGCCGTATCCCAGTAAGCCAGGTCGCGCGGCTTCAGCGTGAGCGTCACTTCCTGCTCGGCGCCCGGCTCAACCCGCACGCGCTTGAACCCCTCCAGTTCCAATTGAGGCCGCTCAACCTTTGAGCCTTTGCCGTCCTGTCCAAGATGCTGCACGTACAACTGGACCACTTCATCGCCCGCTCGGCTTCCGGTGTTCTTCACTTTCACTGTTACTTCGACTGACCCATCGGCCCTGACCTTCTTCTCGTTCAGCCTCAAGTCCTCGTAAGCAAAGTTCGTATAGCTTAGCCCATACCCGAAGGCGTAGAGCGGCTTGTCCTTGCTGTACATGTAGGTCCGCCCGTGCAGCAGGTTGTAGTCCATCAGCGGCAGCAACTGCGCGTCGCCTGTGGGCCAGGTCTGCGTCAGCCTTCCGGCGGGCGAGTAATCGCCAAACAACACATCCGCCAGCCCATGCCCTTCTTCCTGGCTGTTATGCGTAATGTGCACGATCGCCGGCAAATTCTGCTGGCTCCAGACAATTGCATAAGGGAAGCTCGCGCGCAAAACCTCAATCGTCCTGGGATTGGCCGCGAAAACCTGCTTCACCAGGCTCTCCTGCTCAAGCACAATCGTCTTACGGTCCACTGACTCCTTGCCATTCGATGGCGTGGGGCACTCGTTCCATCCGGCGTTGCATTCCGGGTGGTTGCCCACCACCACAATCGCCACATCCGCGTTTTTTGCGACGGCCGCAGCCTGCACAGGGTCATAGCCATCGTCAAATAGCACCTTCACTCCCGCACCTGCCGCCTCGCGAATTCCTTCGAGGGTGCTCACAAAGTACGGCGGTGTGCCGCTGTACCAATCCAGCAGCACCTGGTCCGCCCAGGGCCCAATCACCGCAATCGACTTCAGCTTGCTTCTGTCCAGCGGCAGTGCGTTGCCCTCGTTCTTCAACAGCACAATCGACTCGTCCGTCGCCAGCCGCGCCAGGGCCTTGCTCGATTCCTGGTCCCACGGCGGAGCAGTTGCGTCCGCCGGATGGATATTCGCACCCTCCGGCTGCCTGCCGATCTCCCCATAAGGGTCCAATCCCGGAGGGTCCATCTCGCCCAGCCGCAGATAAACGCGCAGCAGGTTCTTCTCGACAGCGTCAATGTCCGCCTCGGTAACCAGCCCGTCCTTGAGAGCTTTGGTCAGGTCGTCCTTGTAAGTATCCAGAAAGTGATTGATGCCCGCCTTGATGGCTGCCGCGGCGCCGTGTTCCTTGTCGGCGTAGGCATGGTGCGCGGTGATCAGCAGCCCCAGCGCGCCGCCGTCTGTGCAGATGATCCCATCGTTGCCCCACTCCTTGATCATCACGTCTTTGAGCACCGGGTTGACCATCATCGTCGTGCCGTTCCACGCGTTGTACGAGGCCATCACCGCACGCGAACCGCCCTGCTCAAATCCCATCCGAAATGGCACTGAGTAGTACTCGCGAAAAAGACGCTCATCGAAATCCGACGAAGACGACGAGCGCGTGTCCTCATTCTCATTGGCCAGGAAATGCTTCATGAGCGAAGCGCTCAGCCAATGTTTTTGGTCAGGCCCCTGCAAGCCCTGTGCAAAGGCCACCGTCAGCGTCCCCACCAGAAATGGATCCTCTCCATACGATTCCTCCGTGCGCCCCCAGCGCGGATCGCGGCTCAGGTCAGCGTTAGGAGCTCGGATCACCAGCCCCCCGCGGTCATATACAGGATTCTGATAGTCGTAGCGCGCCTCGTAGCCTTCGACCGCGGCGATCTGCTTCAGCAGTTCCGGATCCCACGTGGCGCCCAGGCCCTTTTCCTGCGGAAACGTCGTTGTCGGCAGCGGCGTTCTGCCGCGTCCGCCCCAGCCGCCCGGTCCGCCCAGCGCCAGCCCGTGCAGCCCCTCCACCTGGCCGGAGAAGACCAACCCCAGCCGTGGGATCTTCGGATGATCCGACATCAGGTTGACCTTTTCTTCCAGTGTCAACCTATTCAGCAAGTCGGCAATCCGTGCGTCGTCAGACAGCTTTGGGTCGCGGAAAGGATAATCTGCCTGCGCCGGAGTTGCCGGAATCGAGGCCGTCTGCGACAAGTTCGTCCGAGCCAGAACCGCAAAAAACAATCCCGCCAACACACACAGCCATTGCCGCATCCGCATTGTTAAGCCGCCACCTTTCAACGCAGGAAGATTACCACAACAATGCAGGAAATGCCTTCAAGTAAATCGTTTAACGCTTCTCGATGCAAGCAAGCCGAAAAGCTCGGATTTTGACGTAGATGTGCGTCAGGGTACGACCTCAGTCGTACCGCAATCCATCTCAATGAGAGAGGTGGAGCCTCAGCCCTCTGCCGTTCGAGTGGGGATCAGACCTTGGTCAGCAAACGAAAAGAGCGGAGGGCCCGAAGGCGCTCCGCTCTGGTTCATTGAACCAACTCACTCGTCAGTAGAGCCGGAAGTCGACCTCGACATTGGCATAGCAGGCCACCGGCTTGCCGTCTTTCTTGCACGGCTTGAACTTGTACTTGCGAACTGCCTCCAGCGCCTTTTCGTCCAGCCCCATGCCCAGTGCGCGCACCACGTGCGGGTTCATCGGATTGCCCTGCGCGTCCACAATGAATCCCACAGCCACCACACCCTGGTACTTGGCCCGGCGCGCCTCATCAGAAAACTCGGCTTCCGGAATGTACACGGGAACCGGCCCTGAGACTCCACCGCCCACGCTGTAAACGCCGCCGCCCGTGTTGCCGCCATAACCCGGTCCGTAGCCGTTTCCGTCACCGGAACCCAGGCCGCCGTGGCTGCCCGATCCCATGCCGCCGCCCGAACCCGTTCCGTTTGAAGCCAGCGTAACGTTCGCCGAGTTCTTCAGGCCCACCATCGGCAAATTAGGATTGTCCGGCAGTTTGATGTCGGGCTGCACGTTGATCGCGGAGTCAAAGGCCAGCTTCGGCTTTTCAACCAACGGAATCATCGGCGGAGTCACGGGATTCTTCTCAATCTTGGGAAGCTTGCCTTTGCTCGCATCCACCAGGCTGTGGTCGCCGCCGCCACCGCCGCCACCCATGATCGTCTTTGCCTTGGGGGCTTGATATACGCCCACATCAATCTGAGTCGACACTTCGGTCGGCTTGGTAACCGCCTTCACGATCGACCTGCCCACAAAGAACAGAATCACCAGGAGAATCGCGCCGTTCAAGCCGGTCGAAAGACCTATCGCCCACGGATTTGCCTTCACAGCCATCCGGTCGGGAACTGGAATCGGCTTCGAAGTCAGCTCCAGCGGCGGCAGTTTGACTGGGAAAAACACGTCGCGGATGCTCTCGTAGAGCCCCGTCCAGATGGGCTTTTCCTCAAACGCCTTGCCGAGGAAACCATCGAACTCATGGCCGCCCGTGAGGGCCGCTGCGCCTTGGGATTCCGTGTTAGACATAGATGGATCGTTTTCCATGGTTGCTGGTGCGTTTGTTGCCCAGGACCGCGTCGACGGAACTCTCCCATCGTTCGGGCCCATCACTCCATTATGCTCGAATGCGCCCATCCCTGTCTCCCCTAATGGGGTCTTGCCCGTCAGGGTCCCGCTCTCGCTCAAAATCGATCCAAACACTTCCGGCTTTCATATTTGGCCGCTACGAGTTCCCATAAACAATAGACGACTGAACTGGCCGGTTGTTACCCAAAATTTCGAGGCCCTCCATTTACACTGGAAGATGAACAAGTTCGCACAGGCAGAGGAAGTCACGATGTCCGCAGCGCCGGAGTTGAAGAGTACTCTTACCTTACCTCAGACCGCCTTCCCGATGAAGGCCAATCTCCCTCAGAATGAGCCACTTCGCCTGGCCCGCTGGGCTTCGCTCCGTCTTTACGACGAATTGCGCAAAGCCGGCGCAGGCCGTCCCGCCTACCTGCTCCATGATGGCCCTCCTTACGCCAACGGTCCCATGCATCTGGGTCACGCGCTCAATCACGGCCTCAAAGACTTTGTCACCAAATCCAAGACCATGGCGGGCTTCGAGTCGCCCTATGTGCCAGGTTTTGACTGTCACGGCCTGCCGATCGAGATCAAAGTCGACGAGCAGCTGGGCCGAAAGAAGCTTGAGATGCCCGCTCCCGCAGTGCTGGATGCCTGCCGCGCCTACGCGCAGAAGTACGTTGACCTGCAAACCTCGCAGTTGGTGCGCCTTGGCTGTTTTGGCCGCTGGGACAAGCCTTACAAAACAATGGCCCGCGATTACGAAGCCCGTACCTTGGAGGCCTTCTACGGATTCCTCGAAAAAGGCTTCGTCTACCGCGGCTTGAAGCCTGTTTACTGGTGCATCCACGACCGCACTGCGCTCGCCGAAGCTGAGGTCGAGTATGAGATGCACACCAGCCCTTCGGTCTATGTGCGCTACAAGCTCACCTCCGACTCTGCTGATCTATCGCAGTCACTTGCCGGTCGCGAAGTCTACACCATCATCTGGACCACAACGCCGTGGACGCTTCCGGCATCATTGGCCGTCGCCTTTCATCCTGACTTTGAATATGTAGCCCTCCAATCTGATACAGAACCGGGTGCCCCCGCATTGGAATTAACTTCACAACTGGGTGCCCCCGGTTCCTTGCATTTGGGGACCGGGGATGCGAATTCAACAGGCCCTGTCTACATCGTCGCCGCCGAATTGGCCGCTTCCGTCGTCGCCGCCTGCAATCTAGGGGATGCAAAGGAAATCGCCCGCTTCAAAGGCAGCCTGCTTGACCGCTCCACCTACCAGCATCCGTTCCTCGATCGCAGCATCCTTGGCGTCCTCGCGACGTACGTCACCGCCGACCAGGGCACCGGTGCCGTCCACACCGCTCCCTCGCACGGGGCGGACGACTTCTACACCGGCCAGCGCTACGGCCTCGATCCAACCTGCCGCGTCGACGCAGCTGGACGCATCCAGGTTGACCCCGAAGCGTGGCATCGTGCGGAACCACCCGCCTTCGATGGCAAAAAGGTCTGGGCCGCCAACCCCATCATCATCGACCTGCTCAAGCAGTCAGGCGCGCTCCTGGCCGCCGCCGACCTGACCCACTCCTATCCCCACTGCTGGCGCTGCCATCATCCGGTCATCTTCCGCGCCACCGAACAGTGGTTCATCGGCCTCGAAACGCCGATGAAGGATGCAGACGGCAAACCTATCACCCACGTCGATGGCTCGCCCGTCACATTCCGCGAACTGGCCATTGAAGAGATCGACAAAGTGGTCTGGGATCCCGCCTGGGGCAAGGAGCGCATCACCAACATGATCGCCACCCGCCCCGACTGGTGCATCAGCCGCCAGCGCATCTGGGGCGTGCCCATCGCGGTGTTTCTCTGCGAAAACTGCAGTCAGCCCATCATGGATGCAGCGCTCAACAAGAAGATCGTAGACCTGTTCGACCGAGACGGCGCAGAAGCCTGGCACACAACTCCGATCGAGACGCTTTTGCCGTCTGGAACGAAATGCGCGCACTGCAGCCACGGCGAATTCCGCAAGGAATTCGACATCCTCGACGTCTGGTTCGACTCCGGCGTCAGTTGGTTTGCCGTTGCCGAAAGCGATCCCGACCTGAAGGCTGCGTATGCCCAATTTCAAAACGGCAGCGGCACAAAGTGTCTCTACCTTGAGGGCGGCGACCAGCACCGCGGCTGGTTCCACTCTTCTCTGCTGACTTCGGTTGCCCTGCGCGGCAAGGCGCCCTACTCAAACGTCTCGACAGCCGGCTGGACCCTCGACGAGCAAGGCCGTGCCATGTCCAAGTCTCTCGGCAACGGCGTCGATCCAGTCGATATCGCCAACCGCATGGGTGGCGAGATCGTGCGCCTCTGGGTTGCGTCCATCGATTTCCGCGAAGACATGGCCGCCAGCGAAAACCTCATGCAGCGCTGCGCCGACATCTATCGTAAGCTGCGCAACACCTTCAAAATCCTCCTCGGCAACCTGCACGGCTTCGTGCCTGAGCGCGACCAGGTCAAGGAATCGGAACTCCTCCCGCTTGATCGCTACATGCTGGCCCGCACTCGCGACCTGACGGAAAAGGTCCTCGCCTGGTATGACGCATTCGAGTTCCACCGCGTCTACCACGCAGTGAACGAGTTCGCCATCGTCGACCTGAGCGCCTTCTACATCGATGTGCTCAAAGACCGCATGTATACCTTCGCGCCAACCTCGGCCGCAAGGCGTTCAGCCCAGACTGTGCTCTGGAAGATCACCGAAACGCTAGTGCGACTGGTCGCGCCCATCCTCAGCTTCACCTCCGATGAGGTCTGGGACTATCTGCCCGCGGTAGAAGGCCGCGCAGCCAGCGTGCACCTTGCGCTCTTCCCCAAACCGGAAGAAGTCTTCTCCGAAGACCCAACAAAGTTGCTCGAAGAATGGAAGCAGCTTTTCACGATTCGTGATTTGGCGCTGCAAACTCTCGAATTGTCGCGCCAAACAAAGATCATCGGCAAAGGCCTTGAGGCCGAGTTGGAAATCGCCGCTTCAGGAGAGCAATTGGCGCTGTTGCAGCGCCATGCCGCCGGACTCAAGGAGTTCATCAATGTCTCCGGTGTCAGACTCCTCGAAGGCGCAGAGCTTGCGATCGCGGCCCTTCCTGCCAGCGGCCACAAGTGCGCCCGCTGCTGGAACTTCATGCCGAAAGTCTCCACCTACGGCATATGGGAAAACGTCTGCACCCGCTGCCAGAACGCGCTAAAAGAAATGAACATTGCCCCGCCGCAATCTCTCGATTCAAGCGAGGGCGAGCAGTGAAAAAAACCTTCGTACCCCATTCTTGCGATTTCTTCGTATCGCAAGGGTCGGAAAGCAAGAATGCCCGTGCGAGCCGCGCGCGCGCATCTGCCGCACCGCAGGTGCCTGTGCCCCATTCATCGCGGCTTGATCGCGATGAGTGGGATCGCAGGAATCTCAACCCGAAAACGACTCAAAAGGCCGTCAACGCATGACCTTCTCCATCCCTCGCCGTCTTCCCTGGCTCCTGCTCATCTCCGCGCTCGTGGTCCTCGCCGACCGTCTGAGCAAAACCTGGATCGAGACGCACGTACGCATGGGCGGCGCAATCCCCATCATTCCCCGCGTCCTCCGCATCACCCATTGGACCAACGAAGGTGCAGCCTTTTCGCTCTTCGCAGAAACCGCCTCGCCGCACCTGGTGCGCTGGGCGCTGGTCGGCTTCGCATCCCTCGCTGCGCTCATCGTGCTCATAGTTCTTGTGCGCATGGGTGACCGCTTCTCGCTGATCACCGTTGCCCTCGCTCTCATTCTTGGCGGAGCCCTCGGCAACCTGCACGACCGCATTCTTTACGGTTCAGTTGTCGACTTCATTGAAGTCCACATCTTCACCTACCATTGGCCCGACTTCAACGTCGCCGATTCATCGGTCGTCACGGGAGCCTGCCTGCTATTGCTCGATTCACTGCTCCCTAAGACTTCACTGCGTTCCAACGCGAGTTCAAGGCCCTGATCATTCACCTCCAGAGGTTTTCATGAAGTTTCGTTGCTTCTCTCCCCTGTTTTGCGCTATTTTATGCGCCGCACTTTGCAATAGCCTCCCGTCCATCGCCGGCGCACAACGCCTTTCCGGCACTGTCGTTCCCACGCACTACACGCTGACGCTCACGCCCGACCTCACTGCTGCGACCTTTTCCGGCGTTGAATCCATCGACGTCACGCTGGCCGAGCCTTCCGACCACATCACGCTCAACGCCGTTGAGATCGCCTTTCAATCCGCATCAGTGAACGCCGCAGGCAAGCAGCAGACCGCCACCATCAGCGAGGACAAGGGCAAGGAACAGGCCACCTTCACCTTCCCTGAAAAACTCAACGCAGGCAAGGCCACGCTCTCCATCGCCTACACCGGCATCCTCAACAACGAGCTCCGCGGCTTCTATCTTTCGAAAACAGCGCGCCGCAACTACGCCGTCACGCAATTCGAATCCACTGATGCGCGTCGCGCCTTCCCGTCCTTTGACGAGCCAGCCTTCAAGGCCACCTTTGACGTCACGCTGATCGTCGACAAAAACGATACGGCTATATCCAACACTTCCATTGAGTCGGACACTGCAGGCCCCGCGCCCGGTAAGCGCACCCTCAAGTTCTTCACCACCCCCAAGATGTCCACTTACCTCGTCGCCTTTCTCGTCGGCGACTTCCAGTGCACCTCAGGCGAATCGGACGGCGTCAAGATTCGCGGCTGCGCCACGCCCGACAAGATCGCGCTCACTCCCTATTCGGTGGACGTCGCCAAGTTCGTGCTCCACTACTACAACAACTATTTCGGCATTCCCTACCCGCTCAAGAAGCTTGACCTCATCGCCCTGCCCGACTTTGAAGCCGGAGCCATGGAGAACTTCGGCGCCATCACTTATCGCGAAGCCGATATGTTGGTTGATCCGAAGAACTCCTCAGTCGACGCCAAACGTGAAGTGGCGCTGGTCGTCGCGCACGAGATGGCCCACCAGTGGTTCGGCGACCTGGTGACCATGAAGTGGTGGGACAACATCTGGCTCAACGAAGGCTTCGCGACCTGGATGGAAAACAAGCCCGTTGCCGCCATGCATCCGGAATGGAACATCGATCAGATGGTCGCCAGCAATGAAAATCAGACGCTGGGTCTCGATGCCGCGCCCACCACCCACGCCATTCGCGCCAAGGCCAATACGCGCGACGAGATTGAAGAAATGTTTGACGGCATCTCTTACGGAAAAGCGGGCGCTGTCCTGCTCTCCGTTGAAAACTTCCTCGGCCCCGAGACCTTCCGCAAAGGCGTGCATGCGTATCTCTCCGCGCATGAGTATTCCAATGCCACCGCCGAAGATTTCTGGAATGCGCAAACGGCCACCAGCCACAAGCCAGTCGACAAGATCATGGAGTCGTTTGTAGCGCAGCCCGGCGAACCGATTCTTACCTTCGGCGAACCAGCCGGCGGCAAAGTTGCGGTCAGCCAGAGACGCTTCTTCCTTAGTCCGAGTTTTACGCCTGACCCCGCGCAGAAATGGACTATTCCCGTCTGTTTTAAAACTGGCATCGATACTCAGAAGTGCGAGGTTCTCGCGCCCGATGATTCCTCGCTTAAAGTCCCCGACGCCAGGCTCTTCTTTGCAAATTCTGGTGGTAAAGGATACTACCGCACCACGTATCCGGCCAATGTTTACGCCGCGCTCGTGACCAATGTCGAAGCCAGCCTCAATCCAGCCGAGCGCATCAGCCTGGTCGGCGATGAGTGGGCGCAGATTCGTTCCAACAAAGCCAAGGTCGGCGACTATCTCGATCTCGTCACTGCCCTCAAAGCCGATCAGGATGCAGAAGTCATCAACAACGCCATCGGCGGCGTCAACTCCATCTACGAGAAAGTGGCTGCAACAGCCGAAGAAAAAGCCGCCCTCGCCGCGTGGATCCGCGAGACTTTTGCGCCTGAATACGCAAAGCTCGGACCGCCCTCGGCAAGCGATTCACCGAACACAGTCGAGTTGCGTGCGCATCTCTTCGAGTTTCTCGGAGACACTGGCAAAGACCCCGCTGTGCTCGCGCAGGCCCGTGAGATTACCGAAAAATTTCTCGCAGACTCATCCTCGGTCGAGCCGACACTTGGCAACGCCGCGGTCACTGTTGCGGCCCGCAATGGTGACGCCGCGCTCTTTGACCAGTTGCAGAAGATCGCAGAAACTTCCACCAATCCAGAGATGCAGGAGGGTGCGCTGCACCTGATTCCCAGGTTTGAAGATCCAGCTCTGGTCAAGCGTTCCCTTGAATACGCAGCCTCAGGCAAAGTGCGCAACCAGGACGCGCTGTTCCTTGTCGCGCTCGCTCTTTATTCCGACGCGAACCGCGCCCAGGCGTGGAATTTCACCAAGAGCCACTGGGACACGCTGAAGACCTTGCTGACTCCGGAACTCGGCTCCAGCCTGGTCGAATCGACCGGTTCCTTCTGCTCGGTCCAGGACCGCGACGATGTTATTGCGTTCTTCGCAACACACAAAGTGCCCGCCGCGGAACGCGGCGTTCAACACGCCGTCGAACACATCAACGGCTGCATCGAACTCCGCTCGCTTCAGCAAGCGAATCTCGACCAGTGGCTCGCCGCGGAGCCGAAGCAGTAGCTGATCGCGCCGATGGATTCTCTGTGCCCTATTCATCCCACATTTTTCCGCGGAATGGGTGGGCAGCCGAAAATGGTAGTTGAGCCTCCCGCGTGCGCCCGCCCCACCGCTCGTGGTGTACAACAGGAAGTGATGAACAGCCGACCGCAGATTAGCCGCATCAAGAGTTCAAGGATTTCGGCGCAGGTTTGCATGCCTCTCGCTCTCATCCTGTGCGTGTGCTTCGCCGCTGGCGCGCAGGCGCCATCCAAACTGCTAAGAAAGGATCCGGTAATGACCAGGCACGCAGAAGGTACCTTCGAGGTAAAGACCACGCCGCTCCCCGCGGACGACGCAACCACCGGAACACCCATCGGTCGATACGCGCTCGACAAGCAATTCCACGGCGACATCGAGGGCACCAGCAAAGGCGAGATGCTCGGCGCCGGAGATCCGCAAAAAGGCAGCGCCGGTTACGTCGCCATTGAGCACATCACCGGCACGCTGCATGGTCACACAGGCTCGTTTGCCATGCAGCATAATGGGTCGATGGACAAGGGAACATTTCTGCTGGAGGTGACGGTCGTCCCCGGCTCGGGCACCGGCGAACTAGCCGGTATCAGCGGCACGCTGAAGATTACCAACACCGGCGGAAAACACTCGTGGAGCTTCGACTACACGCTGCCTGATGCGGCAAAGTAGACGCGCTGCGCATGCAAACCAGACCTGGTGCCGAGGGCTTATGCGCCTCAACCACCAAACAACCGCGCCAGCCAGTTACGTTTCCTATGACTGAGGTGTTCTGGTAAGAACACCCTGTTCGCTTGGGGATCAAAGAGTACCAGCTTGTGCTTGGTCGCTAGTTCCTGCACGAATGCGGCAACCCGCTCGGCCATCGGCCAAACGCACATCATCACCACGGACATCCCGCCATGGTCGAGTGCACATGACCATGGCGAGTAGTCAAAATCGCCAATTTTTTCTTCAGGAACCGTGTCAATCTCGGGCCAATGTTCGATCAGCTCACGATAGAAGGCAGCAACCGCCGGATTTTCGCCTTCAAGAAACGGCCCGTCTTCGCAAAGCCGAAGGTAAATTTCCGACGCAGC
The DNA here is from genome assembly GCA_050014515.1 of Occallatibacter sp. Classification (GTDB taxonomy): domain Bacteria; phylum Acidobacteriota; class Terriglobia; order Terriglobales; family Acidobacteriaceae; genus Telmatobacter. The sequence goes on from JBEKDE010000014.1 coordinate 56,949, forward strand.
CTCATCAGACAGAGTGTTATCGCTATACCAGACTCCAAGGTCAAAGCTCATACTTGCCCCCGCCAAGTTTAACCGTTGGATTTCGTCTATGGGAAAAGAACGGGGGCGTCCACGTTCGATAACATAAATCCATGGACCTATTTCCTCCCGGCCAAACCCTGCTCATTGACGCTGACGACACCCTCTGGGAAAACAACATTTACTTTGAGCGCGCCATCGCCGCATTCATCAGCTATCTCAATCACCACGAGTACTCGCCCGCCGAGGTGCGTCAGGCGCTCAACGCGCAGGAGCGCGAAACCATCCTCGCCCACGGTTACGGGCTCAGCAGCTTCACACGTTCGCTTGTCGCCACCTACCAGCGCCTCAGCCCCGGCCCCGTCACCGAACACAACATCGAGCGTGTACGCGGCCTCGCCCCCTCCATCGCCGAGCAGGAGATTGAGCTGCTCCCCGGCGTGACCGAGACACTAGCCGAACTAGCCACGCGCCATCGCCTCATCCTCATGACCAAAGGCAATCATGCCGAGCAGGCCGACAAGCTAACCCGCTCCGGCCTCGCGCCGCATTTCTCCGCCGTCGAAATCGTCGCTGAAAAAGATCCCTCAACCTATCGCGCGGTAATCGCCCGCCATGAGCTCACGCCGTACAGCAGTTGGATGATCGGCAACAGCATCAAGAGCGACATCAACCCCGCGCTCGCCGCCGGCCTCCACGCCATCTTCCTCTTCCACAAAGACACATGGGTGCTTGAACACGCCGCACTCGACCCCGCCCCCGACGGCCAGCATTTGCTCGAACTCGATTCCTTCGCCAAACTCATATCGATCTTTTAGATAACATCCGAATAAGTCTTGCTTTCACAAATGGATTGACTTGAGCCGTGCCGCAAATGCCACCCATCAAGTCACGGCTGAATCCACTGCGGCCGTATTCGATCAGGTAAAACGGATAACCACCTGAGAGAGATTTACGTCTAAGCATGTGGTAACTATGGCTCCAGAACGCCGGCATCGAAGAGCCGCACGTATCTTCAACTGCAAGTAACTTGATTCTAAGGAGTTTCTTCGCATGAAACGTGAAGCAGCCATATCCCTGTCAATCGCAGTCGCCTCTTTTGTTCTTCTCTACCCTGCATTTGCGCACACCCAGAACGTCCAGAACACGCAAGACATGACTACCGCTACCATCCCGGCCTCGGCGCAGCAGGAGGTCAACGTCATGGTCTCCGCTCAAGCCAGACTTCTAAGAGCTCTCGATGCCAGGAAGATCCAGCAGGGCCATCAATTTCAAGCGGTCCTGAATGACACGGTCCATCTGAAAAATGGCCCTGAACTGCCGCGCGGTACTACTCTCGTTGGCACGGTCGCAACCGACCAGATGCAAGACCACGGAACTTCGAAGCTGGCGTTGCGCTTTACTGATGCCGAATTGAAGAGCGGCAAAGTTATTCCAATCGATGCAACAATCATGGGAGTGTTCGCACCCTCGAACTCCGATTCCCAGAGCGGGCCATATCCATGGGACGGGCATACCTTGCAAGTCGATCAGATCGACGCAGCTTCGGGAGCGGACCTTCACAGCACAATTGCCAGCGGAGATTCAGGAGTCTTTGTGTCGTCAAGCAAAGATGATGTGAAGTTATCCGCAGGATCTCAGATAACTCTGGCGATTGCCGCTCAGCAAAACAATGAGCAGGGAAAGACCGGAATGAGCGGAGGCGCTTAACGAATCGGCAGCCCGGGCTTCGAAGCAGTAACTTCGCCGGAAACCCGGGCCTCGCTCTCTCGACCCCGCATACAATGGCTTGCGTTTGGCCCGATCTCTATTCCTTCGCCAAGCTCCACGCTGTCTTCCATGCTATCTTTTGAGCATCGAATTCCAGCGTTCGGAGCCGCCCATTGGGTCAGCCGCTTAAACCGCATGGCGCCATTTTTACCCCCAAATACCCGGCACCGCCGTTGGTGCACTGGGCGGTCTTACTCGTAGTTTGGATTGCAATCGTAGTAGCGACCGAGTTGTTTGCACCGAACAACTTATGGGCCCCCGTGGCATCACTGGTCTTTGCTCCGTGGATTATGTATCTCTGCATTTGGCTTTTAAGGCTCGACTCAAAATCGAAATGTGTCGTCTGGTGCGACGCCTATATTGTTGTCAAACTCACCTGCGCCTGGCTGTCCATTCAGCCGCATTCTTCGCTGACCAATCAACTCCTCACCGACGTTTTCGCCATTGCTTCAGCCATTCTTGGAATCGTCACGCTCTTTTCCATTCGCGCCAATCTCCTCAACCACTACAACAAGCGCGAACCAATCGGTATTGATCTCGGTCCGGTTATGACATTTTTCTTCAGCTATCTCTACATCCAATCTCAGCTTTACCCGATTGCTCAACTCAAGAAGCGACAGGCCGGAAGCCTCACAACCACCGCCGGTCAAACCCCGCTCCAATAAACCTGCGTTCCCCAGGATCCCATCTGCATCGCCAACCCACGCACGACAACCAGACCGATCCTCCATTTCGCGCATCCAACAAAAAGGGCTCACACACCATGCCCGACGCCAGTGAGAGGAAAGACGCACCCGATCGAACCTATGGACGCAAGAATTGAAGACTACGCCCTCATCGGCGACTGCGAAACCGCCGCGCTTGTCGACCGGAATGGCTCCATCGACTGGCTCTGCTGGCCCGATTTCTCCTCCGCTGCCTGCTTTGCCTCCCTCCTCGGCACAGAAGAAAACGGCTACTGGAAGATCGCCCCCGCGGAGGGCAAATGGAAGACCACGCGCCGCTACCGCCCCCACACGTTGATTCTCGAAACCACCTTTGAACACAAGACTGGCTCGTGCCGACTCATTGATTTCATGCCGGTCCGTCAGCGTAATTCGCACGTCGTGCGCATCGTTGAAGGCATTCGTGGCAATGTCCCCATACGCATGGAACTGGCGCTGCGCTTCGATTACGGCCGCACGGTTCCGTGGGTCACGCACATTCGCGGAGGAGTACGCGCCATCGCCGGCCCCAACCTTGTCGTTCTCCGCGCATCCGTTCCCATTCATGGGGAAAATCTGAAAACCGTTGCGGAATTTTCCGTCTCCCACGGCGATCGCGTAAGTTTTTCGCTCACCTACGGCCTGTCGTTCAAGCCCAATCCCGGCAAAATCAACCCTGCTCAAACTCTCGATCAAGCTGAGAAGCGATGGCGCCATTGGAGTGCGCGTCTCAAGTACAGGGGCAAATACCGCGACGTGATCGAGCGGTCGCTCATCACGCTTCGTGCCATGATCTATCGCCCCACCGGAGGCATCGTCGCCGCCGTCACTACGTCTCTCCCGGAGTGCATCGGCGGCGTGCGCAACTGGGACTATCGCTACTGCTGGCTGCGTGACGCAACCTTTACCCTGCTGGCCCTGGTCAACGGCGGCTACATGGATGAAGCCATTGCATGGCAGGACTGGCTGCTCCGCGCGCTCGCCGGCAGCCCCGAGCAGGTAATGATTCTCTACGGCCTCAAGGGCGATCGCCAGTTCCTGGAGTGGGAGGCAAGCTGGCTCCCGGGCTATGAAAACTCACAACCGGTGCGCATCGGCAACGCCGCGTCCACGCAGGTTCAGCTCGACATCTACGGCGAGGTGATGAACTGTTTCTACCAGGCGCACCGAGCCATCGGCCACCATACTGAAGATGACTTTCGCGTCCTGGTTCAGTTGCTGGAGCAACTGGAAAAAATCTGGCGGCAGCCCGATTCAGGCATCTGGGAGGTGCGCGGAGAGCCCCAGCAGTTCACCTATTCAAAAATGATGGCCTGGGTCGCATTCGATCGCGCCGTGCGCCTCGCCGATCAACTCCGCCATGAAGCGCCCGTCGAGAAGTGGAAGATGATTCGCGACGCCATTCATTGCGAAATCTGCGCCAGCGCATTCGACGAGAAGAAGAACAGTTTCATGCAATCGTATGGCTCCAGCCAGCTTGATGCCGCGCTTCTGCTCATGCCGGTTCTCGGATTTCTTCCCGGCAGCGATCCCCGTGTCAAAGGCACTGTGGAAGCAATCGAGCGAGAACTCATGCCGGACGGTCTGGTGCTGCGCTACAAAACGACACACGTCGACGATGGCCTGCCGCCCGGAGAGGGCGTCTTCCTTGCGTGCAGCTTCTGGATGGTGAGTGCGCTGAAATCCATCGGGCGCGTCAGGGACGCCAAAAAGCTCTTCACCCGCCTCCTCAAATTACGTAACGACCTCGGCCTCCTCTCCGAAGAGTACGACCCGGACCACAAGCGTATGGTCGGAAACTTCCCCCAGGCTTTCTCGCATATTGCCATGGTCAAAGCCGCCTTCGATCTCAACAGCCAATCGAAGACACACAAGCCATCCGCCAACCATTTACATCCCTGACCGAAATTGGTGCGAGCGGCTCCCAACGCAAGTGGTTGACGCGCCCCCCGCCGCTCTGGTCTACTTCCATCAATAGCAATGCACACTTCCCGCCCCACCCCGAACTTCTTCCCGGCGCTGCGCATTGCTCCGTCGATTCCCGCCATTCGAATTACCATTTCCAATTCAAGCGCGGGAAACAAAGCCTGACCAACCAGTTTTTGGATTGAGCAACACACAGGCCACCACCCGCAAGCGCGGTTGGTGGTTTTTTGATTTTTCGGCCGACTTCAACCGGCGTCGCTTCACTGCTCTTGCAACACCTGCACGTGCTTTCGAAACCTCAAGGAGAACGTCTTTTGGATTCCGTCACCTTAGCCAGTATTCAGACAGCGCGTGCGCGTATTGCCGACACCATTCACGTCTCGCCCTGCCACCTGTCCCACCACCTCTCTGAACTCACCGGCCTGCCCCTCCACCTGAAGCTTGAAAACTTGCAGCGCACCGGCTCCTTCAAAGAGCGCGGCGCGCTGAACAAGCTGCTCACCCTCAGCCAGGCTGAACGCGACAAAGGCGTCATCGCAGCCAGTGCAGGTAACCACGCACAGGGCGTGGCTTTCCATGCTTCAGCCCGCGGCATTCGCGCGCAGATCGTCATGCCCCTCGCCACGCCGCAAATCAAGGTCGCCGCCACCCGCGGCTACGGTGCTGAAGTCATCCTCTTTGGCGAAAGCTACGACGAGGCTTGCGAAGAAGCCCTGCGCCGCCGCCTCGAAGAAGGCCGCACCTTCATCCATCCCTTTGACGATGCGGACGTAATTTCCGGCCAGGGCACCATCGGCCTTGAACTCCTCGACCAGGTTCCCGACATTGAAGCAGTCGTGGTTCCCATCGGCGGCGGCGGCCTTATCGGCGGCATCGCCTGCGCGCTCAAAGAGACCAATCCCAAAATCCGCGTCATCGGCGTCGAACCGGAAAAGCTGCCCTCCATGCTGCGCGCACGCGAGGCCGGCCATCCCATCACCATCGCCGCCGAGGCCACCATCGCCGACGGCATCGCCGTCCGCCGCGCCGGCGACCTCACGCTTCCCCTCGTCAATCGCTACGTCGACGAAATCGTCACCGTCGACGACGAAGAAATCGCCAGCGCGATCCTCATGCTCCTAGAACAGGAGAAGACGCTCGCCGAGGGCGCCGGCGCAGCCGCACTGGCAGCGGTCGTTCAGTCGAAGACGAATCTCCGCCATCGCCGCACCGTCGTCCTCGTCTGCGGCGGCAACATCGACGTCACACTGCTGGCCAAGATTATCGAGCGTGGTCTCGTCAAAGATGGCCGTCTGCTCCGAGTACGCGTTTATCTGCAAGACCGCCCCGGCGCACTGCTTCACCTGACCGAGATCCTCGCTCGCGAGCGCGCCAACATCGTCGAAACCATCCACAATCGCGCCTATTATGGAGTCAGCCTGGGCGAAACCGTGATCGACGTAACCCTCGAAACCCGCGGCGCAACCCACATCACCGCCATCAGCCACGCCCTTCGCGAAGCAGGCTTCCGTTTCGAGCGCATTCAATAGATGACTCAAGCAACAAAAGCCCTGCGCCCCATTCATTTCGCACTCTTTGCGGAATGAGTGGAAAACCACAATTCACAATAAGTCTTCGTCCACCAGGAGTTCCATGTACAGCCCCAAATTCAACCAGGTCGCCGACCGTGCCATTCTCATCGAAGCCATGCAGGCCTATTCCTTCGCCATCCTCTTCGGTCCGCAATCAACTTCTGAGTCACCTGCCCCGCTGGTCGCCACCCACCTCCCGCTAGTCGTCAAAGACCAGGGGGAACACGGTCTGATCGAAGGCCACTTCGCCATCGCCAACCGCCACTGGCAGTCGCTGGCCGGGCGCGAGACCCTGGTCGTCTTCCCCGGCCCGCACAGCTACGTCTCTCCCACCAACTACACCGATCCGCACTCCGTGCCCACATGGAATTACATCGCCGTCCACGCCTACGGCACCCTTGAGCTTGTCGAAGACGATCCCGGAAAAGATGAGTTGCTCGCCGGTCTCATCCAGGCCAACGAGCCTGCCTTCGCCGAAAAATGGCATGCCATGCCCGAAAACTTCCGCCGCTCCATGTTGGCCGGAATCGTCGGCTTTCGCATCCCGATTTCGCGCATTGAAGGCAAGTTCAAAATCAGCCAGAACCGCGCCACCGAGGAGCGCCGCAACGTGCAGGCCATCCACGCCGCCGGCGACCCCGACCAGCAGGCCCTTGCCGCATGGATGAAACGCCTCATAAGCTAAGAAGCCACGACACCGGAGCGCTTTCAGTCCTCACTGCGTCAAGCAAGTTAGGATCAATCCCATGCGCAAGTTTCTGCTCGTCTTCTGCCTCCTGTTCCCTGCCCCATCCATCCTCGCAGCCCAATCCGCGCCCGCGCCTGCCCCAAACTGGCGTGACCGCGTCGCCGACGCCATGCCCCTCCTTGGCCATCGCAACTGGATTCTGATCGTCGACTCGGCCTACCCGCTGCAATCCGGGCCAGGCATTGAGACCATAGAAACCGATGCCAACCAACTCGAAGTCATTCGCCACGTCCTGGGAGCAATCGACCGTTCGGCGCATGTGCGTCCCCTCGTCTGGCTCGACGCTGAGCTTCCCTTCGTCCCCGAACAGGACGCACCCGGCGTGGCAGCCTACCGCAACGAAATCCACGACCTGCTCAACCCCTTTCCGGTCCAGTCCCTGCCCCACGACCAAATCATCGCCAACGTCGAGGAAGCTTCAAAACACTTCAACATTCTCGTGCTAAAAACCACCATGACAGTCCCGTACACATCGGTCTTCATCCGTCTGGACTGCAAATACTGGAGCGCCGACGCCGAGAAGCGACTGCGCGACAGGATGGCCCGCACCCCGAATTCCGTCCCTCAATAGGCTTGTTGAACCCGCCCAATTCGCCTGGACCATGGTTCTCAAGCCCCTCCGGCTTTGCTATACTCGTAGAGTTCACCTCTGTGCGGAGGTGGTGAAATTGGCAGACACACCAGCTTGAGGTGCTGACGCCGCGAGGCATAGGGGTTCAAGTCCCCTCCTCCGCACCAAAGATTC
>JBEKDE010000015.1:0-65446 GCA_050014515.1 Occallatibacter sp.
CTTTGCCCCGCCCAGTTGCTCCGTCAGCCGCTTCGCAAAATACAGCGGTGTAGGCCGCCCCGCATAATCCTTAAGCAGCCCCGCCAGCTCCGCCTGAAACGCCACATCGGCCTTGGCCAGGTTGTACTCATGCTCCAGCTCCACCAGCGCCGCCATCAGCGTCTCCGGCACATACCGCCCGCCATACACGCCAAACCGCCCCGCCCGTGATTCGGAAGGTACTGCTGGAAGAATGATCGAAGACATAAGGGGAAATCTCCTGCGCTCCCGAAGAGAAAGGGGAACTTTCCAGTGTACAAGCAGCAAGGCAGCGCGATTTAACAACGTCCAATTGCAGCGCCAATCTTCAAGCCTGCGGGAAAACTCTCGTTTGGCTGGCTTTGTATCAGGGCATGGCTTCAGCCGTGCCGAAAACGCCAGAAACTAACCCGGGCTTTAGCCCCTGCGGAACTGCGGTAAGCATCTCTAAGCAGTTTGTGAAGCATGCTCTAGTCGTCCACCGGCTTTCGCCGACCCACGGTTGGATGAAACGGACGGAGGGAGCAGGGGCCTTCAGGCCCCTGAATGCGGCAATAGGCTACGACGGCCTTTAGGCCCGGGCATCTTCGTCGACTTATTGTTTTGTTCAACCTACAAAGCAGTTTCTTATCAGAAACTCCTTCACCGATTTGGCACGCCTTAACCTTTTGAGGTCTCGCAAGTCCAGACTATTAATAATCTTGAGCGCTGCATCTCGCCCAGCTTCAAACTCATGCACACTGTTGATGAAATCCCGTTCCGTCGGAAGGCCTCCGCGCTTTTCATACCACCTACGGACGATTAGGAGGATCGGCGCCATTTCACCACTCTTAGTCTCATTGCATCCACGTGGGCCAATGGAACGCGGCTGTTTTCCGCAGCATGGAAATGCCGAATCCCAAGCGTAATCTCCATTATCCTTCCGGTCTAACCCGGCTGCGGCTGTTGGAAGCGGCTCACCGCAATAGAAACACTGGCCGGACGACAGTATCGCCGCGTATTGCTGAAAGCTCAACTCCCACTTGTGCTTATTGAATTTGGCCTGAGAACGTCCCGCGGTAAACCTTCCGCCGAGTGTCCGCGCTCGCCCTTTCGTATGCGAGTTTTCACATGACCGGCAGCGGCCATATCCGGTCCTTGTTACGGAGAGCGAAGCGTTATCGAACGTCAGCGCTTCCTTACATTGACTGCATTGGCCCTTCATTTTCACGGCTCCTCAGCGGTTACGGCAAATCCTGAGACGCTGTAACCCGAAACCACAATACTGAAGTTGATGCGACCATCAGGGAGAGGCAACCTTGCACAACGCCCCAAAAAGGACACACCTTCTCAGCATTTGCTCTAAGTGCCCGCACCTCGCCTCTTTGAGGTGGGGCTGCAACATCCCGAATCAGGCCCTCTTCTTGCTCCGCGTCGCCTTCTCCGCAAGCTGCGACGGAATCAGCACCACCGGCTCCTGATCAGGAAAGGTCGCGATCATCGTCAGCTGGCCGCCCATCGCCGCCACCGTGCGGGCCATCGTCGACAGCCGCGGATCTCTCCGCTTCTCAAGCCGCGAAATCTGCATCTGGCCGATCCCCAGCGCCTCCGCCACCGCCGCCTGGCTGATCTTGCGCCCCTTGCGCAGTTCCGCCAGCGTCATGCGCCGGCGTACCTTCGCCACCAACTCCGCGCCAGTTACTCCTTCGTCTCAGAGGTTTCGAGGTGTTCCTTGTATCGCCTGTCGGCTTTGTCGATCAGCCGTTTGTAAAACTTTCTCTCGCTCACGCCCGATTTGTCCCCGGCGACAAGCAGAATCCCTTTGCGCCGAGGATCGAAGGCGAAGGCGACCCGCCAGACGCATCCATCTGCCCTGAAGCGAAGTTCCTTCACATTGGCGTAGCGCGAATCCTTCAGCGTATCCACATCGGGTCGTCCCAAACCCGGTCCAAACTCCCGCAACGGCTCGATAGACGCGATCAGTTGGACTCGCACCGCTCTCGGCAGCCTTTCGACCTCTGCCATGAACTTCGGATGGAAGTAGGCGAACCGGCTCGTCGAACTATTATGCTATATAGAGCATTATGCGCAATAGGGCATGATCCTGAATTATCGTAGCATTTTTTCGGAATTGGTGTAGACCGAAAACACACACTCAAGTGGCTTTTTCCTCAAGAAAAAGCCACCTTTCACGGTACTGAAAAAGTCTATATGTATTCCGAAAATGCTCTGATATGTAGGATCAGCGCGCCGACAGCAGCAGAGCCGCTCCCCGTATCCACCGATTGATTGGCTCCGAAGACCACTTCGCCACCACCGCCCCCAGCACCCCCGCAAGCGAAACTTCCGCGGCAATCCAAACCAGAGGCGAGCCGCGCCTCGCCCTCGCACACAGCGCCCTCCTCCAAACCACTTCAAACTCATGCGTCAGGTACACCTCGCGGCTACGCCGGCAAAACCATCGAATCGGCGCCGTCCAAGTCCCTCGCTCTCGCCTGTAAAAATAAACTGCCCGAAGGCCCCAAATGTTTGCAGATAATTATGGGCGATTGGCGCACAATAATTTCAGAGCCCAAAAAAGGAAAGAAAGAGAGGCGGGAGGCTCAAGCGAGCCCCCCGCGAGCGGCTGCTCCATGCAATGGTGCGAGCGTCCGCTCCATGCAATGGTGCGAGCGTCCGCTCCATGCAATGGTGCGAGCGTCCCGCGAGCCATTCACTCGTTCACTTCTTCACTGATTCACCGCAACCCAATGATTCCAAGTACTTTGAATTTAACCAGCTTGGATTCAAGGAGATAGGCGGACACCCCTCCCTTATCGCCATCAAAATAGGGAACTTGCTCCAAAAGTACGGGGGGACCCTACTTGCGGCTCGCCGCCCGGGCCCGTGCTACAAAATCCGCGACCTTCTGCGGGTCCTTGCGCCCCGGCGCAGCCTCCACGCCCGAAACCACGTCCACGCCCCACGGCTCCAGCAGGCTGATCGCCTCGGCCACATTCTCCGGATTCAGCCCGCCGGCAGCCACCAAGCGGTTCTGCGATCCATGCTGCGCCCCATCAAACAGCGTCAGCCGCGCCGCCGCCCAGTCAAAGGTCACACCCGTGCCGCCTACGGCCGTGGCCGACCATGAATCGACCATCACCGCATCCACATGTGGATCATGCGCATAATCAGCAAGTTGCGTAGCAATTCCTGCGAGATGATCGACGTCAAAATGCAGCACCCGCAGCACCCGCAGTTCGCGTCCCAGCCGCATGTGCAACTCCTCCGGCAGCTCCGGATCGGCCGCAAAATGCAGTTGCACCCCCGTCAGTCCCGCCTCGCGCACCGCAGCTTCAATTCCCTCCGCGTCCGCGCCGACAAACACGCCAATCTTCTCCACCGCAGCGGGAAGATGAGGCACAATCGCCGCCGCCTGCGCCGCCGTTACCCGCCGTGGGCTGGGCGCAAACACAAAACCCACCGCATCGGCTCCAGCATCAACCGCCAGTTGCGCATCTTCCAGCGAAGTGTTCCCGCAAATTTTGACCCAGAGAGAGTTCATTGCGCCGCCGCAACTCCCGCCAGCAACTCGGCCAGCGCCGTTCCAGGATCGGCCTTCCGCATCAGGCTCTCGCCAATCAGGAATGCGTCAAACCCCGCTGTTCTCAGCCGCGCCAAGTCGTCCGCCGTCGCAATCCCGCTCTCCGCCACGCGCACAACGCTGCCAGGAATCCGCTCCACCAACTCAAGCGAAGTTTCAAGCCTCACGTCGAATGTCTTCAAATCCCGGTTGTTCACTCCGATCGCGTCCGCGCCACTCTCACCCAGCGTGTCGAGAACCCGCTCCAACTCGCCAGCTGTATGCACCTCAACCAGCACGTCCAGCGAATCGCGATGCGCAGCGTCGGAGAACCGCCTGAGTTCCGCATCAGTCAGCGCCGCTGCAATCAGCAGAATCGCGTCGCCGCGATGCGCGCGCGCCTCAACAATCTGGTACTCGTCCACCGTAAAATCCTTGCGCAGGCAAGGCAACGCCGTGGCTTCTGAAGCCAGCTCAAGGTTCCGCAAGCTCCCCTGAAAATACGGCTCATCCGTCAGCACCGAGAGCGCCGCCGCACCTCCAGCCTGGTAGCGTCTGGCAAGCCAAGCCGCATCAAACTCCGCGCGAATCAGCCCCTTCGACGGCGAAGCCTTCTTGATCTCGGCAATCACAGCGGGCCCAATCGCCGCCTGCCGCCGCAAAGCCGCAGCCCATCCGCGCGGCTCATGCGCCGCTGCCTTTCGCTCCAACTCAGCCAGCGGCACGCGCGTCTTGGCCGCAGCCACTGTGCTGCGTGTCGTTGCCAGAATTGTGTCCAGATGCGTCGACATGCTCATCGTCGAGTATAAGTGAGCCTCCGCTGCCGCCAGATAAGCCCCGCGCGGATTACGTCCCACAAAATGTCTGCAGCACCCGCTCCTCGGGTCGCGCCGGCATTGCATACCGCTCCAAGCCCGGTCGATCTTCGAACGGATGCAAGACCACATCGAGCAGCTCCTCGAACGGCTGGAAATCTTCCCGCGTGGTCGCGGCATCGAGCGCTGCCTCGACCAGATGGTTTCGTGGGATGAAGGCGGGATTTACCCTCCGCATCTCCGCCGCGCGGGCCAGCGGATCAACCTGCTCATCACCAAGTCGCTTGCGCCATTCAACAGCCCAGGCGTCGTACGCGCTGGGACTCGCGAAGAGCACACGGACTCCCACGTCGCCTTGCGGCCCGATCGCGGCTTCGCACAACTGGCGAAAAGTCAGTGTGAAGTCCGCGCGGTTGATCGCCATGCGCTGCAACAGGTCCTCAGCGAGCGCTGAGTCACCCTCGCGTTCCGTGCCAAACCCAATCTTGCGCAGAAGTCCAGCGGTGCGCGCTGCCTTGAACTGCGGCTCGAACGCGGTGAGCGCCTGGTTGGCCATGGCGAGCGCAGTCTCTTCGCTTCCCGCCTCCAGGGCGAGCAGCGGCAGCAGCGCCTCTGCCAGGCGCGCCAGGTTCCACACCACGGCATGCGGCTGGTTGCCATACGCATAGCGCCCGCCGTGGTCAATCGAGCTGAAGACTGTCGCCGGATCGTACGCTTCCATGAAGGCGCACGGACCGTAATCGATGGTCTCGCCCGAGATGGATGTATTGTCGGTGTTCATCACACCATGCACAAAGCCGATCAGCATCCATTGCGCGACGAGTCGGGCGTGCCGCGTAATGACACTTTCCAGCAGAGCCAGGTACGGCCGCTCCGTTTGCGCCGCCTCGGGATAATGGCGAGCAATCGCATAGTCGGCCAGAATGCGCGTGGCTTCCAAGTCGCGGCGCGCGGCAAAGTACTGAAAAGTGCCCACACGCAGGTGGCTCGACGCAACCCGCGTCAACACCGCCCCAGGCAAGACTGAATCGCGCAGCACGCGTTCGCCCGTGGTCACCGCGGCCAGCGCACGTGTGGTCGGCACGCCCAGCGCGGCCATGGCTTCACTCACAATGTATTCGCGCAACACCGGGCCAATCGCGGCTCTGCCATCGCCTCCGCGCGAGAACGGAGTCCGGCCCGATCCCTTGAGTTGAATGTCATACCGCCTGCCGTCGCGCCCCACGACTTCCCCCAACAGGTTGGCGCGGCCGTCGCCAAGCTGCGGCACGAAAGAGCCGAATTGGTGGCCGGCATATGCCTGCGCAAGAGGCTCGGACCCTTCGGCGATTCGGTTGCCGGCCAATACTTCAACGCCGTACTCGCTCGCAAGTGCCTCCGGGTCGAGTCCCAGATGGCGGGCGAGAACTACGTTGAGTTTCACCAGTTGCGGAGCCTTTACAGGCGTTGGGTTCACTCGCGCGTACAAGCGCTCCGGCAACCGAGCATAAGTATTGTCAAGGCCGAATTGAACGCTGACGTCGTTGGAGACGGCGCTAGCCCGCGGAGCGCTGGTGGGAAGCTCTGGTGAACCCATGGTGATTTGATGTTAGTCGGTCGCAGAGGTCGCACGCTTGTCGACCAACCTCCATTGCCTCGCTGCGACAAAAATGTGGGGCGACCGGATAGTCGCCCCACACCCTGATTGGCCGACTGTATTTGCTAAAAGCTGAACCGCAACGACCCCTGCATACGGCGCCCTTGATTCAACAGAGCTGTGTAGCGGCCGTAGCTGCCTGGGTTGCCGAAGGGGTTGTTGGAAACGCTGGCCGGATCGAAGCGCATCGAGTTGGTGACGTTGAAGATCTCCCACGCAAACTTGACGTCTTTCTTTTCTGCAATCGGGAACACCTTGGAGACGCCGGTGTCGATGCTGAAGTATCCATCGCCCCTGTAAAAGTTGCGCTCGCCGGTTTCGCTCGCGTACGGCGGACGAATGTTGTTCAGGGCCACAGCCTGACTTTTGAATGCGTTGGGTTGGCCGCCGCTGTCGTGCGCATGACCGCCGGAGAGAATCGGGCCCGTGGCCACGTTCCAGCTCTGGTCGGCCCAGTCGGTGTTCCAGCCGAGGCCGTCGATCGAGCCAAATGGAAGTCCGCTTGTCCAGTGGGTCAGGCCGGTCAGGTTCCAGCCGCCGATGAATGTGTCTGTCAACTTGTTTGCGCTGCTTGCAAAAAGCCGGCCGCGCCCGAAAGGCAGGGCGCCGAGCGCGTTCATGGTTATCGCGTGGCGCACATCGTAATCGGAGGGAGCACGATTGCCCTTGGGTTTGTAGACATCAATGATCTGGCTGAAGTACCCGCCGAACGAAGTTGCATTGGGACCAGTGCGCTCAGCATCCGATCCCAGGTCGATGGACTTGGAGAACGTATAGTAGGCATCGAATTGCAGCCCGTGCGTTTCCTGCTGGTGCAGCGCAAATTGCAGCCCGTTATAACTGCTGGTGCCCATCGACGACCATGCGTAGAGCGACGAGTACTGCGGATCGAAATAGCGGTAAAGCTCGTTGTTCGGTGTCAGATAGCCCGGGACCGCATCCAGAATGAAAAGCGCCGAGGCTTCGTTGCCGCGGAAGCCAGCTTCAGGCCCTGGGTTGTTCCCGAAATAAAGCTGGTAAACTCCCTGCGTCGCGCTCATGCCGCCGCCGGCCATCCAGGGGAACATGTTCTCCCAATACGGAATCTTCGGAACACTGGTGACAGGCGTGCTGAGGTCGTTCAGCTTGTCGATCATTTTCTCGGCGGCGAAGTAGTCTGTGCCCGACTGGGGATCGGCCAGGTCGGACGGCGTGGCCACATCGCGCATCTGCAACAGATGGCGGCCCATGCGGCCTGTATACGTCTCCTCCAGCATCATGCCCTTGCGCAGTTGCGTCTGGATGCCGAGGTTAAAGGCATAGGAGTACGGACTGGTCAGGCTCTGGTCCACACCCCATGCAAGTGCCAGGTCGTTGCCGGGATAGACCGGCGTTGGGCCGGTAACGCTATTCGGCGGAACAATGCTCAGGGGAACTCCGGACTCCGTCGAATAGCGCGGCGCAGTATCGACATCGGTTTCGCCCACGGGCGTTTGGTCGGAAGTGACCAGCCCGAACTCACCGGATTGATCGAACGAGTCCACGATGCCCTGCCCAAAGTGATCGTAATAAACGCCAAACCCGGCGCGCACGGTGATGTTGTCCTTCGGCTGGTAAGCGATGGCAAAGCGAGGCGCCAGGTCCAGCTTATCCATGTTCCAGAAGCCTGGCCGGTTGTTGGCCTTGCCGCCTTGAGTGAAGCCGAAAGTGGGCTGCACTACGTTGCCTTGAGAGGCGCCGGACCAGCGCGCGTTCAGCCATTGCCCCAGGTTCACTGTGGGCACAACCTCCTGGCCATCGCGCTCGTACGGCACCTGGAGCAAGGTGTGCCGCAAGCCAAGGGTCAGGGTCAGATTGGGCCGCATCTTCCAGCTATCCTGCCCGTAGTACTCAACCTCATTTGTGAGGTAGTGGTGGTTGACCCATTGACCTGCCGGCAGAGCAGTCAATTGCCCGCTCGCGAAGCTGTTGTTGTAGTACTCGGTCGCCACGGTGATCATGCCCACGATGTTCGCAACGGCGATGTTGTAGGCGCTGCTGTAGTTGCCTGAGACGTCTGGAAATCCGAATGCGTCCGGGTCGAGACTGGAGCCAGTGCCGGCAATCGCGCCGTTGCCAAGATATTCATAGGTCACGGTAGCGTGATTGAAGAGCGTTGCGTCCGACGATCTGTTGTTGAAGACCAACCTGTAGTTTCCGCCGAACTGGAACGTATGCTTGCCCTTCACCCAGGTAAGGTCGTCTGCGATGTTGTGCGTGGGCACTGAGACCACCGACGACGTACTGCCGACGCCGGTGAGGTTGGCGATGTTCTGGAATGTCACATAAGGCCCGGAGGTGATGCCTCGGTTGGCATAGCCCTGGCGCACCAGTCCGTAGCGCAGGTCGTTGACCACCGAATTCGAGATCGACCACACATCGCCTGCGGCAATGCCTTTTGAGTTGTCGACAAGAGTGTAATTGGAACCCTGGCCCGGAAACTGGATTGGGCCGGAAGTGTGGTCATCCTGCAGATTGCCGCGCACGAACAGGCGGTGCTTGGAGTTAGGCGTGTAGTCAACCTTGGCGATCAGCGTATTGAGATTGATTGGATTGGGTGAGGCGAAGGTGTAGGAAGCAAGGTTGTAGCCGTCCGTCAACTGCGTGCCGTTGGCAGCTGGAAGCTGTGCGTAATAGGCCTCCGCAGCGGGATCAACGCCGGGCCCGAGTGGACATGCGCCGCCGGCAAAGCAGTTGGGGTCCATGGATGCAATCTGGGCCGGGTCAAGCGTTGTGGTGCCGCCGCTCGAGTTGACGTAGGTTAGATTCCCGTTGCGGAAGCCCGCCAATGGGACTTCCTGCGTGACCTGCTGGTCCTCCGCTGTCCGTTGTCCCTCATACGCCACGAAGTAGAAAACCTTGTCCTTCTTGATGGGAGCGCCAAACGATCCGCCAAACGTATTGCGCAGCAGCTTGGGCGCGACATTCGGATCTCCGGAAGCAATTTCAGCCTGCTTGTTAAACCAGTTGTTGGCAACGGTATTGGTTGGCCGGTAATACTCATAGACACTGCCGTGGTAAGCGTTGGTGCCGCTGCGTGTGACCAGCGAAACCTGTGCGCCAGACGATCTGCCCGAGTCCGCATTGGAGTTTGTAGTGACCACGCGGAACTCCTCCACTGAATCGCGCGTGGAGCGCAGCACGCCGCTGAAAGCATAGCCCGCGTTCTGGTCGTTATCGTCCACGCCGTCGAGCGTAACGTTGCTCTGGTCAGAGCGCGCGCCGTCCACCGCGCCGCTGCGGCTATCACTGTTCATCTGCGACTGCGTCTGATCGCCGAGAAATAGCACGCCAGCCTGCAGGCTCAGCAGATCAAGCACGTTGTTGCCCTCAAAGGGAAGCGTCTGAATCTGGTGCGAGTCGAACGGTGTGCCCATGGTTGCGTCGGATGTGTTGAGCGTAGAAGCGTTGCTTACGACCTCGACGGTCTCTCCGGATGCCGCAGCAATGGTCAACTTGAAATCGGCGGTCCGCGCCTGGTTGACAAGCAATTCCGCTACCTGCTTCTGCGACGCAAAGCCTGGCGCCGAAACGAAGATGGTGTAGGTGTCCGGCTTGATCTGCTCAAAGGCATATTCACCGTGCGGCCCGGTGAGACGTTCTGATTTGGACCCGGTCGCCGGGTCGGACAGGGTGATGCGCGCGCCCACAATCGCGGCGCCGCTCTGGTCAACAACAACGCCATGCACGGATGTGACAGCGGTCTGCGCAAAGCCGGCAAGGGCGAAGAGCAGAACCATAAAAACAACAAATGATATGCGAATACACTTCATCTACGACTGCCTCCAGATAAACGGATCTCGCTGTTCCGGCGCGCGGAACATGATGGTCAAGAAATGAGGAAGAATCCGGCTCTATTGAGAGCCTTCGGGGATACGGTTCCCAGCAGTCTCTCAGGTGCGAGACTGAATAAAATCTGTCTGTTGAATCGTCAGTTTTTAGTCCGTGGACAGGGCGTGGGTGCGCCACAAGGAGATCGTGAAGCTACCGTTTCACAGGGGGTAAAAGGAATCAAGGGAGATAAGAAATTTCGATTCCGCCTAATCGCGTGCCTTATACGGCTTGAGGAATTACCGCTAAATGCCACGCACTGCGCGCTTTGCAAAAGACGATCAGCAATTTGGTTTGCTCGCCGTTTTCGTGCTACGCTCAAACCCAAGTGATTACGCGGCGCTCAATCCGGCTTATCTCCATCAAGGTACAGCTGCGTATCAATCACATGGATGTCTGCTGCGGACCACCGACCCAATACATTTAAACCCCTCGCTGATGCGTCGCCGGCATAGAAGGCAGGCGTGTCTGCGCACACAGTAGCCGGATTTTTCCGGACAAGCCAGGCGTCCGCGTCTTCGCGTGCGTCAGGGGGATTGGTGTATATGGAATCGACCGCGCTTTGGACCGAGACGGTGCCCGGCGGGGCCACCTGGTCGCATGTGCTGAAGAGAGGCACTGCGCTGCGAATGACTGACCTGGAGGGCGGCGCGAACGTGGCGGCCTACTTCCTGAATTTTGAAATTCCGGCCGAACGTTTTAACCTGCCGGACACACTGAAGGCGCAACACACGGCTCGACTTACCGAGGGGCACGTGCTCTACTCCGACATGGGCCGCATCTTGTGTTCCATCACTGAAGACACGGTGGGCTGGCACGATCCGCTGTGCGGTTTTTCAAATAACGCGCTGGTTGAGAAAAAGTACGGCAAGGCAAGCTATCAGCAGGCGCGCAACGAATGGCACCAGAACGCGCGTGACGGGTTGGTTGTGGAACTTGGAAAATATGGCATGGGGGCGCGCGACCTGCATGCGACGGTAAATTTCTTCAGCAAGGTCACGGTGGATGAGACCGGCAACCTTTGTTACACCCCAAATAACTCGTCCCCCGGAAGCTATGTGGAACTGCGCGCCGAGATGAACGTTCTGGTGATCTTGAATACCTGTCAACACCCACTGGATCCGGGCAGCAAATACAAGCCTCGCCCTGTGGAAGTGAGCATCTCAAGGGTCTCGCCCGCGCGCACCAATGATCCATGCCGGATGCTTTGTAGCGAGAACACGCGCGGTTTTATTCTGACTGAGCTATTTTTCCTCTAACGGCGGGGACTGAAAACGTGTCGACATTTATTCTGCAAACCAGTCAATTGTTGCCTGCGGACGCCCTGCGCAGTTTTGTGGTGGAGGCCGGGGATCCATTCCTGCTTGAAATCTGGAAGGGTCAGGTTGTGCGCATCGTCGATCTGGAAGGCAACCAGGCCGTGGATACGCTGTTCTACAACGCCCACGACTACGCCGACCGCTATAGCGCGCAAGACACCATCCGCGAGCAGGGCAACATTTATCTCACCACGGGAACCCGCCTGATTTCTTCCAACGGCAATGTGCTTCTTACCATTACCGCCGACACCTGCGGACGGCACGACACACTGGGCGGAGCCTGCGCCACGGAAAGCAATATGGTGCGCTATGACATTGCCAAGGGCCATATGCACGCCTGCCGGCAGAGCTTCATGAAGGGAATCCAGCAGTGGGGGCGTGGATTTGAGAAGCGCGACATAGCCAGCAACATCAACTTCTTCATGAACGTTCCGGTCACGCCAGAGGGCGGCCTCACCTTTGAAGATGGTGTATCCGATGCAGGCAAGTATGTCGAGTTGCGCGCAGAGATGGATGTGCTGATGGTTATCAGCAACTGCCCGCAGTTGAATAATCCCTGCAACGGATACAATCCGACGCCGGTCCAGATTCTGGTTTGGGATACGAATGTTCAGTAAGGTCCTGGTCGCCAACCGGGGCGCGATCGCCAACCGGATTCTTCGGACACTGCGAAAGATGAAAATCTCTTCGGTGAGCGTCTATTCCGAGGCGGATCGCGATGCGCGCCCGGTGCTCGATGCCGACGAGGCATTCTTCCTTGGGCCCTCGCCCGCCAATCAAAGTTATCTTTCCATCGATCGCATTCTCGCTGCCGCCGAAGCGACAGGCGCGCAAGCTATTCATCCAGGCTACGGATTTCTCAGCGAGAACATTGAGTTTGCGCGCGAGTGCGCGCGACGTGGCATTGTCTTCATCGGTCCAAGAGTGGACCACATCGAGGCCTTTGCACTCAAGCACACCGCGCGCACGCTCGCAGAGCAGTGCGGCGTTCCACTGTTGCCCGGAACCGGCGTGCTCAAGGATCTTGACGAAGCATTGGCGCTGGCGGAGCAGTTGCGCTATCCAGTGATGCTGAAGAGTTCCGCGGGCGGTGGCGGCATCGGCATGCGTGTTTGCCAATCGGAGGGTGAGTTACGCGAGGGATATGAGACGGTTGTGCGGCTGAGCAAGAACAGCTTTCGCGACGGCAGCGTCTATCTCGAGCGGTTTGTCACCCGCGCCAAGCATATCGAGGTGCAGATCTTCGGCGACGGCAACGGAGGAATCCTCACGCTGGGACTGCGCGACTGCTCCGCACAGCGCCGCCATCAGAAAGTCATTGAAGAGACGCCTGTTCCCGGACTTGACGCAACTACGGCAATGGCCATTAGGAATTCGGCGGAAATGTTATGTAAAGCCGTCAACTACGCCTCCGCCGGAACGGTCGAGTTCCTCTACGATACCGACACCCGCGAGTACTACTTTCTTGAGGTGAACACGCGCCTGCAGGTGGAACACGGCGTCACCGAGCAGGTAACTGGGCTGGACCTGGTGCAGATGATGATCGAAGAGGCTGCGGGCGAACTGCCGCCTCTGACCAGCCTCGCGCGCGAACCGCATGGGTGCAGCATCGAAGCGCGCATCTACTGTGAAGACCCCGCGAAAAACTTTCAGCCCGCCCCAGGTAAACTGTCGCAGGTGGTTTTTCCATCGACGGAAGTCGCGCGCGTGGAAACCTGGGTCGAGAGCGGCAGTGAGGTCACCCCGTTTTACGACCCAATGATTGCCAAGATCATTGTGACGGGCGCTGACCGAGCGGAAGCAGTCACCAATCTGCAGAGCGCGCTGGCTCAGTGCACGATCGATGGGACGGAAACCAATCTCAGATATCTGCGCGCGGTTGCTGCATCAGAGACGTTCATCTCCGGCGCCATCACGACGGCGTTTCTAGGCGCGTTCACGGTGCGGCGACATGCCTTTGAGGTGCTTGAGGGCGGAACACAGACCACTGTGCAGGACTATCCAGGGAGACTCGGGTACTGGCATGTGGGCGTGCCGCCATCAGGTCCGATGGATACGCTGGCGTTCCGGCTGGCCAACCGCCTGGTCGGAAACGCGCCCGATGCGGCCGCGCTGGAGATGACGACAATAGGCGCGCGATTGCGCTTCGACTCCGATTGCGTGGTGGCGATTGCCGGCGCGGACATGGGCGCGAAGCTTAATGGCGCGGCTGCTCCTTTGTGGCAAAGCTTTCATGTTGCCGCGGGAAGTACACTGCAGTTCGGCGCGGCGCAAGGCACAGGCACGCGAACATATCTCGCTCTCGCCGGCGGCATTGACGTTCCCCGTTTCCTCGGAAGCCGCGGCACATTCATGCTGGGCAAGTTCGGCGGCCACGGCGGACGCGCCCTGCGCGCCGGAGATGTGATTCATCTGCTCGTCACGATGGCAGCACCGCAAACGCTGGAGCTTCCTGCTGCGTTGGTCCCCGCGTATGACTGCCATTGGGAGATCGGCGTCCTTTACGGACCGCACACTGCCCCGGAGTTCTTCACGGCCGGCGACATCGAAATGCTGTTCTCGACTGAGTGGCGCGTGCACTACCAGTCGGACAGAACCGGCATTCGCCTGGTTGGTCCCAGGCCCGAGTGGGCGCGCAAAGATGGCGGCGAAGCGGGATTGCATCCATCCAATATTCACGACAACGCGTATGCCGTCGGCTCCATTGATTTCACAGGCGATATGCCGATTCTGCTCGGCCCCGATGGGCCCAGTCTGGGCGGGTTCGTTTGCCCCGCGGTGACGGTCGAGGCCGAGCGGTGGAAGCTGGGCCAACTCAAAGCCGGTGATACGGCGCGGTTTCGTCGCCTCACTCTCGAGCAGGCCGCCGCGCTTGAGGCCGAGACTGATCGTGCAATTGAAACGCTTGAGGGCAGCCTGCCGACGTTGCCTTCTCGGGGCCCGGACGAGCCGGCAATTCTCAAAAGTGTCGAAGCGCGACAACCGGCCACGGTCTATCGAGCCGACGGCGACAAGTATCTACTCGTAGAGTACGGAAACCGCGTGCTCGATCTCGGCTTGCGGCTTCACGTGCATCTATTGGAAGGCAAGCTGCGCGCATCTTGCCTGCCGGGCATCATCGATATCACACCCGGCGTGCGCTCGCTGCAGATTCACTACGACAATCGCCGTCTACATCGGAACGAACTCTTGAGTGTGCTCGAGGCCTTGGATCGCGAGATCCCCGAACAGCCCGACATCACGGTTCCCTCGCGCATCGTGCACATGCCGCTCTCGTGGAACGATCCGGCAACACAACTGGCGCAAGCCAAGTACATGCAATCGGTGCGGCCGGATGCGCCCTGGTGTCCTGACAACATTGAATTCATCCGCCGCATCAATGGGCTTGACTCTGTCCACGACGTGCACCGCATCGTGTACGAGGCCGGCTATTTGGTGCTGGGTCTGGGCGATGTTTATCTGGGAGCTCCGGTGGCCACTCCCTTGGATCCGCGTCATCGCCTGGTGACCACCAAGTACAACCCCGCGCGCACATGGACCCCGGAGAATGCCGTGGGTATCGGCGGCGCCTACATGTGCGTCTACGGCATGGAGGGCCCCGGCGGCTATCAATTAGTGGGCCGCACAGTACAGGTTTGGAACACCTATCGGACGACGAAGACGTTCGTTGCCGGCCTGCCGTGGTCCTTGCGCTTCTTCGACCAAATCCGTTTCTATCCTGTCTCCACTGAAGAGTTGCAGGAGCTGCGTCGCGATATTCTGCACGGCGCATTCGAATTGAAAACGGAAGAGGCTGACTTCAACCTGATTCGCTACCAGCAGTTTCTCGATTCAATTCAGCCGGAGATTACTGCCTTCAGGGCCCGGCAGAAACAGGCGTTTGATGAAGAGCGCGAGCGCTGGCGTATCAACGGGCAGCTGGAAGTTGCCGGCCTGCCGGACATGCCCGACTTCAATCAGCAGGAGCATGAAGTTCCAGAAGGCTGCGAGGCGGTAAGCGCGCCCATGACGGCAAGTGTCTTCCAGATTCCTGTGGAGCAGGGGCAGCGTGTTGAAGCGGGAGAGAAACTGATTGTGCTGGACGCGATGAAGACCGAGATGACGATTGGTTCACCTGTCGCCGGCGTAATTGAAGAGATTCTTTGCCAGAGCGGGCAGATGGTGAGCGCCGGACAACAACTGGCGATTGTGCGCGTGCAACCAACCAACAAAGGCACGCTGCAAGAGTAAATGCACCGTCTGGGAAGAAGGAGTAAACCGTGGATATTACCGCATTGCAGAGCGCATACAGCGCTGGAACGCTAACACCGACTGCGCTGGTGGAGCAAATCTATGACGCGATCACCGAGCAAGGTGAGTGGCCGGTTTGGATCACGCTGGTGCCTAAGGATAGGAATCATCAGCGTGCCGCGGAGCTTGAGGCTAGACACTCAAGGACAGACCTGCCACTCTTCGGAATTCCTTTTGCGGTAAAGGACAACTTGGATGTGGAAGGCTTGCAGACAACCGCGGCATGCCCCGCATTTGCGCATGCTGCCCATCGGTCTGCGACTGTTGTGCAGCGGCTGCATGATGCCGGCGCGATCCTGATTGGAAAAACCAACATGGACCAGTTTGCGACAGGCCTGGTGGGTACGCGTTCGCCATATGGCGTTTGCTCCAGCGTCTTCAATTCCGAATATATTTCCGGTGGATCGAGCTCGGGTTCAGCGGTGGCAGTCGCGCGCGGACTCGTCAGTTTCTCGCTGGGTACTGACACTGCGGGATCGGGGCGCATACCGGCTGCATTCAATCAATTAGTAGGCCTTAAGCCCTCGCGCGGATGGATCAGCACGAGCGGTCTTCTGCCCGCTTGCCGGACTCTGGATTGCGTTTCGATTTTCGCGGAAACATGCGCAGACGCGGCACGCGTCTTTGCAGTGGCGCGCGGTTTCGATGCCGTCGATCCGTACTCCCGCGTTCCGGTTCCTGGACAAGGCGCTGCGCCCTGGGCAGCGCCGGGCGCAGTCTCTTGCTTTGGTGTGCCGACGGAATCCAGCCTGGAATTCTTCGGTGACGGCGCAGCGCGAGCGCAATTCGATGTTGCAGTCGAGGCCCTCACAGCCCTCGGCGGCCAGCCCGTGCGCTTTGATTATGAGCCGTTCCGCAAAGCGGCCAGTCTGCTCTACAACGGCCCGTGGGTTGCCGAAAGGCTGGCGGCGCTGAAGGATTTTCTCAATGAGCACTCCAACGCGATGGAGCCAACCGTAGCCGGCATAATCGCCGGCGCAGCACGATTCAGTGCGGTTGAAGCCTTCGATGCCGCGTACGTTTTGGAGGCTCTGCGCCGCGAGACAGCCGGCGTCTGGGAGCAGGCCGACTTCCTTCTGTTGCCCACCGCCCCCACCCATTACACCATCGCACAAGTTGAGCAGGCCCCTCTTGAACTCAACAGCAATCTTGGCTACTACACCAACTTCGTCAACCTGCTCGACCTGGCCGCTGTCGCAGTGCCTGCCGGTTTTAAGGGCAACGGCTTACCCTTCAGCGTCTCTCTCATAGGCAAAGCCTTCACCGATGATGCGTTGCTACAAGTCGCCGAGCGCCTGCATCGCAGTCTGGCAATCACACTGGGCGGGTCGAACCGCAAACTTGCCGAAACTCCTCCTGTCGTCCCTGCCTCCGCGCCGCATGGATGCATCCTGATGGCGGTCGTCGGCGCGCATCTGAACGGCCAGCCGCTCAACTGGCAGATGACGCAGCGCAAGGCACGCCTCGTACGCACTACCCGCACCCACGGGGATTATCGCCTCTACGCGGTGCCCAACACTACGCCTCCCAAGCCGGGCCTGGTCTATGAGCCTGGCTTCGGCGGCCCGGGCATTGAGGTTGAAGTCTGGGCCATGCCAGAGGACACGGTGGGCAGCTTTTTAAACGCTATTCCTCCGCCGCTTGCGCTCGGCACGCTGCGGCTTGAGGATGGCTCGACGGTAAAGGGTTTTCTCTGCGAACCTGCGGGCATCGTGGGAGCGCAGGAGATTACCCACCTCGGCGGTTGGAGAAAGTACGTGCAGGGGTTGAAGTAACGCCAATGCAATCAAAAGGATCGTGCTGGCGATCGCAGCCTATTCGCCGTCATCATCTGCATCGTCGTCGCTGGACTTGTCGTCCTTGCCATCGCCGGCCTTTTTCTTCAGCTTGCCCGCTAGAGCCTTTTCGATGGTGACGTGAAAATCCATCTCGGCCGGATCCTCTGCCAGCTCAAACCGTGCCAGGGGCAGTCCCTCTTTGTCGACCAGGAACTTCGTGAAGTTCCAATGAACATCGCCTCCCGGAAGACCATCCTTGGGGTCGGTGAGGAAGCGATAGAGCGGAATCTCATTCACGCCGCGCAAGGTCGCTGAAGCGAAGATCGGGAAGGTCACGTGCGCCGTCTCGCGATAATACTTCTTGAGGGCCGCTGGGTCTTTCAACTCCTCGCCGCCAAAGTCGGCGGAGGGAATCCCGATGACCACCAGGCCCTGGTCGGCGTAGTCCTTTTGCAACGCATTGAGTGCGTCAATCTGGTCATGATAGATCGACTGGCTGGCGAGGTTGACGATCAGCAGCAGCTTGCCTTTATAGGCGGAGAGCGAAACCTCCTTGCCATCCAGATCGACCAGCGAGTAGTCGTATACGGTCTTTTTTGGCTTAGCTGCTTCGGTCTTTGGATTCTCTGCCTTCCTGTTCTCGGCTATTGCCGGCAGGCTACACACCAGCAGCATGAGAAGCAAACCCGCGAGAAAACCGCGCCTGTCGGGAAAGTGCATGATTCGATTGTGGCACCCCGCATCTAAAGCCAGATAAGGAATCTTCATCTTCAAAGCGGTTTTTGTTTGCCGTATTCAATTTGTTTGTGGACGGAAGAGCCGGCAAACCAGTCATTATGCTGACCAGGAACGGGGAAAGCTGCACCGGGCCAAGTCAAATAGGAAACGGATTCGAGTGCGCGTTTGACTTCGGTGACATGCCAAGTCCGAGTCAATCATGTGGCGCCGTTCAAAGAGTTCTGGGTTATGATGAAGCTCAACTCACTCCCTTTCGGGACACCGCGCTAACCCCCAACGGCGCTGAATCATGGATATTCAGGATGGATTTTGAGCAGCTCAGGACATTCCAACAAGTTTGCAGGCTGAGCAGCTTCTCGCGGGCCGCCGAAAAACTTGGCGTAACCCAGCCGGCAATCTCGGCGCAGATTCGCTCGCTGGAAAAGGAAGTGGGCGCACGCCTGTTTGACCGCGATGGCGGCAAGGTGACCTTTACCGCGGCGGGAAGGCTGTTCGAGCCTTTCGCCGAACACTGTCTGCAGTGTCAAAGCCATATTATTGTCGCTGTCAATGAACTTTACCGCTCGGCGCGCGGGGAAGTTTCAGTAAGCGCCAGTGAAGCCACCAGCCTTTACGTCCTGCCTCCCGTCTTTGCCCTCTACAAAAAGCAATACACGCGCGTGAATCTGAACATTGTGCGTTCAGAGCACTCCCGCTCGCTGGAGGCGGTCTTTAACCGCGACGTCGATTTCGCAATTGTTTCGCTCCCCATCAAGGACCCGCGGCTGGTGGTGCTGCCAATTCACCGTGATGAAATTGTGCTCGCCGTAGCGCCTACCCATCCGCTGGCTACCCGTGATGTGATCAAGCTCGACGAGATGATTCAGTTCCCGATGCTTCTGCTCAAGCACGGCCGCCAGCGCACGCAGATCAACAACTTCTTTCACCACCACGA
This sequence comes from Occallatibacter sp., assembly GCA_050014515.1. Taxonomy (GTDB): domain Bacteria; phylum Acidobacteriota; class Terriglobia; order Terriglobales; family Acidobacteriaceae; genus Telmatobacter. The sequence continues at coordinate 18,919 of JBEKDE010000015.1, forward strand.
AGTGCAGCCCCGCATCGCCATGGAATTGGATTCGAGCGAATTGCTCAAGCGGCTGATCTGCGCCGAGTTGGGAATGGGATTCCTGCCCCACACTAATGTTCTGGACGATGAGCATTCCGGCCTTCTGAAAGTAGTGAGGGTGGAGGGAATGAAGCTGCATCGCGAGCTGGCCCTGATCTATCGCAAAGACAAGACGCTCACCCGCGCTGCGCAAGCGTTTCTTGAGATTGCATCCGGGAAGAGCGGCGCCGGAGCTTATCCGCCCATGCGCATCCCAAAAGCAGCCAACCTGGCGCGCGGGGCATAAGGAAGCAACTTTCCGCCTGATATTCATTGCTTCCTCATATCCGATCACAGCAGATTTAAATCTGCAGACCCTTGGAGCGCAGTCATGCCCTGGAATCTTTCCACCACTTTGATTCGGCGTTCTGGCCTTGCAATTTGTTTATGCGCGGCTTTGCCGCTCTGCGCGCAGGCGCCGAAGTTCCCGCCAAAAACGGGCGTCGATACACCGAGCGTTCAACACGCAATAGAAGAGTTGCCGCCCACAGCTACATTCATCGTCAAGGGTCATCCGGATTGGCTTGGCGTGACGGAAGACGCGGTGTGGGTGTCCAGTTCCAGCGTGAATCATGTGGTGCGCCTGGACGCGAAAACCAACCAGCCGGGGACTATTATCACCGTGGCCAAGCCATGTTCAGGTCTGGCGGTGGGCTTTGGGAGCCTGTGGATTCCAAGCTGCGGCAACCATAACCTGGTGCGTGTGGATGCGGAGACGGGGGCAATTCAGGCCACGATTGCCGCCAGCCCCATTGACTCCGAAGGCGGCATCGCTACAGGCGCAGGAAGTGTGTGGCTGGTGACTTCGAAGACTAGTGAGCTCGACCGCATCGACCCTGCAACCAATTCTGTCATCGCCAAAATCAACCTTCCTCCCGGCTCGTTTAACCCGATCTTCGCCAACGATTCGATCTGGATTAGCTCCAACCAGGGCAACACGCTGGTCCGAGTGAATCCGGCGACGAATACGGTCACCGGTTCCACTCCGATCGGTCCCATGCCCCGGTTTCTCACCGTTGGGGCGGGCTCGGTGTGGGTGCTGAATCAGGGTGACGGCAGCATCTCGCGAGTAGACGACACCACCGGCAAGCTGATCGCCACCATTCCGGCAGGCATTCCGGGATTCGGCGGGGAGATCGCCTTTGGCGCGGGTGCGGTGTGGGCCACAGTAATGAAATTCCCCATCACGAAAGTCGATCCCGACACAAATAAGGTGGTGACTCAATGGCATGGCGTCGGCGGAGACAGTATCCGCTGCGCACTCGGCTCGGTCTGGCTGACGAGCTACGACGGGGAGAAGGTCTGGCGGCTCGATGTGCCCGGCAAACCCTGATTTTGCGATGCTTTCAGCCACGTGCGGCAATTGCTTATGTGCCGCATAAATAAAATCAATCAACATTGAATCGTTGCGTTCCACTGGGATATGGTTCGACCATGCAGAGGTATCCTTCCGCTCTGATATTCCGCGTAATGAAACAATCGAATGTGGCCCGGAACAAGCTTGGGCCGCGCACCCCTTTTCCGGTGCGCGGAATCGGCCTTCTGCTGGCGTTGTTTGCCTGCCTGTCGGCAGTCCCGGCCTTGGCGGCTCCGCCTGCGTTCACCGTCGGATGGTCAGTTTACGCCGGTTGGAATCCATACTTTTACATGGCCAAGTCCGGCATTCTCAAGCGCTGGGCAGACAAGTACGGCGTCGTCATCAAAGTGCAGCGCTTCGACTATGCCGCATCCCTGGATGCGTTTGTCGCCAGGAATATTGACGCCTGCACCATGACCAACATGGAGGCGCTCGATATGCCAGCGGCTGCCGGCGTTGACTCCACCGTGGTGCTGGTTGGCGATTACTCGAACGGCAACGACGCCGTGCTTGCGCGCAACAATCTGACGCTGGCGCAACTGCCCGGCAAGCCGATCATGCTGGTGCAGAAGACCGTCTCAGAGTATCTGCTGGAACGCGCCATGGTGCTGAACGGGATTGAAAACCAGCTGCCCCGGCTTAAGCTGCTCAACACCAGCGACTCCGATATTGTGGGCGCATTTCTGGGAGACAAGAGCAACCAGGTCGCCGTCACCTGGAAGCCTCTGGTTTCCGAGATCCTGGACCAGGACCACGCGGTGAAATCGCTCTTCGACTCCTCTCGTATTCCGGAGGAGATTCTCGATCTCCTGGTTGTGCGCACCGATGTGCTGAAGCGGCCCGACGGCTCAGGGCTGAAGTTTGCCAAGGCGATTGCCGGGGCCTGGTATGAAACCGTGGCCCAGATCGCAGCAGCCAACGCCCAGGCCATCAGCGGCAGCGCAGCGGCCTCCGGCGACACCGTTGCCTCTTATAAGGAGCAGTTGCGCACCACGTATCTCTATTCCTCCGCGCAAGCCGCGACGCAGTTTACCGAGAGCGGCGATCTGAAACAAAAAATGGACTTGGTGCGGCAGTTCTGCTTCCGACACGGCCTGCTCGGGCAAAACGTCCAATCGGTGGACGACGTGGCCATTTTGTATCCGGACGGCGTAATCCAGGGCAAGAAGGATCGAGTGCGGCTGCGTGTCGATGCAACCTACATGCAACTTGCAGCGCAAGGGAAGCTGTAAGCATGGCGCAGGCCTTTCGCGTTTCTGACCTGACCGGGATCCAGGTGCGTCCCGCGCGGCTATGGACGCATTCGCTCTCCTGGATATTGTTTGTAACCGGGATTGCGCTCTACGCGCATTTCTCCATTGTGCGTCATCGCGAGAATCCGGAAGATCGTGTCATCCCTTCGGCGACGCAACTGGTTCAGGGACTCAAGACGTCGGTGCTGCAGCCCGCCGAGGAGGACGATCCGCTCGATCCGGGCGCGACACTGTTCGAGCAAGTCCGGCACAGCATGATCTGGAAGGACACGGCCTCCAGCGCGGGACGCTTCTTCATTGCACTGCTGCTGCTGATTCCAGCCATGCTTCTCGGAATGCATATGGCCGTGTTTCCTTATGCGGGCGCATTTTTCCTGCGATTTGTGCTGTTTTTCGATAAAATCGTAGCACTTTCCCTGCTGCCGATTTTGTTCATTGTTTTCGGCATCGGGGAGTGGTCAAAGATCATGCTCATGTTCATCGGCGTTGCCCCCACGCTGATGCTGGATGCTTACAACATTTCCGGCGGCGTGCCCCGCGAACAGATTGTGAAGGCTTTCACGCTGAAGTCGACGAACCTCGACGTGGCCTACAGAGTGGTTCTCAAGCAGGTGCTGCCGCAGTTGATCAATAGCTTGCGGCTCAATTTGAAGCCGTTGGCGCTCTTTCTTTTTGCGGGCGAGATGATCGCCTCGACCGACGGGCTGGCCTATCGAATTGCCATCATGCGCCGGCATATGGGGATGGACATCATCATCCCTTACTTGCTGTGGGTGGCGCTGTTGCTGTTTTTGCTGGATGCAATTCTACGCATGATGAACCGGAGACTGCACCCGTGGTATCAGCCGCTCTAAAGCTCGTAGAGGGACCGATCGCAGAAGTCGCAAGGGGCGCTGCAACCGAGCGTACAGACCCCCTGCGTACGGAGATTGCCCTGCACGATGTTTCGGTCTCTTACAAGGCCGGCAAAGAGGGCACCAAAACTGTTCTTTCGAGGCTAAACCTCAAGGTTGCCGCCGGCGAGTTCGTGGTGGTTCTGGGCGAGACCGGCTGCGGCAAAAGCACGCTCCTCCGGTTGATCCTGGGCCAGGAGTTTCCAACCGAGGGCGCCATTGAGGTGGATGGCAAGCCGGTAACGCAGATCGATGCGCGTTGCGGTTATGTGCCGCAGAAGTATTCTTTGTTTCCCGACCGAACGGTGCTGGGCAATGTAATGTATGGACCAGAGAACGCGAAAAGCCGGTTCCTGGCGCGGTTCCGTCCATCGTTCTTTGCTTTCCGTCGCAAGCTGCGCGCAGATGCCCAGGGATTCCTGATTCGGATGGGGCTGCGAGCGCAGGACATGCACAAGTATCCGCATCAGCTATCCGGTGGCATGCAGCAGCGCGTAGCCATTGCGCAGGCGCTGCTGATGCATCCGCCGGTTCTGCTGCTGGACGAGGCATTCAGCGCTCTGGATCCTTCAACGCGCTCCAGCCTGCAGGAACAATTACGCGGTATCTGGCTGGAGTCGAAACCAACTGTGGTCTTTGTCACGCATAATACTTCGGAGGCCTTATTGCTCGGTACGCGGCTGATTCTTCTGGGGCGGCATCGCGAAGACCGAGCCGGGGAAACCAACCTGGTGCTGGACATGGAGATTCCGCAGTCGCAGCAGCCCATGTCCGCGCGTATTAAAAGCCGGGAATTTGAGGATCTGCTGGAATATGTGAAGCAGCTCGCTTACAAGTCCTCAAGTATGCACACCGATGACCCGGTTGCAGATCGAATTGTCGAAGAGGGAAACCTGGCATGAAACATCTCATCGTGATCGGATGCGCATGCGCAGCCACACTGGGAATGGCGATCGCCAGTACGGGAAGAGTTGTGGCTTCATCGGATGCGCCGCCGCCCCCGTCCTCTCCGAAGTTCTATGCGACCCGAGTGACTGACATTCTGAGCGACAATTGCCTTTCCTGCCACGATGACACGGCGAAGGGTGGGCTGAGGCTGGACTCCTACGCGGGCATTATGAAAGGCGGCTCGGACGGTAAGGTCATTGTTCCCGGAGATCCCGAAACCAGCATGCTGATTCAGGCTATCCGGCGCACCGGAGACCTTAAGATGCCGCCCAAGCGGCCGCTCGGCGACGCAGAAATCAAGGACCTTGAAGCGTGGGTGAAAGCGGGAGCGGTCGGCTCCGATCAAACACCCGCAACGACCGGCGCATCTGAGCCAGCCAGGACCGGTGGCGCTCCATCCCCAACACTGCAAGCGGTTGCGATGAAAGTTGACACGGATTTCTTCGAGAACAAGGTTCGCCCCATTCTGGCCAACAGTTGCTACGACTGCCACGACGAAACGGCAAAGGGCGGTCTGCGCGTTGACTCAAAGGCGGCCTTTGAAAAAGGTGGCAAGCACGGCCCCGTGGTGGTGCCCGGCGATCCTGAAAAGAGCCTGCTGATTCAGGCCATCCAGCAGACCGGCGATCTCAAGATGCCCAAGGGCGGTAAGCTGAAAGCCGATGAGGTCGCCACATTGGTGGAGTGGGTCAAGGCAGGCGCAAAGTGGCCCGAGAATTCCACTGAGCCGATTGCCACCACCGCGTCAACCGGCGTGATCACTGAGAAGCAGCGTGAGTTCTGGTCGTTCGTGCCGCTGAAGACGGTAACGCCGCCAAACATTGAAGACGGTAAATACGAGCACTGGGTGCAGACTCCGATTGACCGTTTTATTCTTGCCGGGCTGCACAAAGCGGGACTCCAACCCGCGGCCCCTGCGGATCGCACGACGCTCATCCGCAGAGCAACGTACGATCTGACCGGTCTTCCGCCCACCAACGAAGAAGTTGCGGCTTTCGTCAACGACAAATCGCCGCACGCGTGGGAGAAGGTAGTGGACCGCCTGCTGGCCTCGCCTCGCTACGGGGAGCGCTGGGGACGCCACTGGCTTGACGTGGCCCGTTACGCCGAAGATGATGTGCGCGGCCTTGACCCCAAGGGCCGCGGCTACATGCCATTCGAAGGCGCATACCGCTATCGCGACTGGGTCATCAAGGCCTTCAATGACGACCTTCCCTATGACCGCTTCACCGTGATGCAACTTGCCGGCGATAAACTTACCTACAAAACCGACGATGAGCGTCACGCGAATCTGACTGCCACAACATATTTGGGCGCTGGGCCGTGGGTTTGGGACCAGGCCGAACCGATTCAAGGCCGCGCCGACGAGCGCAATGAACGTGTCGACGCTGTAACCCGCGGCTTGCTCGGGCTCACCGTGGGCTGCGCGCGATGCCACAATCACAAGTACGATCCCATCGCGCAGACCGACTACTACAGGGTCGTCAGCATCTTCGCCAACTCCACTTACAAGGAGTATCCGGTTGCATCGGCGGCGGCCACGGCTGCGTATGACAAGAAGAATCTTGAAGACGCCAGGCTGCATGCCGATTTGCGAGACTATACAACCGCTTTGAGCAAGCAACTTTCCGCTGCGCTCTCCATTCAAATTTCGGATTACCTCACCGCCGCTTGGAACGTGCTCGGCAAGCCGAAGAAGACCGTTGATGAAGTTGCGGCCGGCAAGCAGCTCGATCCAGAAGTTCTGCAGCGATGGGTTGATTACCTGCCGAAAGAACACACCTTTCCGTACCTCAATGACTGGAAGGCGATGACCGCATCGACGGAGAGTACTGAAGCCGATGCCAAGGTTCTCGGTGACGCATTTCAAAAGTTGGTGCTGCGCGTCCATGCCGCCCAAGCCGAGATCGAAGATGAGAACGACGCCATCAAGGCAAAGAACAATGTTCCCAAGCACCGCCTGCTCGATGCCAAACCGAGCGAGTTTGAGACTTTCGATCAGTTCTGTCCAGGCTGCGAACTGGAGTTGAAAGCCCTTCCATCTGAGGAGGCCATACTCTACCAGGAGCTTTTCATCGCGCTCTCAGGAGACCAGGAAGAGCGGTTCAAGCCCGGCGTTTTGGTCTTCATGGGATGGGGTCTTCAGCGGCGCCTGGGTCCGCAATTCCAGGCTTATATTGAGGCACAGCAAAAGCAGATTGCGGCTCTCGACAAGGAACTCAAGGACACGCCCTACCCCTACGTCAACGGCATGGATGACAAGCCGAAGATTGAGGACATCAAGCTGAACATCCGCGGAAATCCGCACTCGATGGGTCCCGTGGTACAGCGTGGATTCATCTCCGTGCTCGGCCCGCCGGACAAGCAGCCATACTCCGATGGCAGTGGCCGTTTGCAGTTCGCCAACGACATCGCCAATCATCCGCTGGCTGCACGCGTGATTGTGAACCGGGTGTGGGACTGGCACTTCGGAACAGGAATCGTGAATACGCCTGACAACTTCGGCGTGATGGGAGATAAGCCTTCGAACCCCGATCTGCTTGAGTATCTCGCCTCGGAGTTCGTCAGCCACGGGCGCTCCATCAAGTGGCTGCAGCGCGAGATCATGCTCTCCGCGGTCTATCGCACCAGCACGGAGGAGTCGCCCGAGGCTCATGACAAGGATGGCGCAAACCGGCTCTACTCGCACTTCAACCGCCAGCGTCTTGATGCCGAAGAACTCCGCGACAGCATGCTCGATGTGGCCGGCGATCTGGACCTGAAAGAGATTGGCGGTCCTTCAACCGACTTCACGCCAGAGAATCTCCGTCGAACCGTCTACTGCAAGGTGAGCCGCTATCGCCTCAACAACTACCTCATGGTCTTCGACTTTCCCAATCCGAGCTTCACATCGGAGCAGCGCTTTTCCAGCAACGTTCCCTTGCAGCAACTTTTCTTCATGAACAACCCATTCGTTTACAAGCAGGCAAGCGTGCTCGCCGAGCGCGTGCACAGCGAGCCCACCGACGAAGCTCGCATCGCCAAGACGTACGAGTACCTGTTTCAGCGCAAGCCCACCGCGGATGAACTGCAACTCGGCCTGAAGTTTTTGAGCTCAACTCCTGAGAAGCCGGGCTACACCGTAGGCGGCGAGCCGATCACGGCATGGGATGAGTATGCGCGTGCTCTGCTCAGCTCAAATGAATTCCAGTACGTAAACTGATACGCAGAAGCATGCCGGTGCGCCGGCAACTGAGGAGATGAGAATGGCCCACACCCCGGCAATCCGCCCGCTGACGCGCCGTCAGGCTCTTAAAACGATGGGCTGCGGCTTCGGCTATCTAAGCCTGGCAAGTCTGGTCGGCGAGTCTCTTGCCCGCGCAGAGAGCGCGAGCAATCGAACTTCATGGATGATTACCGACAAGCCAAAGGCAAAGCACGTCATCTTCCTCTTCATGAATGGCGGGCTCTCGCAGATCGACAGCTTCGACTATAAGCCGGCGCTGGAGAAATATAACGGACAGCCTATGCCCGGCGGCGCACTCGCGCACGAGCGCAAAACGGGCAACCTGATGAAATCGCCCTTCACCTTCAAGAAGTACGGAAAAAGCGGAATCGAGGTCAGCGAGATCTTTCCTAACCTGGGCGAGTGCGTGGACGATATGTGTTTCGTGCGCTCGGTCTACACAGAGATTCCCAACCACGAGCCGGCGCTGGAAATGATGAACACCGGCGCGAACTTTGCCGGACGCCCATCGATGGGCTCCTGGCTCACCTACGGCCTGGGCGCGCTGAACAAGAACTTGCCCGGCTTCGTCGTTCTATGCCCGGAGGTGCCGACGACAGTTGGACCGCCGCTCTGGTCTTCTGCGTTCCTGTCTCCCATGCACCAGGGAACCTATGTTTCCGACGCGGTTTCAAAGTCGGAGTTCGATCCGCAAAAGTTGATCGCGAATATTCACAATGAGCAATTCGATCTGACCCAGCAGAGGAAAGAGCTTGACCTGGTGAAGCAACTTGACCAGCTCAACATGAGCTCCGCTGCCGGCGGCGCGCACGATCCCCAACTCGAGGGCACCATCGGCGCCATGGAAACTGCCTTCCGCATGCAGACGGAGGCGCCTGATGTCTTCGATGTGCGCAAGGAATCAGCCGCCGTGTTGAAGATGTACGGCGAAGGAAGCACCGCGCGCGGGTGCCTGACCGCGGCGCGCTTGATTGAAAAAGGTGTGCGCATGGTGCAGGTTTACTACGCCAAGGGCGATCCTTGGGATCACCACTTTGACATCGAGTTGCATCGAAAGACCGGGCACGATTCCGATCAGCCCTTCGCCGCGCTCATCAAGGACTTGAAGGCGCGTGGACTTTTCGACGAAACCATCATCGTGGCCGGATCGGAGTTCGGCCGTACACCCGTCGTCGAAGTAGGGAGCGGTTTCATGGGCGGCCAGACCCACAACGGCCGTGACCACAACCCGCACGGCTTTACCATGTGGATTGCCGGCGGAGGTTTCAAGCGCGGCTTCACTTACGGCGCGACCGACGACTTCGGCTGGAAGGCAATTGAGAACCCGGTCCACGTTCACGACATTCACGCGACCATTCTGTATCAGCTCGGAATCGATCACACCAAGCTGACCTATCACTACAGCGGCCGCGATTATCGCTTGACCGATCTCTACGGCAATGTGGTTCACGACCTGATCGCCTGATCACTCCAAGACGCTGCATTCAACATCGCCGCTCCCTATGCTTTGGGGGCGGCAAGCGTTTAGGGCGTCTCTCATTTCTCCCCATCGATCCAGAATCATCTTCACATCCAGCATCGCGAAAGGCGGACATGAAGCGCTCCCTTCTGCTTTTGATGTTTCTCTCTTTTCTCCCTGCGGCGCACGGCCAGTTCGCCAACCCCGATGGCGGCGACCTGGAGCGCGGCGTACTGCCTGCCAAATGGACAACCGGCGGACCGAAGTGCATGGAGATCCCCGAGTGGCAGGTGCATGAGTACAATCCCGACTTCTTCATCCTGCGCCAGTCCGGATGCACCGATGCGGAAATGCCGTTTCTCTATCTGATCTTCGGCAGCGATCGCGGCCTGCTGTGGGATACTGGCTCGCGCAATGGCAATCTCGCGCCCGCATTGCAGCACGTGGTCCATGACTGGCTCGAGCGCAATCATCGCCAAAGCATCCCCGTCATTGTGACGCACTCTCACTCGCACAGCGACCACACATGGGGCGATGCGGCCCTGCAGGCGCTGCACGATCCAACCATGCCGATTGACTTCGTCGCCCCTACCGTTGAAGCGGCCTCAAAATACTTTGGCATTGCATCCTGGCCGACGGGCCTCGGCCAAACCGACCTCGGCGGCCGCGTGCTCAATATCGTTCCCATCCCGGGCCATGACAAGTACGCAATCGCTCTCTACGACCGCAAGACAGGCATCGTGCTGACCGGCGACAACCTCTATCCCGGCCGCCTCTACATCCCCGATCTTCCGACATACCAGGCCAGCACCGAGCGGCTCATCGCCTTCCTCGAAGGCAAGCCCGTGGCGCACATCCTTGGAAACCACATCGAACAGACCAGCACACCGTTTCTGGATTTCCCAATTGGCTCCATCTACCACCCCAACGAGCATGTGCTCGAACTGACATTTGGAACCCTGCTTGAACTCGAAGATGGATTGAAATCCATGCACGGTGTTCCTCGTCGGCTCGCAACGCGCGACTTTACGATATGGCCGCTTGATTCTAAAGACCACGGTTTGGGTCCCGCAATGGAGGACACCTACAAACGCACACAGGCAGAGCAATTGAAGAATAGGTGGGATCAGCCCATCAAATGATGGTGGAGCGATCGATGCGCTCTTCTTGGCTCGGACCCAGGCGGAGTACTTTCGGCCGCGTGCCACTTCGAAATCGCAGATCGTTGTTTGTGATTGACTGAATGGTGGGCCCGGAGGGATTTGAACCCCCAACCAAGGGATTATGAGTCCCCTGCTCTAACCGTTGAGCTACAGGCCCTTTCTTCTCCATCTAATAGAAGCATATTTTTAATTGCTCCCCCTTTTTACTACTAGACCCAATTTTCCGGTTCATGCTGGTTCTGGCGCCAGTTGTTCTAAGTTTGACACAGCAGGTTGGCAACGGTCATTCCGTTGAATTCGTCGAAGACCTGGCAGTGGCCTGCAACGCCATGTGTTCGGAGATTGTTGGGTCGGGCTGGAGGCAGGAGCACTCATGCGGATACAATCACATTCCAGGTTGCTTTGAGACAAGGAATGGAATGCTCTCTCAAACTCCACTACAAAAGACGTTGACTTTGGCTGTCTTGACTCTGGCAACGATTTGCGTGCCGAGAGCCATTCTTGCCGACGCGCCTTGCCATGAGCCTGAGCCTGCAACAGCCACCCAGACCGCCTCGGGTTTTCTTCTGGAGAACTGCACTGTTGGCTTGACGCTGAATTCAGACGGCGGAAGATTCCTGAACCTGGTTGTTACCGACCGCCTGCACAAAACCAATCTTCCCATTACCGCACCTTTTGCAATTCTGTTGACGGACGGAACGATTTACAACGCAGCGAATCTGGTACTGGCTGCCCAGCCATCCTTACATGAGGCTCTTCCGCGTCCAGATGCTTCGCGCCTTGCCGAACAAATTCACGGAGAGCAGTTGGACCTCCCGCTGGCGAGCGCCGACCATTCCTTGCATCTCGTTTGGTCGCTGATTCTGCTTGACGGCTCCTCCTATCTTCGCCAGGTGTTGACTCTTACGGCCGGCGGCGAGGACGTTCCCATCAGCCGCGTTCAGCTGATCGATCTTGCTCTTCCGGGTGCGCATGTTGTCGGCTCAGTCGATGGATCGCCCATCGTGGCAGGTAATCTGTTCCTCGGTTTTGAACACCCTCTTTCCCAAAGCAGGGTCACGTCCGGCCGCGCCACCGCGTGGATTGACCGCGATCTGCCGCTGCGCGCGGGCCAGGCGGTTACCTATTCCTCAGTCATCGGCATTGCCCGCGAAGGCCAGATGCGGCGCGACTTTCTCGCCTACATCGAACGCGAACGCGCCCACCCCTACCGCACGTTTCTGCATTACAACTCGTGGTACGACCTCGGCTACTTCACTCCCTACAGCGAAGCGGACGCACTCGATCGCGTGAATACATTCGGGCGCGAGTTAATGCAAAAGCGAGGCGTCAAGCTGGACTCGTTTCTGTTTGACGATGGCTGGGACAATCACAAGTCTCTTTGGAAATTCAACAGTGGGTTTCCCGACGGCTTTGCAAAGGTAAAGCAGGCTGCTGAATCCTATGGTGCGGATCCCGGTGTCTGGATGTCTCCGTGGGGCGGTTACTCTGAACCAAAGCAAGAGCGGATTACATTTGGCAAGGCCGCAGGCTATGAGATCGTCGACGACGGATACGCGCTCTCCGGACCGCGTTATTACGCGGGCTTCCGCGATGTCTGCCTGGATATGATTCGCCGCTATGGCGTGAATCAGTTCAAGTTTGACGGCACCGGCAACGCCAACTCGGTCTTCAAGGGCAGCCGGTTTGACAGTGACTTCGCCGCGGCGATTCACCTCATCGGCGAACTGCGCGCGGCCAAGCCCGACCTCTTCATCAATCTCACAACAGGCACATGGCCGTCCCCATTCTGGCTCATGGATGCCGACTCGATCTGGCGCGGAGGCGAGGACGATTCAACTGCAGGCGTGGGTCCGTATCGCGAGCGCTGGATCACCTATCGAGATGCAGATACCTATCAACGTGTCGTGCAAAATGGGCCGCTCTATCCGCTCAATTCGCTCATGCTTCACGGCCTGATTTACGCGCAATACCACAAGCAACTGAAGTCCGACCCGAGAAACGATTTTCGCAATGAAGTCCGCTCGTACTTCGGCACCGGCACGCAGCTTCAGGAGATGTACATCACGCCTTCGCTTCTCACCCAGGCCAATTGGGACGATCTGGCCGAAGCGGCGAAGTGGTCGCGCGCCAATGCGAACGTGCTCAAGGACACCCACTGGGTCGGCGGCAATCCTGCTTGGCTTGAGGTCTACGGATGGGCCTCGTGGTCACCGGAAAAGGCGATTCTCGTTTTACGCAACCCGAGCGATAAGCCGCAAACCATGCGCGTAAATCTCCAAGACGCCCTTGAATTGCCTGCGGAGGCCGCGCAGAGCTACTCTGCAAAGAGCCCGTGGAAGTCTGATGCAAACCGTCCTGCAGTCAGGCTTCGCGCCGAGACCGCACACGATTTTCAACTTGCTCCCTTCGAGGTGCTCACTCTTGAACTCACCCCCGAATCCGCGCGCTGATCGCGCCGGCAGCATCGGATAAGAACGAATGTCTTCACCCACGCTGCTCATCATGGCCGCTGGCATGGGCACCCGCTATGGCGGCCTGAAACAGATTGACCCCATCGGCCCGGGCGGCGCCACCATTGTTGAGTATTCAATCTATGATGCGCTGCGCGCCGGCTTCGGCAAGATCATCATCGTGATTCGTAAAGACATTGAGCAAGCCTTCAAACAATCGATCGGCTCTCGATTTCATGAGCACGTTCCCGTTGACTATGTTTTCCAGGAGATAGAGAAATTACCCCAGGGCTTTGCAGTTCCAGCAGGCCGCACCAAACCATGGGGTACCGCGCACGCAGTTCTCATGGCAGCCGATGTAATTCACGAACCGTTCGCCGTTATCAATGCGGATGACTTCTACGGCGCGGCGAGCTACCAGGTGCTGGCTCAGCATCTGCGGTCAGCCACGCGCGATTATCGAACAGTGGGCTTCATCCTTCGCGAAACACTCTCCCCTTTTGGGTCCGTCGCCCGCGGGGTTTGTCGCGTAAACAGCGAAGGATTCCTCGGCGGAATTGAAGAGCTCACCAGTATCAAGGGTCACGGCGCCGGCGCACAAAACACAGACGCTGCGGGCAACGTGACCGATCTTACCGGAGACGAAACCGTTTCCATGAACATGTGGGGATTCACGCCGCAGATCTTCCCGCAATTGCGCTCTCTCTTTCGCTCCTTTCTTGAGAGCAACAGCACTGACTTGAAGGCAGAGTGCTACCTGCCCAAGGCGGTGAATCAGCTGATTGCCGAAGGCCACGCTCGCGTCAAGGTCCTGCACTCTTCCAGTGCGTGGTTCGGAATCACCTACCGTGAAGATCGACCCCATGTCGCAGAGAAGATTGGAAGATTCGTCACCGCAAAACTTTACCCCGAGAGGCTTTGGTCATGAGCACATGGATACGGAGTTTCGCTGGCGTTTTGCTCGTGGGGCTGGGGTCCGCAATGCACGCGCAGCAGCCTGCATCGGCGCGAAAGGCCGACTCTGTACTCATTCTGAAAAAGGACCACGTGATGGAATTGCTCGCGGCTGGAAGGGTTATTCGCACCTACAAGGTCGCGCTGGGCCAGGGAGGTCTCGCGCCCAAGGAGCGACAGGGTGACGGACGCACTCCCGAGGGCCATTACGTGATTGATGCGCGCAATGCGGCAAGCGAATATCATCTTTCTCTCCATGTCTCGTATCCCAACGCGGAGGACCGGAATCGCGCAGCAAAGCTCGGCGTCGCACCCGGCGGAGACATCATGATCCACGGCCTGCCCAACGGCAAAGGTTGGATCGGCGGCGGCCATCGAATGTACGACTGGACGCTCGGCTGCGTGGCCGTGACCAATGAGGAGATCGAAGAGATCTGGAAACTCGTTCCAGTGGGAACTCCTGTTGAGATCCGGCCGTAGCCTCTACGCCAGCGTTGGAAAGCAACAAAACCCGTGCGTGCCCTCACGAGCAACTGCCGCACCGCCGGTGCAGTTCGCCCCACCGCAGATGGTCTGCGAAAATAGACATGGATGCTGACACTGCAAAATGCCGGAAAGCGGTTTGGGCCGCGTGTATTGTTTCTTGAGGCTAATTGGCTGATCCGCGCGCGTGAGAAGACTGCCCTGGTTGGCGCCAATGGGACCGGCAAATCCACGCTGATGAAGGTGCTCGCCGGCCTGGAGACATTGGACTACGGCCAGGTGCAGCAGACGCGCGGCATGAGTATCGGTTACCTGCCGCAGGAGGGCCTGCGGCTCACCGGGCGCAGCGTTTTTGAAGAGTGCCTCACCGTCTTCGACGAGCTGCGCGATATGGAAAAGGAGATCGAGCATCTCGCCGGACGGCTTGCGGTTCTTGATCACGCCGGACCCGAGTATGAAGCTGCTGCAGAGCGTTATTCCATGCTGCAGGAGCGTTTTCACGCGCTCGACGGCTATGCGCTGGACGCGCAGGTGGGCGGCGTACTCACCGGCCTCGGCTTCGGCAAGGAGGACTGGTCGCGGCAGACGGACGAGTTCAGTGGCGGCTGGCAAATGCGCATTGCGCTGGCCAAGCTGCTGCTTGCGAAGCCGAATCTTCTGCTGCTCGACGAGCCAACCAACCACCTCGATCTTGAAACCCGCAACTGGCTCGAAGATTACCTGCATAACTATCCTTTCGGTTACATCCTCATCTCGCATGACCGCTACTTTCTCGATGTCACCATCGACCGTACCGTGGAGATTTGGAACAAGCGTCTCAATATTTATCAAGGCAACTACACCAAGTACCTGAGCCAGAAGGACGAGCGGCGCACGCAGCTTGAAGCGGCTTATCGCAATCAGCGCATCCAGATTGAGCACCTTGAAGCATTCATCAACCGATTTCGCGCGCAGGCCACCAAGGCTAAGCAGGTGCAGAGTCGCATTAAAGAGCTGGAAAAAATCGAGCGCATCGAAATTCCTGAAGAAGAGCCGGTGATTCACTTCAAATTCCCGCAGCCGCCGCCATCGGGCCGCACGGTGGTTGAGGCGGAAGGGCTCTCAAAGAGCTACGACGCAAAACAGGTTCTTAGAGATGTGCGATTCACCATCGAGCGTGGCGATCGCGTAGCCCTGGTAGGCGTGAATGGCGCGGGCAAGTCGACGCTGATCAAACTGCTTACAGGCGACGAAGCGCCGACGGCCGGCCAGGTGAAGCTGGGCCACAACGTGGTGAGCGAGTACTTCGCGCAGGACCAGTACAAGGTGCTGAATGGCGACGCGCGCATGCTCGACGACATCAGCCGGGCCGCGCTTAAAGTGCCTGAGGTAGAGTTGCGTTCGCTGCTGGGCTGTTTTCTCTTTCGCGGCGACGACGTGTTCAAGCCGTTGGGCGTGCTGTCCGGCGGTGAGCGCAACCGCTACGCGCTGGCCCGCATTCTGGTTTCGCCTTCCAACTTTCTGCTTCTCGACGAGCCCACCAACCACCTGGACATGCGCGCGAAAGACGTGCTGCTTGAGGCCATCGCAGCTTTCAGCGGAACGGTAGTTTTTGTCTCGCACGATCGCTACTTCATTGACCGGCTCGCCACGCGTGTGCTGGAAGTGGAGGCCGGTTCGGTGATCAGCTACGAGGGTAACTACGAGGACTACCTGCGCCGCAAAGAGGGCCTCAACTTAAGCCCAATCGGTTCCGCGGAAAAAGTTGAACAAGGGCCGGCCTTGAGAGGGCGCGACGGGGTGCCTTCTGGACCTCGTGCCGGTACTGCCGATAGAAAGGCCGGGGCCACAGCCCCTGCTGCCTCATCGCTCGCCGCCTCCCTTGCCAACACCATTGTCATTGAAGGCGGCTTCGTTGACGCCGGTAAGAAGCGCCGCCTGAACCCCATCAAGCAGAAGCAGATGGAAGAACGATGCGCGTTTCTTGAAGAAGAGACTCCACGGATTGAGGCCGCGATTCGCCACACCGAGGAGCAGCTGGGCGTGTATGTCTCAGCAGCAGAGACGGAGCGGCTGACGAAGCTGGCCGAAGATCTGCGCCGTCAACTGGAGACGCTGACTGCCGAGTGGGAAGAGCTGATGATGCAGCTTGAATCACAGGAGACGCTGCCCTGAAGCGTAAAAACACAAGAGGCGGCGTCAACTGGTCTGGATTGCCGCGTCGCTGACTTTCCTCCACACCCTCCACGCCGCCCAGCCGCACACAACAGATGCGGCTGCGAGGCCGACACCTGCACAGACTAATCCAGCGCCGATACCCGCGCAGGCTAACCCCGCCAGAGATACACGACGCGGACTCGCCTTTGTCTCCACGCGCACATGTTCCGGACGCGCACCCACCCCCACCGCGTATCCCAACGCGCGGTGAATGCCGGGAATTTGCTGAGCAACTTTCATCTGCCAGGGAGCATGGATCGGCCCGGGGTTTTCAAAGACGCGAGCGATGCCCCGATGAGCAACTAGCTGGATAGCCTGCGTAATGCGCGTTGGAAAGGCTCTCCGCCTTTGCACCCTCGCCAGATCCGCCTCAGAAAGCTGTCCCCGCAGCAGCGGTCTCGTCAAAATGTTGGCAGCGGCAACCGCGTCCTGAATCGCGAGGTTAATCCCTACTCCACCTGCAGGTGACATCGCATGGGCAGCGTCTCCGACGCACAGAAACCCTGGCCGGTGCCAGCGCAAAAGCCGGTTGATCTGGACGGCCAGGATCTTGATCTGCTCCCAGTCTTGCACTTCGTTCACTCGCTCATCCAGCCAGGGAGCAATCTGGAGAATCTCGGCGCGGAATTCCTCAATGCCGCGCGCCCGTGTACGGTCATACGAGCCCTTGGGGATGATCAGTCCCGCCTGAAAATAATCCGAGCGATCAATCAAGATCAATGCTCTTCCGTAGTTGACGTTTCCCAGAACCTGCGCCGGATCGTTAGGCCTGCGGCTGATCCGGAACCACAAAACGTCAATAGGCACTCCATGCTCGATCACTTCCAGGCCGGCCGCGCGTCGCGTAACGGAGTGACGGCCATCGCAACCCACCACGAGATCCGCACGCACTTCGACGTCTCGCCCATCGTTCCGCGCCACCACGCCGGCGATTCGTTTGCCGTCTCTTACCAGGTCCGCCGCTTCATGCTGCATGAGCAGTTGAAACGACGGAAACATTCTTGCATGACCTGAAAGAAAGTTCAGGAAATCCCATTGCGGCATGAGCGCCACAAATTTGCAGTACGTCGGCACATGGCGAAAGTCGGCCACTTCAAATGTGGAATCTCCGATGACCACCCCAAGCGATTCAATCCGCTGGTGCGGCAATTTGAGGAATTCCTCGAGCAGCCCGAGTTCTTTGAGCACTTCGAGAGTCGACGGGTGAACAGTGTCACCGCGAAAATCGCGGAAGAAATCCTCGTGCTTTTCGAGAACCGTTACTTCAACACCACGGCGAGCCAGCAGGTATCCGAGCATCATACCCGCGGGTCCGCCCCCCACAACGCAGCAACCTGTTTCCACCACCGTATGCGCCATCCCCGTGCTGCCCTCCTTCATTTCGCCTGGAAACTTTGATGCTGGATTATCAGGTAACGATCATGACGCGTGATCGGCCAATAAGACGCTCTTTCGACTTCGTCGTGCATAATCGAAATACGATGGCTTTATTGTGGAATCCCGAGAGCTGGTCGCAGCGGCTGGCTGAACTTGAGGCGCAGAGCGGCGACCTGAAGGAAGCTCCGCTGCGGCGCGATGTGCGCTCGCTGGGCATGCTGCTGGGCGAGGTACTGCGCGAGCAGGCAGGCGAAGAGCTGTTCGCCGATGTGGAAGCCCTGCGTCAGGGGACCATTCGCCGCCGTGATGCGGAGGCGCACGGCCTAAGTGAAGAAGCGGCGCACCATGCGGCCCACGCGCTTGAGCTGGTGCATGCCCTGCCTGTTGAGCAGGCCATTCTGCTGACGCGGGCTTTTGCTTTCTACTTTGAGCTGATCAATCTTGCAGAAACCAATCACCGTAAGCGGCGGCGCATTGCCCTCAGGCTCAGTGGCGGGGCCGGCCGTCAGCGCGGGTCATTGGCTGGAACTCTTAGCGAGATGCGACGGGTGGGCATCAGCGCGGATGAGGCGCTGGGCTGGCTCAAGTGCGTGCTGATTGTTCCCGTCTTTACCGCGCATCCGACGGAGGTCGCGCGGCGCTCGGTGATGTTCAAGCGGCGGCGGATCGGGGATTTTCTGGCCACGCTCGATCGCATCCCGGTGCCCGAGCAGGACCTGGCGCGCCTGGAACAACTGGTGCTTGCCGAGATTACCAGCCTGTGGCAAACCGATGAGGTTCGCTCGCGCAGGCCGACGGTTTACGACGAGATCAAGATGGGTCTCGACTACTACGATGTTTCAATTTTTGAGACATTGCCCAGCTTATATCGGGAGATCTCTGAAGCGCTGCAAACCTCGTACGGCTTGGAGATTGAGGCACTGGCGCTGCCGCAGGTTCTGCAATTCGGATCGTGGATCGGCGGCGACCGCGATGGCAATCCCTTTGTCACGCCGCAGGTGACGCGCGACTCGATTCAACTTGCGCGCGGACATTTACTGCTCTACTACCAGCGTCAATTGCAGGAGATCATCGACCTGCTGACCACCAGCGCGCAGCAGCGGCCGATAAGTTCCGCGCTGATGGAGCGCCTGGAGGCCTATGTCGCGCAGGTACACACGCCGGAGGCACAGGTCTTTGGCGAGCAGTACGAATTTGAGTACTATCGCCGCTTCATTATCTGCGTGAAGGCGCGGGTACTGAGGACGATGGAACATCCCGGTCCTTCTGGAGCTTCGTTGCCGGTGATGCCCTACACATTGGCGCAGGGGCAGGACCAGTTGGCGCAGGTGCTGCCGGCTTACTGCTCGGTGGATGAGTTCCTCGACGACCTGAATACGCTGCGCGCTTCGCTTGCCGAGAATCGCGGGCTGCGCATTGCGCGTACGCTGGTTGATCCACTGATTTTGCAGGTGCGGACTTTTGGACTGCATCTGCACACGCTCGACATCCGCCAGCATGCGCGCGTTCATGCCGCGGCGTTGCAAGAGGCTATCTCTGACACCATTGCGCCGCAACTGCCGGTACATCTCTCCAATGAAACGGCAGACGTGTTGGAGACATTTCGCGCGGTGTCTGAGATCAAGAGCGGCTGTTCGCCGGAGGCGATTCGCCAATACGTGATCAGCGGAGCGGCAACAGTGGAAGACGTGCTTGCCGTGGTGCGGCTGGCGCGGCTCGGCGGCGTAAAGGTTGAAGGCTCGGGACGTGATCCAGGGTTAATGCCCGTCCCGCTGTTTGAATCAATCGAAGATTTGCGCCAGGCTCCTGACGTGTGTCGCGAATTGTGGGCGCGGCCCGACTATCGCAAGCTGATGGCCACCTGGGACAACTGGCAGGAGATCATGCTGGGCTACTCCGATTCCAACAAGGACGGCGGCATGCTGACCAGCACCTGGGAGATCTTCCGCGCACATCGCGATCTGCACTCGGTGGCTCGCGAGGCCGGCGTGAAGTTGCGGCTCTTCCATGGACGCGGCGGCACGGTCGGCCGCGGCGGCGGCCCCACGCATCGCGCCATCTTTGCGCAGCCTATGGACTCGTTTGACGGCCAGTTGCGCATCACGGAACAAGGCGAGGTGCTCAACTTCAAATATGCCGACGAGGTGCTCGCCGAGCGCAATCTCGAGCTGATGATTGCGGCCTCGCTCGACGCGCTGGCTCGACCCAATGCGCGCGATCCCGAGGGCCACTTCACCGGTATTTTGAAGCCGGAGTGGGAATCGGCTCTCAACGAGCTTTCGGAGCTGTCTTACGACTACTACCGGCAACACATTCTTGACGACCCGGAAGTGCTGACGTACTTTGAGCAGTCTACGCCAGTGGGCGAATTGGAGAATGCAAAGATTGGCTCGCGGCCCTCGCGGCGCAAAGCGTCGCCGAAGCTGGCCGACCTGCGCGCGATTCCGTGGGTTTTTGGCTGGACGCAATCGCGGCTGCTGGTTCCGGCGTGGTTCGGCGTGGGCTACGCGCTTGAGCGGTTTCTGGAGAAGCCTGGCTCGCTGGAGTTGCTGCAGACCATGGCCGGCGAGTTTCCGCTATTCATTGATTTGCTGCGCAATGTGGAAATGGCTCTTGGCAAAGTGGACCTGGCTACCGCGCGTCTTTATTCTTCGCTGGTAAAAGACGCCAGGCTGCGCGAGCGCATCTACGACCTGTTCGACGCAGAGTTTCATCGCACCGTGCGCGCGGTGCTGGCCGTGCTGCAGCAGACGGAGCTGCTTGAGAAGAACCAGGTGCTGGCTCATTCCATCAAGCTGCGCAATCCGTATGTGGATCCGATGCACCTGATCCAGGTGGACATGCTGCGCCGCAAGCGGGCCGGCGAAGATACGCCGGAAGTAAACCGGGCGATCGCGGCAACCATCAGCGGCATCTCGGCTGGGCTGAGGAATACAGGCTGAGGTTTGGGCTGCTCATTTAGCAGAAGTGATCGTAGCCGAAGTGATTGGGCGCCCAATCTCCCAATGATGGCCGTTGGGATCGACGACGCGCCCGACCCGCCAGCCGTGGCCTTCACTGACAGGCCAGACCTGCGAGGCTCCGGCCTTGATCGCTCGCTCAAACATTGCGTCCGGATCGGCAACCGTGAAGATGATGCGAACAGATGAGCCGCCCAGTGATTCGGGACTGAAGTTCTGGTGCTCAGGAGATTCGTCCCCGACCCAGAACTCGGCGCCATTGACCGAGAGTCTGGCCACAACGCTCGAATCCGGTCCATCGAGGTGATACACCTCAACAGCGCCAAAGGCTGCCTTGTAGAATTCGACAGCCTGGGCGCTGTTTCTGACAGAAAGCCAGGGAACGATTGAGCATGCAATAGGAATCGCCGACTCGGTTGTTGCCATTGCTTTCTCTCCCCTCAGTGCTCCTCTTTACCGCATCGCCAAATGCACGGCCAGATGCAGTCCCACGACCAGCCCGGTGGCTAGAACGCCCGCTGCTAAGGGACCACGTTTGCGCCATAGCTGGACCGTCGCTGCTACGAGGATGACCTCCGGAACGACGACTACCGCCAGCCAAAATGTCCATGGAGCATGGTCGAGCCCAAGTCCCGGAAACAGAATTGCGATCAGACGCAGGCCTGCGAAGGCGCATCCCACCAGCATCAACGCGTATAACGCGCCCAATCCCACTCCAAGTGCTTTTTTCCCTGTGTTGTTCATCCCACCCTCCTTTGTTTGTCTCTTCAAACTCGTTCGAAAAACGCTTGCCGCATGGCGCAGAATCGCCGTCACGCTTCCAAAAGCCCAGAGCAATGCAGCCCAATCCCCTTCAATGAAGTCCAGCTCGCGCAGCATCGCGGCAGCCCAGTCGCGGCTCTCCTCGGGCACCAGACGGAGCACGACCCGGAGTAGCCTGCCGGCCAGTTTGCGCAGCGTTCCCATCAGCCTTTCACCAATCCCAAAGCCACCTGGCCCAGTCCGCTGCCGACGCGTTCAGGTAGATTTGTCCGCGCAAACCGCAAACCCTCCGGCGTAAACCGGTACATGTGGCGCGGCGGCTTGCCGGGCTCGCCGGTCTCCCATTGGGTCTCAAGCAGCTTCCGTTCGGCTAACCGCATGAGAATCGGATACAGTGTGCCCGACTTCAGACCGGTCAGCCGGCTCAGGTCGTAGCCGTACTTCCAGTCCTCGGGCTGCTCAAGAAAAGCGTCAAGAATCAGGATGGTTTGCGGAGACATACGCAGCTTCATGAATTCAAACTCTACATATGTAGAGTTACCGTGTCAATCTATATTTTGCTGGGCAATTCTTGGGCGGCTTCAATGCATGGCTTGCTCTTGTCATTCGTTGGCCAACCTTGTCTCCGAAGGGGTTCCGCTTGCCAGAATCCACGCCTCGGGACTAGGCTGTCTATATGCGTCGATGTCGCTAACACCGTCCTGGTGACAGCTCCGATGCTGACCTGCGCCTGATTCGCGCGGCCACTTCCCGGCTTGACAGCTCAAATCCACCCAGAAACCATTCGATTGAGACTTCGGGCCCATATTCCCGAAGAAGGAGAACTTCATGGCGCGCATTGCCGCGGATGTAACTGAGACAATTGGCCACACCCCCCTGGTGCGGCTGAACCGCATCGCAGCTGGGCTACCCGCAACCATTCTGGCCAAGCTGGAAGGACAGAATCCAGTTGCCAGCGTGAAAGATCGCATTGGCCTGGCGCTGATTGAGGCGGCCGAGAAAGCCGGCAAGATCAAGCCGGGTGAGACGGTGTTGATTGAACCCACCAGCGGCAATACCGGCATCGCGCTGGCTTTTGTTGCCGCGGTCAAGGGCTACAAGCTCATCCTGACACTGCCAGAGACCATGAGCCTGGAGCGGCGCACGGTGCTGTTGGCTTTTGGCGCGGAGATTGTGCTCACCCCCGGGCCCAACGGCATGAAAGGCGCAGTGGCCAAGGCCGAGGAGATTCTGGCCAGGACGCCGAACGGGTACATTCTGCAGCAATTCAACAATCCCGCCAATCCCGCCATTCACTACGCCACTACCGGCCCGGAGATCTGGGACGATACCGATGGCAAGGTGGATATTCTCATCTCCGGCGTGGGCACCGGCGGGACAATTACCGGCGTGTCCAAATACATCAAGGAACGCAAGCCCAGCTTCAAGGCGATTGCGGTTGAGCCGGCGGACAGCCCGGTGCTTTCCGGCGGCAAGCCGGGGCCGCACAAGATTCAGGGTATCGGCGCAGGATTTGTCCCCGCCGTGCTCGATACCAAGCTGGTAGATGAGGTAGTCCAGGTGACAAACGATGAGTCGATTGCGCTGGCTCGCCGGCTGCCGCTTGAAGAAGGCCTGTTTGTCGGCATCTCTTCAGGAGCGGCGGTTGCGGCCGCGCTCAAAGTGGCTGCCCGGCCGGAAAACGCGGGAAAGCTCATTGTCGCGGTCCTGCCCAGCTTTGGCGAGCGCTACCTGTCGAGCGTGCTGTTTGAGCCGCTGCGCCAGCAGGCGCTCTCATTGCCAACGGAACCGATTGCGGTGGTTGCGCCTGTATAAGTGTTTGTTGCTGTAGAGACAGCTCTGAGGCCGGCGGCACTGGATCAGTTCCGCCGGCCTCGATCTGTTTGATTCTGCTACCGTTGTTTTGAAGACCCCCGCAATGGCCCTGTTTGAACGCATTCGCGAAGACATCAACTCTGTGATGGAGCGGGATCCGGCTGCGCGCTCACGGCTGGAGATTCTGCTCTGCTACCCCGGACTTTGGGCGGTGTGGGTTCATCGCGTTTCTCATGCGCTGTGGAGTGCAAAGCTGCGGTTGCTTGCCCGCATGCTTTCCCAGGTAGGCCGCTTCTTCACCGGAACCGATATTCATCCCGGCGCTCTGCTCGGGCGGCGGCTGTTCATTGATCACGCAATGGGTGTGGTGATTGGCGAGACCGCGATTGTTGGCAGCGACGTGACTCTTTACCAGGGCGTTACTCTTGGCGGCACGGGCAAGGGCCATGGCAAGCGCCATCCGACGGTCTGCGACGGCGTCTTCATCGGCAATAACGCCAATGTTCTGGGCAACATTACCATCGGCGAAAACTCGCGGGTGGGCGCTGGGTCGGTGGTGCTCTCCGACGTGCCACCCAATTCCACCGTGGTCGGAGTTCCCGCGCACATTGTCTATCGCAACGGGCAGCGCGTGCTGATTACCGATCCGCATGACGTGAAGGACCCGCTTTCCGATGCCCTGATCGCGCTTGCCAACCGGGTGGAAGAGCTTGAAAAGCGCCTTGGCGGCAAGGCGCAGCCGGCTGAGCCGTTTGCCGCGGAAGAGGCTGAACGCAACGCCTATCGCGAAGAGCTGAAACGGCTACGAGAGTATGTGTCGATGGGCGAAGGCATCTGAGCTTCGAGACGGCTCTCTCCGGTGCTAAAGTGGTTGGGTTCCCACTTTTTCACGGGGTTGCATTCCTTGTTGAGTTGCCGTTCCCTCTTGCTGGTTCTTCTCGCTGCTCCCGCTGTCGCCCACGCCGCCCCGCGCGTGCAGGCGGCTCCGGTTCCCAAAGAGATGCGTTCGACGGATTTCACGGTCACTGTGAATGGCAAGGCCGTGGATGTGGCACACGCCGCCACTCACTATGACTGGGTGAGCTTTGACCTCACCGGCCCCGTGGACGTGGCCATTACGGCTGCCGAAAAAGGGTTCTGGGACAAGGGCGTTGATGTTCAACCCTGGCGATTTGGCTTTCGGCCGAGGCGCGATGGACAGACGATCCGCTTCAGGCTGGAGGGGCCGGCCAAGCTCTCCATCTCGCGGCCCGGCGACTTTCTCAACCAGGCACAAATGCTGTTTCTCTTTGCGGGCACTCCGCCTGCGCCAGCGCCCAAGGGACCCAACGTTCACATTGTGCCGGCAGGCGTGCACCGACAGAGCCTGAATCCCAAAAGCGGCGATACCTACTATCTTGCGCCGGGAGCCTACATCTTCGGCAGCCTGAACCTCTGGAAGGTGCAGAACGTGAAGGTTCTGGGCCGAGGCACGATCGTCTACGAGGGTTCGCAGGACCCCAACACCGACGAAGGCTGGATGCAGAAGCCGGACTGGCACTGCATCGGCTCGCTTGAAGCGAACAAAGTGGAGATCGACGGCGTTACCTGCATCGTGCGCGCCCGAACCTGGTCCATCCAGATGAAGGACTCCCATGGATTTGTGTATGACGACCTGCGCGTAATCGGCGGCAATCCAGGCAACGCCAACCAGGATGGAATGGACTGGCTGGGCAGCGGTGACGGGCTGGTGCGCAACTCTTTCTTTCGCGCGTCGGACGACGTGATTGCGCTGATGGGCAACTGGGACGGCTACACAGACGAGGAAATTCTGCGGCCGGGTAAGGACGTCGCCAACATCACGGTTGAGAACAGCCAGCTCTCCACCAGCATCTCGAATATTGTGCGCGCGGGATGGCCGCGCAAGACATTCAATTCGCGCAATTTCACGCTGAAGAACTCCGATATTCTGCACGCTGGCATCGGCGCCTGCGGGCAGGCTTTCGGGCTGCTTGGGTTCTGGGGCGCGAACGGCGCCAAGGGCGACCATTCCAATTACACGTTTGAAAACCTCTTCCTCGATGACTGGTACTCGCTGGTGCAAATGGAACAGGAACAGCCGGCGCTGCACGGATTCACATTCAAAAACATCTGGGCGCTGGACCAGCCGCCCCTCGAGGGATCGTCTATCGCCGGACAGGTTGCAGGGGTGGTCTTCGACAACGTCAAGCTGGGGCAGAAGGTCGCGGCGAACGATGCTGACCTGGGGCTGGTGGTTTCTGGCGGGGCAGCCGCGCCGGTATTCATCACCAAACATGCGCCGATGGCCAGGTTTGGCGTGAATCCGCCCTTCTTCAGGGTGGGCGACAATGTGACGTTCACGGCGCAGGTTTCACCCCGGGCGCGCTACACCTGGCTCTTTGGCGATGGAACCGAGGCCCATGGGCGGGTGGTCAAACACCGCTTCCTGGACGCGCAGGGAACGGAACTGGACGCAGGCACAAAGGGCGCGGGGCGGTTCCGGGTCTTGCTGCAGGTGGAGGACAACCTGGGCAGCCAACATGGATACCGGCAGGACTGGGCCAGCAAGGGAGTGGTGGTGGTGGACATGTGGCGCGACGCGGCGAGCGCGGTTGGCGCAATGGTGCCCGGATTGGCCTGGAAGATCTATCCGGGGAACTGGACGCTGCTGCCCGATCTGACCAAAGAGCATGAGGTCTTCACCGGCGAATCACCCAATCTGCGCGCCGATCCGCAGGGATTCACCCATTACGCGGCGGCTTGGGATGGATTCGTGGATATTCCGGCGGACGGCGGCTATACCTTTCACTTGATTGACCGGGATGGCGCGCGGTTAGTCATCGATGGGGTGGAAGTGGCAAAGACCGGGCCTCCGTTTGCGCAGGTGTGCGGAGCCCCGGGCAACGCGTTGCGCTACGACCGCGGGTCCTTGGGACTGCGCGCGGGCGGGCATACGTTTCACCTTGAAGGTCTGCATTCGGCAAGCGAAGGCTGGCCGCGGGTGCTTTGGGAGGGACCGTCGTTGCCGCTGACCGACCTGCCGCCGACGGCGCTGAGTCACTTGAGGCAGGATGCGGTGAAGGCAGTGGGCAGCGTGAAGTAAACACGGAACAGATGACCAGATGACAGTGAACAGCGGACCGTGAGGGCCGTGCTGTCGGAAGATCCCAAAATTTCCCGCTCCGTTTTGCACATTATTTCCTCTCCCCGGCGCACAATAGAGAAAGAGCGGGCCAAAACGAGGCCGTCGAGCTCCGGAAATCCATCCCTCAGACGCAAAAAAAAATGAGTTTTTTGGAGTTTTTGACCTATGTTAATGATAATAAATATTTTACACAATAATTGACCATCAATAGCCCCATCAAATAAAGGAGTTACGTCAAATCGGTCTTCGGTCATTTTTTCAAAATAAAGAACTTACAGGCATCGACTATCTATGTATCGGTCGTCCACGGCATTGCAGTGCCGTGAGGAGCGCATGTGCAATCATGCACGCAGGAGATTGCCCGGTTGTTTACTCATGCCATTGTCCGAATTCCGGGGAGCAATTTTGACGCCGGGCTTACCACGGTAGCGCTGGGGCGCCCACGGTTTCAGCTGGTTCTGGAGCAGCACAGGAAGTATTGCGAAGCGCTGATGGAGTGCGGGCTGGCGCTGACCACGCTGGAGGCCGATCTGCGGTTCCCTGACTCGACCTTTGTGGAGGACACGGCGATCCTCACCGCGAAGGCCGCCGTTCTGACGCGACCCGGTGCGCTGAGCCGCGAGGGAGAAGTGGATGCGATTCGCGAGTCAGTGGAGCGGTTTTACCCCGCTCCGCTAAGCATTGCGGCGCCGGGGACGCTGGATGGCGGCGATATCTGCGAGGCGGAGAACCACTTCTTTCTCGGGATCTCGCACCGGACAAACGAAGAAGGCGCGCGGCAACTGGCGGCGCTCCTGGCCGGACTGGGCTACACCTCGTCGACGATCGACGTGCGCGGGATGACCAGTATTCTGCACCTGAAGAGCGGGATCTCGTACATCGGCGACAACACGCTGGTGGTGATGGAAGAGATGGCTGGGAATGAAGCGTTCCGCGGGTACGAGCTGATCCGGGTTGGTGAACACGAGAGCTATGCCGCCAACTGCGTGCGCGTAAATGATCGCGTGCTGGTAGCGGCGGGGTATCCAAGATTTACCGCGGGCCTGACGGCGCGGGGATTCAATCCGCTGAAACTGGAGATGAGCGAGTTCCGCAAGATGGACGGCGGCCTGAGCTGCCTTTCACTGCGCTTCTGAGCACCTGCACCCGCGGTGTGGCGGAAAGATGCCGCAAGGATGGCTTCCTTACGGGAATTCGCCGTGAACCCGATTTGCTCTTCCGCGTTGGAAGCGCGTTGAACTATCTTCATTCGGGAGGTCGCTATGCAGAAATGTGCGGTAGCCGCGGCTGTTTTTACTTTTTCGTTGACACTTGCCTGGGGGCGGCAGGCGGAGAGCAAGCACGGCGGCTGCGCGCAGCTTGCCGGCCTGTCCCTGTCCGGATCGACCGTTGTTTCGTCGGAAGTGGTCGCGGCGGGCTCGTTTACGCCTCCTGGGCCGGCACAGCCGTCAGCGGATCATAAGAAGCTTTACTCCGGGATGCCGGCCTTTTGTCGCGTGGTGCTGATGGACAAGCCCAGCACCGACTCGGCGATTCCGATTGAAGTGTGGATGCCGTTGAAGGGATGGAACGGGCGGTTTCGCGGCCAGGGAAATGGCGGGTTTGCGGGCAGCACCGATTATTCGGCGCTGGCGGTCGCGGTGACGCAGGGGTACGCGAGCGCGGCCACCGATACGGGGCACCAGGCATCGATGATCGATGCAAACTGGGCGCTGGGACATCCGGAGAAAGTGATCGACTTCGGCTACCGGGCGATCCACGAGATGACGGTGAAAGCCAAGGCACTGCTGCAGGCATACTACGCCGTGCCGGCCACGCACACGTACTTCGCGAGCTGTAGCGACGGTGGGCGCGAGGCGCTGATGGAGGCGCAGCGCTTCCCCGAGGACTACGACGGAATTATCGCCGGTGCGCCGGCCAACAACTGGGCGCGCCTGTTGACCAACGCTCTCTATAACACCCAGGCCCTGACGCTGGACCCGCAGGATTACATCCCGTCAAGCAAACTGCCTGCGATTCAAGCGGCGGTGCTGGCAGCGTGTGACGCGGCGGATGGGGTGAAAGACGGGGTGGTTAATGATCCGCGAAGCTGCCACTTCAAGCCGGCCACAATGATCTGCAAGAGCACGGAGACGGACGAGTGCCTGACGGAAAAGCAGGCGCACACCCTTGATGCGCTCTACTCGGGAAGCCACGACGCGAGCGGGAAGGAGATTTTTCCGGGATATCTGCCGGGTTCAGAGGTTGGGCCGGGTGGATGGGCCACCTGGATCACCGGGCCTGCTCCGCTGAAGAGCGCGATGGCCGGGTTTGCATACGGATACTTTGCGGACATGGTGTATGAGCGGGCGGACTGGGACTTGAAGTCTGCGTCGATTGAGGACGCGCTGAAGGCGGCCGTTACCAGAACAAGCCATGCGGTGGACGCGACCGACCCAAACCTGAAGCCATTTATAGCGCGCGGAGGCAAACTGATTCTCTACCACGGATGGGATGATCCTGCGATCTCAGCACTGAACACGGTCGAGTATTACGAGGCGATGCGCGCGGCGACAGGACAAAAACTGGCGGACTCGTCGGTGCGGCTGTTCATGGTTCCGGGAATGCAGCACTGCGGCGGTGGCCCGGGCGCGACAGACATCAGCCAATATGGTTTGCCGGTGGGCTCCTTGCCGGACGATGCGGACCACGATGTGTACCTGGCGATGGAAACCTGGGTGGAAAAGGGCGCAGCCCCGCAACGCCTGATTGCGGCGAAGTATCAGGAGAAAGCGGATCAGCAGCAGTTGGTGATGACGCGGCCGCTGTGCGCTTATCCCAAGGCGGCGCGATACAAGGGAACGGGCGATACCAACGACGCGGCAAACTTTACTTGCGCCATCGCGACGAAGTGACACCTGCTATTGTTTTGGCGGTGTATTGGGCGGATTGGTGGTCTTGGGAGGCGTGATTTCCTGGCCGTTGAAGATGATTTTGCTGGTTGAGCCGAACTGCTTGTAATCGGAGTACTTGACGGTATCGCGGATGTGTACGTCGTTGCCCATGTACCCATTTCCGCCGGAGAAGTGCAGGATTCCTTCACCCTTGGTGTAGACGGGGAACCAGTAGTGCCCATCCACCTGGGCGCGCCAGGTCATGAAGGGCGGATGCAGATCTTCGCTGTTTTTGCGGGTGTCGTCAGGAACCATGCGGCCGTTGGTGACGACAATCTGGAGGTCAGTGGAATCGACCCAGATGCGGCCCAGGAAATAGCGCTTCTTTTTCTCAATGATTTTGGGGCTGGCGTCGAATACGTAGCAGTCGATCTCGTCCACTCTTTGGCGGCCCACAAATTTCAGGTCGTACTGGCTGATCGCTTCGGTGGTGAGCACGAATGAGTAGCCATGCTGGATGTCCTGAAGATCGGAGGGGGACATCATGACTCGCTGCAGGGTGTTGCCTGGCGCGTAGACCACCTTTTCAGTCCGGGCCCCGCTGGGGTCGAAAATCACATCGTCCACTTCATACCACTCCCCGTCGACCTTGTTGTCATCGTCGAGGGTTTGCACGCGCGCGATGCGGCGATAGGTGTAGTGGTTCAGGGCCTGCTGGAACTCGCTCTCCTTGGCGGCGAACTCCTTGATGATCTGCTCAGGCGGGGTGGCGGGGGCGCTGATATCCATGGGCCCAAAACCGGAGTCCAGGGGCATGGGCGTAAAACTGTCTTTTCCCTGCGCCGCGGCTGGAACGACGCAGATGAGAGCCAACAACATTGTTATAACCAACTGATTTCGCACCCTGGATTATCTCCCGTTTCTCCCTTTGTAGTTGCCACTGAACTTTGCTTGCCGGAATCAGGTCTGACGTTTGCAGTCCAGTCCTGGCGTTCTCCATTTTAGAGAGCCAGCGGTCGGAAAACAGAGTGGCCTGGAAAACCCGGCTCCCACACTGCATCTAACCCATTAGACGCGTGGACGGGACAGCCGGTTGGTCACAAAATCAAGGCTCGGTCGCCGCTGGGGTTATGCTGGACTTAAGCCTGCACGCTAACGTTCCTCCGCAGGCCCTGGGGTGTGCTAGGCGGCCTCCCGTTCAAGCGCAGCCTACCGGTTACGGCCCTTCATCCGTTACTATCCATTCACGTCTTCGCAAGACGAGGACGCAAGGGGAGCCTCGGAGTTCATGTTCGACACGTACCACATGCCCGCGCTGGTACTGACAACGCTATTGCTGCCCGCGTTCGGTTATCTCTACCTGCGGTTTCGGGATACGCGTACACTGCTGTGGTTCCTCGGATTCCTTTTTGCGATAGTGCGGATGCTGCTGGTGTACCAGATGCCATGGTGGGATTTGTCAGATTCCACTCTGCACCCGTGGGTGGCCGCGGTCAGCCAGACTTCGATTCAAGTGTGTTCTGCCATGTTTCTGGCGTCGCTGTCTCCGCAGCGCTTTCGCCTTGGACGGCTGCAGGTTCTCTACGTCATCCCGTTCACAATTCCACTGGTGGTGTACTCGATTCTGTTTCACGCCGTGTTTCATGGGGTTGCCCCCGGCGAGCCGCTGTTTATGATCTTTCCGGCGCTGGGCTTCTTGTCGCTGATTGCGGGCTTTTCCTGGGCGCTGGCCAAGGGCAGTATGCCTACATGGCTGAGTGTTTCGCTTTGCTTCGTAGTAGGCGGAGCGATTTGGGTTTACTTCACTAAGACGGGCGGGCGATGGCCGCTCACCGTTGTTGAGTGCGCAGAACATTTCATTACGGCCCTGCTTCTGTTGTTCGTATTTCGGCGATTTTCGCCGGGCGTGGTGCTGAGTGCGCTTGGATTCACAGCCTGGTCAATGACAGTGTTGAAGCTGGTGCCCGCGATCGCACTCGACCCGATGATCCGCCTGGACCTTGACCGCGCAATGAGCATGGGCAAGGTGGTGGCGGCGGTGGGCATGATCATGCTGGCACTGGAAGATGAGTTGGCCGTCAACAAAGCAGCGCAGGAACGGGAGCGCAGGGCGCGGCAGGAGTTCGAAGCCTACGCGAGCCTGATTCTCTCCCGGCGCAAGCTGGAGGACTTTGACCGACAGGCCAACGAAATTTGCGAGACGGTTGCGGAGAACAGCCGTTTTGCGCAGGTGGCTCTGCTGCTGAATACCGCCGGAAAGTTCAAGCTGGCTGGATCGTCGGGGATCGACGGCGCGACAGCGGTTGCGCTCAATGCGCTGGCAGGGAGAATACCCATGGCGGGCTTTCTTGCTCCTGGATCGGCGAGGCCCACGGTGGAACAGAGCCAGACTGTCGATCTGGATCTGGGGCCGTGGCTCAAGCCTGGGGACGATCTGAAGCGGCTGCGCTTTACCTCTGCGCGCGCGGTGCCGATCGTAGGCCGGACAGCCACCGAGGGCGCTTTATTGCTGGCGAAGATGCGGAACCCTCGCGAGCCGCTGCGTACGGACGACCTGCTGCCGGTGGAGATGCTCACGGCACGATTGCAGGCGGTGCGCAGCCAGACCATGATGCTGGAGAAGTTGATCGACTCAGAGAAGTTTGCCGGACTGGGGCAGTTGGCCAACAACGTGACCCACCAATTGAACAATCCGCTGACGGTGATTCTGGGTTACGCGTCGCTGCTCGATGAGTCCTCGTCGCTGAGTGCGCAGGAGCGCAAAGGAGTAGACGCGATTGTGACCGAGGCGCGGCGGATGCGGACGACTCTCGAAAGCCTTTCGCGCATCTCGCGTGCGCACAGCGATCTCTTGACTTCGGTGTCTGTGACCGAACTGCTCGCCGACATGGAGGAGCTGCATCGGTCAGAGTTTCTGCGGCGCGCAATTGATTTCCGCCTCAGCATCGCGCCGGGGCTTCCCAAGGTTCTGTGCAACGCGCAGCATTTGCGCCAGGCGGTTTTGCATTGCCTGCAATTTGCGATTGAAGCTGCGGACAGGAACGACCCAGGTTCCTCGGGCCTGCAAGGCGGCGAGCCGGAGATCAAGACAGTACGGCTGGAGGCCACGGCCGAGGCAGGTGTGGTGCAGATTCTGGTGGCACATTCTGGAGCTGGGTTCCTTTATCCCGAGCGGGCTTTCGATCCGTTTGTCCCGGCGCAGGCGATGGGCGAGATTGCCGGACTGGGTCTGGGGCTCTGTGCGTCAATCCTGCGCGAGCACAACGGCCGCGCCTCGGCGGTGAACCTGGAACCGCGCGGGGCCGCAATTCTCCTGGAATTGCAAGCCATCTAACCACCTGCGGCGCGGCAGACGCTCGTGCGAAGCTCGTACTGGATTCATTGCCTTTCTCGCTTTCAGCAGAAAGAAACGGAACGGGTGTGCATAGGTCCCGCCTGGCGGCCGCGGAACTTCTGCGCGTGGAATGCGTAAAGTGCATCTGGACACAGCGAATGTGGAGGATGCGTGAAACTTGATATTCAGGAAGTCTCGAAGCGGTACAGGCGGGGCGTCCTTGCACTCGACAAATTCAGCCTTGAACTCAAGCCGGGCGTGCTCGGCCTGCTCGGCCCGAATGGCGCGGGGAAAACTACGTTGATGAGCATTCTGGCAACCATTACCAAGGCAAGCGAAGGGTGCGTGCTGTGGAACGGCGTCGATGTGACGCGCGATCCGGATGTGCTGCGTTCGGTTCTTGGGTATTTGCCCCAGGATTTTGGCGTGTACCCGAACTTGAGCGCTGCAGAGTTTTTGCAGTACCTGGCAGCGGTGAAGGGTCTCGACGCGGCCACATCTGCGCGCCGGATTGACGAGCTGCTTGAACTGGTCAACCTGAGCGAGGTGCGCAAGCGTCCGCTGGGCGGGTTCTCGGGCGGCATGAAGCAGCGTGTGGGGATTGCGCAGGCACTGCTCAACGATCCGCAGCTGCTGATTGTGGATGAGCCGACAGCGGGGCTCGATCCTGAAGAACGGGTTCGCTTTCGCAATCTGTTGTCGGATCTTTCAGGCGAACGCATTGTGATTCTTTCAACGCACATTGTTTCCGATGTGGAGGCCACCGCGACCGACATTGCGCTGATTGCGAAGGGTGCGCTGGTGGCACATGCAACGCCGGAGTTGCTGCTGACGCAGGTGGAAGGCAAGGTGTGGGAATGGGTTGTTTCGAGCGCGGATCTGACCGCGGCAAAACAAAGCTATTTGATAAGCAGCACAACGCGGCGCAGTGACGGCGTGCACGTGCGCGTGCTGGGCGGTGCACCGCCTCCGGGCGCGAAGGCAGTTGCGCCGAATCTTGAAGACGCATATCTCTATTGCCTGGCAGGGCACCGCGGAGACCAACAAGCGGGACTTCGCGGAGACCGCGTATGAACGGCGTGCGTGCGCTTTACCACATGGTGCGAGCGGACTTTCTGGAACGCGTGCGGCGTTACAGCTTCCTGCTGACCATGGCCTTCAGCATCTACCTAGGCTACGCGGTCTATTCGGGCCAGATGACGCTGCAACTGGACAAGTACCGCGGCGTGAACAATTCGGCGTGGCTTGGCGCGGTGATCGGTCTGGTGGGGTCGTTTTATCTTTCGCTGGTTGGCTTCTACATCATCAAGAATTCGATTCAGCGCGACCGCCAGACGCGCGTGGGGCAGATTCTGGCGACAACGCCGATCAGCAAGAGCTTCTACACAATCAGCAAGATGCTGAGCAACTTCGCCGTGCTTGGAACAATGGCGCTGGTGCTGGGGCTGGCGGCGCTGGTGATTCAGATTCTTCATCGCGGCGATGGGCAGATTGATTTCCTTGCGCTCGAGGCGCCTGTGCTGGTGTTCGGGCTGAGCGCTCTGGCTCTGACCGCCGCGCTGGCGGTCTTGTTTGAGAGCCTGCCAGTGCTCCGCGGCGGTGTGGGAAATGTTCTCTACTTCTTTTTGTGGATCGCGCTGATTGCGCTTGGCGCGAGCAATGTGGACCAGAAAACGGCGCACCATGTGATCTCGCCGTACAAGGATTACACCGGGCTGCTCTCGGTGATGAGCCAGATGCAGAACCAGCTGCACGTGCTCGATCCCGCGTACAACGACGGTGCGGAATTCAGTTTTGGGAATCTGCATCCGGCGACGAAGACGTTTTTGTGGGCGGGCCTTGCCTGGACACCTGCGCTGTTGCTGAGCCGTGGAATGATGCTGGCGCTGGCCGTTGCTTTGGCGCTGCTGGCCGCGCTCTTCTTCGATCGCTTCGACCCGGCACGGGCGAGTTGGCTGCCGCAGAGAAAGCCGAGGGCTGCGCCAGCGCTCGAGGCGCAGGCCTTGACTGTGGACAAGTTTGTTGTCGGGAGCCTGGCGGATGGGCCGCGGCCGCAGTTGTCGGCCGCGCAGCTTTCTCCGTTGGCTCGAACCGGGACACGAACGCGTTTTGTTGCGCTGGTGGTTGCGGAACTGAAGCTGCTGCTGCGCGGGCACGCGTGGTGGTGGTATGCGGGCGCTGCGGGAGCGTTCATTGGATGCTTGTTTTCGCCAATGGAATCTGCCCGCTCCGAAGTGATTGTATTTGCGTGGCTGTGGCCGATGCTGATCTGGTCCCAGCTAGGCACGCGTGAGGCATTGTTCTCAACCGGTTCGCTGATATTCTCCGCGCCGCACGCAGTTCCGCGCCAGCTGCTGGCTACGTACGCGGCGGGTGTACTGGTTGCTGCTTTGACCGGCGGCGGCCTCGGCATTCACTTGCTGGTTGCGCGCGATTTTGCTGGACTGGGCGCCTGGTCGGCCGGCGCGCTTTTCATTCCAGCACTGGCATTGGCGTTGGGCGTGGCGACGGGCAGTCGCAAGTTCTTTGAGGCGCTGTACACGGCTTGGTGGTACGTGGGGCCGCTGCACCACACGCCCAATATCGACTTCATTGGGACGACTCCAATGTCGAGCACCCCATTGCCGTTTCTGGAGGCTGCGGCAGCATTGGTGCTGATTGCATATGCGTGGCGACGGGTAAAGCTGGCGCGGATATAAGCATGTCACCGAATTGGCAGCTGAATCCGCAAAGATTGGCTTGCTGGGAAGCACCTTCAGCCAGGAATCCGTAGAATAGAAGTACAGGATTCTTTTCCCCGACCGAATGGCATTTACCGAACAATACGATGTGGCCGTGGTGGGCGCCGGGCATGCTGGATGCGAGGCGGCCATGGCGGCTGCGCGCATGGGACTCAAGACCGCGCTGATCACCATGAACCTTGACCTGATTGCGCAGATGAGCTGCAATCCCGCAATCGGCGGCGTGGCCAAGGGACACCTGGTGCGCGAAGTAGACGCGCTCGGTGGCATCATGGGCGAAGTGGCCGACGCGGTTGGGATTCAGTTTCGCTTGCTGAATACTTCGCGCGGGCCGGCAGTATGGAGTCCGCGGGCGCAGTGTGACAAGCAGCTCTACCGCGTGAAGATGCGCGAGGTGCTGGAGGCGCAGCCGGGGCTGCATATCCGCCAGGCGGAAGTCGTGAATCTCGTCTTTGACGACAGCGGTCAGAAGTCAGAGATCAGAGATCAGAAGCGCCGCGTGATTGGGTTGAAGCTGCGGGACGGGCGCAACTTGCTGGCCGGGGCCACCATCATCACCACCGGTACGTTTCTCAATGGGTTGATTCACTGCGGCGAAGAGCGCTATCCCGCGGGGCGCAGCGGCGAGCCGGCGAGCGTCCTGCTGGGCGAGGCGCTGCGCGCTCTTGGACTGCGTACCTGCCGGCTCAAGACAGGCACGCCTCCGCGGCTGGATGGACGCACAATCAAGTGGGATGCGTTTGAAGAGCAGCCGGGGGATGCGGATCCGACCCCTTTCAGCTTCAGGACAAAGAAGATTGTGCAGCCGCAGATCAGCTGCCACATTGCGTTTACTACGCCGGAGACGCTGCGCATCATTCGCGAAAATGTAGGCCGCTCGGCCATGTACTCGGGGCAGATTGAGGGCATCGGGCCGCGCTATTGCCCGTCGATTGAAGACAAGATCGTCAAGTTCCCTGACAAGACGCAGCACCAGTTTTTCCTCGAGCCGGAGGGCCTGAACACGCACGAGGTGTACGTGAACGGCATGTCGACCTCGCTGCCGATGGAAGTGCAATTTCAAATTGTGCGCTCCATTCCCGGCCTCGAAGAAGCGGAGATGCTGCGGCCCGGCTACGCGATCGAATACGACAGCGTGGACGCGACCGAGCTCGATCGCACGCTTCGTGTCAAAAGCCTGGAAGGCCTTTATCTTGCCGGACAAATCAATGGCACAAGTGGTTATGAAGAAGCTGCCTGCCAGGGGATCATGGCGGGCATCAATGCGGCTCTGTGGCTGAAAGGCGAGCCGCCCTTCACGATGGACCGGTCTGAAGGGTACACCGGCATCCTGATCGACGATTTGATCTCAAAGGGAACCAACGAACCCTACCGCATGTTTACTTCGCGCGCGGAGTTCCGCCTGCATCTGCGCATCGACAACGCCGACCGCCGGCTGACCCCTTATGGGCGCAGGTTGGGACTGATCAACGATGCGGCGTGGGCGGACTACGAGGAAAAACAGGCGCGTATGGCTGCGCTTACCCGGCTTCTGACGACCAGGAGAGTGGATGCGGAAGCGTTGCGTGCCGCGGGCTTTGAAGGGTTGAGCAGCACCACAGGGCAGACCTGGGCGCAGTTGCTGAAGCGACCCGAGGTGGCGATTGAACCGGTGCTGAGCGCGATGCGAGAGACACTTGCCGAAGAGCCGCGTTTGAAAAGCATGGCCGCTGCTCTGACGGGAGATCGAAGCAGTTCAGTGGAAGTCGGAACCGCCGTGTTGCGCAACGAGGCGCGCGCGGTGGAGACGGAGATCAAGTTTGCCGGGTACCTTGACCAACAGAAGAAATCCATCGAGAAGCTGAAGGCGGCGGAGTCGGTCACCATTCCTGATTGGATCGAGTACGGGACCATCAGCGGCCTGTCGCGCGAGATGCGGGAGACGCTGGAGCGCGTGCGGCCCATCACGATCGGGCAGGCCAGCCGGCTGCCGGGTGTGACGCCCGCGGCGCTGAGCCTGGTGCATATCTCCATCAAGTTGCAGGGGAACAAAAGAGGCAGTGAAGTCGTGAAGAAGTGAAGTCGCGAAACCCGTTTTCAGCGGGGTTGCGGTTTATCAAGATTTGGCAGCAGGCCCGTCAGCAGGCCGATAGCTGGCAGCCACGCGCACATCTTATACACAAAGACGATGCTGGTGAGGTCGGCGATGTGGCCGAGAACCGCCGCGCCGATACCGCCCATCCCGAAAGCCAATCCAAAAAAGATCCCCGAGACCAGGCCGACACGACCCGGCATCAGCTCCTGCGCGTAAACCACGATGGCTGAGAACGCCGATGCGATCACAAAACCAATGATTGCGGAGAGAATGCCCGTCCAGAAGAGATTGGCGTAGGGCAGCATCAGCGTGAAGGGCAGCACGCCAAGGATGGAGCCCCAAATGACGTAACGGGGGCCGATGCGGTCGCCGATGGGCCCGCCGAAGAAGGTTCCCGCGGCAGCCGCGCCGAGGAAGACGAACAGGTGCAGTTGCGAGCTTCGCACTGAAACGTGGAAACGGGTGATCAGGTAGAAGGTGAAGTATCCCACCATGCTGGCGAGATAAAAATACTTTGAAAAGATGAGTGCCGCGAGCACCGCAACGGCGCGAATCACTGATCTGCGCGGCAGCGAAGGCCCTTGATTCAAATGCAGGTGGCTGGGTGTGGCGCGCGACAGGTGGTGCGAGCGCCAGCGGCCCACCTGGATCAGGACAAAGATTCCCAGAATGGCGGCAATCGAGAACCACGCAACGCCGGATTGCCCTTGAGGCAGCACAATCAGCGCCGCCAGCAGCGGGCCGATGGCCGAACCGGTGTTGCCCCCCACTTGAAAGAAGGACTGTGCGAATCCGTGCTGTCCTCCCGATGCGATGCGGGCAATGCGCGACGATTCAGGATGAAAGATGGCCGAGCCGATGCCCACCACCGCAGAGGCAACCAGGAGCAGGATGAACGTGGGCGCCGTGGCAAGCAACGCGATCCCCAGCAAGGTGAAGCACATGCCGACAGCCAGCGCGTAGGGCATGGGCTTGCGGTCTGTATAGAGCCCGATGAAGGGCTGAAGCAGGCTGGCGACCACCTGGTAGACCAGCGAGATCAGGCCGATCTGCCCGAAGTTGAGGTGGAACGAAACTTTAAGGATGGGATAAATGGATGGCAGCAGCGACTGCACCATGTCATTGAGCATGTGGCAGAGGCTGACCGCGGCCAGAATGTGGAAGGCCGCCCTGGCAGCGGGGGTGGGCGGCGCAGGGGCGTGTATTGCCGCCGGAGTTGGGGAAGTTGCGGGCGAGTGGGCCATGATTCCGCTGTCAATCCATCATAAATGCCACCTGCAGTGCAGCAGATCACTGCGTTGAGCATGCGCTCGCGGGAGGCTCTCAATGGCTTGGTTGCTTCGCCCCTGGCCGCTAACCAATCAGCAGGACCTCGGCACTACTGAGGCCCCTTGTCGCTTTTCTGGAAAAGCGGGATATGGAAGGGCAGCTCGGCATTGGATTGCTTCTTCTGCTTGGCGTTCGACTCTTCGCGCAGGGTGGTGCGTTGCGAGTTGATGCAAAGCCAACCCCCATGGACACGCTCGAAGACATGGGTGAAGATACCCTTTTCGTTGGCTTCGGCGGAGTTCACCTTGTGATGCAGGGTATAGGTGCCGTTGGCGACGGCGATGTCGCCCAGCATGCGCACGGTGATCACGCGCTGATCGAGATGGATGGTCTTGTCCTCGCCGGTGATGAGCGTGGCAACCTGCTGATTGCGCGTGGTGATATCGCCGGTGGCGGCAACGTCGACAAACAAAGGAGATAGCACCAATTCGAGAGCATATTGATCGCGCTGGTTCACGGCGTCGGACCAGGAATCCTCAATCTTCTGAAACTCCCGAATCTCCGGGCTTTCGGCGGAGGTAACGCTCGGTGCGACGGTGTTGGTTGGTGTGCTTGGAGCCGGACTCTGGGCGACAGCGATGCAGCAAGCAGGCATAAAAGCAAAAAGGCAAATTGCAAAACGGGTCATGCGAACTCCCAATTCCATGATAGCTCTTGGACGCCGGATGGCGGGGAATGGCGCGGCGGAATGGACATAGAGCGGGTTCTATTGCAGGGTCTGGAGATGTTCCGGCTGGTTCAGGGTGACGAGCGAGTCCTCAATGGTGATCCAGCCGTCTTTGCGGAACTGGCCCAGGGTGCGGGTGACGGTTTCGCGGGTAGTGCAGGCCATGGAGGCCATCTCCTCATGGGTAAGCAGCAGCGGGAAGCGGTAGCCGCCGGCGTCGAGATGCTCCCCGATCTGGTGGGCCAGCTCGAGCAGTAAACGACCGAGGCGCGCGGCGACGGTCTCTGCCAGAGCGATGCGGCAGGCGTCCTGGAGCGCGAACCGGTACTCCTGGCAGATGCACTGGACGGCGCGCATCTGTGCTTCCTTGTGGCTGCGCAGGAAGCTGAGAAAGCGGTCTCGCTCGACGGGGCGAAGCTGCGCGCTGGTGAGGGACTCGGCTGAGACTTCGTAGACACCGTGGGAGAGGACCGCATAGAGACCCAGCATGGAACCGGGTCCGGCGACGCGGACGATCATCTGCCGATCTTCAATGCGTCCAGCGGTGAGTTTGAGGTAACCGCCGCAGATGAGATAGAGCAAGCGGGCGTCTTCACCCTGGTTGAAGAGCGCAGCCTGGGCAGGCAGGGTGATGGTACTGGTGGCGAGCTCAAGATCGGCAAGAACCGCGCTGCCCAGCGAGCAGAACCAGCCTGGGCGGCGATTCGCACAGGCGGCACAACCCGCGGGCGCCTGACGCGCCGCGTTCCTGGAACGTCCGGGTGCAACTACAGCGTTCTCTGCGTGGGTGTTCATGGTGCCCCCTTCCGATCCCGATCAAATTCATTGTCGTCTGCCGCTTCTTGCCGGCCAGCTTGACGACGCAAGGGCTTCATTCAAGGGGATAAATACACCGGGCCTCCTGAAAAAGAGGCACTTGCTCAAAGCAAGTTTGCCGGAGTAGCCGCTGGAATGGATGTGATGGGCCTCACGCCTATCGAGAGGCCTGATTGGCATCGGATTCGCGCCAGAACGATACCCTCCCGGTGTGTCCATTTTGGCTGCGGATTGTATGGCTGTCGTTCAGTGAATCCCAGGCAGAATCTGCCAGTTAAGCCTTCCAGAGGGCTGTCAATGCCGTTTTTTGAGGAAGGTGTCCCTTTCAGCACAGAATCAAGCGCGTCGATCTGCTGTTCTGCTCACAGAAGCTCCCGCAGCAGTGTGCTGATTTGAAAATCCGGGTCGGAATCGGAGTCAGTGTCGCCGGTTCGCTCCGGACGGGGACTCTGCCGGATGGCCTGAACTCTTGCTTCCGTCACCGAGAGCTGGTGCAAAGGCGAGTTCGAGGGCGCTGGTGTGACGGAAATCACCGGCGGAGAACGAAATACAACGTAGGATTCGCGGTATGAAGTGATGCTCCGCACAAGAGCGGCTTCCGTACGAGCGAAAATCAGGAACCCACTGCCGATCCGGTCCCAATTGGGAATCACCGGCTTCGGCTACCGGATTTGCGGTTGTGCCCGGACGCGGAGGTGACGATGATGGCGAAGAAGGCGGAATTTTTCATGCATATTGATGAGCCACAAGTGCGATTGCCGATGGGGAATACCCCGGAGAAGCTCCCGGGACTGCGAGCTTCTCTGCCGCTGCGGGCGTTTCTGATATTGCTGCTGGGCGCAGCGGTGATGAACTCGACGGTGCTGAGCGCGCAGGATACAAAGGCTGCTCCAGCAGTGAAAGCCGCCGCTGTGCAGCCCGCGGACGCGGCTGCGAATCCTTATGTGGGCGGTGACGTCTGCGCTACCTGCCATGAAGAGGTGGCCAAGAAGTTCGTGGACAATCCCCATACCAAGTTGGCGGCACAGCACGGCGCGGCTGGCGTGA
The DNA here is from genome assembly GCA_050014515.1 of Occallatibacter sp. Taxonomy (GTDB): domain Bacteria; phylum Acidobacteriota; class Terriglobia; order Terriglobales; family Acidobacteriaceae; genus Telmatobacter. Next base: position 60,304 of record JBEKDE010000015.1, read on the forward strand.
ATTGCGAAGGTTGTCACGGGCCGGGCGGCGCGCACGTTGCGGGGGGCGGGGATGTCAGCAAAATTTTTAATCCGGCCAAAGCCCCTGCCAAGGATGTGGACAAGACGTGTCTTGGATGCCACGCGGGGGCGCATCCGAACTTCGAGCGTTCTCCTCATGCTAAGGGCGGAGTAAGTTGCATTGGCTGCCACCAGGTACACGACAGCAAGACCGAGCCGCTCCTGAAGATGGCTCAGCCGGCGTTGTGCTTCCAGTGCCACACAGACGTGAAGCCGTCGTTCTCCATGCCGTTCCATCACAAGGTGAACGAGGGCCTGGTGCAGTGCAGCGACTGCCATGACGTGCACGGAACCTTTGGGAATAACAATCTGAAATCCACTGCGGATCAGAATGCGATCTGCACCAAGTGTCATACGGAGACGCGCGGGCCGTTTGTGTACGAGCACGCCGCAGTGAAGGCGGAGGGATGCTTGGGGTGCCACACACCCCATGGATCTCAGAATGCGCGCCTGTTGAACATGCCGCAGATCAACACATTGTGCAACCAGTGCCATAGCCCGGTCGCGGGCGGCACGGTTCACTCGATGAGCGCAGGGTCGTCGGAGATAACGCCCTGCACCAGCTGCCACACCTTTATCCACGGGTCGAATATCAATCCGGCGTTTCTCCGATGAAGAGCTGCGCCGCGTGCTCCAGAGGTTTTTGCGCGGCGCAGATGCCGGATCGAGTTCGCACACGTTATCAAGGTTTGAATGTCAGCAACGATGTTTCGCAAGTGAGGCTTCAAATGATGAAGACAGGCTGTTTCTCCCTCTTATCCACGCGACAGCCGATTACCGCAATCCTCCGGCATATCGCTGTAGGTATAGGATTCGCAGGATTCCTGATGGGACCGTGCAGCGCCGCAGCCCAGAGTCCGGCATCGGCCACGCCGCTTCCTACGACGAGCGACCCGCTTCCCAAGCCAGCGCCGTCCGTAACGACGCCTGCGGGCTACACAATCCACCAGAGTGTGGATTTCGGCGGGCATGTTTCCAGCCTCTCGGGCAGCGGCGCGATGTACGACACGCTCGTCAATATTCAGTCGGGGCCGCGGGTTTTGGGCCAGACTTTTGAAATGCACGCCCTTCCTGGCACGCAGCATACATTAATCGATTCACTCAGGGCGATCGGCAGTGGGTTCGGTGGCGATCCCAACAACTTTGCCAAGTTGGACTTTTCCAAGGGCAAGATCTACGAGTTCTCCGGAATGTTTCGCCGCGACCGCCAGTACTTCGACTACGACCTGCTGGGCAACGCGAATATCCCTGGAGGACAGTCGATTCCGATCGGGCCCACCGCCGCGCCAACGGGGTCGTTCGCGTGGCCACAAATTGATCAATCCCCGTTCCTGTTCAACACGGTGCGCCGCATGACGGACACCAACTTGACGATCTTTCCGCTCGCCAAGGTGACGTTTCGCGCAGGCTATTCGCAGAACATATTTCAGGGGCCAAGCCTGAGCCCGAGCGGCTACCAGTTTGCCAAGTACGACGCCATTCTCGAAGAGCAGCAGCGCAACAGCACCGACGATTTTACGGGTGCGATTGACTGGAAGCCGGTGCGCGGCACCACGCTGACCTTTGAGGAACAGATTGACCACTTCAAGGCGGACTCCTACTTCACCATGGCCCCCGGCGATTTTATTGTGCAGGAGGCGGACGGAACCCCTGTCGCGCTTGACGACTACGACAGCAGGACGCCCTACCCCAGCACCGCCTGCAATGCAAACAGCGTTGGCACAACACCCATACTCTCGGCGCCTCAAACTGCCGGAGGTCTTCCCATCATCAATCCGGCATGTGCGGTTGTAACCAGTTACCTGCGCTCGCAGCCAACCCGGATTCTCTATCCCACCGAGATCCTCAGGCTGCAAAGCTCGAGCATCCGGAATCTCTCGATGAACGGCGATTTTCGGTACACTAGCGCGAACATGAATCTGCCCAACTACTACGACAGCTACCAGGGCCTGAACGGGACGACCCGCCAGCTTACCTACACGGCTGTCGCATCCGCAAAGCGGGCAGTAGTTGCTGCAGACTACGGCGTCGTCTGGCAGGCCATGAAGACGTTCAGCCTCTCCGACCAGGTGGACTTCTCCAGCGTCCACCAACCGGGAACCACAACCATGACCGGTGTGACGACCCTGGCGACGCCCGCGACGGCGGGAAATGAAACCATCAACTACGCAGGTCCACTGATCACGACGACTGCCGCCACCGGAGCCTCAACGTTTGAAGGCAGTGGCACGGTTGGCAATCCCTTTCCAGGCTACTTTGGCCAGAACTTTCTGACCAACAATCTAACCGGGACCTGGGATGCCGGAGCGCGCGCGACGCTCTCACTCACTTATCGCCACAGCACGCACACCATCGCCCAGGGCAGTCCTCATAACACCCCCTTAGCCGTGGGCGCCACTTCAAACGGAACCGTAACGATCAATGAAGACGGCGGAATCTTCAACGCCGCGCTGCGTCCCACGAGTCATTGGGAGTTGAATGGCACGGTGGAGGCGCTTTACGCCGACAACGCCTTTACGGCGGTGGGACCGCGCCAGACCCGGCACTATCGCGTGCACACCATGTACCGGCCGAAGCAGTGGATGACGGTGTCCGGCGCCTATAACGACCTGGAGCGGCACAACAATACGAACAACAACCAGAGCGCCGTCACTGCGGGCGATGATCCGTATGAGGGTCCGCTCAATCACGTCGACCACAGCCGCATAGTGAGTATTGGCGCGGTGATTGCACCGAATGAGCACTACGGGCTGGACTTCGACTACGCGTATACCGATGTCTACGCGGCGACCAATATCTGCTACAACAACGGCGCCAGCGCCACTTTGCCAGGCACCGCCTCGCTCAACTCGAGCGGAGCGCCGAATGTGTGCCCCGGCGTGTACGCCAGAGGTTCGACGACGCAGCTCGCGGACTGGTTCGCGAGGGACTTCATGGATGCGCCGACGCAATTCGGGTCGGTAGCTCTGAGCCTGTCTCCGGTCAAGACGCTCCATTCCAACTTCGGCTATCGCATCAGCGCGGTAAACGGCAGCCAGTTCTTCAACGATGCGCGGTCGGTGAATGGTTCATTGCAGTCCGCGTATCAATCTCCGTTTGTCAATGTTGCGTGGACGGTTCATTCTGGATGGGTCTTGAAGGCGGAGTACAACTACTTTGGCTATGGCGAGGGCGGTCCGTCTGGCCCGCAGTATTGCAGTACTTCAACGAGTCTGACATCGACGGTTGTTCCCTGCACTTCATTAACGGCACAGACGGGTCTGACTGAATCGCCCGCCGGCCTGACTGCACCCAGGAACTTTCACGCGAATAACGTGACTCTTGGAATGCACTACGAATTTTGACCGAATCCGCCGCTCTATTGACGAGGGCCGGCGGATTCAAGAGTTTGAGCATGAGCAAGGCAAGGTAATCTCATGTGGGATTGGCCGCGGTGATCAGTCCACCGGGGTCCAAGGACTCGGTGGACTGCTTCCGCATGTTCATCAAGTAGGCAAAAGGCCACAGGGCAGGTGCCACTTTACGCACACGGCCCGTGGGAAAAATTGAAGGAGTGTTTCAATGACAAAGACGATTCGTACTCAAGTGGTTCTGGCTCTGGCGATTTCTCTTGCCGGTGCCGCGGGCTTCGCGCAATCCTCCGGCGAAGCGACGTATAAAGCAAAATGCGCAAGCTGTCACGGTGCGGCCGGCACACCCAGCGCGGGCATGGCCAAGATGATGGGCATCAAGGCGTCGAGCGATCCGGACATCCAGAAGCTGAGCGCGGACCAGGTGGCCGCCGCGGTGAAGGATGGCAAGGGCAAGATGAAGCCGATCGCGGGCCTCACCGATGCGCAAATCAAGGATGTGGCGGCGTACTATCGCGGCCTGAAGTAATCCATTTGAAAGAAGAAAGACCAGGCCCGTCGTTCGCGGCGGGCCCACTTGAGCATTGGGGGAGCTGTGCCCATGTTACAAAAATTCCGTGAAAGCTGGGTGCGGCCTGCGCTGTTCTTTGGCAACAACCCAATAAGCCTCGCCGGTGGCGCCATGACCAGCGCGTCGGGCGTCACAATGATCGGCTACTGGCTGATAGAGATGCTCGGCCGGCCGAACGATAACCCTTACCTTGGCATTATCTTTTTTCTGATTCTTCCGGCTCTGTTCATCGCCGGCCTGGTGCTGATTCCGGTCGGCGTATTCATTCGCCGCAGAAAGCTCCAGCAGGCAGGCGAGATTCCGGCCGAATTTCCCAAGGTCGATTTCAACGACCGCATGTTCCGTCACGGCGTGGATATCGTGCTGATTGCGACGATCGCCAACCTGCTGGTGGTATCTGTTGCAACCTATCGCGGCGCGGCGTACATGGATTCACCGCAGTTCTGCGGCCAGTCCTGCCACGTAATGCACCCGGAGTATACCGCCTACAAGATTTCAGCGCACTCGCATGTGGCGTGCGTGGATTGCCACATTGGTTCGGGCGCCCAGGCGTATTTTTCCGCCAAGGTCAACGGCACCAAGCAGCTTGTGGAGGTTGCTTTTCACAAGTACCCAACGCCGATTCCTTCGCCGGTGCAGAATCTGCGGCCGGCGCGCGAAATCTGCGAAGGCTGCCACACCCCGGCCAGGTTTGTGGGTGAAAAGCTGCTGGTCAAGTCGACATTTGCCGACGATGAGAAGAACACCGAGACGCAGACCGTGCTGGTGCTGCACCTGGGCGGACAGGATTCGCTGTCGCACCTGACCGGCATTCACGGCGTGCACCTGGGGCACATTGAATACGTGGCCACCGACGAGACGCGCACCACGATTCCGTGGGTGCAGAAGCGGAATGCCGACGGTTCGGAGACCGTGTTTGCGGCATCGACCGCGGGCGCGGGCATACCCAAGGGCGAGCGGCGAGTGATGGACTGCGTGGACTGCCACAACCGCGCGGCACACACCTTCATGACCCCGGAAGATGCGCTGAACCGGGCAATGGAGCAGGGCGCTGTCAGCCCCGATCTGCCTTTTGTGCACAAGAAGGGCCTGGAACTCCTGAAAGGTACCTACGCGTCTGAAGAAGAAGCGGCCACCAGGATTCCTGAACTGCTGGCTGCGTT
>JBEKDE010000016.1:0-63274 GCA_050014515.1 Occallatibacter sp.
TTCGAAGGCGATCTGGCAGCCCCGCGGGCCCACTTCCAGCCCATGGCCTGCCAGCACTGCGAAAACGCTCCCTGCGAACAGGTTTGCCCGGTAGGCGCCACGGTGCACACGCCGGAAGGCCTGAACACCATGGTCTACAACCGCTGCGTGGGCACGCGCTACTGCTCAAACAATTGCCCCTACAAGGTACGCCGCTTCAACTTCCTGCTCTTCTCCGATTTCGAAACCGAGAGCCTGAAGTTGTTGCGTAACCCCGACGTTTCAGTCCGTTCGCGCGGCGTGATGGAGAAGTGCAGCTACTGCATTCAGCGCATCACGGCGGCGAGGATTGAAGCCGACAAGGACAATCGGGCGATTGCGGATGGCGAGGTTGTCACCGCCTGCCAGCAGGCCTGCCCAGCCTCGGCCATAACCTTCGGCAATCTCAATGACAAGGGGAGCCGGGTAGCGAAGTTGCGCGGAGACGAGCGCAGCTACCAGGTGCTCGCCGATCAGAATACCCGTCCGCGGACGACCTATGTGGCCGCGGTGTTGAATCCGAATTCCGAACTAGAAGACGCGCCGGTGGAACATGTACCGGTGAAGGGTTGAGGCCACGATGGCGACGACGGACCTGAAACCGAAAGGACCAAATCCCGGCGCGGGCCGCAACGCGGGCATCGACCCCGCGACCGGCGAATACCGCGTGCTGGGCCAGGGGCAGACCTTCAAGTCGGTCACCGAGAAGATTGCGGGGATCGTGCTCACGCCCAACACGCCGCTGGGCTGGTTTGCCATTTTCAGTGTAGCCGGCGCAGTAGCCGTGCTCCTGTTGGTGGCCGTGACCTGGCTCTTCCTCAAGGGCGTCGGCATCTGGGCCATCACGCAGCCCGTGGCCTGGGGCTTCGCCATCATCAACTTCGTCTGGTGGATCGGCATCGGCCACGCGGGCACGCTGATCTCGGCGATTCTGCTGCTGTTCAAGCAGGGCTGGCGCAACTCCATCAACCGCTTTGCCGAGGCCATGACCATCTTTGCCGTGGTCTGCGCCGGCATGTTCCCGCTGATTCACGTTGGCCGTCCGTGGCTGGGTTACTGGCTGCTGCCTTATCCCAACTCCATGAACGTCTGGCCGCAGTTCCGTTCGCCGCTCTTGTGGGACGTCTTCGCGGTTTCGACCTACGCGACCATCTCGGTGGTCTTCTGGTACATCGGCATGGTGCCCGACTTCGGTACGCTGCGCGACCGGTCGCAATCCAAGATCGGCCAGTACTTCTACGGCATGCTTGCTCTGGGCTGGCGCGGCTCAGTCCGTCACTGGATGCGCTATGAGACGGCTTCGCTGCTGCTTGCGGGCTTGGCGACTCCGCTGGTGCTCTCCGTGCACACGGTGATCAGCTTCGACTTCGCAGTTGCGGTGCTGCCCGGTTGGCACACCACCATCTTCCCGCCGTACTTTGTAGCGGGCGCCATTTACTCCGGCTTCGCGATGGTGCTCACGCTGGCAATTCCGCTGCGCAAGTTCTATCACCTTGAGAACCTGGTCACTGATCGCCACATCGACAACATGGGCAAGGTGATGCTGGCTACGGGATTCATTGTCTGCTACGGCTATGGAATGGAAGTCTTCATGGCCTGGTACTCGGCCTCGCACTGGGAAGCATTCATGATGTGGAACCGCATGTTTGGGCCCATGGGTTGGTCCTACTGGGTTCTGGTTACATGCAACCTGGCAATTCCGCTGACAACGTTGTGGTCGAGGAAACTGCGCACTAACCTGACCTTCATGTTCCTCCTCTCCCTTGTGGTCAATACGGGCATGTGGTTTGAGCGCTTCGTCATTGTTGTCACAAGCCTCTACCGCGACTTCCTGCCCTCGTCGTGGGGAACGTATCGCGCCACCAAGTGGGACTACATGACTTATGTGGGCACGCTGGGATTGTTTACCGCACTGTTCCTGCTGTTTGTACGTTTCCTGCCCATGATTCCTATGAATGAGATCCGCATGATGCTGCCCGGTGCGAAGATTACGCCTAAGAAGGCGGCGGAGGCTGCTGACTAATATGCCACCGAGAGAAGGAACATACGGTTTGCTTGCTGAATTCGATACGCCCAGCGACCTGGTGCGCGCGGCGCAGCAGGCGCGGCTCGACGGCTGGCGCAGGCTGGATTGCTATACGCCCTATCCGGTGGAAGAAGCGGCCGAGGCCATCGGGTTTCATCGCAACAAGGTGCCCCTGGTTACGCTGGTTGGCGGCCTGATGGGCTTGGCTGCCATGTTCGGCATGGAGACCTGGGTTTCGGTACTGGCGTATCCATTGAATATCGCCGGGCGTCCCACCTACTCGTGGCCGGCATTTATTGTCCCCGCCTACGAGTGGACGATTCTTTTCGCGGGGCTTTCCGCGGCCTTCGGCATGCTGGCGCTGAATGGATTGCCGTCTTTGTATCACCCGCTGTTTAACGCGCCCAACTTCCGCGACGGCGCGTCGACGGACAAGTTCTTCCTGTGCCTTGAGGCACTTGATCCGAAGTTCGATTTAGTGGAGACGCGGGCGTATCTCGCAACGTTTGAGCCGACTTCGGTGGTGGAGGTGGAGTACTGATGCGCAGTGGTCAGTGGTCAGTGATCAGTGGTCAGCAGGCCGCCTTTGCGATTCAGCGAGGGGTGAGCAGCCGGACGCGGCGAGTCGCTGCATTGGCAGGATTTGCTGCGCTGTTGCTGATGGCGGGTTGCCGTCAGGACATGCAGAACCAGCCGAAGATCATTCCGCAGCGCGGGTCGGAGATGTTCGCCGATCATCGCGGTGCGCGCCCGCAGGTGCTCAACACCGTAGCGCGCGGGCAGTTGCACGAGGATAGCTACTTCTATACCGGCGTCGTCACCGGCCCAAACGGCTACCGGGAAGAGCAGAACCTGATGCCATTCCCGGTCACCATCGATGTGCTCCGGCGCGGCCAGGAGCGGTTCAACATTTACTGCACGCCCTGCCACTCGCGCGTAGGCAACGGCCTGGGCGAGATTGTGGAGCGCGGCTACAAGCCCGCCGCCAATCTGCATGACCAGGTTCGTCTGGCGCAGCCCGTGTCGCATTACTTCTACGTGATGACGAACGGCTACGGCGCCATGCCCGACTACTCAGCGCAGCTCACGCCAACCGATCGCTGGGCGGTTGCGGCCTACATTCGCGCATTGCAGTTAAGCCAGGCGGCAAAAACAAGCGACGTGCCTTCGGGCGTGCAAGTGAAGGATCTCAAGGAAGTCGCCAGGGAAAAGAATCTGCCTGAGGGATACGCCGCTCCATGGGCGCTTCCTGCAACGGCAATCCAGGCGTATCCACCGGTGACCAAGGAAGGAACTCCGGGTATGGCTCCGGCCAATCCGGCGGACCCCATCATCAAGATTCCCGTAAGCAAACCGGCCCCCGCGGCCCAGAAGTAAGGATTCAGGACGAACGGAATGGCTCACGAATCGCATGCCAAGACGCTGCCCGCTAATCTGGACGCCCCCGCTTTTGTGGACGCCTGGAAGACGAGAGCGCTGATTATCGGGGTGGTATTTTCGGTCATCGCCGCCGGCCTTGCCTTCCTCGGCCAGAACGAGGATGGGCTCGGTTGGGACCACCTGCAGCGCGCCTGGGTACTGGGGCTCCTGCTGACCTTTGGTTGGACGGTCGGCGGCCTGGCCCTGCTCATGGTGCAGTACGTGTCGGGCGGCAAGTGGGGCTTGTTGCTGCGCCGGCCTCTGGAAGCCATGAGCCGCACGCTGCCGCTCGTCTTCGTTTACTGGCTCGGCGTGGTCATCTTCATGAAGAAGCTCTACCTGTGGGCGCAGGTGGACGGCTCCAACCAAGGCAACGTTGACGCGGCGCTGAAATCAGGATTCATCAATGAAATTCAGGCGCATTGCATCGTATTCAAGCGGCCCATGCTGAATCCCGAAATGTTCATCATGGTGGGTGTCATTTGCTTTGTGATCTGGGCGTATTACACCTGGCGCCTGAATCGCCTTGGCCTGGTGCGCGATTCGGACTCGCCGGCGAACACGCCCATGTGGATCAAGAAGCTTGAGAACATAAGCGGCCCCGGCATCCTGGTGTATTCGCTTACCATGACCGCAGCGGTGATCTACTGGGTTATGTCGATGGACGTAACGTGGTATTCGTCGGTGTACGGCTTGCTGTTTCTGGTTGGGCAGGGATACTCCGTGCTGGCGCTGGGCATCATCACCACGCTGTCGTTGTCCAAGGCGGAGCCGTTCAAAACCATTCTTCGTCAGACCGAGCAGCATGACCTGGGCAAGTTCACCTTCGCGTTTGTGATGCTCAACATCTACCTGGCTTTCGGACAGTTCCTGATTATCTGGTCAGGGAATTTGCCGGAAGAGATTCCCTGGTACCTTGATCGCATTCGCGGACACTGGGGCATCATTATTACGCTGGACTTTATCTTCCACTGGCTGATTCCATTTACGCTGCTGTTGTCGCGCGACATCAAGCGCAACAAGAAGCGGCTCATCCTTGTGTGCCAATGGATGGTGTTCGCCAAGGCATTCGATTTGTTCTGGCTGATCGAGCCGAACTTCAAGGATGCGGCGCGCAACCTCCATTTCAGCTGGGGAATTCTCGAGTATGTGGCCGTACCCGCGGCGATGGTTTCCTTCTGGATCGCCTTCTATTGCACGCGCCTGAAGCAGCGGCCGCTGGTGCAGGTTAACGATCCGCACACCGCGGAGATTTTGGAGCCTGAACATGCCCACGCATAACGATAACGAACAGCACCACGGTTTGTGGGAGCAGCCCCAGGATCACGGGCCGGAAGAAATCGACGTCGCCGCGGGCTATGAGAAGACCGACATCGGCGTGACGGGCATTGTGGTCTTTCTCACGGCGCTGGCCATCTTTGTCGCGGTTGCCGGCGCGCTCTGCTATGGCATCGGCTACGTCTTCAATAAGCACCTGGATGCAGAAGACGGTCCGAACAGCAAGTGGACGAAGACGGCTGATATTCGCCAACTGGGTAACTTGCCGAACAATCCCGCGATGCAGCAGAAGGTGGCGGAGATGACGCAGCAGTTCCCCACGCCTCGCGTGCAGTTGGATGACGGCAACCAGGATGTGGCCGATCTGCATGCGCGCGAAGATCTGCTGCTCGACAACTACACCTGGGTCGATCGTTCCCAGGGCAAGGTGAGGATTCCGATCGAACGGGCGATGGAGTTGATCGTCCAGACCAATGCGTTGAAGACGGTGGCGCCCGCACAGACCGCACCTCTTCTTACCGGAGATACCAAGCGGGGAGTTGTTACAACTCCGCTCACCGATGGTTTTGCGCGCACCGGTTACGAGCAGGACCTGGCGCAGGCTGAAGCGACCAAGAAGCCTGAATAAGGCTGGGGTTTTCAAGGTACGGTTCACAAGGCCGTTTCAAAGGCACGGGCCGCATCTTCACAACAGGGAAGCAGGAATCATGAATAGGGCAGAGACAATGCGAACGGGTTGGCAAGGCGCGGCGAGACTGGTTGCGATTGCGGCTGCTCTTTGTCCACTTGCGCTGAGCGCACAGGTTTCCGGCTACGGTGACAAGGCGGCAGGTCCAGCCAACGACAAGCCGCCGGCGTTGTTGAGCGGTGTAGGTATCGCACAGCGCCTCAATGAGCAGTTGCCGCTCTCGCTCAGCTTCACTGACGATCAGGGCAAACAGGTGCAGTTGTCCAGCTACTTCGGCAAGAAGCCCGCGATTCTCGCGCTCGTTTATTACCAGTGCCCGATGCTCTGCTCGGAAGAATTGAATGGCTTGACCGGCGCACTGCAAATGGTCGACGAAGTTCCGGGACGCGATTTCAACGTGATCGTTGTCAGTATCGATCCCAGCGAAGGCACTGACCTCGCCGCCGCCAAAAAGCGCAGCTACCTCAAGCGCTATGGCCATCCGGAGACAGCGTCGGGCTGGCACTTCATGACCGGCACGCAGGCCAGCATCGATGCGCTTACCAAGGCCGTTGGATTCGGATACGTGAAGATTCCCGGCCCGGATGGAAAGCTCACGCAGTTTGCGCATGCAAGCTCCATTCAGATTGTGACGCCGGAAGGCAAGCTGGCGCAGTACTACATGGGCGTGGAGTATTCGCCCAAGGATCTTCGACTGGGCCTCGCGGAGGCTTCGGCCAACCGCATCGGCTCGCCGGTAGACAATATTCTGACCTACTGCTACCACTACGATCCACAGACCAACAAACACTCACTGATTGTTGCGCGCGTGGTTCAACTGGGCGGGCTGGTGACCATGTGTTCGCTGGGTGGCTTCATGCTGGCAATGTTCCGCAAGGACGCTCGCCAGAACATCGTTGACGGTGCAGGAAAAACAGGCACGGGAACAGGGACAAAGGTGAACGGATAACGGAATGGATCACATCAGTCCAGTAATCTGGCAGTTTCTCGTCAAGTGGATGACGAACTTCGCGCTGTTTCCACCGGAGGCGTCGAAGATCGCGCCGCAGATGGACGCGCTGTACTTCTTCATCACGCTGGTCAGCCTGATCGGGCTCACCATCGTGATCCTGCTGGTGACGAGTTTCTCAATTCTCTACAATAAGAACCGCCATCCCAAGGCCGTGCAGATCGAGGGATCGACACTGCTTGAAGCCACGTGGACCATCATTCCGCTGGGCCTGTTCCTCGTCATGTTCGTCTGGGGCTCGCTGATCTATTTCCGGGTGTATACGCCGCCGGCGAACGCGATGAACATCTACGTGGTCGGCAAGCAGTGGATGTGGAAGGCCGAGCATCCGGGCGGCCAGCACGAGATCAATTCGCTGCATGTGCCGACAGGCCGCGCCGTCCAGTTGACGCTGATTTCGCAGGATGTGTTTCACAGCTTTTCTATTCCAGCGTTCCGTGTGAAGCGCGAAGCCATCCCAGGCCGCTATACGACCGTCTGGTTTGAACCAACCACGCCGGGCACCTATCACCTGTTCTGCACGCAGTACTGCGGAACCAATCACTCGGCCATGATCGGCGACGTGGTGGTACTGACGCCGGATGACTACAAGAAATGGCTCGACAGCTCAACGAGCGGCAATTCACTCGCGCAAAATGGCGAACGCCTCTTCGCGAGCCTGAGCTGCAATGCATGCCACAATGCTCGACCCGACGCACGCGGCCCAAACCTGGCCAACGTTTATGGATCGAAGCTGCCTCTTGCCGGCGGTGGAACTGCATTGGCCGACGACGCTTACCTGCGCGAATCAATTCTGAATCCATCGCAACACGTAACCCAGGGCTATGCGCCAATCATGCCGACATATCAAGGCCAGATCAGCGAAGAAGGCGTGATCGACCTGGTTGAATTTATCAAGAATCTGAACTCCGACTACCGGATCCAGCAGACAACTAATACTGTCGATCTGCTGCCCGAAGGTGAAGGCAAGGCGACCACGGGAGAGAAACCGGCTGGGCAGACAACTGCCAAGCCGGTCAGCCAAGGGATGGTGAAGCAATGAGCTCAACAATCGTCAGTCTTCCCGACCAGTCGACGGCCAGAATTCCAAAGACCAACTTCATCACCAAGGAGAATGGTCTTCTGAGCTGGCTGCTGACCGGCGACCACAAGCGGATTGCGATCCTTTATCTGATTTCGATCACGTTCTTCTTCTTCATCGGCGGCGCCCTCGCGGGCCTGATCCGCCTGGAACTCTTGACGCCGCAGAGCGATCTGATGGCCACTGACACCTATAACAAGGTGTTCACCATGCACGGCGTGGTCATGATCTTCCTGTTCCTGGTGCCGAGCGTGCCGGCAACACTAGGCAACTTCCTTATCCCGATCATGCTCGGCGCGAAGGACCTGGCGCTGCCCAAGATCAACCTGCTCAGCTGGTATCTCTATGTGGTGGGCGGCATCCTGGTGCTCTACACCATGATCAGCGGCGGCGTTGACACCGGCTGGACCTTCACCACGCCGCTCTCCACGCATTACGTAAACACCAACGTGATGAGTACGGGGCTGGCCGTCTTCATTGCCGGATTCAGCTCCATCTTCACCGGCTTGAACTTCATCGTGACCATCCACAAGATGCGCTGCCCGGGCATGACCTGGTTCCGCATGCCTCTGTTTGTCTGGTCGCATTACGCAGCCAGCATCCTCATGGTGCTGGGCACGCCTGTGCTGGCCATCGCGATTGTTCTGGTGGCTCTGGAGCGCACGGTGGGCATCGGCGTCTTCGATCCTACCAAGGGCGGCGATCCGCTCCTCTTCCAGCACTTGTTCTGGTTTTACTCCCACCCGGCGGTGTACATCATGATTTTGCCGGGGATGGGCGTCATCTCTGAAGTCATCTCGACCTTCAGCCGCAAACGCGTTTTCGGCTATACGGCAGTCGCGTTTTCATCGGTGGCCATTGCGGTCTTCGGCTTCTTTGTCTGGGCGCACCACATGTTCATCATGGGCATCTCGAACTACGCCATGCTGGTGTTCAGCCTGCTCACGATGCTGGTCGCGGTGCCTTCGGCCATCAAAATTTTCAACTGGACCTTCACGCTCTATAAAGGCTCCATCACCTTCGAAACACCGATGCTCTACGCCTTCGGATTCATGGGCCTGTTCACCATCGGTGGCCTGACAGGCGTCTTCCTCGGCACTTCGGGAACCGACATTCATCTCACCGAGACGTACTTCATCGTGGCTCACTTCCACTTCGTCATGGTGGGCGGCATGCTGATGGCGTTCCTGTCGGGCATTCACTTCTGGTGGCCCAAGATCACCGGCCGCATGTATCCGGAAAAGATTTCACAGCTTGCAGCGGTGGTCACCTTCATCGGATTCAACTTCACGTTCTTCCCGCAATTCATTCTGGGTACGCTGGGCATGCCGCGGCGCTATGCAGCTTATCCGCCTGAGTTCCAGGTGTTGAATGTGTTCTCGACCGCCGGCGCAAGCATCCTTGGCGTGGGTTACCTGCTGCCCATCCTGTATCTCACCTGGTCACTGAAGTACGGCGAGATTGCCGGCAACAATCCCTGGCAGGCAACCGGCCTTGAGTGGCAGATCCAGTCTCCGCCGCTCACCGAGAACTTCACCGTAACGCCGATCATGGATCACGAAGCCTACGACTACGAGTGGCTGGAAAACGAGAAAGCTAAAGAGGTAGCCAGTGTCGGATAGCACAGCAATCGCCAACGGCGCCCCTGAGGCGCACGGCATCACCCACGGGCACGGGGAGCATCCGTCCTACCAGCGCCACCACTTCGAGTCAGTGGCGCAGCAGGCGGACGCTACCAACTTTGCCATGTGGCTGTTCCTGTTGACGGAAATCATGTTCTTCGGCGGGCTCTTCACCGCCTACCTGATCTACCGCAACTGGTACTACCCGGCGTTCGTCGCCGCCTCGCATCAGCTCAATGTCTGGTGGGGCACTGCCAACACAGGCGTGCTGATCAGTTCCAGCTTTACCATGGCCATGGGAGTGTGGTGCGCGGAGACGCGGCGCAAGAGCGGCCTGGTTCTGTGCCTGGTCCTCACCTTCCTGCTCGGCCTCGTCTTTCTCGGCATCAAGACCATCGAGTACTCAGAGAAGATTGAGAAGCATCACGTGCCGGGCTTCCACTACAGCGTGCAGGCTTTCACCAATCCCGCATCTGACCCGGACACCTACAAGGAATATAAAGACCAGCCCATGCCCCTGGACATGGCGCGCCACACCGAGATTTACTTCTTTCTCTACTTCGCCATGACCGGCATGCACGCGCTGCACATGATCATTGGAATCGCAATCCTGGGCTTCATGATCCTCAAGGCTCGAACCGGCGCCTACACCGGCGGCCATGTAACGTTTGTCGAGAACTTCGGCCTTTACTGGCACTTCGTCGACATCATCTGGATCTTCCTGTTCCCGCTTCTCTACTTGATCAGCAGACACCAATAAAGGACCCGACATGAGCGAAATCACTCATCAACACGCGGAGAATCACGGCGAACACGAGCACCACATTACCCCGCCCATCGTCTACGTGATCATTTTTGCGACCCTCCTGGTGTGCACCGGGCTCACCGTCTGGGCGTCGTTTATTGAGATGGGCGTTTTCAATCCGATTGTCGCGTTGGCCATTGGCGTATTCAAGGCAACGCTCGTCGTCCTCTTCTTCATGGGCGTGAAATACAGCACCAAGCTCACCAAGCTGACAGTTGGCGCGGGTATCTTCACGTTTCTGGTGCTGATCGGCATGACCCTGTCGGACTACATCAGCCGCGCCTGGGGAAGATGGTAAGAAAAGCAGTGAAGAAGTGAACGAGTGAAAAGCTGTTCGCTTCTTGAATACCCTGAATGGGCTGCCCGATGGGGCGGCCTTTTTTTGATGGGACTGCCGGAATTCGATGGCGTTGGAGGTTCTCCATGGGGCGTGAAGCAACCTGCTTGTGCGATTGGGCCGGAACCACCGCAGAGGTGAAGGCGCTGCTCGAGACCGGCGAGATCATTCTCCGCGGCACAATGCGCAAGCGCATTTCCTTCAGCGAACTCAAGCACATAAAAGCAAATGCAGACCGGCTCAGCTTCACCGTCGCAGGCGAAAAGGTTCAGCTCCATCTTGGCCCTACCGCAGCCAAGTGGGCCGCGGTGATTACCACACCGCCTCCCACCCTCGCGCGCAAGCTGGGGATCACGGACAAGACCATCGTGCGCGTCATCGGTGATGTTTGCGACGAGGCTCTCAGCGAAGCGCTGGCAGAGGCAGCAAGCGTCGCAACCGAAGACGCCAGCATCATTGTCGCCTGCGTCGACTCACCTGGCACATTGAACGCCGCCCTGCGCACCGCGAAGCCGCAACTCCTCAAGGGCGTGCCCATCTGGATGGTCTACGCCAAAGGCCCGGGCCATGCAATCAACGAAACATCCATTCGCTCGCTGCTCCGCGAGAACGGCATGATCGACACAAAAGTCGCTTCCGTGTCGGCAAAATATACGGCGCTTCGTTTCATCTACCGCAAAACGGAATAGGGGATTCAATATACAAAGGTCTTCCGTCCTGTAAGGTTTAATTCAAGCAAAATTGGTTCAAGCTCTTCGCCGCAGTATCCATAGCGCACACAGAGGTCGTAGGACAGCGAGCTCTCGAAATCGTAATGCCGCACGAGTTCTTCGTTAACAAAAACGTCGAATGAGTCGCCCTCTGTTTTGACAATTTCGAGTACAGTGCCAATAACGTGGCGAGAATCCTTACGCGTTCGGCTCATGCAAGGCCTCACTCAATGATGCGCGGGTACCGAAACATGGAAGTAACTTCTCAAATCTCAAGGTTCGAAATTCAACATCTCATCTTCGGAATAGTTCACCAGGAACTTTCCATGAACACGAAGCCCCTTAGCGATAGCTATGACGCTGAGGATTGCGCACGCAGTCTCAGGGCTGCCAGCAGTCAAGACCTCTCCAGCACCAATGCTGGCCAGTTTCTGAATTGCAGAAAAGTAGTCTCCACTCAACCACTCCGGCACCTCGGGGTTCGTTCCTTCTCCGCGCGCGAGTTCAATGATCGCAACCATCGCGTAAGTGTTCCAATCAACTTCTCCGCGCCTTCGATAGATGTCCACGAGATGGGGAACTGCTGCATACGAAGCCTCTCCCACGTTCCCCTGGTGATGTAGTTCGTCCCAAATCTCATGCCAAGGTGCCGGGACGTCCGACCCGGATTCGAGTCTCGAAAGAAGCGAGCGGGGGTCGAATAGAGTCCGGTAACCTCCGGTCATGGTTGTCCAACGGCTATCATCCAAAGCAAGCATTCGGGCGAAGTCTACCATAGATCAAAGGTGAACCCCATCGCTGAAACGTCGCAAATACCAGAAGAACTGACGCAGCTTTCCAGTCATCCGCGCGTCCTCGTCCGCCGCAGCGGTCCGCCGCGCGCGGGCGCCCAATGCGTCGTCTACTGGATGCAGCGCGCCGTGCGCATCGTCGACAATCCCGCGCTCGACATCGCCATCGAAGCCGGCAATCTGCTCGGTCTGCCTGTTGTCGTCTACTTCCAGGTGATTCCGAATTATCCCAACGCCAATCTGCGCCACTACCACTTTCTCGCCCAGGGCCTGCGCGACGTGGAACAGGACGCAGCCGAGCGCGGCGTCGGATTCGTCGTCCGGCGCACACCCTGCGCAACCCTCGAAGGATTTCTCGAAGAGGTGAAGGCAGCCCTGCTCATCGGCGATGAAAACCCCTGCCGCGAACCGGAGCGCTGGCGCAAGGTGCTGGCTAAGCGCCTCAAGCTCCCCTACTGGACAGTCGATGCCGATGTGGTCGTCCCTTCGCGCGTCTTCAACCGCAGCTTTGTCCTGCTGCATCATTTCCGCCCTCACCTCAAGAAGGAACTGCCGAAGTATCTTGTCGCTCCACGGAAGATCAAGCCGGTCCACGCGTGGAGGCCGCTAAAGCCCCTATCCAGCTTCAATCTTTCCGGCGACATCACTGAGGGATTCACGAAACTCGACCGCAGCGTCGGACCCGTGGAGACTTTCACCGGCGGCACACACGCGGCGCTCAAGCGCCTCAAAGACTTCGTCAGCCTCGAACTCAGAACCTACGAAGAAAAGCGCAACCACCCCGAGTCGAATGGCACCAGCCGCCTTTCGCCCTGGCTGCACTTCGGCAACATCGGCCCACTCACCATCGCGCTGGCCGTCGAAGAAGCCGTAAGACAAGGAAAGGCGCCGGCCAGCACTGCTGAAAAGTATCTAGACGAGTTGATCGGCTGGCGCGAACTTGCCGTCCTCTTTGTCCGCCACGAACCCAACTACGACAACTGGGAGTGCGCCGCGCACTGGGCTCGCAAGACGCTGATTGAGCACGCCGGCGATCCGCGCCCGCGTCGCTACACGCTCCCGCAGCTGGAGCGTGCCGAGACCGGCGACGAGCTGTGGAACGCAGCGCAGCGGCAGATGGTAAATACCGGCTGGATGCACAACTACATGCGGATGTACTGGGGTAAGAAGATCCTCGAGTGGGCTCCCGACCCGGCCCGCGCATTCGAGTGGGCGGTGCTTTTAAATGACAAGTATGAGCTTGACGGCCGCGACCCCAACGGCTATGCCGGCATCGCGTGGGCCATCGTCGGCCGCCACGACCGTCCCTGGTTCGACAAGCCGGTCTTCGGACTGGTCCGCCCCATGTCTGCCGCGTCGACGGCGAAGAAGTTCGACGCGCAATCCTATATTCTCCAGTACGGGGTTCGACCTGCAGGGCTGGACATTGCATAGAACTCGCGCATCTTCCGCTGTACCCACCATCACATTCTTATACCTTCCAGCCCGTCCTATAATGGGCCACGAATCCATACCCGGAAACTGTTTGTTTCACACTTTGCAATCCTTTGGATTCCGACGCACTCCTCCTCAGATGATCGGAGAGGGGAGGCCGGAATCGGATTCCGGACGTGTGCTTCAATGCAGTTCTTTGTTTCACTATTCTTTAGGCTTGGTTTGTGCACTAGAGCTGCGTTCCATCCTGCTCTGCGAAGGCCCCGCGCGCCGCTTGCCTGTTTGGCTCTTGCGGGACTGGCCGTTTGTGCGACTGCAGCCTGCCTGGCACAGGCAGCAACCGCAAACTCAATCCCGAAGAGAAATCCGCAGCCAACGAGTCCTCCGGCACGTGTGTACCCTCCGCGTGTGGTCCAGGCTCGTAGATTTCTCGCCCAGCGCGGATGGACGGCCCAATCCAGACTGACGCGGGGCCAGCACGGAATACAGCGCGCAGGCCAAGCCATGGCTCAAGCGCAGGGGGCAGCCACACCAGTTCCCACCTGGCAGCCATTGGGCCCGTCTGCAGTGCATACGTCGAACTTCGGCCTGGTGACAGGCCGCGTCTCCACCCTCGCGCTTGATCCATCCGACAGCACCGGCAACCGGCTCTATCTCGGCACCACCGGGGGCGGCGTGTGGCTTGCGCAGAACGCGGCGACAACGAGCCCTTCCAGCGTTGTATTCACGCCGCTCACAGACAACCTGGCAGCTCTCGGCGGCGTCACTGACGCCTCCATCAGCATCGGCGCCCTGACCGTGCAGCCGGGCGCGACGGGCGTCATTCTGGCCGGCACCGGCGATCCCAACGATGCGCTCGACTCCTATTATGGGGTGGGCGTTTTGCGCTCAGCAGATGGCGGGAACACCTGGATCGACACCCGGACCACGGCCGATCAGATATGGAGCTTTGACGGGGAGGGGTTTGCAGGCTTTGCCTGGAGCACGGTCAATCCGCAGCTCGTGGTTGCGGCAGTGTCGCAGGCTTACGAGGGAATGCTGGTCAACGCCATTCGGCCGCAGACCAGCTACGAGGGCCTCTATTACTCGCTCGACAGCGGTGTTACCTGGAACCTGGCCACTATCACCGATGGAAGCGGTGCGGATGTGCAGGGGCCGAACGATCCATTCGCGGGAGCAGACGGCAATGCAGCGACATCTGTCGTGTGGAACCCGGTGCGCCAGTTGTTTGTGGCGGCGGTGCGCTTCCACGGCTACTACCAGTCGCAGGATGGCGTGACCTGGACGCGGATGGTGAACCAGCCCGGCCTTGGGCCGACTGCGTCGATGTGCCGCACCAATCCAGCTCAGACAGGCTCCATCGCATGCCCCATCTTTCGCGGCAGTCTGGCCGTCAATCCCCAGACAGGGGACACGTTCGCCTGGACCGTGGATATCAACAACCAGGACCAGGGGCTTTGGCAGGACACGTGCGCGCTCAGTGCCGGCACATGCTCCAACCTGGCCATCACCTTTGCGCAGCAATGGAACACCTCGGCATTGGAGACGAGCACGCTCGAGGGACCGGCCACCATTGCCGACGGAGACTATACGCTGGCGCTTGCCGCAATGCCGGCCGGCCCCGGCCTGGCGCAGGATACGCTCGTCTTTGCCGGCGCAAACGACCTGTGGAAGTGCAGCCTGGCCATGGGCTGCGTCTGGCGCAATACCACCAATGCCTCCACCTGCATGAGCGCGCAGGTGGCGCCCTTTCAGCACGCGCTCGCGTGGAACGCCGTCAATCCGCTGGAGATGTTTGTGGGCAATGACAGCGGGTTGTGGCGCTCGCTCGACGCTGTCGGCGAGACTGGCCCGGTGTGTTCCGCCTCAGATGGAAGCCATTTCGAGAATCTGAACGGCGGCCTGGGTTCGCTGGCCGAGGTGGTGAGCCTCGCCCAGGCCAGTTCCTCGGCAAGCACGATGATGGCAGGGCTGGGAGTGAATGGGGCGGCGGGCGCAAACAGCCTTGTCGCGACCGATCCGGAGTGGCCGCAGATCCTCGGCGGCGACGGTGGCCCGGTAGCGATCGACCCAGTCGACAACGCAAACTGGTACGTCAACGCGGAAGAGGGAGTGTCTATCTTCCTCTGCCCGGATGGACCCAATTGCACAGCAGCCAATTTTGGAGGCAGTTCCGCCGTCAACGATGCGGATGTGGGTGGGGACGGGTTGGCCATGACCACCCCCGCACCGTTCCTCATTGATCCTCTCGACTCGACCCAACTGCTGATCGGGACCTGCCGTGTTTGGCGCGGGCCGGCGAACGGGACCGGCTGGAGCGCAAGCAACGCCGTCAGCCCGATTCTCGATAGCGGTGCGACGAATGTTTCCTGCAATGGCGATTCGTTGATTCGTTCCATGGCTGCGATGACCCTGGGTGGAGGCAGCGAAGTGGTCTACGTGGGCATGTCTGGTTCGCTGGATGGCGGCGCCATTCTGCCCGGTCACATCCTCTCCGCGATCTTCAATCCCGGCGCCCCTGCTCCGATATGGCAGGATCTGACGTTGAACCCGGTGTCGAACGACAGCAACCAATTGAACGCTTACGGCTTTGACATTTCGAGTATCTTCATTGATCCCCACGATCCCACCGGGAATACGGTCTATGTGACCGTAGAGGGCGTGCCAAGCCAGTTTGAAGGGGTGAAGACCGTCTACGGTTCCACGGACGGCGGTGCGCATTGGGCAAGTCTGCTGTCCAACCTTCCCTGGGCTCCCGCAAGCAGCCTCGTGGTTGACCCGCAGAGTGCCGGAACCGTGTACATCGCCACGGATGAGGGCGTGTTCTTCACCACGCAGGTGACGAACTGCGCGACTTCGCAGGCCGAGTGCTGGTCGCAGTTCGGCACAGGGCTGCCGGAAGCACCGGTGGTCGGACTGAGTGCTGCACCCTCGTCGCAGATGCTGGTTGCCGCCACCTACGGCAGGGGAGTGTGGCAATCCCCGTTGTGGACCGCGAACACCGGTTTGACCACCGCGCAAGTCAGCCCACCCAACCTGTCATTCACCAGTCAGCCCTTCGGGACGCCGAGCACCGCCCTTGCTGTAACGATTACCAACACGGGGAGCTTCGCGTTGACACCCACAGCAATCACCATGAGCGGAGACTTCAGCGAGACGGACAACTGTCAGAGCGCAACTGTGGCTGTGGGTGCAAGCTGCACAATCGAAGTGACGTTTACCCCTTCGGCAACCGGAAGCCGCGTTGGCCAGATGATCGTGAGCGCCAACGTGTACGGCGGCCAGTTGACGGCGGATCTGACCGGGATCGGAACCTTCGTCGGCGATGTGACAATGATTCCGGCGACGCTCAGTTTTGGCATCGTACAAATCGGCACCAGCTCGGCAGCCCTCCAGGTGCAGGCTGCCAACGGCGCTGGAGCGCCGATTCCGATTACTTCAATTACCGTCTCCCAGCCCTTCACCATCGTCAACAATTCCTGTGGCACCATCGCGTTGGCGGCTGATACGGAGTGTCAGGTGTTGGTTGGCTTCGTGCCCACCCAGGCGGGGCTGGTCGAAGGAGAGCTGACCTTCACCGATGGAGCTGGAACTCAGACTGTCGCGTTGAGCGGAACCGGAGCCACGGCTCCAACCGACACTCTGAGTGCGACGTCATTAAGTTTTTCCGCAACCGAATCCCGACAGCTTTCTGCCGCGCAGACCGTGAGCTTATTCAACTCAGGAGGCATGCCGCTTGGCTCCATCGCGGTTTCGGTAACCGGTCCTTTTGAAGTTGCGAGCACTTGCGGAACCCAGCTGGCCGCGGACTCGACGTGCAGCCTCACCGTGACCTTCGCACCGCTCTCCTCGGGCGCGTTGTCCGGGACGCTGACAGTGACTGACGCTTTGCGGACCCAAACCGTTACTCTCTCGGGCACGGGAGTTGCACCGGGAGCGTTGAGCGTGAGCCCATCAAGCCTGAGCTTTCAAGCGCAGACCGTGGGCATGCCCAGCGCTGCTTTGCCGCTGACCGTCACCAACAGCGGCGGATCTCAAATTGCCAATGTTGGCCTGCAGATCAATGGAGCAGGCGCGACCAGCTTCAGCGTAGCAACAACCACTTGTGGGGCGTTGTTGAACAGTGCAAGCGACTGCACCGCGCAGGTGATCTTCACTCCAGTCTCGGCGGGCGGGCTTGCGGCCACGCTGGTGGTTTCCTCATCCACGGGGGGAGTCTCGGCGGTGAGCGTGCCTCTGAGCGGCACGGGGCAGGTTGCTTCGGGACTAAGCGTCGCTCCGGCGCAGTTGACCTTTCCGGCGGTCACTCCAGGCCAGACGAGCTCGACGCAAACTGTGACGGTCAGCAACACCTCAATTGTGACGGCAAGCGCTCTCTCGCTAACCGTGAGCGCGCAGTTCGCGCTGACGCAGAACACCTGCTCCAGCAATCTCTCGGCCGGATCCAGTTGCACCGTCGGCGTTGTCTTTCAGCCCACAGCGGGCGGCCCGGCAACAGGGACCCTGACAGTCAACTCTTCCACCATTGCAACCGCAGCCGTCGTGGCCCTCAGCGGAACCGGCGGCGGATTGGGTGCCATCCAAGCCACGCCCGCAGTTATTGGCTTCGGCACTGTGGGGGTGGGCCTCATCAGCGCGGCCACCACTGTCACCGTGTCCAACCCCGGCACAACGGCATTCAACAACCTGGATGTTGCAGCTCCCGCTGGCTTCGCATTGGCCAACAGCACCTGCGCCGTGACGCTGGCCGCGGGCGCAAGTTGCACAGTGGGTGTAGAGTTCGCTCCGGCAGCGGCCGGCGCTCAGAGCGGCAACCTCACCATCACCAGCAGCACCGCATCCGCCGGCGCGGTGGTTGCACTCTCAGGCATGGGCTTCGACTTCACGGTGACTGCGAATGGCACGGCCACTCAGACCGTCTCGAGCGGCCAGGCTGCCAGCTACGGACTGGTGATCACGCCGCTCGCGGGATCGCAGAGTGGGTTCACCTTCCAGTGCGGCACGCTGCCCGCGAATACAACCTGCGCCTTCACCCCAGCCAGCACAACCGTTGCCGCAGGAGCTACAGGCAATGTGACGGCGCAGATCTCGACTGGCCAATCCACCGCATCCGCGCACTCGACTTCGCCGTTGGGTTGGAGGTCAGCTCCCATCGCGTTTGGATTGGCGTTGCTTCCACTGGCCATGTTTCCCGAAGCCCGGAGACGACGGCGGAAGTTCCTTTTGTTGTTTTCCCTGGCAGTGAGTCTGGTTGCCGGCGTTTCCAGTTGCACCTCCTCGGGCGGAGGAACCGGTGGTGGAGGAGGCGGAGGAGGGGGCAATTCAACGCCGTCGGGAAACTACTCGATTCTGCTGACGGCGAATTCCAATGGGGTCACGCACAGCATGACTGTGACCTTGAATGTGGATTGAGGTTTGATCGGGAACAGAGTGAATCGCTGAACGGGCTATACTTTATCTTCCGGTCTCCCAGCATCGAGACTGGCCAGAATGAATTCGATGACCTGCAACGCGCAGGCCGAAGATGGGAAGAGCAGCAAATGACCGCAAGAGTGACCGTTGAAGAAGTGGAGCGCGTGGCCGAACTGGCGCATCTGGAGTTGGCGCCGGAAGAGTCCGCGCACATGCTCCACGATCTGAATGCGATTCTCGACTACGTCGCCGAGTTGAACGAGCTGAATACTGTGGGAGTTGCTCCGCTGGCGCAGGTGACGGAGTTGTTCAGCGCGTCCGGCAGCGGCGGATTGCGCGCCGACGAAAACCTACCCTCGTTGGACCGGGCCACGGTGCTGGCGCAAGCGCCGGAGACCGACCAGGTATTCTTCAAGGTGCCCAAAGTGATTGAGAGGTAGAACCGGTTCAGTCGCAAAAGCCTGACCCAAAAACGTCACAAGAAGATTTTCCCGAGACCGTGAAATGGCCCGAGCAGGCCAAACAAAATAGGAAGGTTCGTTTGCAGAGCGGAGCAAAAGAAACGGAAACCTACGTGGAAAAGCCGAAAACGCTGGCCGAGTTGCGCGCGGAGATCGCCGCAGGCGCCACCAAGGCCGCAGACCTTGCGGCTGGCTACTATGACCGGATCGCCGCCCTTAATCCGCGGCTCAATGTCTATCTCAGCCTGAGCAAAGAGCGGGCGCTCGCACAAGCGGAACGAATCGACGCGCTGGCCGCCAAAGGCGATCCGCTGCCTCCGCTCGCCGGAATTCCTGTCGGCATCAAGGACGTTTTGGTCATGCAAGGCGCCCCTGCCACGGCGGGCTCCAAAATCCTCCAAGGCTACAGGCCTCCCTATGATGCAACGGCAGTGGCCCGCCTCGAAGCGGCTGGCGCGGTGCTGCTCGGCAAGCTGAATTGCGATGAATTCGCCATGGGCTCCTCGAATGAAAACTCAGCCTACGGCCCGGTGCGCAATCCCGTCGACACCGAGCGGGTTCCCGGCGGCTCCAGCGGCGGCTCGGCGGCTGCCGTGGCGGCAAATCTTGCGGTGGCCACGCTGGGTACTGACACCGGCGGATCCATCCGCCAGCCAGCCAGCTTTTGCGGCGTGGTGGGCGTACTGCCCACCTACGGGCGCGTCTCGCGCTACGGGCTGATTGCCTTTGCTTCGTCACTCGACCGCATCGGCCCCTTTGCAGGAAACGTGCGCGACGCGGCAACTCTGCTTGGCGTCATTGCCGGGCACGATCCGCAGGACGCCACCAGTTCCTCCGCCCCCGTTCCCGATTACGCGGCGGAGAGCGACAAGCCCGTCAAAGAACCGGGAAAAGCAGGCCTCCGCATCGGTGTTCCCGCCGAGTACTTCGCCGAAGGCCTTGATCCGGAAGTCCGCGCGAATGTCGAGCGCGGCATCGCCGCACTCGAGGCCGCCGGCTGCACCGTGAAGCCAATCTCGCTGCCGCACACCCGCTACGCAGTTCCGACCTATTACCTGGTGGCCACGGCCGAGGCCAGCGCCAATCTCGCCCGCTTTGACGGCGTGCGCTATGGCTATCGCTCAGCGGATTCGGCAACCTTGTCCGCGATGTACAGGAACTCACGCGAAGAAGGGTTTGGCGCCGAAGTAAAGCGGCGTATTTTGCTTGGCACCTACGCGCTCAGCGCCGGCTATTACGACGCTTATTATTTGAAGGCCCAGCAGGTTCGCCGTCTTCTGGCCGAGGAGTTTCTGCGTGCCTTCGCCGAAGTGGATGCGATCGTGACGCCTACTGCGCCCTCGCCGGCTTTCAAGCTGGGAGAGAAGACAGGCGACCCGCTGGCCATGTATCTCGCCGACATTTACACCGTAACCGCCAGCCTGGCCGGCATCTGCGGGGTCACAGTGCCCTGCGGAACCACCCAAGCCGGTTTGCCCGTGGGCATGCAGGTGCTGGCCGCCCATTTGCATGAGGGAACCGCATTCCGCGTTGCGCGGGCTGTTGAGGTGGCACAGAAATAAATGAGAGAGAGGCAGTTGACAAAGCACCTCCTCATGCAACTTGTTTGATTTTGCTTTCTTTTCTGCGGCGATCCGCCGCACATTTCCTAGACAGATCGGCGCCAGGTTTCCCTGGAGCGAACGGTATGTGTGTCTGTGGACGGATTATCAATGTTGCAATGGTTGCGATGATGCTCGTGGCGGTCCCGGCGGTCCCGGCAGCGCCGCGCAAGGCGCACATAGTAGCTCTTGGTGCTGCCCGAAAAGTTCCTTATTCAAAGGCTGGCGATCCGGCCGGGGCAGCCCCGTCCGACCTTGACCTCAAAATCCGCGCTCTCTTCGTCGACAGCGTTCTCAAGGAATGGACCACCGGCGACGCGCACGACGTCACGGACCGCAGCTTCGTTGTCCGCCGCGTGATTCGCCTCAATGACTCCCTCCCCGGAGATCAATCCACTGCCGCTGCCAAACCCAACATAAGGCCGGTTTCGGAGCCCAATAAATGGGTCTGGCAGCGAGGTCCGTGGCTGCTGGTTGATCGCGTCACAGGCCACATTGTGCCGCTCAAACTGCCTGACTACAACCCCGGCGTGAGCCAGGTAAGCTGGTTTCGAGACTATGCCGCCTACTGCGGCGTAACCGCCAGCGGCAAAAGTCTTTATGCCGTGGTGGCGCAAGTCGCGGCGCGCAAGCCGGTGCTGGCCAAAAAGCTGGCCACCTTCGATCCGGAAAACCATCCTGACCCGGCCTGCACCGCTGCAGAGTGGCAGCGGGAACCACTGCGCATCACATTTCATCCTGCCGGATCAACCGGCGTCAGCTTTGACATTGCCCCCGGATCGGCACTGCTGGTTGAGGACGCCACAGACGAGGCTGAAACGCCCGCACCCCCGCCTGTCGCCAAGCAGAACTAGCCGCATGGCCTGCTCGCGCTAAGAATACTCCCGCAAATCGGTCCTTCCGGGCCCAATCCAAGCTCTGATACCTGCCTCGGAGGTGACGGTTCGCCTTGACACGCAACCGGGCGCGCGTATCTTATCTTTCTAGGCATTCTTTTGGCATCGGGGCAGGTTTGCGCGCGCATTTGGGCGGACTTTCCGGGCCGGGTTTCAATAGAGCGCTGTGTCGAACAGGAAGTAAACGGCGGTTGGGTGACAGGCGGGTATGCGAACCCGGAGCTGATGTAGGGTTCCCGGTGTCCGGAGCCGTCAAGTCCATTCCAAGTCTGGCCAGAGTCGAGGCCGGGCGAAAGCAGCGGCCAGGACCATTCCCGGAGACAAATTTCATCAGGCGACCGGCCCAGGGCCGGGTGCGCCTGTGCCCTGAACGGTCGCGGAGTTGGGCGGCCGGGGCGAGTAAAGGATGAGTGTGGCAACGAGTTTTGCATTGTGGGCGTTAGCGCCCGCCGCGGCGGGTGGAGGCATCCTGGGCTTTCTTCCCATCTTCCTCCTGATTCCGGTTATGTACCTGGTGATGATCCGGCCCCAGCAGAAGCGCCAGAAGCAGTGGCAGGATATGCTGGCGTCCATCAAGACAGGTGACCGGATAACCACCGCCGGGGGTATTCGCGGGATTATCCTTTCAATTAAGGACGATGCGATCGTGATTCGCGTGGCGCCGGACAATATCAAGCTGGAAGTGGCAAAGAGCGCAATTGCCTCGGTGGTCACCCAGGACGGAGCTTCCGGCTCTTGAGTCCCTGGTCCTCAGGTTTTTCGAGCGAAACCAGGGGTGCCTGTCCTGTTCAGTTTTGTGCAGGGTCGCAGTCCCTGAGGTTCGCGTCAACTCATCGGTCGTGCCTTCCGGATGCCTCAACGCCGGTTTCGCTTCAGGCGCTCCGCGCTGTTACTCTTTGGAATAGAGAATTGGGACAATGAAGAAGAACTTGAACAAAAAGATCGCCTTTATCATTGGCGTGGTGCTTCTCTGCATCTACGGCATCATCGGAATTCCTTCGGGATTCTCCGGCGCGGCTCTCAAACAGGCTCTCACCAACCGCATTCATCTCGGACTCGATCTTCAGGGTGGCGTACACCTGATCCTCCAGGTGAAGGTTGAGGAAGCGCTCAACGCTGAGACTGACAATACGGTCCAGGTCATCGAGCAGGACCTCAAGAAGGCGAACATCGCCTTCGGCAGCGTCATCAAGCCTGACCCCAAGACCCCCCAGCTCATTCAAATCACGGGAGTCAGCGCAACCCAGTTCGATGCGGCCAAGTCGCTTCTGGATCAGAAGTACACGAATGAATACGATCTCTCCGGGACCAACGCCGCCAGCGGCTTGGCCCTGAAGATGAAGCCAAATCAGATCCTGGCCCTCAATGACGCGACGGTGCAGAAGGCGATTGATGCCATCAGCGAGCGCGTCAATTCGCTTGGCGTCAGCGAGCCGGTGGTGCAGAAGTACGGCCTCGGCGACAACCAGATCCTGGTCGAGTTGCCCGGCATCTCCGACATGGATAAGGTGAAGGACATCATCCGCGATACGGCGCGCCTTGAGATTCACCCAGTCGTCGGCGACCATGGCTTTGCCTCTGAGCAGGAAGCTCTGGCCAGTGTAGGCGGCGCGCTGCCTCCCGAGGATATGCTCGTGCACGGAAGCGGCACGATGGGTGCTTCTTCCGACACCGACCAGGTTTATGTCTTGCAGCGCGCTTCGGTTGTCGCCGGCAACGATTTCCGTTCCGCGAGTCCCAGCACCAACTCGAACACCGGTCAGCGCGAAGTGCAGTTTACCCTTACGAATGAAGCTGGCGACAAGTTCTACGACTACACCAAGGCCAACGTAGGCAACTACATGGCCGTTGTCATGGGCAACGTCGTCCGCGAAGTTGCCGTCATCAAGGGGCCGATTCACGATACCGGCGAGATTGAAGGCGCGTTCAGCCAGGATGAAGTGTTGCGGCTCTCGAAATTGCTTGAGACGGGCGCGCTGCCGGCGTCGCTTGAATATCTTGAAGATCGGACGGTGGGCGCATCGCTCGGCGCAGATTCCATTCGCGCCGGCGTCACCGCGGCCGTCGCGGGCATTGCCGTGGTCATGGCCTTCATGCTCATCTATTACAAGGGCGCGGGTATCAACGCCGATTTGGCCTTGTTTCTCAACCTGCTGATTCTTCTCGGCGTCATGGGGCTCTCCAGCGTGCTTGCGCAATCGGCGGGCAATGGAGGCATGACCTTCACGCTCACCCTGCCTGGAATTGCCGGAGTCATTCTTACGATTGGTATGGGCGTCGACTCCAACGTGCTGATCTTCGAGCGCATTCGTGAAGAGATCAGGGCGGGCAAGGCAGCCTCGGCCGCGGTGGATCAGGGATTTGCGCACGCCTGGGTCACGATTGTTGATACGCACGTGACCACCATTGTCTCGGCGGCGATTCTGTTCATGTTCGGCACTGGCCCGGTCAAGGGATTTGCGGTCACGCTGACCATCGGTCTGCTGGCAAACCTGTTCACGGCCGTCTTCGTCTCCCGCGTCATCTTCGACTCGCACTTGAACAAGTTGAAGCCGGGCGAGATGGTTTCGATCTAGGTTTTGGTCTGACACAAAGCATCGCAGCCTCACGGCGAAGCGAAAGAGCCTGCGAGACGAAACAAGATTTGGACACCGGAAGCCGCGGGCCATCCGGTTGCAGGAAGGCGGAGATTTAAGTGGAATTTTTTGGCGCGGTAACGATCGATTGGCTGGGAAAGAAGTGGTTTTTCCTGGCGTTCAGCATGATATTCAGTGTGGCCGGCATCATCTCCATGGGCTGGCACTGGCAGCATATCGGCAGCCCGGTGCCTCTGGGCGTCGACTTCCGTGGCGGCACGCAGGTTCAGGTGCAGTTTGACCATACACCGGACCTGGGCAAGATCCGCCAGGCTACTGCTGCGGCGGGCATTAAGGATGTGGACGTGGTGATCTACGACCAGCCCAGGCTCAATGAGGTGCTTGTCAGTTTGCCGGAGCAGCACGATGAATCCTCGCTTGATGCCGGGCGGGAACAAATCTATAACGCGCTCAAGGACCACTACGACAGCACCATCACCTCGAAGAACATACTCAACGTTCAGGTTGTGGGCCCCACCGTGGGCAAGCAGTTGGAGAAGAAGGCCGCGCTGGCAACGCTCTATTCGCTGCTGGGCATGCTGATCTACCTGTGGTTCCGCTTTCAGCTCATCTACGGTGTAGCCGCCGTGGTCGCATGCTTCCACGACACGCTCATTACCGTGGGCGCCTTTGCGTTGACCGGCCAGGAGATCAGCCTAACGGTCATCGCCGCCATTCTCACGCTGGTCGGCTATTCCATGAACGACACCATCGTCGTCTTCGACCGCATCCGCGAGAATCTGCGCCTCAGCCGGCGCGAGTCCCTGTCCGACGTGGTCAACCGCAGCATTAACCAGACGCTGAGCCGGACGGTGCTGACCTCGGGCCTCACTTTCCTGACCGTGCTTTCGCTGTATATCTTCGGCGGCCAGGTGCTGAAAGGCTTCTCGTTTGCCCTGGTGATCGGCATTCTCATCGGTACTTACTCTTCCATCGCCGTGGCTGCTCCAATGCTGGTGGCATATCAGCAATGGCGCTCGGCAAAGGGCCAGACAGTTGTTTTGCCTGCAGCCAGGAGACCTCGCACCTAGAATCGCCATCTAACCAGGCTGCACCTATTTTGCAGCAGGTTTTGCATACAAGGGGTTGTTCTGATAAAAGTGGAGCACGCTTATTTAGGGGCGATTGGAGCCATGGGAACATTTAGAGTTCCCGCGGTGTCTAATTAAAGGTAACCTACACCCGATTCGAGGCTGGCCATGTTTGAAGATTCCACGTTTGAATCCGGCGGAAGAATTAAGAGCAAAAGCAAGTATTGGATGATCGCAACGTTCGTCACCAATGGTTCCATCCTGCTTTTGCTGATTCTGATTCCTTTGATCTACCCTGAGAAGTTGCCCGCGGCCATGCAGCAGGCGATGCTGCTGGCGCCGCCGCCGCCCCCGCCGCCACCCCCTCCGCCGCCTCCGCCAGAGGTCGTGCATGTGGTCCACGTGCAGTCGGAGATGATGAACAATCAGCTGACGGCGCCAACCAAGATTCCTAAAGATATCAAGATGGTGAAGGAGCAGGAAGCTCCGCCTTCGTCCGGCTTCACCGGCGTAGCCGGCATGGAAGGCCTGGGCGGAGCAGGTGGAGTTCCCGGAGGCTTTGGCAACATGGCTCCCGCGCCTCCCAAGGTGGCTCAGGCTCCTCCCAAGAAGGTCAATATTTCAGGCGGCGTGGCGCAGGGTCTGCTCTTGCAGAAGACTCAGCCAACCTATCCTCCTATTGCCAAGGCTGCCCGCGTCTCGGGAACGGTGATTCTGCAGGCCACCATCTCCAAGACCGGCACCATCACCAATCTGCGCGTCCTCAGCGGACCGGAGATGCTGCGTCAGTCGGCTCTGGATGCCGTCAGGACGTGGCGCTACAGGCCCTACCTGCTCAACAACGAGCCTGTTGAAGTTGATACCACGGTGAATGTGATCTTCACTTTGGGCGGATGATGAACTTTCTGGCTCCTTCCCGCGGCATGGGAGGGAGCTTCGCTTTTTACCCCCGAATGCGAATCCCCCAAGGAGCCGCATTCAAAGCAATCGCACCGTAGTCGCAATTCACAAGAAACTCCTTAGGAGGAACGATTCAGTGATTCTCGCTCAGCTCGCACATTTCGCTTCGCATACGGTTAGCAGCCTTGCCCTCTTCCAGGAAGGGGAGCAGACGGTCAGCTTCAGCCCCATGGGGCTGTGGGAACACATGGGATGGCTTGCCCGCTGCGTAGCCATTCTCCTTTTTATTGAGTCGATCTGGTCGCTGGCCGTGATGATCGACCGTTACCTGTATTTCTCTGCTGCCCGCAAGCAGTCGCGCGAGTTTGCGCCCAAGGTTGCAGGCGCCCTGAAGGACAGCAAGCTTGAGGAAGCGATCAAGATCGCCGATCGCAACAAGAAGTCCCACTTGGCCGAGGTTGTCACCGCCGGCCTCCAGGAGTTCCGCGCCTCGGCCGGTCAGCCTACTGAAGAGACGATCGAGAGCTCGGGCCGCGCATTGGAGCGCGCCGAAGCCATCGTTCACGCCAAGCTGAAGAGGGGCCTTGCTGTTCTGGCCACCATCGGCTCGACGGCACCCTTTGTCGGCCTGTTCGGCACCGTCGTCGGCATTCTGAACGCCTTCCAGCAGATCGCTACGCAGAAGACCTCGGGCATCGGCGCAGTGGCGGGCGGTATTTCAGAGGCGCTGGTTACCACGGCCTTTGGCCTTCTGGTCGCCATCCCCGCCGTCATGGCGTTCAACTACTTCACAGGGCGTGTCGAAGCATTCGACGTCGAGATGGATAACTCCTCGAGCGAATTGATCGACTACTTCATCAAGCAGAGCCACAAGCGCTAAGCGAAGCGGCTGTTGGTTCGAGCGAGAAGCTGCGGAGGGCAGGGGACTCAAAATGAGTCTCCTGTCCGCCGGTTTCAGGCTCGTCGGCGGTCAAACGGCTCTCAGGTACGCCGGACGAACTCCGGGACAAAATTTTAGAAGCACGGAGCCCTCACAATGGGAATCGCGGTTCGCAACGAAGGCAGCAAGGTCAGCTCCAACATCAACGTGACTCCAATGGTGGACGTCATGCTGGTGCTGCTGATCATCTTCATGGTCATTACCCCCATGCTCCAGAACAAGGTGTCTGTCGACATGGCCAAGGTGGACAACCCCACAGCCATGCCCGACGCCGACAAGGAAGACGCCATCGTGGTGGCGGTCACCCGGGACGGCGGAGTGTTTCTGGGCCAGGACAAGATTGCCGTGAGCGAGCTTGGCGCCAGGGTTCGCGACAAGCTGGCCGACAAGCCTGGTAAGACGATCTTTATTCGCGCCGATGCCCGCGCACAGTACCGCGCAGTTGAGGATGCAATCGACGCGGTTCGCACGGCAGGCGTGGAAGATGTGGGATTGTTGACACAGAAAAAGGAAGGCAATCTGGCTGGCGGCGAATGATTTCGCTGGGCCTGTGCCGTTTCTTCAACCACTTTTGGAACATGAGGAGCTTTGAGCCATGGCAATGACAACTGGAGGCGGGGGAGGTTACTCGTCCGACATCAACGTTACGCCCATGATTGACGTCCTTCTGGTGCTGTTGATCATCTTCATGGTGATCGTGCCGGTGACGCCCAAGGGTTTGGATGCGCTGGTGCCCCAGCCACCCAAGAATCCCCAGCAGCAGCAGAACAACGACCGTACGATCGTTGTGTCTGTCCTGCATATTCCTGGTGGACCGCCGCAATATAAGATCAACGAGACTCCGGTGAACAAGGTTGAACTGCTGCCCAAACTGACGGAGATCTACGCCAACCGGGCCGAGCGCGTTATGTTCGTCAAGGGTGACGACGATCTGAACTTCCAGTACATCGCCGAAGTGATCGATATTGCGCGTTCCGCAAACGTGGACCACATCGGTCTGATGACCCCGAAGATTCTCGAAGGCCAATAAAGGACGCCAGGCAGCAAACTCCCACTTCGGGAAGAAAGGGGAACCATGCCATGACCATCAACAGCGGCAAATCCGGTGGTATGACCGCCGAGATCAACGTGACGCCGATGATCGATGTCTTGCTGGTTTTGCTGATCATCTTCATGGTGATCGTCCCCGCTCTGCCCAGAGGAGAAGCCGCTGTGGTTCCCAAGGCATCAGGCAATCGCGGTCTCTCTGATACGGTTGTTCTTGAGGTTTTCAAGGGTACTGGCGGAGATCTGGCCTACAGAATCAATCAGCAGGGTGTGGCGCGTCAGGATTTGCCCGCCCGGCTTGCTCAGATTTACGCCAATCGCGCTCAGAGAGTTTTGTTTGTGAAGGGCGACGATTCGTTGAGTTTTACTCAGGTTGCGGAAGCGATCGACATCGGCCATGCGGCAGGCGTAGATCAAATCGGCCTGATTACGCCAAAAGCCATGGCTGGCAAATAGGAGGATGGGGCAATTCGAATACCCCATTCAGCTGACTTTTTCGGCCCTGTCCGTGTGATGTACGTCTCATTCATCGGGCAGCAACAGGAGTACAATTTTTTTCACCTCGGCTTCGGCTACTCCCGCCCGCTGCCAGGTGCATGATATTCCAGGCGCGCGATACCAAGGCACGGCCTGAAGGAGAAGGATACGAACATGAATGGACCCGCACGAATTACGGCGCTCGCGGTTGCATTGGCCGGTATGGTGCTTTCCGTGAGCGGGTGCAACCGTCTTGCAGCCCGTGATCAATTGAACAAGGGAGTGGATGCTTATAAGAGCGCCCGGTATGAAGAGGCGATCGGCCACTTCCAGAAGGCCACTCAGCTTGATCCCAGCCTGCCCATGGCCAAGAGCTATCTGGCTACCGCGCTGGCCCAGAACGTGGTTCCTGGATCCGACTCCCCGGAGAACATCAAGACCGCGCAACAAGCCATCAGCATGTTCCAGGAGGTTCTCGACAAGGACCCGACGGATGTGAACAGCCTCAAGCAGATTGGCGCCATCTACTACAGCATCAAGAAGGTCGACGATGCCAAGGTGTGGCAGAAAAAGGTTCTTGCCGTTGACCCCAAGGATCCCGAGGCCGCTTATTGGATCGGTGAAATCGACTGGGCTCTCGCTCACGACAACGTGATGAGAGAGTTTGGCCCGGCCGGCCTTAACGATGACGGCGAAGGCAACGTGAAGGCCCCTAAGAAGATCATGGATGTGATCAAGCAGGAGAATGCCCCGCTGGTCGAAGAGGGTTTGCAATACCTTAACCAGGCAATTGCCAACCGCGCCAACTACGATGAAGCGATGGCCTACCTGAACCTGACCTACCGCCGCAAGGCCGATGTGGACTACGGCAATCCCGCCGCGGTCAAGGCGGACGTGGCTGCTGCGGAAGAATGGCGCGCCAAGGCCATGGGTACCCGCAAGGCCAACGAAGAGCGGAAGAACGCAGGCCCGGGCGGAATCACCATGGATTCAAACGGCAACATGAAGTAGCTTGCAATTCATGTAAACCAAACGGCCTCCGCCGAGCGCGGAGGCCGTTTTGCTTGCGCGCCAGTTTGCATGAGCGGCAATGAGTTCGCCCAACCGTCTGTCGGGCGAACGAGTTCCGGGCAATCAACCTGGGGGCTGCGGCCCAGTGCCGCAATTGCCGCGGCTCTGGTCACCGCAAGCCACAGATTTTCGGTCAGGGTGCAATCAACCCCTACCGCGAAAAAGGGAGGCATCAATCTGCTATAGCAAGCAGGAAGCTCTCCGATGTGCGTGAGGCAAAGTGTCTCAGTTGGCCTGGTGCGGTTTTACGGGCGGGCTCTTGGTTGGACATTAACCCCGAGATGCGGATTAGAGCGGTTCTCCAATTCCCGTGGAGTATTCAGGGGTGTGCAAGGTGGCGCTTTTTGAGAAAAACGCCACTTTGGATTCGTGGTTCCGCTCTACACCAATTGGAGAAGGCTGTAGTTGGAGACGTGCGCTACTTCGCGCCCTCTTTCAGTATTTGCTCGGCAAGATAGTTGTGCACCTTGGCGTCGTCGTGCAGCGTCTCAAAATAAGCGTTCCGCAGCAGTTGCGCATGGCCTTCGCGCAGCTGCTGACGAATGAGCGCCTGAACCCGCGGGTCATTCAGCTCGCGCTGGCCGGCGGGCTCCCTCGAAATCAGCTTGTAGATTGCATAACCGATGACTTTGCGTCCAGTGCCTGATCCATCCGCGATCGGGATCACGTCGGTAATCTCACCCGGCTTCAGCTTACTGATGGCGCCATAGGCTTCCGGCTGGGTGTGCAGCGCCGACTCCGCTACGAACCCCATATCGCCGCCGTTTGAAGCGGTATTCGCGTCCTCCGAGAAGTTCGCGGCCACGTTGCCGAAGTCTTCGCCGTTTTGCAGCTTGGAATGGAGTGCCTGTATCTTCTTTTTCGCGTCGGCGTCGCTGGATGCCTTGTTGTTCTGCAGGTTGCCGGATTGCTGGGAGGGTGCGGTGGTAACCACAATCTGCGCAAGGTGGTATTGGGGCTCAATCAGGTTGAATTGAGCTTTGTTCGCGGAATAATAGCCGCTGATCTCGGCATCGGTAATGTTGATCTTTGATTCGATTTCCTTGTTCAGCAGCTTGGTGGTGGTGAGCTGGCGGCGCAGGTCGCGCTTGTAGTCATCGAGCGTCATGTTGCGCTGTTTGAGCTGCTTATCGAATTCTTCCTGCGTATACGGTGCTTTGATCTCGGTCAGCTTCGCGTTGACATCTTCGTCGGAGGCTGTCAGGTTGAGCTTGGCGGCCCGCTGCTGGAGAATCTCGTCCTCAATCATCTTGTCCAGGATGGTCAGCCGGCCGATATCGGCCTGTTCCGGAGAGGGCTGCTGCGGATTGTCGCCCAGGTTGGCCTTGTAGTACCGCTCCAGGTCTGACCGCAGAATCGGCTTGTCATTCACTGTCGCCACCACGTCGGGAGAAGGGGTGGAATGGCAACCTGCAACAGTCGCCATCAATGCGCCACTCAAAAGGACAAGGCCGGTAAAACGGGAACGCTCCCGGAAAACGGATTCGACTTGCAACCTGATGTCTCCTATGGGGCCCACGACGCCCCAGCTTTCCTGCAGGCCCACAGTGCTCCAGCATTCAAGGATAAATCCACAAACCGGCGCAAAGATAGCGCGCCGGCTTCTATTTGCTGCCCTCGCCGGGTTTGGCCGGGCTGACCGTCGAAGCCGGCGGCGGCGGCGGTTCAACTCCGGCGGCGCGCAGAGCACGGTCGATCACTTCCCACACCTGGTCTTCAGGGATTGCGCCGTCAATCCGTTCGCCATTCACGAACAGCGCGGGGGTCCCATCGATCTTGAGCGCATCCGCCTCAGCGGCTGAGGCCTTCACCTGGGTTTCATCCTGCCTGGCGATGCAGGCGTCCAGCTTGGCGGAGTCCAGCTTGGCGAGTGTCGCCTCCTGCTTTGCAATGCGGTCAAGCGCGGCAAAGCTCTTCGCCGGATTCCGATCCTCACCGCTCACTTCCTGGCCGTGGCCGTGGAGGTAATCCACATAGGTCCAATAGACGTCGGCGCTCTGCGCAGCCAGGCAGTTGGCGTTCACTGACGCGTGCATGGCCCAGGGATGCAGGCTGGTCAGCGGATCGTCCTTGTAGATGAAGCGGACCTTGTCCTTGTAGCGATCGAGCGTTCCCGGAAAGAGCGACTGGTGCATGCGAGCGCAATACGGGCACTCGAGATCGTCAAAGTTGATGACCGTGACTTTTGCATTCGGGTTGCCGCGGATCGGACGCCCCGCAACATCGATTGTGAAAACCGGATCGCTGGCCAGGTCAAAAGTCTCCAGCCGCGCCAGCGTCTCGCCGTCCTTCGAAATCAGAAAGTTGACCAGGGTGCTCTTCTCGCCGCGGGAAAGGGTGATGGGCAGTGTGTCGTAGCCATTCACGGCGCTCGGTCCCCGTTCGCCGAGCGTCACCTTGTAGTCCTGCGGAACGTTGAACTGCGAGCGAACCATCACTTCGATGTGCCGGTTGAGCGTCGCCGGGTCCAGCGGAGTCTTCGCAGCGTTCTGCGGGGTGGTGGATTGGGCTTTGCAGCCCACGGTCATGCACAGGGCCAGCAACCCGGCCAATAGACGTATACGCAACAAGTTAAATCCCTCTGTAGGAAAGGATACTCCAGCGGGGCATGGTGAACCGCTGCTCGACGACAGCTCTTTCGGCTGGTAAGGAGTGGACGCAGGCCACCGAAAAAGGCCAACCGCTCTTGCGTTATCCGACGGCCCGTATTTGCAGCAATCCGCGCAGCATTTTGGCCACTCTTCTCTAACTCATTTTGAATGTGCCTGTCAGAACACCCATACTGGCATGCTGGAGTTGTGCAGGGTCATGTTTTCTGTTCGCAAGTGGTTGAATCAAAATTGGTTAGGTCCGTTTCCACAGAAGAATTGCGCGTGTTGTTTCGTTCAGCCCCGGTTTGATCTGTTGGGCTTGCTACGGGCGCGGTGGTTCTCACCGCGAATTCCGGGTACTGCGAACGGGACTGATTCGGGGTGAGGATATCTTTCGTGCCTTTGCTGTCGGGCCGGTTGGGCATCTCAAAACGGGTTTCTTGGGAGCGGGCTGTTTGGAGCGAGCGGGGCCTCCGGAGTATAGCGATTCTGGAACCCCTGAAGGCATTGCGTGACGGCACTGGGCGATTATGAGCTCCTTTCCTGCGATTTGGGGGTGGGCGACACCCCACCCAGGGTGTTTGTGGCTAATCCACTGTTTTTCAACGGGTTGGCGGCATGGTTCTGCCGGAAAGTACATTGTTTCAGGAACCTGGAAGGCAAATTCTTGAAAATGGAGAACTTTTGCAGAGCGCGTCATGCGCGAGGTCCGAGCCGGGCAAGATGCGGCGGCGGGCCTGCGCGGAATAGGTAACTCTCAACTACAGGCTATCCGATTGAAAGAAATAATCTGCAAAGAGGGCACCGGCGGAATGCGTTGGTGATAAAGGAGATAGCTTTAAGACGGAGCAACGGCAGTTGACAACGGAATGGGGTCCTCTCCAGCGAGAAGGGCGGGGTTAATAGGCTGGTGGGAGCGTCGGGTCGCGGAAAACCGAGTTCGACCGGCGAATATCGCCCGGAGAGCCGAAGTTGGCCAGCGTAAAGCTATAGAGCCACTGGGTCTCGTCGCGGCTGGTTGTGCCGACTGTTCCCAACTGGAAGCGCCGGTAGCCAAAGGTGAGGCCGCAGCAATCCCAGTTATAGACAGCCTGCACTCCGGCGTACTGAATCGAGTGCGCGACAAAGTCATAGCCGCCGTTGGCCGCGAAGTTAAACCCATTGCCATTCTGCTTGCCGATGGTGAGGAACGGCTGGATCTGCTGGCTTTGCAGGGTTGAAGCTGTGCCGCTCTGTTCATCCACAGCGTTCAGCATGGCGTGGCCAACGCCCACCGTGGTGTTGCCAAAGCTGTATCCGGCAAAGATGTTGTCCGAATCCAGGCGTCCATTCTTCGGGTCGAAGTCCATGTCCCATTCGATGCGCAGATTGTCGATGGCTTCAAAGCGCACCCGAGAGGTCAGCGGCGCCAGGTTGCGCGGTCCGGTGAGGAATGCAACGGCGGTCAGGTCAAGGGTCGAGTCAAATACGTTGCGCCGGTTGGGGATGAGCGCGCCGCCGAAGTAGGGATCGAAGAAGAATTCCTGGGCAATCCGCCAACTGGCCCATTCGCGCGG
The DNA here is from genome assembly GCA_050014515.1 of Occallatibacter sp. GTDB lineage: Bacteria > Acidobacteriota > Terriglobia > Terriglobales > Acidobacteriaceae > Telmatobacter. The sequence goes on from JBEKDE010000016.1 coordinate 33,838, forward strand.
CTTGGCGGCGCAACCTCCGGCAGCCTGCGTGCGTTCCGGATCGCAAGGCTCGTCGTCCTTGGGGCGCAGATAAAAGCGCTGGTTGAGCGCGAATCCCACTTCGTTGGTGTTGGTGGCAATGTCGGTGGTGTCAATGAGCAATACGTCGCGCGCCTGCTGGCCGATTCCTCCCACAAAACGGTAAGTCAGCTCCGGCTCGATCACATGGCGCAGAATGCGGTTCCAACCCGCGAGCACAAAGTCGCGCTCGATTGCCGGCGGCCGGATGTCGACTGAAGCTTCCACATCGGCTCGGTTGATCGCCGAGTGGTTGATGGTGGGAGTTCCATCCTGCAAGTCGGTCAGGTTGGGAGTCTGGCTGTCGGAATAAAAGGTTTCGCGCAGCGCACCTTCGGGGACCACGCTCCAGCCTCCGAACGAGAAGGGAAGGGAGATATGGGGATAGAAATCGATGCGGCCCACATTGCGGGCGTGGAAATCCGGCTCGGAGCGGGAAAGGTAATCGAGCGACGAACTCAGTCCCCAATAAAACGGCGAGGTGTGGAGTGGGCGGTCGAGTATGTCATAGCGCAGGCCGGGCAGATGGAGAATTCTGGCCTCGTCGCCGTTGGTTGCGCTGGCAAAGGTCTGAAAACGGTCCAGCGAAGCGGAGGGTATGAAGCCGTTGTGCTCATGGGTGATTCCGATGACGCTCGACACCTCAGAACTGACGGCCTGAGAGTAGTTGTCGTCGAATACCAGGCGATACACGTAATTCGACAGGAACTCGATGTTGCCTACGAGGTATGTCTCGTCTGAAAAATCCTTACGGCCGAGTGCGCCGATATCGATGCCGCCCTGGTTGACGTATTCATAGCCCACCGGGCCTGCCAGCACGTGGGCTCGCGGAGCGCTGGAGGCGCCGCTTGTGGGGATGGTTGTGCCCACCGGCTCTTCGAAGCCGCGATCGAGCAATGCATTCCACCGAACCGTCAGGTGATCGATCCCCGGGCCCTTGTAGCGGAAGTCTCCATTCGGAGCCCAGCCGCGCTTGCTGTAGTACTCCGTGCCCACGACCATGTCCATACTGCGGCTGATGGCCCAGTAGAACTGTTCACCCATGGTGTAACCCCTCACCGAGGAGTAGTTGCTGGGGAACACCGGAATCAGAAACCCGCTCTCCCGGCCGGTCTCGTCGGTAGGATGGCGAAGGTAGGGCAGAAAGAAGAGCGGCACGCCGAGAAATTTGAAGACGGAATCGGTGGTCGAAGCCTTGTTGTTGGCAAGATTGATGCTGCGCGAGATCAGGTCCCAATCCGGCTTGGGCAGACGGCAGTTGGTCATTGAGCCATCCACGATCCGGTACTTGCCCTCGCCGGTTTGAATGAGCACCCGCCCGGTAAAGAAGAATGGATTGGCCGTGGTGTAGACCACCGAGTGGCTGCTGGTGTGAACACCAATTGTTCCGCTCACATTGAAGTACCGCGCCGTGTGCACGTCCAAGTGCATTTCACCATGATCGGCGTTGATCAGCACGTCGTCCGGACCGCCTTTCACCTGCACATGGCCATCGGCTTCCAGTTCCGTGGTTGACCGGTCGTAGACAACTTTGTCGGCGCTCAAAACATAATCGCGGTAGTGCACCACCACCCCGCCTGTCCCGGTCCAGATATTGCCTGCCTGCGTCTGCGTGCCGGCCGAAAGGAGCACGGGGACGCCCGTTGTCGGAGCCGGCTCGGGCTGGGCAACGGGTATCAGCTCCTGGCCGGGATCATCGGGAAGCTGCTCCTGCGGGAGCGTTTCGGAGGTCGAGCTGGCCGTGCTTGAAGCAGGGCTGGGCACTGTGGTTGCCGGAGGCGTTTGCCCGCCCAGAGGTACGGGACAAAGAGCCAGCAGCGAAGCCAGCGGCGCGATCATCATTCCGCGGTGAAAATGCATCCCAGGACCAAGGCTCAGCATAACAAAAGCCGGCACTCGATGATGGGACGCGCGGCGCTTCACTCCGGCAGCAGCAGTTGTCGCAGCGGATGATGCTGTCAGCAGAGCTTCGCAAGCCTGCCAACTGTGTATTCCTGCGATACCCCCCTCTTCATTTTCGAGCATTTCGTATTCATGCGGCGTTTACGATGGGGCATGCGGGCCGCAACTGACGGCAAGTGGGTTCGCGTCCAGTTCACCATTAGCTGTCTCAGAAGGGACTTTGGAGCTTTGAGCACATCCCCGATCGAAGCCAACCTTGCAGCGTCCTGGAAGCAGGAAGTCAATCGCCGCCTTGAAGCCCATAAACACCGCAAAGGCGGCACTGCGGCCGCTCCAGCGGAGCATGAGGCCAGCCACACCGCGGCAAGCCGTACGGCGCAGTCGGCGGCAGCCCGGGTAGCGGCACGCTATGCCAAGGCGCCCAGCTACAGCCAGATGCTTGCTGAAGAGGCACGCAGCGCCGTGCGAGCGGCAGAGGTTGCCTCGCGCGCCGCGCTTGATTTGCAGGCCGCGGCCGAGTCCGTCCTTGCAGAACTTGAAGCGGCATCCGCGGCTGAACACGCGCGTGCCCCGGAGACCCATCGCGTTGTGTCCTCCGAGCGCGCCTTTGAGTTGGCTTGGGATGCACAAGCTGAGCAGGCAATTCCCGCCGCTTCTCAGGAGTTCGCGCCCGCGACCGTGGCGCGTGAAGAACAGCAGAGCTACGGAATCCGTTGGGATGAGGACTTGCCGGTGCGGCCGGTCGAGCCGGTCATGGCCCAGACCTCGCGCCGGCCAGCGGATTCTGGCCATGCAGCCGAGGCCTGGTGGGAGCGCGAGGCGCATATTGAGCACAGCCTGGCCGGGGAGGCGATTGAGTTGGTGGAGCCGCTGCAGCCTATTCACGCCAACCTGATCGAGTTTCCCCGCGAGCTGGTCGCGACGCGAAAGATGCGCCCGCGCCGTGCCGAGGCGCAATTCGCGCTGGGACCGGCGGATGCGCAGCTGAGCATCTTCGAGGTCGATCCGGGCAGCATCTCCATCGAGCCGGAGCCGGCCGAAGCGGCAGTCCAGACAGAGGCTCCTGCGTGGCGCGGGGCCGAGTGGTCTGACATTCGCCTGGGCGAACAGCCGGTGGTGCAGCCACACGTTCAACTTGACCCGGAAGAAGACGCGGCGCCTGCGCCTCCGGCGCTGGAGCTTGCGCCTTTCGGCCTGCGGGTAATGGCCGCAGTGGTGGATGGCGCCCTCATTACTGGAGCGTTCCTCGCGGCCGCCATGGTTGCCGCCACCCACGTCAGCCAGTTGCCGCCGCTGAAGGGAATCGAGATCGGCTCGGTGCTCGCGCTGGTCGGCATCGCCGTGCTTTATCAGGCGCTGTTCCTTACCCTGGCCGAGGGAACGCTGGGAATGAAGTACGCGCACATCGCCCTGTGCACCTTCACTGACGATAGTCCCAGCGCCGCGCAAAGGCGCAGGCGGCTGATGGCGTTGACCCTGTCGCTGCTGCCGGTAGGGCTGGGCGTGGCGTGGGCTATCTTCGACGATGACCACCTCACCTGGCACGATCGCCTGTCTGGAACCTACCTGCGCCGCTACTAAAAGACAGTAGTCAGTTTTCAGTGATCACTCATCTGTCGCCAATTACAGCGGTTTGCCTCTTTGATCGGATTGCTTGTTGCTCTCTCGGCATATACTTTTGTATTTGTATATGCCACTTCGGAAGGGCGTCATGCAGCGCACCGCCAAGTTCTTTATGAACAACCGGAGCCAGGCAGTTCGACTGCCCAAGGAGTTCCAATTCTCGACCACTGAGGTCTTTATCCGCAGGCAGGGCGAGGACGTGATTCTTTCGGCGCGGCCCACGGACTGGACGGCCTATCTGGATTCTGCTCCGGCGGCTTCGGGCCAGTTTATGGAGGGGATTGAGGATCTGCCGGTGCAAGAGCGGTCGCCCCAGTAGTGTGAACAGGCCCTAATGCCCACCTACGTGCTCAGCACGGACATTTCTTCGTACATTATGAAGCGCACCGACTACCACGTTTTGCGGAGGCTTCAAACAGTCGCAGTCGCCGATGTATGCATTTCTGCAATTTCAAGGGCGGAACTGGCGTATGGAATAGAGGTCTCTCCCAGAAAGAAACAGGATCAGGCCGCGTTGGATGCCGATCTGCGCTATGTTGCGGTCCTCGACTTTCCCAGCGATGCTGCGTTGGATTATGGGCTGATTCGAGCGGACTTGAAGATGCGAGGCAAGATGATTGGTGCAAACGATCTGTTGATCGCCGCTCATGCTCGCTGTCTTGGCCTTACCCTTGTCACAAATAACACACGCGAATTCGAGCGGGTCGAAGGGTTGAAGATCGAGAACTGGTCGGAATAAAGGTCCAGGCAGTTACTTCGACGCCGCTCGAGCAAGCTCAATTCCAGGAACCTTCGCCGATGACAAACCTTGAACTTTCCAAACAGGCGCGTGCGGATGCGATCGCATCTCTGAAACGCTACCTTGAAGAAAGCATGCCGGAACCCATCGGCGATCTGCCTGCGAGCCTGCTGCTCAACTTCTTTGTTGAGGAGATTGGCCCTGTCCTCTATAACCGGGGAATTGCCGACGCGCAGGCGCGCATCCAGCAGCGAGCGGCCGACCTCAGCGGAGAACTCTACGCCGACGAGTTTTCTTACTGGCCCAAAGTGGACGCGAGGCGAAAGGGCCGCCGCTGATCCCCATATAGCCTACCGAACCCCGGTTTCATGGCTGAACACGAAGAGCCACCGGCTGTCTTTCTTCTCCCAAACCGAGGAGTCATAGGTCTGAGAGTCCGATGGCGGCGCTGGCAGCGAGGGCAGCGAGGGCCGCGGGACATACGGGCCGAAGTGTTCAATGAATGCTGTAAGCAAGGCAGAGGATGAGCTTACTTTGACACAGGGATATCGGTCATTGTGGGGTTTTCAGTCACATTAACCGTAAAGTACGACCCAAATTGGTCACCAGGTAACCCGAATTGGTCATTGCCTTGAGTGGAAAAACGCGAAAGTCTTCATAAACAGGGTTTTAGCAAAGAAGAGGACCCAGGGATTTGGGTTGAACCGGCTGGATAGCCACTCCTATGATCAACACTCGAAAGCAGCGTGCATTAGTCGCACGGGCAGCCCCGATGACGCTGTCGGTGATCGGTTTGGCTGCCGGATGCTTCATGGGTTACGGGCTTGCTATCTTCCTGGCTGAGAGCTCGTTGGGCCAGTACGCCACGCTCGTAGCGCAGCAGCAGGACGCGGCTTCAGATGAGGCGACGAAGGTGCTGGCTTCAATGAAAGCGTCTTCGCATCCGCCCTGCTCCGATCCTGAGCTTGCCTACTTCCGCGAGCTGGTCTTCCGCTCAACTTATTTGAAAGATGCCGGCCGCATTCACGCTGGCAAAATCGATTGCTCCGCAACGGCAGAACGGCCGGGACGCTCGATTGGGCAATTTACTCCGGAATTCTCCCAGCAAGACGGTACAGTCGCATATAGCAACCTTCTGCCGATTCACGACCCAGATCTCAAGAGGGCCGGCCTGCAACTAGGCAACGCTTATGTAGTGTTCGCGCCACAGGCACCCGTCTCGCTAGGGCATATTCCCATGCGACTCACATTCAACATGAATCCAGCAGCGAGCCAGACCCCCGTCGACCCCGCAGCGCCTGCCCCACACCCGCAGGAAAGGGAATTCACCGTCGAAGGCACTTTCCATAAGGGAGAATCGCTGTATGCCACGCGCTGCTCATCCGCGTTCTTCAAATGCGTGACGGCTACCACCACGGTTCCCGAGGCATTCGAAGGCGAGGGGGGCCTTGTTGTAGGAGGAACGTTGCTGGGCGGGCTCACCGGCGCTTTTCTCGGAATGGTGGTTTCGTTCGTCTTCAGCCGCAGCCTGAACATGGAGCAGCAGTTGCGCCGGGCTATCGCCAGTGACAGCCTTGGCCTTGTATATCAGCCCATTGTGAGTATGGATTCATCAAAGATCGTCGGCGCAGAAGCGCTTTCTCGCTGGGTTGACGAAGATGGCGCCGTGATTGGCCCCGACGAGTTCATCAAGGTCGCCGAGGCGCGGGGCTTTGTTACGCAGATCACCAAGCTGGTCATTCGTCGTGCACTGAAGGAATTCGGCGAAATATTGCGCACCCGTTCCGACTTTCGACTCAGCGTCAACGTTACCGTGCAGGATCTATGCGACCCTGCGTTCCTCCCCATGCTCGATGAGTCGTTGAAGAAGGCAAGAATTACGCCCAAGAGCCTGGTTATTGAGATCACCGAAAGCTCCACCGCCAACCGAACAGACGCGATGGAAACCATCCGCGAACTCCGCTGGCGTGGCCACAGCATCCACATCGACGACTTCGGCACCGGTTATTCGAGCTTGTCTTACCTGCTCTATCTCAACGTCGATTGCATCAAGGTAGATCAGGCCTTTACCAAGGCGATTGGCACCGAATCGGTGACGGTGGCCATTCTTCCCCAGATCCTGGCCATGGCTGAAGCGCTCAAGATGGGCGTTGTGGCGGAAGGTGTTGAGACTGAACAGCAGGCCAACTACTTCTCCGGCACCGGACGCGAGATTCACGGACAAGGCTGGCTGTTTGGACGCCCGGTTCCATTCGAAGAGTTCCTTCGCCTGCTCGAGGAACAGCGTCAAAAGGGTCACGTGTCAACCGGTGTGGCGCCCGCTTACGCGCCAAAGCCGGAGCTGATCCAGATGCCGCACCGCAGCATTGCCTGAACAACGCTGTTCTCTTCGCACCATGCAGCGGAGAGGGTGGGTCGGATCGAAGCGCACTATGTTGGCTTGAGCGCCGCTGACTTGAGCCCCGCAGGCTTGAGGGCTGGCGATGTGTGCGTCGTGGATGATTCCTCACCGACAGCGAGCCGTGTGAGGGTCAGCACCGTGATGTCGTCGTCTTGCCCAAAGGCGATGGCGGCGTCGGTGGCCTCCGCTGCCGTCGGGCGGGTCGCAAACAGGCTCTTCATGCGGTCAAAGCCGTAGATCTCCCCGGCCGCGCTGCGCGCTTCAAGCAGGCCGTCGGTATAGAGGTCCAGATGGTCCCCCTCCCGCAGCTCGACTGTGGTTTCTTCGTAACTGGCCTGGGCAATCAGTCCCAGCGGAAATGCGCCCGGCAGGCTGAGTTCCTCCCCGTTGAGAAACGGAGAAGGATGACCGGCAGTGGCAACGGTGCACAGCCCGCCGGGATCAAGACGCATGACGAGGCAGGTCACGAATCCACCGCTCAGACGGCCGTAGAGGCGGCGGTTCAGCGCGGCAAGGACCTGGCCCGGACTGGAACTCGAGTCAGCTGCCATGCGAATGGAACCGACAATCAGCGAAACCGCCATGGACGCTCTTAGCCCCTTGCCACTCACATCGCCCAGCACCACAAGCGTGGAACCTGCCGCATCCCCTTCCAGAGGGATGATCTGAAAGAAATCGCCTCCCACCTCCTGCGCCGGCTTGTAAGCGCTGGTCACGTTGAACCCTTCCAGGGTCGGAGGCGTTTCAGGCACCAGAACCTGCTGCAGTTCGCGGGCGTTCTGAAACTCCTGCTCCAGGACGTGCTGGCGATGGCGGTTTTCCGCTGCATCCCGCGCGACGGCGTGTAGAACCGAGAGAAGCAGCAATCCTTGCGCAAGCGTAAACGCGGTAATTGGATTGTGATTCACCTCGAACAAGGGCGTCGCCAGGGTAGTCGATAAGGTCCAGCCTGTGAAACGTTGACCTTGAGACGAGAAGTTGTAGACCAGGTTCAACATTTCGTTGGCGAAGGCGAAAAGGGCAACCAACCAGCGGGCATAGCCAAGTTTGCGGCGCCGGACGAGCGCGTAGAGCACCAGTATGGGTGCAAGCGCTCCAAGCAGAATCTGAATGCTGAAGAGCGCATCCGCGATCTGCACTGCCTGCACGTGCGGCGAGTCCAGAAAGAACATCACCAAAATCGCATCCAGGCCGCAGAACGTAAAAATCATCACGGAGAACGTTCGCGTCCACCGCACCAGGGTCCTGTTGGCCTTCAGATCAAGCACCCAAAGCAGCAGGAACCACAGCGAAACCTCGCCAAACGCCAGGACGATCTGGACCACGCCGAAAAGGAGCGTGTAGGGCAGCCGGATCCGCATTCCATCCAGCAGAGTGTCGATTGGATTGACCAGAAAAATGCCTGCCGTCCAGAAGAAGATCCAGTGTCTCCGGTCGCGCAGCCAGGCCAACATGCTCAACAGGGCTACCAGTCCGTAAAGCGTGGCCAGTCCGAAGGAGAGTTGGCTGACGCGCAGCCAGCGCAGGTCGGTCAGACTCTTGCGCAGGCCAATCCCTTCCGGGGTGCCGACCAAGGGGGGAGCCTGCATTCCGCCCGATTGAAAGTAGTCGGCGGAAAGCAATGGAGACTTCCATGTACGCACCGCCAGGACACCGCTCTGAATGTTGCCCAACCCGTAGGTCTGTGCCGGCTGGTCCCAATACCAGACAGGGTGCGGCGGCAGTGATCCGTTGCGCCCAATCAGCAGCCCATTCCAATAGACCTCGTAGGGTCCGTCTACATTTTGAAAGAGCAGCGCAAATTCGGGGTTCGTTCCGGGAGCGGTTGAGACGTTGATCCGGAGCCGGTACCATGCGGAGCCGGTATAGCCTTTGTGGCCCTGTGATCCCCATGGCTGATCCACGGCTATTTGTTCCCAATTCGAATCGTCAAACCCCGGCGCTGCCCATGCAGGATCGTCGCCGGTATGAAACTGCCACATGCCATCCAGCGGCACGGAGCTTTTCCCAAAGTTGTCGATGACCATCGTTTCCGGAGCCCGCCTGGCAGAAGCTGCGGGCTGCGCGGGATAGGCAGCGGCCGCGCAGGCGGCAAGAGCCACACAATAAATCAACAAGCGGCTGCGCGGTGGAGACAGGGGCATGCGCCAAGGATAATTCGATCACGGGGCTTTTGGAATATTTAGAAATTTGAGCTTGGCTGCGAGCTCCTGATCAGCCCTCAAGCGAACCCACCTTCGCGCCGGCCTTCTATTGCAGCCAACACAGGGTACTAGGAGGCAAGTGCGCGCACCGCGGAAACTCCAGCGCCGAGCAGCGCAGTGGTGTCGTCCGGCTCCAGCACTTCCAGTGAGAAGCTCTGCAGCGTACTCATCTTCACCATCGACTCGAGGTGGGCGCGCAGCACCGGCAGTTCAAGGAATCGTGCGTAGTGGCCGGTGAAGTAGAAGCGGCCCGGCCCCGCAAGGTGGATGAACGAAGCGGTCGCCGCGGCCAGGGCGCGGTGCCACAGGTCCACAAACTCGCGGCAGCGCTGGTCGCCCTCTTTAGCGTGGGCAAAGACTTCCTCGGGTTCGAGGTCGAGGAAACGCATGCGCATGGCGCGGTAGCCCATGATGCCTTCAAGATGGCCCACGCCGCCACAGCCGCAGTAGCGCTCCTTTGGATCGAGCGTGACCGTGACGTGGCCGCCCTCCCACACGCCTTCCACATACGGCCATCGCCCGTAGCCGATGCCGTTGCCGAGCGTCCACACGCGGGTGAGCTTGTTGAGCTGGCCGCGTGTCGCGGCAACGCCGGCGGCAATGGCGTCCGCGTCATTGGCGACATGCACCGGAGCCGTGATACCGCGGGCAACCAGCGTCTTGGTCAGCTCCTCGGCCAGGCGCATTCCCTTCAACTGGGTCAGGTTGGGTGAGTCTTCGATAACGCCGTGTCGGATGATGCCGGGAACGGCGACGCCAACGGCGTCAACCGAACCTTCAGCGACGAGTGTGGAAACCTCGTTGGCGATCAATTCAACCAGTTCGCTTCCGGGGAGGGCGATCAGGGCGTCCAATTCGTCCGTCTCGGTGGGATAGCGCAGCAGCTTGCCGGAGAGCCGCAGGTCTTCGAGCTTGCCGGCTGCAATATGATCAGTAATTACGATGCCGATGGCGGTTGTCATTCAAGTCCCCCGGACTAGCCCTGGGCTTCTAGCCCTCGCTTCAACTTCCAGCTTCAACTACGTCAATGCGACCTGCAGGCGAATCGACGCTGCGCGGCTCTTTTCTTGTTTAGATGCAATCTTCGGCCATTTTGATCATCCCGACTGGTAGCGGTTGAGACGGCCGATTCCGTTGAATGCCGCCACTTTGTAGCACTCGGCCAACGTGGGGTAGTTGAACACGGTCTCGATGAAGTAGTCCACCGTGCCCCCCAGCACCATCACCGCCTGGCCAATATGCACCAGCTCGGCGGCGCCCTCGCCGATGATGTGCACACCCAGCACCTTGCGCGTGTCGCGATGAAACACCAGCTTCAGCCTGCCCGTGGTATCGCCGCGGATCTGGCCGCGCGCGGTCTCGCGATAATAGGCCATGCCCACTTCGTAGGGAACATCCTCATCCGTCAGCTGCTCTTCCGTCTTACCGATGAAGCTGATCTCGGGGATGGTGTAGATGCCGTAGGGATAGAAGCTGGGATTGGATGAAGTGGCATGATCGTCGAAGGCGCGTGCCGCGGCGATGCGCCCCTGCTCCATGGAGACCGAGGCAAGGGAAGGGAAGCCGACCACGTCGCCGACTGCGAAGATATTCGGAACCCTGGTCTGGTAGTGCTCGTCCACGGGAATGCGGCCACGGTTGTCGGCCTCAAGACCGGCGGCGGCAAGGTTCAGGTCGTCCACTGCGCCCTGGCGGCCGATGGCATAGAGCAGCGCGTCGCCGGAGACCTTTTTCTTGCTCTGCAGATTCGCAACGACCGTCCCGTCGGGCAGTTCCTCAACGCTCTCCACCTCTTCACCCAGCCGCAGGGTGACGCGGGCGTCGCGCAGATGGTAGCTCAGTGCCTCAATAATCTCGCGGTCGGCGAACTCGAGGAGCCGGTCGCGTTTCTCAATCAATGTCACGCGCACGCCGAGCACCGCGAACATGCAGGCGTACTCTACTCCGATCACGCCGCCGCCGACCACGATCAGGGTGCGCGGCAGCATGGCCAGGTCGAGCACCTGGTCGCTGTTCACAATGGTGCGGCCGTTGATGGGGACTTTGGAGGAGGTTGCGGGTTTGGTGCCGACTGCCAGGATGATGCGGTCGGCGTCGAGAGTCGTGTCGGTCTGAAGACCTTCCACGCGTACCTGGTTCGGCCCCGCAAAGCGCGCAATCCCATGGACCACGTCGATTCCGTTGCGCGAAAGCTGGGCCTCGGTCACATCCACTTCGGTCTTGATCACAGCCTGCACGCGAAAGGCAAGATCGGCCATGGTGATTTTTTCCTTCACCCGGTAATTCATGCCGTAGACCGACTTGTAGTTGTAGCCGGAGAGATGCATCACGGCTTCGCGCATGGTCTTCGAAGGGATCGTGCCGGTGTTGACGCAGACGCCGCCGACCACCGACCGCGCCTCGACCACGGCCACGCGCTTCTTCATCTTGGAAGCGGCAACAGCGGCCCGTTGGCCTGAGGGTCCCGAACCGATCACGACCAAGTCATATTTCAAGGCGCTCATGCGATTACACTCCAGAGTTCGATGCGCGTCAGCCTTTCGAGGTTCCACGAGGGGCAGCAACTAGCTCCTCAACCGGAGGCTACCATAGCGCGGGCCGGCTGCGGACAGCCTGATTGTGTGAATTCTGTGCGAGGGGGCAGCTGTCGGCGCCGGCAGCAAGTAAAGAACTCGAAATAAAGGATTACCGGCAGTCAAATCTGGCGGCAGACCCGCTCCCAGTAGCTGATTCAGGAGCTGGGAGTTCAGACCCAGGGAGGTTCAGGTCTGCCGCCATCGTTTCACCCCGGCAGCGGAGGCTGGCCGCCGGGGGACTTGCATGAGCCACGAGCCGGTGGCTCAAACGTGCGCAGGCCGCAGATTAGCTCTTACTGCCGGCTTGGGCCTGTTGGACAGGTTTGCACCCACCTGCCGGTCTTCGCTCAGGCGAAATTGCTGGATCATGCCGTCCAACTCGCTCGCCAGCGCGGAGAGATTCTTGAGCGCTTCCACGGCTTCTTCCGCGCCCTGCGCGTTTTCGACCGAGAGCTGCGAGATTTGACCGGCCGACTCGGATATTTCTCCCGATGCGGAGGTTTGCTCTGTCGCTGCCGTGGCAATCATGGCGATCTGGTGCTCCACCTGCTTTGAGGATTCTATGATCGCTTCCAGGCTGGTGCGCGCGCGCGAAGTCTCGCCCATACCGGTTTCAACCGCGGCGCGGCTGTCCTGCATCACCTGCAGGGTTTCGCGCGTCTCTTCCTGGATGCTGCGGATGGTGCCTGCGATCTCTTCCGTCGCGGTCTTGGTGCGCTCGGCCAGCCGCCGTACCTCACCCGCAACCACCGCGAATCCGCGGCCGTGTTCGCCGGCGCGCGCGGCTTCAATGGCCGCATTCAGGGCCAGCAGGTTGGTCTGCTCGCTGATTTCCTGAATCACGCTCACCACCTTGCCGATCTCCTCAGACCGATGGGCCAGCGAGCTCATTTTTTCGGAAACAGAGCTGGTTGCCGACGCGATTTTCTCCATGGTGGCCGCCGCGGCCTGCATCACCGCGCCGCCCTGGTTCGCGGTCTCGGCCGAGACGCGGCTTGCGCCCGACGCGCTCTCCGCATTGTGGCTGATCTCGCCAATGGTGGCCGTCATCTCCTGTGCGGCCGCTGCTATCTGATTGGTCTTGCTTGATTGCGACCGCGCATTGCCTGCGCTTTGCACTGCTCGAACGCTGATCTCGGTGGAGGCCGCCGACAACGTCTCGGCGCCTTTGGCAACCGACTCCAGGACGCTGCGCATGGAAGTGGCACAGGTATTAATCGCATCGCCGAGGCGCCCGACTTCGTCGGCTCCAGTCACGGTCACGCTCACCGTCATATCCTTTTCTGCCAAACGCTCTACAGCTTGTACACTTTTGACGATTCGGGTCGCGATCAGATTTGTCAGCAGCATGGTCGCAAAAACACCGAGCATGAGCACCGTAAGGCCAGCTGCCGACACCAGCGTCTTTGCCAGGCTAGTCAGCGATATCACCTGCGCAGTCGCATCTCCGGCGCCTTTGTTATACATGGCAATCACGTCGTCGCCTACCGTGTAGGCCGCTTCATAGGTTTCTCGGCAGCGATTCAGCGCATCCTGGATCGTTGCCTGATCCGCATTCATTGGCAACGCGATCGATTTCGCAGAGGCATCGTCATAGGCCAGCACCAACTGGTCTAAATGCGCCAGCAAATCCTTCTCCTCGCTTCCCGTTGTTAGCTTCTGAAACTGCTCAAATCCCTCGTCCAGCCGCTCTTTGGCCTCCCGGTATTTCGTCTCGTATCCCGTACGGCATTCAGAACTCTGACACAGTGCGTGGTTCAACGTTGCTCGTTCCATGGTTGAATGCTGGCTGTGCATGTGGTCCAGCAGCCGCACTCCGGGGAGCCATTTGTCGTTGATCTCCACAGTGGTCCGGCTTACCTTCGACAGCATGAAGAGCGAGAGCAGCCCGATTCCGACTGCCAAAGCGCACACTGCGCCAAAAAACAGCATGAGCTTCTTTCGAATGCTCAGGTCGCGGAGAAATTGCATCGTATACCTCTTTCAGGAGCCCCACCTGTCCCAGCCGCGACTCTCGAGTCGGCAGACCGGTAAACCTGTGGGAGGAGGGGCAATTGCGGTCCATTCGCAGGGAGAGCAATCCGGCCTCAAGCGATTCGTTGTGTTCATCGGCGAGACCGCGCTGGACTTGAGGGCTCCGGATTCGGTCGGCGACCTATAACCTGCGAGTTTTGGGATGCGGGACAAGGTAGCCAGCAGCGATGCCTCATCCCCAACTGGCAAGACGTCGATCACCAGTCGTCCATCGCCATCAGGATGAGTCGGACCGGGAAAATCGCTTCACAGACTCTTCGACATTACGATGCAGTGGCACTCAAACCCCGGCTTCAGCGGGATGGGATGGATGAACTCCTGAGTTCCGGTCTCGACAAACCCGAAGCGCCGGTAAAGTGGCGGCAGCTCCGGCCTCAGGCTGAGCACCGTGATGTCCAAAGCCTCACAGCCCTGCCGGCGCAGATGGTTTTCGGCCGCTTCAACCATCAGCCGTCCCAGGCCCGCACCCTGCCGCGCCGGATCCACCGCAAGCTGGCCCAGATAACCGCGCGCGCCGCGCACCTCCGTATAGACGCAGCCCACAATTCTTCCCGAATCGCTCTGCCCGAAATCGTCCTCCGCCAGCAGGATGGTTCCGGTATCCATCATGGCGGCCAGGCGAAGAGCATCGGTGCGCGGGCCGTCGATGAACGTCTCCACCGCGTAAGCCGCGTTGATCAGCGGAATCAACTCTGCGGCATCGGCAGTCGTTGCAACACGGATGCGGGGCATCATCCCTGTTCTCCCTTCGGCGGCGTGAGCCGGTATTGCAGAAGAACAAGATCGAGAAACCTGTTGAATTTGAACCCTACTTCCTTGAGGCGCGCCACCCGCTCAAATCCAATCGCTTCGAAGAAGCGCAGCGAAGCGGCATTCCCCGAATCGACGGCCGCGATCATGGTGTGTTTTTCGAGCGCTCGTGCTCTCGCGATGAGGGACTTCATCAGCTCATTGCCGATCCCTTGCCCGCGCGACTCGGATTGAATATGCACCGTGCACTCGACGGTAAACCGGTAGCCCGGCCCGTAGCGAAAGTCGCCGAAGCTGGCGAATCCGCGCACATTGCTCCCATCGACCGCCACCAGCACCGGATATTCCTGCGCCTGCCGGGATCTCCACCACGCGATCCTTTCCTCGCAACTGGCTGGACGATCGTTGTAGATGGCGGTTGAGTTGGTGAGGACTTCGTTGTAGATGGCAGTGATCTCCGCAAAGTCATCGAGCACGGTGTCGCGTATCTCCAAGCTCTCCTCCCTGTGAAAACCTCATCTCGCATCCCGCTACCCAAAATGGTAAGGCCTGCCCAAGCATTGACGCGCAACCCACAGCGCCGTAGGCTCATAACATGGAATTTAAAGTAAGCGAACTGGAGCGGGAGCCGATCGATTTCGACCTGGAACTGGCTCCGGGAGCAGTAGAACTGGGCGAAGAAGCGGAGCAGGTCGGCCCGTTGGCCGCCGCCGGCCGGGCGGAGGTGCTCCACGAGCACCGCGGTCCAAAAGACATCGTTGCCGATATTCGGCTCAAGGGCACGTTTGCAGGCAAATTTCAGGTTCCCTGCGCGCGCTGTGTCGAACCGGTCGAAATCCCCCTGGAAGCCGAGTACGACCTGATCTTCCGGCCATCGGAGGCTGATTCCGAGCCCCTGGAACGGTCGATTACTGCGCCGGAAACGGAAATCGGTTATTATCAAAAGGACAGTCTTTTGCTTGAAGATGTGCTGCGCGAGCAGGTGCTCTTGTCCCTGCCGGTCAGAACCTTGTGCAAGCCGGACTGCAAGGGACTTTGCCCGCGCTGCGGCCAGAACCGCAACACCCAACCGTGCCACTGCGATGAGGGTCCGAGCGACCCCCGCTGGGAAGCGCTGTCGGGGCTCCGCGGCAGGATTAAGTCCTGAGATATCAGCAGCCTCCGCGAGGTCGGAGGCGTTCCGCCTGTGCGGCCTAAGCTTGTCTCGATAAGCCTGCCGGTGGAAAGACGAAAGGAATCGCATCATGCCTAATCCGAAAAGGCGCCACTCAACGCGCCGCACTGCACTTCGCCGGTCTCACGACTTCCTGACCGCCACGGGCCTCTCTGAGTGCCCCAACTGCCATGAGAAGCGGCTTCCTCACCAGGCCTGTCCCAAGTGCAAGGAGTACAAGGGACGCATCTACGGCGACGTCAAGGAAGCAGCCAAGTAGTCGGAGCACATCAATGCTCATCGACATCGCGCTTGACGCCGTCGGTTCCGACAAAGCTCCAGAACCTGAGATCCGGGGGGCCATCCTTGCCTGCCGGACTCTGCCTGTTCGCGTCCATCTCATTGGGCCGGAGCCGGAGCTGCGCGACCTGCTCGACGAGCACCTTGAGAACGAAGACCTGCCCATCGTCATCCACCATGCCTCGGAAAAAATCGGCATGGATGAGAAGGCCGTGGCCCAGGCTGTGCGCTCCAAGAAGGACAGCTCCATGCGGGTCGGCCTCAAGCTGGTCAGCCAGGGCAAGGCCGCAGGCTTTGTGACCGCAGGCAACACCGGCGCGGCTATGGCGACCGCAAAAATGGTCCTGGGCGCAATGGCTGGAGTTGACCGTCCCGCACTCGCTACCCCCATGCCCACGTCCAAAGGCAATCCCTGCGTCCTGCTCGACGTAGGCGCAAATGTCGATTGCAAGGCACACAACCTTGAGCAATTCGCCGTGATGGGCGAAATGTACGCCCGCAGCGTGCTCAAGATTCACAAGCCGCGCGTGGGCCTGCTCTCCATCGGCGAAGAAGAGAGCAAGGGCAATGAGCTAACCCACGAAGCTTTCCCGCTGCTCAAGGCACTGCCCATCCATTTCATCGGCAACGTCGAAGGCCGCGACATCTTCAACGGCAACGCCGACGTCATTGTCTGCGACGGCTTTGTCGGCAACGTGGCGCTCAAGACCAGTGAAGGCATCGGCCGCTTCGTTCGCGACGTGCTGCGCGAGTCGCTCACCCGCACCGTCACCGCGCAGGTGGGAGCGTTGCTCTCCCGGCGCGCGTTCAATGAATTTCGCCGCCGCCTCGACTACACCGAATACGGTGGCGCGCCGCTGCTCGGCGTACGCGGCGTCTGCATCATCGGCCACGGCTCATCGAACGAGAACGCGATCTTCAACGGCGTGCGCGTGGCGTACGAATTCGCCAAAGGTGGAACCAACGGGCTCATCGAGAAGGAATTCGCGGGCCGTCCCAAGCGTCCCAACACACCCAAGCCTGCCAGTGACGCAGCCGACGGAGCCAATTCCGACGCAACGATTCAGTAGACGGTAGACACGATGCCCTCCAACCTGCGCAAACCCATTTCCTTTGATTCATCTGTGATTGAGAGCCTCGCGTGCCCTGCCTGTCAGGGAAGCCTCGCGCTCTCCGAAGACAAGCTGATCTGCCGGGCCTGTGGCCGCGCCTATCCCGTCGTCAATGGGATTCCAATCCTGATTGCGGACAGAGCCGTCTCTCCGGCAAACTCAAACATCCTCTCCAACTGATTTGGCGGCAACATCGTTCGCTACCTGCGACCGCCTGGGCACTCCATATCCTGCCAGCAGCACCAGAACGACGTAGACGATCTGCATTGCCGTGCGAACCGCAATACCGGGCATCGCAATGCCGTCCACAACCTTGCCGGCAACAAAGACGTTGGCGGGAATAATCGCGACCATCATGACCGCAATCCAGAACGCAGCGGCGCGGCGGAAACTCGCGATGAAGAGACCAACCGCGCCCGCAATCTCAAATACTCCAGTCAGCAACACCAGAAATACAGGCGCAGGAAATCCCGGTGGAATGATGCTGGCCGTTGTGTGCACGCGAAAAAAGTGGAGGAATATCCCGGAGCCCAGCAGCGGCAGCGCGACAACTACGCGGATCAAAATCTGGGCAACGCCGAAGCTGCGAAAACTTCCTCTACCAAGCAGGAAGAAGGCCACGATGATGAGCACAAGCAGCAGGATGGGGATCGCGTAATTCAACCAGCTCACTTGAAGAGCTCAACAATCTCCGACATGGACCGCGCCTCATTCGCGAAGCTGAACGTTCCCTTATCGATCACCTCGCGAGCCGCATCGAGGAAGCCCGTGAGCGCCGCCCGGCTGAACCCGGAACCGATGCTGATGCGGCGCACGCCGAGCGCGCCAAGCTCATTCACCGTGAGCGCAGGCACACCCCTCATCCCCATCAGCACATTGACGGGTTTCGTGACGGCAGCGCAGACACTGCGAATGTCCTCCGGCCGCGTGATTCCAGGCGCATAAAGCACCTCGGCTCCCGCTGCTTCAAAGGCTTGGAGGCGGCGGATCGTGTCATCGAGGTCAGGCCGCCCGTGAAGATAATTTTCCGCGCGCGCAACCAGCATGAACGGGAACGGCAAAGCCCGAGCGGCGGCGACTGCGGCCGCAATGCGTTCTACAGCATGATTGAACTCGTAGATGGGATTCTGCTCGTTGCCTGTAGCGTCTTCGATCGAGCCGCCCACCAGGCCCGCAACTTCCGCAGCCAGGCGAATTGTCTCCGCTGCCGCCTCAGGGCTGTCGCCATAGCCATTCTCAAGATCGGCGGCGACGGGCAGCGGTGTGGCGTCCACAATGGCCCGCGCGTTTGCCAAGGCCTCTTCGCGGGTCACGCTCGCCGTTCCGTCGCGCCGTCCCAGCGTAAAGGCCAGCCCGGCGCTGGTGGTTGAGAGTGCCGAGAATCCGAGAGCCGTGAGGATTCGCGCCGTCCCCGCGTCCCACGGGTTCCCGATGACAAGAGGTTCCGCTCCCTGGTGGAGCGCCTTGAATTGCAGTGCTTTTTCGGCCTGGGTCGGCAAAGTGGTGCCTCCATGTCGCGGTGGTTGGTTGATTTTAGCGGCGCTGCCAGAATGGGAAGACAATCATCATCGCGAAGCCGATGGCCAATAACAGCGCGAGGCCAATCAGACTGTACATCAGTGTCAGGTTGGGGCCCTGCGATTCGGGCTCGTTTTCAGGCTGTGGGGTCCGCCCGTCGTCACTCATACTTGAGCGCCTCAACCGGGTCCATCTGCGCGGCGCGCGTGGCCGGCACGGTGCCGAAGATCACGCCAACCAGCGTGGCCGACGTAAGCGCAATTACCACCGACCAAGGCGAGATGGGGATGGCGATCTCGGTGAAGAAGCGGATCGAAAGCGGCAGAGACAATCCAACCGCCGTTCCAACAATGCCGCCGGCGAGCGAAATGATCACCGCCTCGGCCAGAAACTGCAGCTTGATCTCGCGGTAAGTGGCACCCAGCGCCTTGCGGATGCCGATCTCGCGAATGCGCGCGCGCACGTTGGCCAGCATGATGTTCATGATGCCCACGCCACCCACAGCCAACGTAACCGCCGCCACCAGCACCAGCACTACGGTCAAGGCAGTCGTAATCTTGTCGGCCATATCCAGCAATTCGGTGAGCGTCTGGGTTACGTAAACCGAGTCGGGCCGGTGCAGCGCATGAACAATCCGCTTGATCTCCTTCGCGGCGTCGGGAACTTCTTCCATGTTGCGCATGGAGAAGTAAATCTGGTTCACGTTTTCGGTCCCGGTAAAGTAGCGAGCCACGGAGAAGGGAATCAGGATGGTCTGGTCCTGGATCTCCGACTCGCCAAAGTCCGTCACGCTCTCCTTGAACACACCGATGATCGTGAACGGGATGCCGGCAATCTCAAAGGTCGAACCCACCGCCGCGTCGTCGCTGCCGAAGCGCGTGCGCGCAAACAGCTCGGTGACCACTGCGCAGCGAATGTGCCCGCTGTCGTCCTCGTCGTCAAGAAACCGGCCGTAGGGCACCAGCAGGTTGCGGATGTTCTGATATTGCGGGCTGACCCCGAGCACCAGCGTGTCCTTGAACACGCCGCCGCCAAAGCCGATGCGCTCGTGCATTGTGAGCACCGGCGACGAATAAAGCACCGCCGGCAATTGAGCATCCACTGCTTTCTCGTCCCGCCGGGTCAGCGAGTCGCTGTAGAGCACGCGCTCGGCCGCCGTGGCGCCGCCACCCGCGTATTCCAGCTCTACCGAATTGGTCTCAACCTTCTGGATCTCCTGCAGAATGTATTGCTTGCCGGTCATGCCAATGGTGATGACCAGGATCACGGATGCGGTGCCGATCACCATGCCCAGCGCAGTAAGCGCAAAGCGCACCTTGGAGGCACGAAAGCTGTCCAGGGCGAGCTTGAGAATCTCGCTGAGCAGCATGGTGCGCCGTGCGCTGAGCAGCGTTTGCTGGAAGGTGGATTGCCGTGCCGTCTCGGTCGGATTCATGTGCCCCTGTCAGGAAGATGCGCCAAAGTGCCTTGCCGGTTCCTCAATTCGCGCGACGGAACCGGAAGTCGCCGTGAAACCTGTTAGTTCCCGGCATATTTCTCCAGCCACTTCAGTTCTTCGCGCACCTTGATGTAGCCGTGCCAGGGATTTTTGCCCAGCCCGTGTCCCTCACCCGGAAAGACGAGAAACGAGTGCGGAACGCCCAACGCCGCCAGGGCCCGTTCCATCGTGACCCCTTCTAAATAGCTTACGCGCACGTCCGCGCCGCCCTGCACCAGGTGGGTGGGCGTCTTGACCTTGTCAAACTGAAAAAGTGCAGCTTCGCTCTGGTAAAGCGCCGGGTCTTCCCAGGGCCGTCCGCCCAGGTACCAGGCGTCGTCCCAGGTCTCGTCGTCGTTGCCCCAGTTGGCAGCGTGTTCCACGGCTCCTGCCCCGGTAACGGCAGCCTTGAACCGCGTGGTCTGCGTGATGAGCCAGTTGGTCATGTAACCGCCGTAGCTGTAGCCTCCGATGGCCAGGTGGTCAGGATCGGCGTAACCGTCCTTCACCAACGCGTCGACACCCGTAAGAATGTCGCGGCCTGGCTTCGACACCAGGTGCGGCTCAATCTCCAGCATGAACTCGTCGCCGTAGCCGGCCGAACCGCGGTAGTTGGGCCGGAAGACCAGCCAGCCGTTTGCAGCCGCCAGCGTCGCCCAGTCGTACCAGTCGGCCCCGAAGTGGTCGCCGTCTGCCTCTGCCGGGCCGCCGTGAATCAAGGTCAGCATGCGGAGGTGTTTCGCATCCTTCTTGCCCGGCGGGAAGATCAGAACGCCTTCCACTGTGCGGCCATCGTCGGACTTCCAGGTGTAGGGCTGCCACTCCGGCTGCGCGCGCTGGGCAAAGATTGGGTCAAAACTGGTGAGCGCAGAGGACTGGTCAGGATGCAGCGGATCGGCGGCCAGATAAACCTGTGTCGTCTTGTTGATGGCCGAGTGGCGGAAGAGAAGCGCGCTGGAGCCGTGTGCGGAATCCAGTCCCGTGTAGCTCCCGGCAACGCCGGGAAGTTTGGTGGCTTTTTCGCCCTCGACCAGATAGATCTGCTGCTCGGTTCCTTTCAGGCCCAGGGCCAGTTCGCGGCCGTCGGGCAGCAGGGTGAACGAATCCCACGAACCCTCGAACGACGCGCCTAGCCGCTCCGCCTTCCCAACGGCAGGGTCCATGCGGTAAAGCCGCCCCTGCACGTCGCGGTATTTGCCCTCCAGCGAGCCTGATGCGGCTGCGACGATGAAGTAGAGCCATTTGCTGTCCGGCGACCAGCGCAGGCCGGTCTCATTGGCTTCGTTGTGCGTAATCTGCCGCGCCTCACCGCCTGCGGAGGCGACCAGAAACGTTTCATAATCCGCCGGGTTCTCAATGCGATGGTGCACCGGCTCGGTTTCAAAGGCAACGCTGGCGCCGTCGGGCGAGGGCGTGATCTGGCCGATGGAGATGCTGTTCCTGGCAATGGTTTCCGCGCCTGCAGGGAGCGATGTCGCGCCATCTGTCTCGGCGGCCTTCTTGCCGTCCGCCTTGCTGTCGGAAGTCTTTGCTGCTTCGGCAGCGGCAGGTGGCGCGACCGCCAAAGCATGGGCAATTGCCGCGGCCACCGGCTGCTTCACCAGCACATCGCCGTGGTGCTGCTCGCGCCAGCGGATCACGTCCTTCCACTCCGCCTTCTGCGCTTCTTCCTGCTCGTGCGTGAGGGGCGCAGTCACGGAGTAGTAGATCGCCGCACCATCCGGCGACCAGGCGAACGAGTGAACGTCCAGTTTTTCCTTGAACAGCGGCAGCGCTTCGCCGCCGGCCACCGGAATCAGCCACAGGCGGCTGGCTTTGGCTTCGTCGCTACCGGAATCGCCGTCGGCGCCAGAAACTGCCCGGTCGGAGATGAAGGCCACCCATTTGCCGTCCGGACTCCACTGCGGGCTCTCCTCGCTGCCGGAGTGAGTCAGCGGCCTCAGCCCTCCTTGCGCCGTCCACAGCCAAAGATCGTGGCTGAAGGTGCTGGCCTTCCAGTCAGGGCTCTCGGTTGCAATCACGGCAGAAGACCCGTCGGGCGAGAGCCTGGCGTCGGCAATGTCGGTGGTGTTCAGAAACTCATCGAGCGTGATGGCCGGGGCGGACTGAGCGGGGCAAAACGGCGTGTAGAGGCACAAGGCCACGCAGCAGGAAGTGCAAAACAGTCGCAAACGCATATCAGAACTATAACCGCGCACCCGTACCCTTGGGCACCGGAACTGGAAAGCGAGGCGGGTCTGATTTACCACGATCGAGGGTCGCGGCTTAACATGGCAACGTCGGTGTTTCGCGCCAGAGATGCGGCGTAAATGAGCAAGCCGGTGAGGAGAAGGAATGCGTGCATTGGTGTATACCGCCCCACGAGAGGTGACGATGGAAGATCGGCAGCGACCGATCGCAGCCGCGGGCGAAAGCGAGATTGCGGTTGCCGCTGCCGGCATCTGCGGATCAGATATTTCAGGATTTCTGGGCCACAGCAGGCGCCGCATTCCGCCGCTGGTGCTGGGCCATGAGCTGGTGGGCCGCAGGCCCGATGGACGCCGCGTGGTGGCCAATCCGCTGATCAGCTGCGGGCACTGCACAGCCTGCCTCAGCGGCGCACAGAACCTCTGTTCCAGTTGGCGATTGCTGGGCATGGACAAGACAGCCGGCTGCTACCAGGAGTTTGTGACGGTACCCGATTCGCAGATCTACGAGATCCCCGACGGACTCAGCGACGCACGCGCCGTGGTCGTCGAGCCGCTCGCCAACATCGTGCATCTGTTCCGCATCGCCGCGCCCCTGCCGTTTTTTCGCATGGGCATTGTGGGCGGAGGCACCATGGGTTCGCTGGCCTTGCAGACGGCGATTCGCCTGGGCGTGCGCGATCTGCTGGTGCTCGATGTCAGCGATGTCCGCCTGGAGACGGTTCGCAAAATGGGCGCGACGCTGGCCGTAAACGTGAGCACCGAGGAAGGCCGCGGTCAGGCGCGTGAATTCGCCGGCCACGGCCTTGACCTGGTGCTGGACGCAAGCGGTTCAGAAGCGGCGAGACAATCGGCGTTCGATCTGTGCAGGCCGGGTGGCACGGTCGTGCTGCTGGGAATGGCCAAAGAGCGCAGTGAAATCGACTTTGTCACCAGCATCCGCAAGGAGCACCGTGTGGTGATGTCATTCGCGTACACGCCGGGCGACTTCGAGCGTGCGCTCAGGCTGCTGGCGCGCGGCGAAATCGATCTCTCTCCGTGGACCGTCGAACTGCCGCTCGAAGCAGGCCAGAAAGCATTTGACCAGATGACCACCGCGCCAGGTGACACTCTGAAGATGGTGCTGCGCGTGAGTTGACGCGGCCAGTTCGCTGAGCCCATCTTGCCTCACCCAGCCATTGGAGAGCCTGGGAATGCCTTCATCACCCATACCCGGCACGAAAGGCGATAAACTGAGAAAGCGCGAAAGTGGCGGAATTGGCAGACGCACCAGACTTAGGATCTGGCGGAGCAATCCATGAGGGTTCGAGTCCCTCCTTTCGCACCATCTAAAGTAAGTTCCGGCTACAGTAATTGCAGAGCGCGGCTTCCAGCTTCCCCTGGGCTATAGCGAACGCGTGGAAGCTCGGCTCGAAGAAGATATCCGGCCCTGCAGACACCGAAAAGCATTCAGATGGTTCTTAACTCAAGCAAGGTCACAATTCTTGAGAGGCTTCCGCCAAGAGCTGGTTGCCAGGGAAGCTGCGTCACGGGCGCCTCGCCGAGTAAAGCGACCCGGTCGAGGCGGTCTCCGGTCCCGAAGGATATTTCCGAAACCCTAAGAGTTGCATCGCAATGTGCCAAAGAAATGCAGGATTATTGAGGAGATAACGCTTCCACAACCTCCTGGGGTCTTGCATCAGCCGATGGAGCCACTGGAACCCCGCGCGTTTGATCCAGGGCGAGCAGTCGCGAATGGCTCCGGTGTGAAAATCGAAGGCCGCTCCAACACCGAACATGAGCGGGACCTGAAACTGGTGAGCATATTGTGCCATGAACCGCTCCTGCTTTGGAGTGCTCAGACCAACCCAGATAATATCCGGCCTGGATTCCCGCACTCGAGCCAGAACATCGTTTTCCTCATCCGCCGTCAGGCTTCGGAAAGGAGGCGTATAGGTGCCGACCACCTGAAGTCCCGGCATCTTCTTCTGCAGCGTATCGCTCAGAAGTTCGGCCACGCCGGGCTTGCCGCCGTATAGAAAACTGCGATAGCCGCGCTCAACCGACAACCGGCACATGGCCATCATCAGATCCGGCCCAAAGACCCGATCCATGTTTCGAAAACCCTGAAGATGGCCGACCCAGGACATTGGCATTCCGTCCGGAACGTTCATCAACGCATGATTCAGGGCTTGACGGACTTCGGGATCTCGATGAGCCTCCATGACTCCATGTACACCAGTTGCGCAAACGTAGCCGTGGCCCATTGAAGATTTGATCCACCGATCGGATAGATCGACTGCAGACTTCAAATCGACGGCAGATACTCGTACGCCAAGCAAATTGGCGGATGGAGGCGACAAATCAAAATTCGTCATTGAACAAAACTTCCTTCCAACCGCGATTCCATTGCACAAGTGCAGACTTCTGATTGCCGGCCGGCACACATGGCAGGACTTCCGATCACGCGTCTCGCCGAATGGCAAAGAACAACGTGTGAATCAGTATGGCAATATCCAAAAAGAATCCGCGGTTACGGATGTAGTAGAGGTCGTATTGAATGTTCTCGTGAATCGGGAAAGCTCTGTCGGCGCTTAATTGCCACAGCCCTGTAATCCCAGGAGTCATCTCAAGTCTCTGCCGGTGTTCATTCGTGTACTCCTGCACGATGAAAGGCATCTCCGGCCTCGGCCCCACCAGCGACATGTTTCCCAGGAAGACGTTCATCAACTGAGGGAGCTCATCCAGACTTGTCTTCCTGATGAACTTTCCGATTCTCGTAATCCGAAAGTCGCGCGAGGTGGTTGGAGAGAAGTCGTACCTTGGCGCGTTTGCGTACATCGAGCGGAATTTATAAATATTGAAAAGTTCTCCGTTGCGACCTACTCGCTTCTGGATGAAAAGAGCTGGACCAGGTGAGTCGAGCTTGATGAGGATTGCAATCAGCAAGAGCAGCGGAGAAATCAATGCCAGCAGGAAGGTGGACACAACCAGATCGACCGCTCGCTTGGCTATTGCGTAATGCCAGGTGAGGAACGGCTCAACCTTGGGAGTAAGCGAAAAGCCGTCAAGGTCGATCGACTGTGTCCAGCTTTGCTCCTGCACCTCCAAGCCGGAAAGAAATGCGATCCGGACTCCAGCCTGCCTTGCCGCACAGACAGCCGCTGCCTGTTTATCCGAGGACAGATTCGGAAGTGCGAGAATAAGCACGCTGCATTGATGCGATTTGAGGATCTCGGAAGTGATGGGACCGTGAAGAACTGGAACTGAACGGCCGCGCCTGTACCCCATTTCAAGGATGGCATTGCCAATGATGGCCGGATGATCGTCGATCACCCCCACCGGAAGGATGCCAAGCCTCAGCGATTGAAGGAGGGCGGAGACAATACGCTTTCCAGCGTCTCCAGCCCCATAAACGATGGCTCGATCTATGCCGACACCCATCCCGTGCAATGAGCGAATGATTGAGAGGAACATCAGCTTTTGCTGAATCACCAGAACAGGAATTACGATCAAAGCGATGAGAATGGCGGTGTAAGAGATTCTCAGATCCAGGAAAAGCCGGAAGGCGAGAAGCAGGAGCATGGACAAAGCTGGAATCCGAAGTGCGCGTTCCGTCTCATGAATGTGGAGCAGGCTGCCGCCTCCGCGATAGGCTCCGTTCCATTGCAGAAAAAGAACTGAACATAAGCCGATCAGGGAGCTCGCGACAACCGCCTCGCGAAGCGGGTATATAGACTGGTTTGTAACGTGGAGCGAACAATCGAGAGCGTAGGAAGCTAACATTCCCGCGGAGCTAGTCAGAAAGTCCGCGGCGCGCTCGGCACCGGCAAGGACTCTGCGGAACAGTTGAGCAGAGTCTGAACGGACTTGATCTTCTTGCGATGCGGAGGCTGTTTTCGAATAGAGGCGCGGCGTGGCGGACTCAGATGCACTCATGGTCATCCTCCTTTCGCTGCAAGGCCAGCTGGCCGTTCTTCCGTTTCATAAAGTCCGCTTTCCTGAAGCGACCGGGCTGGCCGGCGTGGGCAAATCGGCAATCCGCAATGGAGCCTCGGACATCATGAGCTTGCGATAGAGACCCACGTATTGCGGGCCCAGAACCGGAGCGGAGAACTGCTTCAGAGACCTTGGAGGACCCTTGGGCTCTTTGAGAGTTGCAACAATTGCCTCCGCAAGCGTTTCTTCTGCGTTCCTCTCCAAGGACACGAAACGACATTGTTCATCCCCTACTTCCTGATATGCGGGGATATCCGAACAGACAACTCGACAACCGGCAAGAAGCGCCTCGGCGATGGGCAGGCCGAAGCCTTCAATTGCGGACGGAGAGACAACGGCTTGGCATTGCCGGTAACACCACTGCAGCTCAGACTCAGATACGCCTTCGAGAAAGCGCACGCTGGCGTCAAGTCGCAGCGCTGATACAAGGCGGTGTATGTTGTCCGTCTCCGGTCCCGTGATTCCGACGACGACCAGCTTCATTTCCTTTGCGATCTGGCCCATCCGCAACATGCGGTGGAATGCCCGGATGAGCAGAGGGAGGTTCTTGTTACGGCGATGCTGTGCGACACAGAGAAGAAATTGATCATTCTGCCAGCCAGCTATAGGCGGATGCGGATTCAGGACGGGCTGGGCCTCGACGCAGTTATAAACTCGCACCGCCTTCTTCCATACGGGAATCGGTACATATTTTTTCAGGCTATGAAGCGTTGATTGCGAAACGCATGCAATTGAATCAACACTGCGCAGGCACTGCTGAAGAACCACGCGGTTGAACATGAACTTCGGAAAGCCGAAATTCATTGGTATCTGATAGGGATATAGATCGTGGAGCGTCACCAGCGTTGGGCAGTGAAACGCTCCTGCATTGACGGGCATGGGATAGGACAAATGAACCACGTCGGCTTGCAGGTCTGCCGCCAGTTTTGGAAGCTTGCGATAGTACCAGAGGTTTCTGCTCACGGAGCCACGGTCCATATCCGCGACATGAACCATCATCCGTGCATCCTGCGGCGGGGACGCAGACTCAACCATGCCCAGTTGCCAAGGGGCGATAACGAAATGTAGAGAAGAGATCTCCGGCTCAAGAAGGAGGCAGCGTGCGACATTCAGGGCATGACGCTGCAATCCGGACATGTTGGCAGCGAACGAGGCTGCGGCAATCAGAATCTTCATGGCTTTGCCCCCTCTTGAACGCGGGACACTTTCGACAGAGCCGAAATGCCGTTCTTCTCACTTGTCTCGACTAGCCTCCAAAGCAGCGGCAGATAGACCAGCAGGGCTACCGAGCCGTAGCAAAGCCGGGACAATGCGAGTCCCTGCAGCCCCATGTGGCGTAGCAGTTCGATCATCAGCAATAGCATTGCCGCTCTGGATCCAAGACTGATGACGGCGACGGTCCGGAAAAGTCCAAGCGCCTGCATTGCATATGTTCCGGTGACGCTAAGCCCCATGAAGGCCGAACCAACAATGATCGGAACCATGATCTTTGCCGCACTCGCAGCTACCTCGGGGCCGGCCCAGAGGCGGATAAGGCGAGGCCCCTCGAAGAGCAACAACCCCGCGCCGCAAGTTACCAACGCCAGGTTGCATGCGAATGCTTTTAACAGGGTTCGCTTCAACGCGCTGATTGAGAGCGTGCTGGCGCGCCCGGAGAGATAGGGAAATAGAAAACTAAGCCCGGATGCCGTGAGGCCGAAGATGGGATGTGCGAACTGCACGCACAAGGAATATGGGGCAACTGCCAGCGCACCAAGTGTGACGCCGAGAACGATTCGATCCAGCTGCCCGAAGATCACCCCGCCGATTGCCTGCAGCCAGACGAAAATGCCAAGCCCAAGCAAGGCGCGCGTTTCCGTGGGGTGAAACTGTGGCCACAACGAAGCGGCGCCGAGAAACCGGGGCAGCTGACGAAACTGCATGTACGTTCCGAACGCCATCCACACGGCCGTGGCCGCAAGAATGCTGATTGTGCGTTGCCCCAGACAAGCGAACACTGCGGCGGACGCGAGAGTAAGAATCCGCACGGCCGTGCTGATTTGCGTCGTACCGCGATAATGCTCAAATGCGCGCTGCGTGCTGACGGGGACAGATTCAATCGATCGTAGAAATATCAATGTGCTGGCGATGCGAAGAGAGATCAAACACTCCCCGGTCGACACCTGGTGTTGAACTGCGATGCGCGCGGCGGCGTATGGAGCGGCTATCCAGGTGGCGGCCGCAAGTAGGAAACCGAGTATCATGCTGATGCCCAATATGCCGCGGACGGTATTGGGAATCAGATCGGAGTTGCCGATTCCGCGCAGATGCGCGACGCGTTGAATGTTGGCGTCGCAGAATCCCGACGCGACGATTCCTCCGGCACTGATCAGGGCGGTGGCAATCATCCACAGCCCATATTCCGAAGCACCCAGCTTGCGCAGAACCACCGGCGCAACCAGCAGCATTCCTATCGGGTAGGATGCATAGTCCAGAACGCCATACGCGGCATTTGTCAGGTGCTTGCTCATGCGGTGCCTCGCTTCATCGCATAGATGGAGCGAATGCGACGCTGCAACACCGGGAAGACTTCCGCTGCAAGCGCCTTGCGCGGGTCGCTCAAATCGATGGTTGACCAATGGCCGCGGAACAGAATGACGGTGGACGCAATCGCGAATGAAAGAAATGTAAGCAGCAAGGTCAGGAGCAGACGCGGGGGAAAAGACTTCTTCTCCGCGATACCTGGAGCGTCAATCACACTGACTGCCGGAATGTCTTTGGCCTCCTCGATCCGGGCCATTTCATATTGCTGGGTAAGAAGCTCATACAATGTCTCCTGCACCCGTACGTTCCGGTAAAGATCCGCATAGGGAACAGCGAGCCGCGGAAGCTGACGTAACGGGGGGTACAGTTCTCCCTTTTTGTCACTGTCGCCGGGATCTGCCGCAGTAACGTCCTGCACCCCGGCGCCGAGAGGGGCTGAGGACCCGGTCATTCTGGCCAGCTCCCCTTTCAGGCTCGCGATGCGCGCTTCTGTTTCGCGCACTCTCACATTGCCGTCGCCATAGATCTGCCGCAGCGACTCGAGCCCGGATTGTTCAATCATGAGTTCTGCCTGCACCCGGGCACCGGCATCGACCATGGCGCGCGTCTGCTCCTTGATGTCGATGGTGCTGTTTTTGCTTGAGAATTCACTCAACTGGAGCTGCGCTTTTTCGAGGTCCGCCTGGACGGTTTGCAGCCTCTGTTCGACGAACACGCGCTCCCGGTGCGCCGACGAGGTATTGGTCCGCAGAACAAGGTTGTTCAGTTCGTCCAGATAGCCCTGTGCCAGGTCGCGCGCTCGCACGCGGTCTGTGTCCTCTACCTCGATCGTGATAACGCCGCTCTTTTTGTCTTCGGTAATCTTTGTGCGCCGCGCAAGACGCTTGGCTGTGTCAATGCGATA
>JBEKDE010000017.1:0-63260 GCA_050014515.1 Occallatibacter sp.
TGCATCAATTCCTCACCCCTTCATCCTGTTCATCGCGTCCAGATCCGTCGTATGTGCATGCCGATGAATCGAAATCACCAACCCCAGTCCTACAGCCGCCTCAGCCGCCGCAACCGCAATTGAAAAAATCGCGAACATCATCCCCGTCAGCGCCTCGGGATGCGGCCCATAACGCCAGAACGCAATTAAATTCAGATTCGCCGCGTTCAGCATTAGTTCAATCCCAATCAGCACCAGGATCGCGTTGCGCCGCGTCAGCGCACCCGCCAACCCAATCGCAAATACGAGCGCCGCCACCAATAGATACCCAGCCAGCGGATTCATCGCGCTCCTTCTTTCTCATGCATGGCCACAATCACCGCGCCAATCAGCGCCGCCGTCAGCAGCAGCGCCACAATCTCCAGCGGCAGCACGTACCGTCCCATCAGCGCCTGGCCAATCTCCAACACCGTCACCGTCGGCGCCGGACCAACCTCATGCGGCAATCCGCCAGCGCTCTGCAACACCGCCCAGCCCAGCACCGCAAACACTCCCGCCGCAATCACCAACCCAACCAGCGAGTTCCTGCTATACACGCCGTCCTTCGGAGTCTCTGAACCGCGCGTTAGCAGAATCGCAAACACCACCAAAATCGCCACCGCGCCGATGTACACCAGGATCTGTGCAAACCCCGCAAACTGCGCATCCAGCTTCAGAAACAAAAGCGCCAATCCCGCAAAAGCCACCGTCAATGCGAGCGCGCAATGCACCGTATTCTTCAACAGCACCGCGGCCAATGCCCCAGCCACCGTCAGCGCCGCCAGCACAAAGAAAACTATGCCCATGAGCGCCCCATCCTTCCCTGGCACAGGCAAGAAGGCACTGTGCCCCATTCATGCGGCAGCTTTTGGCCGCATGAGTGAGAGAGAAAAGACTCAACCCCGGGATTCAAACCAGAATCAATCCGCATACCGGTAACTCCTCGGCCCAATCTGCTTCCTCTTGAAGCCCACGCGCGCCATCACCCAATATGCGGCCAGCAGAATCGCCGAGCACACAACCCAGCGTTCCCAGCCATCGCCAAGGAAGCGCCACAGCGCGGCATCAAAAAGATTCAGCAGCGTCAGCGGCAGCACAAACTTCCATGCGAAGTTCATCAGCTGATCCTGCCTGAGCCTGGGCAGCGTGCCGCGCACCCAGATAAACACGCAGATCGAAAGCATCACCTTGCCAAAAAACCAGATCCACGAAGGCACAAATCCCAGAAACTCAACCGGCGCCGACCACCCACCCAGAAACAGCGTCGCCCCCAGCCCCGAGATCGAGAGCATGCCCACATATTCGCCCAGAAAAAACTCCGCGAACTTGAACCCTGAGTACTCGGTAAAATACCCAGCCACCAGTTCCGATTCGCCCTCGGGCAAATCGAATGGCGAGCGGTTGGTCTCCGCCGTCGCTGCAATGCAATACAGCACAAATCCCGCAAAGCCCCACGGCGTAAAGATGTACCAGTGCGGCAATCCCCACGTGTACTGGTTCTGCGCCTCGACAATCTTCTCCAGCGACAGCGAACCGGTGATCATCACCACAGCCACGCTCGACATCAGCAGCGGCACTTCGTAGCTGATCATCTGCGCCACCGCGCGCATCGCGCCCAGCAGCGAATACTTGTTGCGGCTCGACCACCCCGCCATGAACACTGACAGTTCCGTCGACGCGCCCATCGCAAAATAAAACAACAGCCCCGCGTCCATCGGCACCAAGGTCATATGCCGCCCCATGGGCAGCACCGCGTAGCCCATGAACACCACCACCACCAGGAACACCGGCGCCAGAAAATGCACCACGCCATCGGCGCTCATCGGAACCAGGTCTTCCTTGGTCAGAGACTTGATGCCATCCGCCACTGGCTGAAAAATCCCATACGGCCCCACGCGGTTCGGGCCCAGGCGATTCTGCATCCGGCCCAGCCCCTTGCGCTCCATCAGCACTGAGATCGCAAACAACCCAGGGAACACGCAGATGATGGCCACCACGCACAACACCACGCCCACTGCATCCCGAATCGACGCCGGCAAAAATCCAATCACCCACAGTTTCAGAAGGATGAAGATTTGATCCGCTTTCTCGATCATTACTTCTTCTCCCCTTCCGTAGCCTTCGTCGCAGTCTCAGGTCCAGAAGCCGCAGGCTTCACCGGAGTCTCGGTCGAAACCGCGGGTTTCGCCGCAGCCGCTGCAGCTTTCGCCGCGGCAGCTTCTGCCGCAGCCTTGGCCTTTGCATCGGCTTTGGCTTTCTCCTCGGCCAGGCGCGCATCCACTTCCGCAGCTTCTGTCGGATGAACGTTGTGAAAGTGCTGGTTTGACTTGGCCAGCTTTTCGCGGTCCAGCAGCAAACCGCCGAAGCGATCCGTCGTGGCCAGCTCAAACTCCGTGTCCATCTTGATGGCTTCGAACGGGCAGACTTCCACGCAAATCTGGCAGCTCATGCACACCGAAATATCGATATCGAATCGCGCCGGATAAATCTGCAGTTTGCCCAGCGCATCCGGCTTCTTGTCCGTGCTTTTTACGATGTAAATGCACTTCGGCGGACATTCCTTCTCGCAAATCTGGCAGGCCACGCAGCGCAGCCCTTTCTCCCAGTCGTCGCCGTCGTACACCAGGAATGGGAAATCGCGCGTCGCCTCAATCGGCGCGGTCCGCTGCTCCGGATACTCGACCGTCGTCAGCCGCTCCGCGGACACATAGCTGCCCGCAAAGTTCCGCGCCGTCTCCGCCAGCCCCTTCAGTATCCCCTCGCCCAGCAATTCATCCCTCCAAAACAGTGATCAGTGGTCGGTCGTCAGTGATCAGTAAAAGCAATTAGCGTTAATTGCCGATCTTGTCCAATATTGAGTAAATCATCTTTCCAACTTCGTGCCACAAGGCCTCAGCCTCATCGATCTGTGTGCCACTTCCCATCCCCAGCGCTCGCGTAACTTCAAGCCGGGTTAGAAGTTCGAAATTTGAACCCCGTGCGATTCCCTGAAACTGGCGAAATCCTCCAGTGCTCAACCGTCCTTGTCCCTCCGCAATGTTGCTCGGCACCGAAACTGCGGAACGCCGGATCTGACTTGTTAACCCGTATATTTCTTCACGCGGAAAATCTCGTGTGATCCTGTAAATCGCCCCTGTTAATTTGATTGATTTCTGCCACACCACCAAATCACGAAATGACCGTACCGCGAACTTGCTTTCCATCGACTGTCTCACTTACTGAGCGGCCTACTGATCACTGACCACTGCCTCACCGATCTACTTCCCCTAAAACGATATCCACGGAACCAAAAATGAGCACCACATCCGCCACGTTCTGACCCAGGCACATGTCTTCCAAAATCGTCAGGTTAATCAAGCTTGGCGGCCTGATCCGGTAGCGATAAGGATTCGGCCCTCCATCGCTGATCAGATAAAATCCCAGCTCGCCCTTCGGCGCCTCAATGCGTCCGTACGCCTCACCCGGCTTGGGCCGGAAGCCACGAATCTTCGCCTTCGGATCCATCACCGGACCCGCAGGAATATCCTTCAGCGCCTGCTCCAGAATCTTCAGCGACTCGCGAATCTCCAGAAAGCGAATCATGAACCGGTCATACACATCGCCGTGATCGCCCAGCGGCACGCGGAAGTTGAACCGGTCATAAATGCCGTAATGATCCACCTTGCGAATGTCGTAATTCACGCCCGTGGCCCGCAGCATCGGCCCGGTCACGCCGGCGTTCACCGCCAGCTCCGGCCGCAAAATGCCCACGCCCTGCGTGCGCGCCATCAGAATCTCGTTGCCCGTCAGCAGCGACTCAAACTCGTCTACAAACTTCGGCAGTCCCGCGACTACCTTGCGCGTTGCATCCAGCCAGGCCGCTGTCGCATCCACGCGGCAACCGCCAAAGCGCATATAGTTCACCATCATGCGCGCGCCGGTCAGCGCCTCAAATAGATCAAGCACCTTTTCGCGCTCTTTGAAGGCGTACATCAGCGGCGTACCGCTGGCGCCCATCTCCTGAATCAGAAAGCCCACTGCCGACGCATGATTCACCACCCGCGTCAGCTCGCCCAAAATCACACGCAGATACTGCGCCCGCTCCGGCACTTCCTGCCCAGTCAGCTTCTCCACTGCAATCGCGTATGCCCAATTGTTGGTCATCGGGCACATATAATCCAGCCGATCGGTGAACGGCATGGATGCGAGATAGGTCATTCCCTCGGCAAGCTTTTCGTGATTGCGGTGCAGATAGCCAAACACGGGCTTCAGGCGAATCACCCGCTCGCCATCTAGCGCCACATCCATCCGGAACACGCCGTGCGTCGACGGATGATGCGGCCCCATGGCCACTTCAAGCAGCTCGCCCTCGCCGTCCGGCTCAATCAGCGGCGGCCGATTCCAGCCTTCCAGTTTCTCCGTCTTTTGATCAGCAACTGCCATCCGGGCCCTATTCCCTGTTCCCTATTCCCTATTCCCTATTCCCTGTTCCCTGTTCTTATGCGCCTGCGCCCTCACCAGCACCTCGTCGTGCGGCGTCGGCTCATATTCAAAGTCGTCCGGCTCCACGTAATCGCGCCGCATCGGGTGATCCTTGAACTCATCCCACATCAACAGCCGCCGCAGATCCGGATGCGCCGTAAACACAATCCCGAACAGGTCGAAGATCTCGCGCTCCTGAAACTCTGCCGCGCGCCATAAAGGCGTCAGCGACGGCAACTCCACCTGGTCGGTCCGGTTCACCGTCTTCATGCGGATCACCACCGGCCCATGGCCCTTGGCCACCGAAAACAAGTGGTACACCGCCTCCAGGCACCCAGGCGCCACGCGCTTCTTCGTCTCTTCAACCGTCTCTTCTACTTGCTGCTCCACGCCGTCCACGGTCTTGGTCACCGTGCGCGTTACTTTCACTTTTTCGCTAATCTCTTTGTCCGGCCAATCCACGCCGGTCGCGTTCGATAGAAAATCCAGAGCCAGCTCCGCGTCGTCGCGCAGAAACTTCGCCACTTGAAACGCATGGCTCGGCTGGAGCCGCAGCGAGTGCTGCCCAGAGACGCTCGGATTGGGCACAATCTCCACCCCCGCGTCCGGAACCGCCGCCTCAATCGCCGCCTTGATCTCTTCGACCGTCTTCATCCCTATTCCCTGTTCCACGTTCCCTAAGAACTGTCATCTGCAATCTGTCACCTGATGGTGATCGCCACCGGCCACACCCCAGAATTCGATGTCGGCTCCAAATCGTGCTCCCCTTGCACCGGCACCGGAAACTCCGTCTGCGCGTCCGCGTTCAAGTGGCGCGGCCGATCCGGCCCAGTCAGCGACTGTCCGTCAATCTTCTTCTGCAGCGTCATAAACGCCTGCAGCAGCGCCTCCGGCCTTGGCGGGCATCCCGGAATGTGTACATCCACCGGAATGTAGCGATCGATCCCCTTCAGCACGTTGTATCCCTGCTTGAACGGCCCGCCTGAAATCGCGCACGCCCCCATCGCAATCACGTATTTCGGCTCCGCCATCTGGTTATAAAGCCGCACCACCTGCGGCGCCATTTTCTTGGTTACGGTCCCGGAGATAATCATCAAATCAGCCTGCCGTGGCGACGGCCGGAAGACCTCAGCGCCAAACCGGGCCAGGTCGTACCGCGCCATCGTCGTCGCGATCATTTCGATCGCGCAACATGCCAGCCCAAACTGCATCGGCCAGATCGAACTCCGCCGCCCCCAGTTATAGAGCTCCTCGATGGTCGTTACGAAGACGCCCTGCTTGCCCAGTTCGATCTTCAGTCCATCCTCGACAGCCATTCGTCGCTTCGCTCCTCATTCAGTGACCAGTGATCAGTGACCAGTGAACAGTGGTCAGTGATCAGTCTTCCATCCCCAAATCCTGCGGGTGCCCCTGGTCTCGATTCTGAAACCACGGAACTGGCCCCTGTTCACTGTTCACTGTCCACTGTTCTCACTGCACACTGTCCACTGTCCTCACTGCCAAGTCAGAACTCCCTTGCCCCACGCCCAGGCGAGCCCCTCAATCAGCATCAGCACAAACACCAGCATCGACACGCATGCCG
The DNA here is from genome assembly GCA_050014515.1 of Occallatibacter sp. Classification (GTDB taxonomy): domain Bacteria; phylum Acidobacteriota; class Terriglobia; order Terriglobales; family Acidobacteriaceae; genus Telmatobacter. The sequence goes on from JBEKDE010000017.1 coordinate 6,062, forward strand.
CCACGCCCAGCCCCGTAAACGCCACGGCAAACGGCAGCAGAAACACAGCTTCCACGTCAAATATCAGGAAAATAATGGCATACAGATAGTAGGCCGAGCGGAACTGCACCCACGCATCGCCCTTTGAAACCAGTCCGCACTCGTAGATTGCGTTCTTGATCGCATTCGGCTTCCAGGGAGAAAACACCTTGCCCCACACCCAGGCCAGCGCCAGCGGTGCCAATCCAAAGCCCAAAGCCGCCACAAATAGAACTGCCAATGAAAAATAAGGGTTGGAGGCCATCTGCAAAATGAGATCCTTCAAGACAACCGTACCAGTTTGGGCCATCGTTTGGCTAAGTGGATGTGCGCTAGCTCACACTGATTAACCCTGTTTTCCGCCCGTTCATACCACTCTGTGAACCATCCGCTGCAAATCCCGCAAACCAGCCTTTCGCTGCCGTCTGAACCCGCCCTCGACATCCCCGCGCCCAGTAACTTGTCAGACAACCAGACAAGCCAACCACCGGGCCAACTGTGCCTGTGCCCCACCCTCGCCAGGTCTCTGCTTTTTTGCTTCGAGCGGGTACGGACGACGTCCGCCCCCCTGCTGACTCGCTGACCTGCTGACTCGCTGACTTGCTGACTTGCTGACTCGCTGACTTGCTGAGCCTACACCTTAAGATGGAGGACAGACTATCCCCCCTGCCTGTTACCGTTCTTGTGTTCCCGCGGTCATTTCTTTGCCATGTTCCGCCGGGCCGCAAGCTCTTCCCTGGGAGATCGTAAGACCATGTTCAAGACCGTGTTGCGCCGCTGGCTTTTGACCGCGTTCCTGGCCGCTCTGTCACTCACAGCCGCCTTTGGCGTCAACGCCGCATCCGATCCCGCACCCATCAAACCCAACGCCTCTCCTGCTAACACAACCCCGGCAAACTCCGTCCCGGCAAATGCAGCCCCAGCCGACACCCCCAACGCCGGCGCAGCCTACACCGCCGCCATCAAGGTCACCGGCCCCACCACCCCCTTTCACGACTCGGTCGCCTCCCACTACAACTACGCCTTCGGCAAAGACGCCCCATTCCTGCCCTCCAACGCCACCACTGCCAACGGCCAGTTCGTCAGCCCCAAGAGCTTCTACACCGCCGAGTACTGCGGCCACTGCCACCAGGAGGCCTACCACCAGTGGCGCGAGTCCATCCACTCCAACAGCTTCCGCGCCCCCTGGTATCTGAAGAACGTCAACGCCCTCATCGATGAGAAGGGCGTCCAGTTCTCCCGCCACTGCGAAGGCTGCCACAACCCCGTCGCCCTGCTCTCCGGCGACCTCTCGCAAGGCATGCCCAAGAAACGCCCCTTTGAGCAGGAAGGCGTCACCTGCTCCACCTGCCATTCCATCATCTCCACCGACGCAACCGGAACCGGCAGCTACGTCATGGGCACCCCCGCCGTCCTGGTCGATGAGTCCGGCGCAGCAATCACCCGCCCCGTCTCCGATGCCGAAATCCTCGCCCACCTAGACCGCCACTCCAAGGCCGTCATGCGCCCGCTCTACCAGACAGCCGAGTTCTGTGCCGCCTGCCACAAGGCCGCCATCCCGCGCTCTCTGGACGACTACAAATGGCTCCGCGCCATCTCCTTATATGATGAGTGGCAGGCCGCCAGCTTCACCAGGCAGTCCCCCCTCCCCTTCTATCGCAAGGATTCGGTATCCACCTGCCAGACCTGCCACATGGTTCGCGAACCCCTCGCCGCCGGTGCAGTCGATCCCGGCGCCAAGGACGGCAAGCTCGTCTCCCACCGCTGGCCCGCCGGCAACACCCTCGTCCCCGCTTTTTACAACTTCCCCGACCAGGCAAAAAAGGTCGCCGACTTCCTCAAGAACTCCTATGACGGCAAGGGAGTCTTCAATGTCGACATCTTCGCCCTCGAAAAAGAAAACGCCGCCGCCACTTCGTCTGATCAGGTTTTAGTAGCCCCTCTCGGCCTGACCGCCTTCTCGCTTGCTCCCGGTGAAACCCTCGTCGCCGACGTGGTTATTCAGAACAAAGGCATCGGCCATTCCTTCGTCCCTGAGCAGCGCGACTTCTACGAAGCCTGGGTCGACTTCACCGTCAAGGACGGCGCCGGCAAAAACCTCGCAGAGTCCGGCTTCATCCAGCCCGATGGCTCGCTCGACCCCGGAGCCCACTCCTTCACCAACCGCCTCATCAATAACAAGGGCGAACTCAACGGACTTCACGAAATCTGGCACAACCGCGTCCTCGCCTACAACAACACCATCCAGTCCGGCCGCTCGCAACTGGTTCGCTACCGCTTCCGCCTTCCAAAAGACATCGCCGGCCAGATTTCCCTCACCGCGACGGTGAAGTATCGCCGCTTCAATCAGCACTTCATTGACTACGCCATCACCGAGGCAGGCAAGAATGAGCCCAAGCCGTATCCCGAGCCCATCATCGACATGGCTTCGGAGACCCGCACTCTAAAGATCGGCGACAATGCCCCCCTCCCGCCAGACCCGTCTGAGAACAAGGAATGGATGCGCTGGAATAATTACGGCATCTGCCTTCTCGACGCGCAGCAATACGCCGCCTCCGTCCACGCCTTTGAACGCGTAGCCGCCCTGCGCCCCGACTACGCCGACGCCTTCACCAACATGGCCGTGGTTGAAATCTCATGGGAAAAGTACGACGACGCCAAGGCCAATTTAGCCAAGGCGCTCACGCTTCTGCCCGGTGACCCGCGCGCCCTCTACTATCGCGCCCTCGTCGAGCGCAACGCAGGCCAGGTCAAGGAAGCCATTGCCGACCTCGAAGCCATGCTCGCCAAATATCCCCGCTCCCGCGACGGCCTCCGTGAGCTCGGCTTCTCCTACTTCCAGCAACATGACTACGCAAAGTCCCGCGACATGTACGAGCGCCTCCAGGCCGTCGATCCCGACGACCTCGCCGCCCACTATCAGCTCGCCATCCTCTATCGCCGCTTAGGCGATAAGGCCAAGGCCGCCATCGAGTCTGCCAAGTTTGCCGACCAGAAAGACGACCCCACCGCATCGGAATACGCGCTGATCTTCCTTCGCAAACACCCCGAAGTCGCCGGCGAATCTGTGGTCTGGCACACCCACGACCTCACCGGCGACCCCGTCAAGCGCCCCGAAAAAATTCAGTACACCTACATCCCCGGCGCCGGCGAATAGCCACACAACTCGGTATAAATTGATTACACCGAAATCGCTTTGGTGAAATCATGGATTGGTTTGTAATGGCCTGGAGCAAAGCCGCAGACTTCAGCGGTCGCTCGCGCCGTAAAGAATATTGGATGTTCGCTCTCTTCAATACCTTGATCTGTATCGTGTTGATGATACCTTCCATCGCGTTCGCAAGGACCGGAATCCGGTCCCTCTTTTCGGCTGCCCTCTTTGGCTATGAGCTGGCTTCAATTGTTCCAACTTGTTCCTGCAGCGTGCGCAGACTCCATGACACCGGAAGAAGCGGCTGGTGGCTGCTGCTTTACTTGATACCTTTTATTGGTCTCATCGTCTTAGTGTTCCTGGTCCTCGACAGCGAACCCGGCAGAAATGAATACGGCCCCAATCCAAAATCACCCCAACAATCCGCATGGATCGTCTAATCAAAACGGTTCCAGGAACCGTGCGGCCCACTCATCACAGAATCTGCGACTGTGCCCCATCGGGGAACCCTCCGGGCCGGCAGCCTCATCGCGATGAGCCGGCGTCACCATCTCACCCCACAATCCCGTACTTCCCCTCCAAAAACCCCCGCAGCCCCTCCGGCGCCAGCCCCGCCAGCTCCTGCCACGTCATCACCTTGCACCTTGCCCGCATCTCCGCCGACTTCACCGCCTTCATCACGTCAAACCAAGCCTCGCGCAGATCCGGGCGCCGCGCGTCATGCACCACGCAGAAACTGCAACCCTCCGCATACGCCGCCAGCACATTCCGAATCAGCTGATACCCCGCATACCCTGCCTCCGCCGGCTCCGCCTCCCAAGCCCGCGCCACAATCGCTGCCTGAAATTCCCGCGCCGTATCGTCCTGAGGAGCCGCAGCCTCCCACTCCTGGGTAAACTCCTCGGCAAATTCAACCGCCGCCCGCCGCCGCGCCGTCCTCATCTCCACCCGCGGCAAAAGATCCCGTTCAAACACCTCATCAAAATCCCGATAAGCTTCCACGATCCGAGCCTCGCGCGTCTGGAAGTCGCTTTCAGTCAGCTTGGCCTCCACCAGCAACCCGCCCCAGCGCATGTCCACCTCGGTCCGATCAACCCGGCCCGAAGCCAGCGGCACCCGCGCCTTCCACCCAAACACCGGCTCACCGTCTCCATCCACTCCCAGAGTTCGTCGCACCGCCGGGATGTCCGCAACGCCGAGACCGCAGAAAAAATTCATCAGCAGCGCATCGGAGCTCATCGACGAATCCAGCTCCCTCCACCTTCGTCCAGACTCAGCCTTCGGCAGCGACCGTCCCTGTGCATGAATCTTGTCGAACCGCCGCATCCACTCCGGCCTCTGCTCTATCGCCGCGTACGCCGCGTCAAAGAAGTTTCCATGCAAGCCTTCAAAGGGCTCATACACAATCACCGGCGTCGACCCGTAGCTCTCCACATGCGCCCGCCCGCGCGCCCACTCCCGATTGCGCTCTCCCAGTTCCCTCCGCAGTTCACCCGCGTACCAACCCGCCAACCTCGTCCTATCAAGCCCCGCCATATCCAGTCAGACTACTCCGCCCTCCGCCAAGGCATTCAATGGACAAAATCCCGCTTGCGTTTCAGCGCCACCTCAAGGCAATATCCCAACAGCGACCGCCTCAATCCTCGGAGAGTGAGCCCATGCCCAAATCCGCTTCGAACCCGCTCAAGTTCAAAGCCCAACTCGTTGGCCGCGGCCCCAACGGCGCGTGGACCTACCTCGCTATCCCCTTCAATGTGTCGGAAGTCTTCGGCCGCAAGGGCCAGGTCCCGATCCGCGCCACCATCAACGGATTCACCTTCCGCAACTCCCTTATGCCCCGTGCCGGCATCCACATCCTTGGCGTCGGCAAAGACATTCTCGCCGGCGCCGGCGCAGCCATAGGAGAAACCGTTCAGGTTGAACTGGCCTTGGACGACGCCCCGCGCACCGTCACCGTTCCCCCCGACCTTGAGGCTGCCCTCACCAAACATCCCGCACAGGCCCAGGCTTTCGCCGCACTCTCCTACTCGCACAAAAAGGAATACGCCGACTGGATTGAGAGCGCGAAAAAGCCGGAAACCCGGCAGAACCGCATCGAAAAATCCATCGAGATGCTGGCCGCCCGCAAGACCCCGAAGGGCTGACCCAAACAACCCCGTCGAAACCCGCCACTGCGCTTCTCCGCGTCTCCGCTCGCCCTCTCCAGCCTCATTCATCGGGTTTTATTCAGTCCGTAACCTGCGCGAAACATTGCAGTCACTTTGCGTTCATCTTCCATTGTTACTTTCAGATGAAGTGCGGCCACCGAATCCGGCCCGCACCGCTCGATCTCAAAAATCCAACGCATGAAATCCTTGGAGGATACCTGTGACACAATCTTTCGTGAGCAGACGGATACGTCTGTTTACATTTGCCCTTTCGGTTCTCATACTTCTGTTCGCCGCTTCACTTCATTCACAGACAACGAGTTCCAAGCTCGACGGCACCATCGTTGACGTCCAAGGCAAGGGCGTAGCTAATGCCACTGTCACCGCAAAGAATGAAGCAACCGGCGCTCTCAAAACCACCCGCTCCGACACCTCCGGGAACTACTCGTTCGACGGCCTGCCCGCCGGAACCTACACCGTGCAGGCATCCGCTATAGGATTCGCACTCTATTCGAAAGAAGGCATTCAACTTGCCTCCGGTCAAACCCAGCAAGTGGCCCTTACCCTGACCGTCAGCTCGGTTGCCGAGCAGGTAACCGTCAATGCCGGCATCGATTCCGTCGCGGCCCAGGCAGCGCCCAGCGGCGGATTCATTGAGGAGCGAACCCCGCAATCGCTCATCTCCAACACCTATATTGAGAACTTCACCTCGCCTATCGCCGACTTCGGTGAAATCGTCCAGATCGTTCCCGGCAGCTTCACCGAGAGCCAGAACGGCATCGGCCTCGGCCAGAGCAAGACCTACTTCCGCGGATTCCAGGACGGCGACTACAACATCGACTTTGACGGAATCCCCTTCTACGACACCAACACCCCCACTCACCACTCCTGGGCGTTCTTCCCCGCCCAGTGGATCGGCGGCGTTGACTTCGACCGTAGCCCCGGCACAGCCTCCACCATCGGTCCCACCCCGTTTGGCGGATCCATCCACCTGCTCTCCAAGCCCCTCACCAGCGAACTGGACATCCGCGGCACCGTCTCCTACGGCACCTGGAACACCAAGCTCTACGACGGCGCGTTCAACTCCGGAGCCTTCGGACTCTTTGGAAGCCCCAAAAAGTCCAATGTCTTTATCGACGTGCACCACATGTCGTCCGACGGCTATCAGAGCTTCAACTACAACCTGCGCAACGCCGGATCGATCCTTTACCAGTACCAGTTCTCGCCCAAAACAGTCCTTACCGGTTTCAGCGGCGTGATTCAACTCGATTCCAACGGGCCAAACATCAGCTCCACTCGCTGCATGCTCTATGGCGTCTCCCCAACCGGCGCGTACAGCTGCACCAATGCCAACACCACCAATGGACTCCAGCCATACACAGGCGCGGGTATCAAGTTTCTGCTCACCGATAACTCGAATCCGGCAAGCTGGTTCGACTACCAGTACAACCGCTACCAGGTCCCCACCGACTTTGAGTACGTTGGCCTCAAAAAGGAATTTGCCCACGGCTGGTATCTCGATTTCAAGGGCTACACCTACAACTACGACAACGGCGAGCTCTACTCCAACGCTACTCCGATCACCGAATATACAAATGCCCAGGTTGTAGCAAACCCCTCCTTGATTCCAGGCTCAAACGTCGTCAACGGAAAAGCCTACTTCGACGGCACGGCCATCGCGCCTTGCGACGTCCAGGTCGACAAGAAGGGAATCTATGCCCTGCCTTGCGGCATTAACAAGTACAACAGCTATCGCAAATACGGCGAGACGGCTCTCATCACGCAGACTTCAAGCTTGGGTGTCTTCCGCACCGGCCTCTGGTATGAATGGGCAGACACCAACCGCCACCAGTATCCCGCCGACCCACTCAACAACTGGGCCGATCAGCCCCTGCCCAAGTTCAACGAATCGTTTTGGACCAACTCCTACCAGCCCTATGCTGAATACGAGTTCCACGTGACGCCGCAGTTCACCATCACCCCCGGAACCAAGTTCGCCGCCTACACCATCAACGTGCTGCATCACGCCGACGACGGTTCCACCGTGGGCCCATTAACCTGCTATCCCAACGTCACCGCGGCATGCTCCGCTACCATTACCGACACCGGCAGCTTCACCGCGTGGCTGCCGTCTCTTGATCTGAGCTACCGGCTCCGCCCCAACTGGTCCATCTATGCGCAGGTTGGCACCGGCAGCGTCGTGCCGCCCAGCGCGGTTTATGACTACAACCAGACATCAGCGTCGGCCAGCGCCGCCGTTCCGCAAATCCAGACCACACCCAAGCAACAGCGTTCAACTACCTATCAGGCCGGCACCGTCTTCAAGGGCCAGCGCGTCACCCTCGATGCCGATGCCTACCGCATCCGCTTCCAGAACAGCTATTCAAGCACCATTGACAACATCCCCGGCGACGTGGACCTCGGCGACACCATCTACTATCTGCAGCCCAGTTCCGTCACCCAGGGCATGGAGTTCGAATCCACCGCCGTCATCATCCCCGGCCTCAACCTTTACCTCAATGGAACCGTGTCCAACGCCTATTACCAGGGCGCCGTGAACGCGGGCACGCAGGCTGCTCCGTACTACCAGCAGGCGCCCGCCGGTCTCTGGGTCGCCAGCACTCCCACCGACACTGAGGAACAGGGCTTGACCTACCAGAGCCACGGCCTTGACCTCGGCATCTTCAATCACCGCATCGGCGAGGAACGCGTGGACAACGGCCAGTACCACAACCAGGCCATCATCGCGCCCTTCAGCACGGTCAACACCTACATCAACTACACCATCCGCAACCACAACATCTTCGACGGAACCAAGATCCGCCTGGAATCCACCAACCTGCTCAACTCGCACAACATCCAGAACAACACCCTGGCAGGAAGTCCGCTCACCCAGCTGATCCCCGGCACCACCTACACGGATCAGTTCACAACCACCGGGCCAACCCCCATCAACGGCGCCGACACCCCGGGCATCATGGCCGGCCGCAGCTTCGCCATCTCGGCCACCTTCGGCTTCGCGCCCAAAACAAGAAAGTAACACCACACGAGTAAGTCGCAATCAGGTAAAAAACTTCGGCCGTGTTTGTGGATTTCATCCACCAACGCGGCCGATCTCTCTTCAAGAAGCAAACCCATTGCGGCACTGGCAGCTGTACCCCGTGTCATCGCAGTATTTTCCGCGATGAAGCGGGTCCTCGCTCAAACCCTCCGGGCGCGCGCATTTCGCCATCAAGATTTGTGCCCCACCAAAAGGTGGAGACACGACGCCCGTCCCGAATGCGAAAATATCCTTCGTGCGCATTCGTCCGAATTCTCTTGCTCAATTCCCCGCAATCCTGCTATTCGCTCTGCTCTCCGCTCGCCCTGTTTTGGCCTCCAGCACGAAAGCCGACGAACAGGCCGGCGCAGTTCTGTTTCGCGACAAAGGCTGCGCATTTTGTCACGGTGTCGGCGGTATCGGCAGCAAAAAGGCCCCCAGCCTTGTCGACATTCGCAAGGACAAGAGCTGGCCTCCAGCAAAAATGACCACCCAGATTCTGAACGGCGGTCAGAAGATGCCCCCTTTCAGCGACTCGCTCACCGATCCGCAAATTGCTCAGCTGGTGGCGTATCTGCGCGCGAAGAACCGGCCCGTGCCGCCTCCGGCGCAGCAACCCGCCACCCCGCCAACCCCGTAGCCGCGAACCACCCGACGCCGTGCGTTTCAATCGGCCGGCCAACGCACGCCTGTCAGCTGCTCTGCCGTCGCCCACAGGCGTCGCGAAACATTCCTGTCCCGCGCTTTTTCGTCGATCCGTGCCGGTCCGGGCGGCCCAGCAAGTTCAAAGCTGCCCGTCGGCCCGTAATAGCCGCCCGGTTTTGCTAGCGTCGACGTAGCAGCAAACAGAATCGCCAGCGCCCCGGCAGAAACGGTCTGCGATGGTCCCGCATGCTGCTTTCGCTCGTTTTGGGCCGTCGAAACCGCGCGGCCGGCCGGCCACTCGACGCCAGGGTTCCCCGGATGCGCCGCCACGCTCAGCAGCCCCCATCCGTGCGCGTCGCTCCGCCGTTGCAGCTCCAGGGCAAACATCAGCGAAGCTAACTTCGACTGGCAGTGTGCAGCGCGTACCTCATACTCCCGCGCCAGTTGCAAATCGTCGAAATCAATTGTTCCCTGTCGATGCGCCAAGCTGCTCACCTGCACCACGCGCGGATGCCGGCTCTGTCTCAACAGGGGAAGCAGGCGCGCCGTCAGCGCAAAAGGTCCCAGGTAATGGACCGCCAGCTGCATCTCGAACCCATCCGCAGTCACCTGCCGCTGCGCAGACTCCATCGTGCCGGCGCAGTGCACCAGGAGGTCGATCGGGTGATTCCTGGCCACAAGCCGTGAGGCAAAATCCCCCACCGATTGCTGCCTTGCCAGGTCCAGCTTTTCAAACCGCACCAGCACGCCGGGAACAAGATGCCGGATAGTGTGCAGTGCCTCGTGCGCCGCCGCTCCATTCCGGCCGGCAAGAATCACATCCGCTCCGGCGCGCGCCAGGGCCAGGGCCGTTTCAAAGCCCAGACCACTGCTTCCGCCGGTCACGACTGCCTGCGTTCCTGTCTGTTTTGTGATATCCGCTGTCGTCCAGTTCTGCGTGAAACTATGTCGTAAGAGCTCTATCTTCCTGACCCCTTAATCTTCCGTGTCTATCTAATGAATGACTCTGCAAGGGAACAACTCTTCACCCATCAACAACAGAAAAAATTACTTCCCGGTTAATCCTGCCCAAACCATCTTGAAGCCCAGTTCCCTGCAAATCTCCGCGCTTTGCGGATGCGCATGGATGTACTCCAGGGTCATCTCTGCCTGCGCCCGCATCACCAGCACCAGGTACTCCGGCGGTGCGTGCTGCAATTCCTTTCCCTGTACCGCATCGTGCGTCGCCTTCAACACTTCCACAAACGCAAACGCGGGAGTCTCATCTTCCCTGAACAACCTGCCCGTTGCCCGCAATTGCTTCAGCACCTTCAATTGTTCGGGATGTGACGCACCCAGCTCCAAATATTGATCCCAGATGTACTTCAATCGCGTGCGAGCGTTGGTTCCATGCGGAAAATCCGGCAAATGCCGGCTGAACTCCATCCGCAGGTCAAAGTAGAGCGCGCTCAGCAGCTCTTCCTTGGTCTTGAAATAGGTGAACAACGACCCCTCGGCCACGCCGGCTGCCTTGGAGATCGCCGATGTGGGAGCATTCGCGATTCCGTGTTCGGCAAACACCCGCAGCGCCGCATCCAAAATCGCCTTCCGCTTGTCCTCGCTCTTCGGCCGAGCCATCCGCTCCAACTTTTCCAGCTTTAATTGAGCGCCTACTCACTCAAATTATAACTGGAAAATCCCTCGCAGAGCAACTTTTGTCGATTGCGCCTTAGCCCTGATGAAACAAGGAGTGAACAAGTGAAAAAATGAAGAAGTGGAACGAGCGTTCAAGAACTTGGGATAGCTATTTCTTCGTTCATCGACGGGTTCCTTTTTCACTTATTCAGTTTTTCACTCCTTCACTTCTTCCCTCACGCCACAATCGGCGCGTCCTTCACGCCCATCATCCCAAACACCCGCCGGTAGCGCGCCACTTCCTCCGCCGGGCCCATCGCCTTGCCGTAATTGTCGCTCAGCTTCACTGTCGGCCTGCCCTCAACCTCGGTCAGCTTGCACACCAGGCTCACCGGGTTGAAGCCGTGATCCCCCAGCGGATTGCAATTCCGAAAGTCGTTGGTCAGAAATGTGCCCCACCCCGCGCTGAACCGTATGCGCCGTTCCGGAACCCACTTGCGTTCATCTGCAAAGTCGCTGGCGCAATTAAAATCCTTCGGGGCGGCCCCATTGCGCAGCCGGCCGCCAAAGTACGCATGCAGCCCCAGAATCTCCTGCACATCCAGCGCATCCGAAGCAATCAGCCGCTTCTGCCGCGGATCACGCCCCAGCCGCTCCAGCCATGAGATGTACTCATCGCCCGCCGCGTAAGGATCCTTGCTGTCCATGCGCTGCCCCGTCCAGTCCGCCACCCACTCCGGTGCATTCTCCAGAAACTGCGTCGTCCCAAACGTGTCCGGCAACATGATCAGCAACTCGCCCTGGTAGGTCTGCTGCCACAACTCCAGCACGTGATACTGTGCCCTCTTCAATTCCTCGTCGCTATCGGCCAGCGCAGCCAGCGCCATCGGCAACTCGTGCGCGTTGGTGCCGATCGCCTCCAGGTCATGCTTGTATGCGAGATACGTGTTCGAACTGCCCGCGAAGCTCGCACCCAGCACGTCGCTCATTGCCTTCACCACGTACTCGTGCCACAGAAAGCTGTGCCGCCTTCGTGTGCCAAAGTCGCTCACGTTGAGCCTTGGAACTCCGCGCAGCCGCTCCATCTTTTCCCAGAGCCTGGTCTTCGCCCGCGCATACAGAATGTCCAGTTCAAACTCGCTCAGCCGCTTCAAGCTTGCACGCGTCTTCAGCTCATCAATCGCAGACAGCGCATAGATCTCCCACATCGTCGTCTCGGTCCAGGGACCGTCAAAGCGCAGCGAAATCTGCCCATCGACAACCGACAATTCGTAATCAGAAAGCTGAAAATCGTTCTCCAGCCACTCCAGAAACCCCGGCTCAAAGATGCCGCGCCGCCCATAAAACGTGTTGCCCGCCAGCCAGATCAGCTCCGACTTGTGAAACTTGAGCTTGCGCGTCGAGTCCAGTTGTTCCCGTAACTCGTCGATGTACACAATCTCGCCCAGCCGCACGCTCGTCGTACGATTCAGCAGCGTGAACGAAGTTTGTGTGGTGCGGAAATGCTTCCAGATGAACTGCAGCATCAGCAGCTTGTAGAAATCAGTATCCAGCAGCGACCGCGTAATCGGGTCCAGCTCCCAGTTATGGTCATGCGCCCGCCGTGAAATATTGATAATCACAATGGATTTAATGTATCGCAGCGCAACGCAAAGTGGTCAGAGATCGGGAGAGAGAGTGTGAAAGAGTGAGGAAGACAAAGGTCCGTAGCCAATCGCCTCGGCACCTCTGCCGCAATCCCCCGGTCACTTCCTCACTTCTTCACTTCTTCTTTAACTCTTTCAGTTCTTTCGCTCTTTCACTGCATCACCGATACTCCACCACCAGCACGTTGATCGAATACGGGGCAAACCTCTGCTCAAACTTCGTCCCCGCCAGCGTGACCGTGCTCGTCACTGGCACCACCGCATCGGGATCGTTGATGCTGTTAGTCGCATTCGGCGTCTTGCCGCTCAGCGTGATCAGCTTTGCTTCCGGCGCAACATGGCCAATGCCATCCAGCGAAACCCCAATCGTCTCCGCATCCGAAGACGCATTCACCACCTTTACAAATAGCTTGTGCTGCTTCTCATCGCGCGTCACCGATGTGAAGGTCCGAGGACCACAATTCGCCAGCGTTGCCGGTACCACCTCCGTGCCTAGGTAGCTGCCAAACAGCACCTGCGCCCAGTAGCTGGGTGAGCCGTAGCTTTTCAGCGCGTCGTAACCAATCAGGTCCGTCGCCCACTGCATCCCGCCAGGATTCACATTCACGAACAACGGCGCATAGCTGGCCATGATCACCAGGTCGCTGTTGCGCTCCATGCCCGTCATCCACGCCGCATCGCCCAGCGCCGCCTGCAGATTCGGCGTCGGTTCGCCCTCGCGCGTGGCCCACTCGCCCACAAAGATCTTCGGCCCGTTGCGATCCGCCTTGTCGTAATGCCCCGCATCGCTTAGCGACTGCTCAGCCGGCATGTAGAAGTGCTCGTCCAGCACATCCGGCGTCACGCCCTTCACCGGTGCCGTCGCAATCAACTGCAATTGCGGGTACCGTTGCTTGAATGCCTTGTAATACTGCGCAAACCGTCCATCGTACGAGCCCGACCTGTCAAACCAATCCTCGTTGCCGATCTCGACATAATGCAGTGGAAACGGCGCAGGGTGGCCATCCTTGATCCGCTCCGCACCCCACTTTGTATCCGCGCCGCCGGTCACGTATTCAATCTCGTCCAGCGCATCCTGCAAATACGGCTCCAGCGCCGCTCCCGGCTCCACATGCTCGCCAGTCAGCGAGTAGCCGGCATACACCGCCAGCACCGGCTCAATCTTCAGGTCCTCGCACCACTCCAGAAACTCCAGCAGCCCCATCCCGTCCGAAGAGCGGTAGTGCCACGGGCTCGGGTGCGTCGGCCGGTCGACCCACGGCCCGATCGTCTTCTTCCAGTCAAACCGCTCACTAATGTGGTCGCCCTCAAGGTAGTTCCCGCCCGGCAGGCGCAGAAATTTGGGATGCATCGCCGCCAGCTTCTCCATCAGGTCAATGCGGTTCCCGTGCGGCCTCCCCAGGTACGTCGGCGGAAACAGCGAAACCAGGTCAAACCACACCGTACCCGCGTGCGGAATAGTCAGAATCAGGTGATTGTTCTCCGACGCCGGAACATCCTTGGTCTTCAGCGCAAACGTATACTGCTTCCAATCACCCGTCAGCCCGCCCACGCTGGTGCTCGCCGCGACCACGCCCGTCTTGTCATTGACCAGGCTCACCGTTACCGGCACGCCCGCACTGTCGGTCTTTGCGTAAAACGAGCCACTGTACGTAGCCATCGGACGCACCACAATACCCCAGTACCCGTCGTTCTGCACTCCGGCCGGCGCGGTCTCTGTCGCCGAGCTCACGCTCACCTTCAGGCTGCGAGTCAGCACTGCGCTCGGCCCCGTGCTCTCATCCGCTGAAACCTTTGCCACAGAGGCCCCGCGCGTCACCAGCGTCCAATGCTCAAGATTCTCCCAGCCGCGCCCGATGGTCCGGTCGCGCACCTGTTCCGCATAGAGCCCGCCATCATAGGAGAAGTTGATCTCCTCGGTCATCAGCCCGTAGAGCGTCGGGCTCACCTTCGCCGTCGGCTTATCGGCCTGGACAGTGAGCGAAGGCGCTTGCGCACCGAGGGTCAAAGGCACAGCGAGCGCAGCCAGAAGAGAGAGGGCAACAGGTCGGTTTCTCATATGCACGCCAGACTAGTTCAAGCCCCCACATCAATGCAAGAAAGAAAACGTTTGCTAGCAGTCGGAGTCTTTGACCCCTGCCCCCAGAAACCTGATCCCTGTCTTATCCCCATCTCCACATCGAGCAGTCCTCCGCATTCGACGACGCGTACTCCCCATCCGGCTGATTCGCCAGAATCCGGTGATCCGCAATCGCATCCGCTCGGGACCGTTTCACCTCGCCCAAAAACAGCCGATTCAATCCATGGGTCCCTTCCAGCGCCCGCTCCTGCTCGTTGTTCACATACAAAACGTCGAGCTCTCCCGCGCGGCTGGGAAAACTCTTTTTCCAGCTCTTCACCAGCCGCCGCATTACCGTCTCACCAAATGGATTGAAGAGAAATGCCAGGCACGGACCGGACGGCCATTTGAACTCGACCGCATCGCCGCAGACAATACGTATCGGCGCACAAGCCTTTCCCGCCTTGCGCCACACCGCGGCATTTCTGCGCGCAATCCGCGCCAGCGTGGTGTTCAACTCAACTCCCACCACCGCCTTGAACGGCATCTCCGACGCCAGCAGAACCGCCCGCCCCATCCCCGCGCCCACATCGACAAAAGTGAACTCTTCCATCGGAGCCACCGGCCGGCTCTTCTCCCATTTCTTGATCAGCGCATGAAACACCGAAGGCGCAACCCCGTAATAAGCCGTCGAATGCCGATCGTGACGATGGCCGCTCTTCAAGTGCCGTCCAGCCACCAACCCGCTGGTCCTGACACCAAACTCCAGGTCGAATGGATGCCGAGTCAACCCATCCTTCACAGACAACCCCGGCAGCAGCCGTGCCCTCGCAGCCTTGTTAGCTTTCTCGCTTGTTTTCACGGTTTGAACCTTAGCACAACCAACGCCCCCGCCTTTGCGCGACCGAGCCCAGCCAACTTGCCAACTCGCCAACCCCGCGCAGCCGGGGCGAACCTGCCAAAATCTGTTCCCAGAGCATTCGCCCCCCAATCAAGTATCCTGAGAATTGGAACCCCCATCTCAATCTGTCCGCGCAGCACCAGGCCCATGGGCCGCAGTCGCGGTCACTCTCTGCGGAGTCTGCGCCTTTCTGCAGGTCTACTGCACCCAGCCGCTTCTGCCCCTGCTGGCGCACATCTTCCGCGCCTCCAAAACCGGCGTAGGCCTCACCGTCTCCGCAGCCACCCTCGGCGTTGCCCTGTCCGCACCCGTCTTCGGCGCACTCACTGAGCGTCTGGCCCGCAAGCGGGTCATCGTCGCCTCGCTCTTCGGCATCGCCATCCCCACGCTGCTCGCGGCCACATCCACATCTCTTGCCCAACTGGTCTTCTGGCGATTTCTGCAGGGCATCATGGTTCCCGGCATCATCGCCGTGGTAGTGGTCTACATCGGCGAAGAGTGGCCACCGGACCGCGTCGCGCTCATCATGAGCTTCTACGTCAGCGGAACCGCCCTCGGCGGCTTCATGGGCCGCGTCTCCTGCGGCATTCTCGCCGACTGGTTCAGTTGGCGCATCGGGTTCCTGGCCCTCGGCCTGGCATCCTTGGCCGGAGCCACGGCCGTCGCCGCCTGGCTTCCTCACGGCAAGCGCCGCGCTCCATCGCAATCCCAATCCGCCCCATCCCCGGCAGCCTTTCTCTACCAGGTTGAAGGCCTCTTCCGCAATCGCCGCCTGCTTGCCACTTTTGCCGTCGGCTTCGACGTCCTCTTCTCCCTGGTCGGCGTCTTCACCTGGATCACCTTCCACCTCAGCGCTCCGCCATTTTCGCTTTCGATTATCGCGCTCAGCTCCCTGTTCTTCGTCTACCTCGTCGGACTCGTGGTCACTCCAGCCGCCGGCTTGCTCATCTCCAGGCTCGGCCTGCGCGCTGGCATCTCCGGCGCCATCTGCTGCTCCATCTGTGGCGTCCTGCTCACACTCGCTCCGCTTCTCTGGGTCACCATCGTGGAACTCGCCATGCTCGCCACCGGCGTCTTCATCGCCCAGACCGCCTCGCAGAGCCACCTGCGCGTTGCAGCTCCGCCTGAAGCGCGCGTCACCGCGGCGGGCCTCTACTTCACCTGCTATTACCTGGGTGGAACCGCCGCCGGCGTAGTCCCCGGAATCTTTTGGGCCATAGGCAAATGGCCGGCCTGCGTCGCGTTCATCGTATCCATGCAGATTGTCGCGCTCATCATCGCCCTCATCGGCTGGCGCGTCCCAGGCACGATGGGTGCCCTTCGTCTCGCTTCTGAGACCACGGATAAGATCACCAACACTCTTTCGTGACATGGGTGCGCATCTCGCGATACCTTTATAGATATCCATGCAACGCACCTACGGCAGGTCATGGACTGAAGGAGCTCTCCGACCCCAATGCCCATTCAAACCACCAGCAAGATCTGGCACAACGGCAACCTCATCCCCTGGGAAGACGCCAACATCCATGTGATGAGCCATGTGATCCACTACGGCTCCAGCGTCTTTGAGGGAATCCGCTGTTACGGACAGCCCAGCGGCTCGGCCGTCTTCCGGCTCCCCGAGCACATGCAGCGCCTGCTCGACTCGGCCAAAATCTACCGCATGCACATTCCCTTCACCCTTGAGGAGCTGTGCGCCGGCGTGGTCGACACCATTGAAGCCAACGGCGTTGCCCCGTGCTACATCCGTCCCATCGTGCTGCGCGGCTACGGCGAAATCGGCGTCAGCCCCAAGGGCTCGCCCATTGAGGTCTACATCGCCAACTTCCCCTGGGGCAAGTACATGCCCGGCGGCGACGGCGCAGACGTCTGCATCTCCAGCTGGAACCGCATGGCGCCCAACACCCTGCCCGCCCTCGCCAAGGCCGGCGCAAACTACATGAACTCCCAGCTCATCCGCATGGAAGCCGACCAGAACGGCTACGCCGAGGGCATCGCGCTCGACGTCAACGGCCTGGTCAGTGAAGGCTCCGGCGAGAACATCTTCGTCGTTCGCAACGGCGTCCTCTACACTCCGCCCCTTGCCAACTCCGCGCTCTCCGGCATCACCCGCGACTCGGTGCTCACCCTCGCGCGCCATCTCGGCTTCACGGTCATCGAGCAGGCGCTGCCCCGCGAGCTCCTCTACATTGCCGACGAAGTCTTCTTCACCGGCACGGCCGCTGAGGTTTCGCCCATCCGCTCCATCGACAGGATCGTCATCGGCGAAGGCAAGCCCGGCGACGTCACCAGGAAGATCGCCGACGAATTCTTCGGTATCGCCAACGGTCTAAAGCCCGACCGCTTCGGCTGGCTCACCCCGGTCAAAGTTAGCGCTGCCGAACCCGTCACCGTATAACCTCTGTTCTATCCAAACCGAAAGGGCGGCCCTTGCGGGTCGCCCTTTTCGCTTCAAAATAGCATTCCCCGCCCCACGACCCGTTGGAAGACCGTGCCCATCCGCAGTATGCAGTTGCGCAGTTTTTATGGAGCTTTCGGGTTTCTTTTTTTAGTCGCTGATTGTGAAGAGGTTATTGAACTACGTCCAGTTTCACAGATTCACAGGAACTGTATTGCTGTGAAGACCTCGCCTCTAAATTACGGCAAAAGAATGAGCTAGAAGAACTTCACAGCTTCACAGCAGACTATCGGCTCTTTGCTGAGCAGGGGGACCTTGCCATGGCATAAGAGCATTCGATTTAGATGTTTGCATTCGATTTCCCGGCTGGAAATGTACGGTTATAGCAGGACATTTTCGCTCAATTGCGATACGGATGGCGGGCTGTCCGGAGCTGATTTGAGGGCTGGGGAGGCCTGCGCGGCGCGTTGAATACCCGGCAATGTTTCTGGCAGGCACTGCACCGCGGCGGAGACTGAAGTGTCGCGACCGGCGGCCCAGACGCGGGCCCGGCGGCAGGTCTGGTGGGTGACCGAAACCGTGATGTTTCTCATTGAATTTTGCTCCTGAAACCATAGTGCGCCTTGTGGGGGTAATTATCTGCAAACTATCTTCAGGTGGCTATTCGTAGCGCAGCGCCTCCAAGGGTTCAACCTTCATGGCTGCTCTCGCCGGAACCAGCGTAGCCGCCAGCGAGACCGCCCCCAACAGCACCACAACCGCTCCATAGGCAACAGGATCATGCGGCCCGACGTTGAAGAGCAGGCTCCGGAGCAATTGCGCGCCGGCCAGCGCCCCGCCCAATCCCATCAAGCCGCCCAGCACGATCAGTCGCGCGCCCTCGCCGGCGATGAGCCGCAAAATATCCGCCCGCGTGGCCCCCAGCGCCATGCGCACGCCAATCTCCTGCGTCCGCTGCGCGGCGACAAATGAAATCACGCCGTAAAGTCCGATAACCGCCATCAAAAGTCCGCAGCCGGCAAAGAACCCCAGCAGGGCCGTCTCAAACCGCGGCCGGTCGGCCAATCGGCTCACCACCTGTTTCATGGTGTCGATCTCAACCGGAGCCGTCCCGTCAATCTGCGCAATCCGCGCCCGAACCCACGGCGTCAGCGCGTCCACAGGAAGGCTCGATTCGACCAGGAAGACGTTGTGGTTATCCCACATCTCAGGCTGAACGCTGGTCCGCAATTCGTAAAACTCCGGCTCATCGTCGCCCGTGAGTCCGCCATTCTTTACCCTACCGGCAACACCGACAATCGTGTAGACCGGCCCAGCCTCGCGGTACGGGTTGAACAGCTCATGCATCACGTGCCGGCCAACCGCGTTCCCGTCGGGAAACAGGCGCGCTGCCAGGTCCTTGCTTAAAATCGCCAGGTGTTCGTCCAGTCCGCGTTCTTCATCGCTGAAGTTGCGTCCCTGCAAAATGGGAATCTGGAGCGCCCGAAAATAGTCCGGCGTCACCGAGCGCCAGGCCACACTGCCTCCGGTGCCGGCAGGCGTTGGGGCGCTGCCCTCTGCCTCCAGTTCCGAGTACCGCGATCCCGCATGCGGACCGCCCGGCGGCAGCGAGTTGCTCATCCCCACCGCCGTCACTCCAGGTATCTGGCGAAACGCCGCCTCTACCCGAAGATCGAAGTCAGCCGTCTCCTTTGCCGACGGCTCCCCGTTCTGGGACACATGCACCGTGACCACGTTCCGCGTCTGCATCCCAAGACTCTGCTGCTCCATCATCCAGAAGCTCTTCACCAACAGACTCGCTCCCGCAAGCAGCAATACGCTCAGTGCGATCTGGCTCACCACCAGCACTCGACGCACACGTACCTGTCTGCTGCTCCTCGCCTGCCTCGCCCCAAGTGCGGTTAACCGTGGCCTTTCCATTGCAGGCAAAATCCCAAACACTCCTGCACTCACAAATGCAAGCACCACCATGAACAGGACAATCCGCATGTCCAGCCGCGCCGCTTCCAGAAACGGCATGCCCGTGGGAGCGATCGCGATAAACACCCGCAGCAAAACCTCCGCCAGCGCGCTCCCCGCAGCCGTGCCCGCAATCGCCAGCAACACCGCTTCCGTCAGCGTCTGCCTGATCAGCCGCCCCCGGCTCGCGCCCAGCGCCGACCGCACCGCCAGCTCCCGCTCCCGCGCCGCTCCGCGCGCTGAAAACAAACTCGCCACATTCGCGCAGGCAATCAGCAAGACCGCCAGCACCGCACCCAGCATCACCCACGCCGCCCGGTAAAAATCCGCCATCTGCCGGTCGCGAATCGACTGCACCTGCAAATGAAAATCCTTCCGAAGCTCCGCCGGAATCCACTGCTGCGTACGCAGAAACAGCGGCTCCATCTCGGCCTTCGCCTCGGCAATGCTCACGCCGGGCTTCAACCGCGCAAACGCAAACAGCGGATACCCGATCCCACTGTTCACCTTGTTCTGTTCCGCCCTGTCAATCTGCGCCGGCCGCAGAATATCCACCTCCTGCAGCCGCGGCATCTCAAAATCCCTCGGCAGCACACCCACAATCCGGGCCGCATGCCCATCAATCTGGATCGTCCTGTTCACCGCCCCCGGGTCGCGATTGAACCGGCTCAGCCACAGCCCGTCCGAGATCATCGCCACCGCGGGCCCGTTGGGAAGATCCTCTTCCGCCGTGAAATTCCGGCCGGCGCTGGGCACAACTCCCAGCGTCTGCAAAAAGTTCTGCGCCACATGAATGCAGTGGAGATGAACCGGATTGTTTTCGGTCAAATTGCAGTCGCCGTAACCGGTCTCATACGTCAACCGCTGGAACGGCTTCTGATTGTCAGCCCAATCAAAGAAGAACCCGCCCAGCGTGAACTCCGTGCGCTGCATGGGCTGCACCAGCCCCACGCTCACCAGCCGGTCGTCCTGCGCGTAGGGCAGCGGCCGAAACAGAATCCGGTCGACCACGCTGAAGACTGCGGTCGTTGCGCCGGTGCCCAGCGTCAGCGTCGCAATCACGGTGACGGTAAACGCCACGTTGCGCCGAAATCCGCGCAGCGCGTAGCGCACATCCTGCTGCACAGTGCCCAGCCACCAGCCGGGTCGCTGCTCATGGCATTGTTCCCGCGTACGCTCCACGCCGCCAAATTCCAGCAGCGCCTGCCGCCGCGCCTCTACCGCGCTCATGCCCGCTGCGATGTTGGCATCGACCGACTGGGCTATGTGAAACTGAAGTTCCTCATCCAGTTCGTTCGGCTCACGTCGCGTAAGGAAGAAGCGCAGCCTGCTGAGAGCCTCGCGCATCATGACGACGCCTCCGGGCTCAGCACCAGGCCGATGGCCGCCGAAAGCCGCTTCCACGTCTCCAGCTCCGTCTCCAACTTTTCCCTGCCGGCAGCGGTCAGCGCGTAGTACCTGGCCCGGCGATTGTTCTCGGAGCTTCTCCAGTCGGAGCTGATCCAGCCCTTGTACTCCAGCCGGTGCAGTGCCGGATAGAGCGAACCCTGCCCGATCTGCAGCACGTCTTTTGAAACCTGCTGAATGCGCTGGGCCACCCCCCAACCATGCATGGGCCTGGACACGAGCGTTTGCAAAATCAGCAAATCCAGAGTTCCCTGCAACAGGTCAGTGGACGGCGGCATGGTTCCTCCCGGGCGCTTCCCCTCGACATTCGACAATAGATTTACGCCGACTCTTGTCGAATGTCAAGAGGGCGATCGCCAACCCACATCGCCGTCAACCCATATGCCTTGGGTGCAGCCCAGGCATACCGGACGCTCTTGTCGTTTCGTTCGTGCCCGGCATTTGAGTCCGCGCCGGACCGCGGCGGGGATCGAAGCGCGGATCATGGCGCTGCGCCGTCAGCCGCCCGAATGGGGAGCGCGCAAGCTGGCTGCGCTTTTGAAGTGGGAAGGGATCGCGTTGCAGGTGATCACTGCGCATCCGTACTCCGGCCAGTCTATGGCGGCCCGGCGCGAAGACTTACGATCCAAACCCGCAGGTCTGGGACTACAGCGCAGGAGCCGAGTTGCGCAAGGCCGGGTTGCAGGGACACATCTATATCGGCGACCTGCCATGGAGAGTGAGCCAGGCCTTGGCCTCGCACACGGTCCGGCTCGAATGCATCGACCAGCACGTTCTGGTCTATTTTTGCCACACCCTGATAGAGGAGATCGACCTCAAACGGGGAGCGTTCGACGGCGGTGGAACGCTCCCCGTTGAACTCCAACCTGTAAAGGATGTCATGATAACAAGGTGTAAAGCATGTCATGGAACTTGACACAAAAGACGCTAGATGGATGGGCCACCCGGCAAATCGGCCGCCTTTCAAGGAGCGCAGTCGCGTGAGGATTTTCCATTTTGCCTTTCTTTGCGTGCTCGCGGTCTGCGCGACGACTGGAGCGGCGCAGGAGCCGGCTGGCGGGGGAACGGTGCTCCTGGACAAGGTGGTTGCGGTGGTGAACAACCACGCCATTCTGGAGAGCGACCTGGACGATGAGATTCGGCTCTCGGTGCTGGACCCGGGCAGAGGCGGACTGGGCGCACTGACGCGGCAACGCGCACTGGAGCAGCTGATTTCGCGCGCGCTGATTCAACAGCAGATTCGCCAGGAGGATGAGACGGCTGCCGAACCCTCTAAGGAGGAGGTCGCCGCGCGGTTGTCGGAGATTCGCAAGGAACTGCCGGCCTGCGTTCGGCTGAACTGCGGATCGGATGAGGGATGGAAGGCTTTTCTTGCTTCCCATGGGCTGACCGCAGAGCGGGTGGACAGCTATCTTCGCTACCGGCTGGAGATTTTGCGGTTCATCGAGCAGCGTTTTCGCCAGGGGATCCAGATCACTCCGCAGGAGATTGAGAAGTACTATCACGACACGCTTCTGCCGCAATACTCGCCGGGGGAAGCGATTCCCACGCTGGACAAGGTTTCGCCGCGCATCCAGGAGATTCTCCTGCAGCAGCAGGTGAATGTGATGTTCGGCGAATGGCTCGATAATCTGCGCAAGCAGGGAGACGTGGAAGTGCTGGATCCGGCACTGGCGGCTCCAGCGGCGGAGAGCGGTTCCGGGAAAGGAGACGGAAGCCAATGAGCGAGACGGAATCAACGCTTCCCGCTTCTCCGGAACCCGCGAAGCCGCGCAAGCGGACGCGCATGCGGCGATTCTTCCTGCGCCATCTTCCTCTTTCGATTGCCTGCCTTCTGGCTGCAGTGCTGCTGTCTACTGTGGGAGTTTATTTCTGGGCCAGTTCCAGCAGATTCGAAGGATTTGTGCGGAAGGTGCTGATTGCAAGGATCGACGCGGCGACCGGGGGCCGAACAGAGATTGCGACGTTCCACTGGGACCTGCTGCATCTTGAAGCGGATGCGGGCGGCCTGGTGCTGCACGGCCTCGAAGACCCTGGAGATGCACCGCTGGCGCGCGTGGAGAAGATGCGAGTGCGGTTCACTGTGCTGGGCATTCTGAGCCCGCGGATTCTGCTCAATGAGCTTGAGATCGAGCGCCCTGCCCTGCACTTTGTTGTGTACCCCGACGGGTCTACGAACCAGCCCAAACCACGCAGGACCAGGAAAGGGGGCAGATCCGGCATCGATACGTTGTTCGATCTGAAGGCGGGACGCGTGTCAGTGGAGCAGGGCGTGCTGGATTACGACAATCGGGCCGCGTCGTTTGATTTTCAGAACCGCTTCACCCTGCTTGATTTCACAGCGAAGGACGTTTCGCTGCTGCTGCGATATGTTCCGGCCGGGAGCAAGGCCGTTAGCGGGGAGCAAGGCGGGACTTCGCCGGTCGGGAACGAAGAGAGCTACAGGATTGAGGCGGGGGCTGCGGATTTGAACCTGGCACGGGCCAAGGCGCAGCCGGCACATGGGTTCATGCAGGCCACGATCGACCTGACTCACACGGCGGCGTACCTGCGCTCGCTGCGGATCACTGCGGATGAACCAGGCGTCAAGAACAAGCCGAGCACGGAGCATGCGCTGGAGGTTTCCGGCTCGCTCAAGGATTTTGCGCACCCGAAGTGGCAGGCGCGAGTCTCGGGCGACCTGGACATGAAGCTGCTGAATCCGATCTTCGGCTATCCGTTTGCACCGGAAGGGATCGCCACGCTGAACCTGAACAGCGGGGGGCAGGCTGGAGAGTTCACCACCGATGGCAGCGTACACATTGAAGACGGCTCGTACATTGGAACCGGCGTATTTGCGACCGGGCTTCGCGTCGATCTTCATGTGCATGCCGATCCCAGGCAACTGCTGATCACTTCGGTCGATGTGAAGTTGCCGGCGGGCGGGCAGATGGACGGGGAGATTGATCTGAGCCCGTGGCTTCCGGAAGCTCCGAAACGAAAAGTGGCCGAAATACGCGCCACGGGCCCCACCGCGGACCGGAACATCCCTGTTGCGCATCCCCTGCCGGGCACGATTCCGATGGTTGGAAAGGTCGTGGCTGACTTCAAAGGCGTTTCGCTGGACGCGGTGCTGGACCTGGTGGGAACGGCGCCATTTCAGCGGCTGGGACTCGACACCGTGCTGAATGGTCCGACCGTCACGACGTGGTCAAAAGGCGATGTGAATACGGTGGCGGTTGACGCAAAATTCGATCTGAGCCCATCAGGGCGGGCGATCAAAGGCGAAGTCCCGGCGAGCGGCGCGATTGAGGCGACGTACACACAGCGTAATGGCTCAGTGGACTTGCGCAAGCTGGAGTTGGAAACGCCGGCCAGCGAATTGGATGCGCACGGACTGCTCGGCGCTTACCCTTTGTCGACTCCGACGTCCTTGAATGTGGACTTTCACTCGCACAATCTGAATGAATTCGATGCGGTGCTGCACGATCTGGGTTTGAATCGCTACGGGAAATCCGGTGCGGCGGCACTGCCGATCGCGCTGGACGGGCAGCTTGATTTTCTGCATGGAATGTGGGGCGGGTCGCTATTGGCGCCGCGGATTGCCGGCAGCCTGAAGGCAACGCAGTTGTCGATTGAGATGCTGCCCGTGCAGCCCACTCCGGCTGTGAAGGCGGCGCATCCGCAGGTTGTGCAGCCGCGGCTGGTGCGCTGGGACAGCGTGGAAGCGAGCGGCAGCTATGCGGCGGAGCGCATCACGATTGAACACGGAGCGCTGCGACGAGGAAAAACCGAGATCGACCTGGATGGCGCGCTTGACGCAACGCCTGGCAAGAAACCGGTGTTCGATGACACGTCTTTGCTGCAAATGCATCTGAAGGCAAATAAAGTCTCGGTAGACGATGTGCTGCCGTTTACCGGAAGAACGCTGCCACTGACTGGCACCATCAATGCACAGGTGCAGGTGAGCGGACCCATCGAGACGCTGGGTGGATCGGGGTGGGTTGAGCTGGACGGAGGCTCGGTGTACGGCGAGCCGATTGCGCGCATACGGGCCCAGGGAACGATGGCGAACGAGGTGGTCAAGCTGGCCTCCGTCACCGTGAATGAGGCGGCGGGGACACTTGCGGCTACCGGCAGCTACGACGTGAAGACGCGACACTTCCAGATTGACACGCACGGGGCGGGCATTGATGTTGCGAAGATTGGCTGGCTGAGCCGCGAGGGCATGGACGCGACCGGCAAGCTGGGATTTTCTGTAACTGGATCGGGCACAATTGACGACCCGCGGCTCGAGGCGCATGCTTCCCTGACCTCCTTGACGCTGGGCGGCGAATCGGTGGGGACGCTGGATTTTGTAGCTCACACCGCGAACCTGTCCGCCACATACGATGCGACCACAAAGCTTGAGACGGCAGAGCTGAAGCTGCACGGCGAGACGGCGCTGAGCGGGGACTACGCGACCAAAGCGAACCTGGAGTTTTCGCAGTTCAACATTGGCGCGCTGCTCAAGATGGCAAACATTGAGAGCATTAGCGGCGAGAGCGCGCTGGCGGGCACGGTGACGCTGGAGGGTCCGCTGGCCAAGCCCGCGGAGATGCGCGGCGAAGCGCGGCTGAAGGAACTGGTTGCAACCGTGGCCGGCGTGCGCCTGGAGAGCCAGGGCGGCGTGCACGCGACGCTGGCCAATGGCCGCATCCAGATGGATCCGCTGCACGTAACCGGCGAGCAGACCGATCTGCATGCGCAGGGGAGCCTGAACCTTCGCGACAACAGGCAGCTGGATCTTGCGGCAAGCGGGTCAATCAATCTGAAGCTGGCGGAGACGCTCGATCCCGATCTGACGGCGAGCGGAACGACGACCTTCCAGGTGGAAGCGCATGGGCCGTTGAGCAACCCTGGGCTGCACGGCAGGATCGACTTCCAGAACGCCGCGCTGTCTTTAGAAGACGTCCCCAACGGCCTGAGCCAGCTGCACGGGACGCTCGAGTTCAATCAGAACCGGCTTGAGGTGAAGTCGCTGACAGCAATGAGCGGCGGCGGACTGCTGACCGTGGGCGGCTACCTCGCGTATCAACGCGGCCTGTTTGCGGATCTCTCGGTCAGCGGCAAGGGCATCAGGATTCGCTATCCGCAGGGCGTCAGTTCACTGGCCGACGCAACGCTTCGGCTGCAGGGACCGCAAAACAATCTGCAGCTTTCCGGCAACGTGATGATCACGCGCTTCTCAGTGAGTCCTGACCTGGATGTGGCGGCGCTGGCGGCTCAGGCCAATTCGGTGCAGACCATCGCACCACCTGAGGCGCCTTCCAATCACATTCGGCTGGATGTGCACATCCTTTCCTCGCCGCAGTTGAACTTCCAGAACGCTTATGCGAAGTTGGCCGGCGATGTGGACCTGCGCCTGCGCGGCACGGTAGCGGCGCCTTCACTGCGCGGACGCATTTCCATTACCGAAGGCTCGGCAATGATCGCGGGAACGCGTTACGATCTGCAGCGCGGCGAGATTTCATTCAACAACCCGGTGCGCATTGAGCCCACCATCGACCTGAATGCGACGGCGCGGGTGGAGGACTACGACATTACACTGAGCCTGAATGGAACTCCGCAGAATCCCAAAGTAAGCTACCGCAGCGATCCGCCGCTTCCGGAGGGCGATGTTGTGGCGCTGCTTGCGCTGGGACGCACAGAGAGCCAGGAGCGGCTCTACACGCAGCAGCAGGAGCAGTCTATCGCCAGCCCCACCACCGACGCGCTGCTGGGCGGCGCGCTGAACGCAACGGTGAGCAGCAGGGTGCAGAAGCTGTTCGGCGCAGGCTCAGTGAAAGTAGACCCGAACTACATCGGTGCGCTGGGCAACTCGACTTCGCGCATCATCGTCGAGGAACAATTGGGCAGGAGCCTCACGCTCACCTACGCGACCGATGTGGATACGACGGGGCAGCAGCTGATCCAGGCGGAAGTGGCCATCAATCGCCATGTTTCGCTGCTGGTGGCGCGCGACGAGTCGGGAGTTTTCTCGATGGTGATCAAGGCTACGCGGCGCTACAAGTGACGACTCGGAGCCAGCTTTCTCGACAGAGGATTCCGCCGTTGACTTTTCCGTGACATCTCAAATCGAGAGCGCGATGTAGACTTCCTGGGCCTGTACGTGTAATTGAACATATCTCCATGAAAAGGGGTCGAGATGACGACCGCGCATATCAACCGCATCGCTACGGCAGTTCCCCAGCACGATGTACATCGAGCCTTCATCGACTTTGCCACGAACCTTCTTCCCGAGGGCACCACTCGGAGCCTGTTCCGGCGCATGGCGCGGTTATCGGGCATCGAGCATCGCTATTCGTTTGTTGAACCGATCGAAGCTGCCGAGGGAGAGTGGCGCGATGCGGAGCAGATCTACGTGCGGGGTAAGTTTCCTGCGACCGCTAGGCGGATGCAGTGTTTTGAACGATTCGCCCCGCAGCTGGCGAGGCGGACACTGGACAGGCTGGCTCTGACGGACGAAGAGCGGAAGAATGTTACGCATGTAATCGTTACTTCCTGCACCGGGCTTTACGCGCCGGGCCTCGATTTTGAGGTGGTGAACCACCTGGGGCTGAACCCCTCGGTGGAGCGGACCATGATCGGCTTCATGGGCTGCTACGCGGCGATCAACGCGCTGAAGTCGGCCCATCACATTGTGCGTTCGGTGCCGGAGGCGAAGGTTCTGATGCTGAACCTCGAGCTCTGTTCCCTGCACTTTCAAGAGACGGAGAATCTTGAGCAGGTTCTCTCATTCCTGGTGTTCGCGGATGGCTGCGCGGCGAGCCTGATCAGCGCAGACCCAATCGGGCTGGGGATCGAGAGCTTCCTGGCCGTGAGCATTCCGGATACGAGACCCCTGATCACCTGGCGGATTGGCGAACTGGGGTTTGATATGCAGCTCTCCGGACAGGTTCCAGGGGAGATCGGGCGGGCGTTGAAAGAGATGGGGCGCCAGGTTACGCGAGGCCGTGATCCGCTCTCCATCGACCTGTGGGCGGTGCATCCGGGGGGCCGGACGATTCTGGATGCGGTGGAGAAGGCACTGGAGTTACCATCGGATGCACTTATTTCTTCTCGCAGTGTGCTGGCGAAGTACGGTAATATGTCTTCCTCAACAGTGATGTTCGTTTTGGAACAAATCATTGCGCGCGCGCAGCGGGGGCAGCAGGGCTGCGCAATGTCGTTTGGGCCCGGACTGACTGCTGAGACGATGGTGTTTCATGCCGCCTGATTTCAATCAACGCGCGACACTCGCGGAACGGATGGATGAGCCATCCAGCCGCGAGGAGATGCGCGCGTGCCTGCGCGATATCGCAAAGCTGAACCGCTGGACGATGGGCTACCTGCCCACGATGAACTGGCTCAATGCACTGAAAGGCACCCTGCCGCTGCTGCGAGGGCCGCTTTCCATTCTGGACGTGGGCTGCGGGGATGGCGACTTTCTGCGGCAACTTGAGCAGTGGTCGCTGGAACAGCGTATCGCCGTGGACCTGGTGGGAATCGACTCGAACCTCGACGCTGCCGCACTGGCAACGGAAGCTCGCCCTTACTGGAGCAGGATTCGTTATTTTCACGGCAATGTGTTTGCATACCGCCCCGAAAAGCCGATTCACCTGGTGATCAGTTCCCTGGTAGCGCATCACATGAGCGACGCCGAGGTGATTCGATTCGTTCAATGGATGGAGAAGAACGCCGAGATCGGCTGGTTCATCAACGACCTTTCGCGCAGTGAGTTCGCCTACCGGTTCATTCGCATCTTTTCCAAGCTGACATTGATGCATCAGTTTGTGCAGAAGGATGCGCCGATCTCGATTCAGCGGGCGTTTGTGCCGGAAGAGTGGCAAAAGCTGACCGGCGCGGCGGGACTGGGCGAGAAGGACGTCGAGATCTTCCATGTGAAACCGGCACGGCTCTGCGTGGCGCGGAGAAAGGCTCATTGGGCCTCATAGCGGGTTGCTGAAAAGGTCACTCCAAGTCTACGGCGTGATTGGTTGAGAGGAATCATTCTCGAAATCGATCATCGGGCGCGTCACGCTGGGCGGCGACAAGGGTATTGACACGGCGGAGTTCGTAAACGAATGCCGTCACGTGAACGTACGCCGCAGGTTGCCCAGAACACAGTCAGGTTGGGTGACAGCGCCATCCACGCACGCACCGGGCGGCACCTCAGCTACGCCGTGAGCCTGAAAAATCGCAAGCGCATCGAAGCGTGCTTCGGCTGGCTGAAGCACCTCGCACTGCTGTGAAAGCTGAAACATCGCGATCTGTCAAATCACAAACTGTCTCACCAGAAGGGTGCACCTCATCGCTTGTCAACCCCCTCGCTTCCAATTCCTCAAATATCCACATTAATTTCATCAACTTACACCAATTCAGCCTTTGCAGATTATTTCTCCCAACCCGCTAAACTCGTAGTTGAGAGTTGCGTACCGTCTGCAAATCAGGTCTCGGCATAGCACTCCCCGCAAGGTCGCGCACAAATGTACCCATAAGTTCTCTTCTTTCAAGAATTTGACTCCCAAGCTCCTGAAAACAAGTACTTTACGGTGGACCTTGCCGCTAGCGCGTTGAAAACAGGGCGCTTCTCATAGGCACCAGTGGGGGGGGGTAGACCTGCTGCGCCGTTTTCCACTCGTAGCGCGCGCGCCGTCCGGCGGCGTATAACCCAGAAATTGGCCTATCCGAATCGGCAATCGACGCATGGCTGCGTAGTGGCGGCCTGCTGGTGACCACCAACGACTGCATTGATCTGTCGTGGCAAGTTGACAGCCAAAATCTGAGGCGACCCAGAAATCATTCACACTTGAGCTCATGGGCCATCGCTCGACGGTTCTCGATATTCAATGCGCAATCCAACAGTTCCTTTTGGAGTCAATCGGCTGACTGCGCAAGGATTCATTTCGAAGGCGCTTGCGGCGTACGGCTCGGAAAAGACGGCGCATATTTTTCCAGAAACTCCCAGACACGCCTATACGCCCCCATATCCGCATCCGCTCCGAAAGAACCGTGGAGACCGTGATGTACGGTGTAAAGTTCGTTTGGCGCATGCACCTTGTCGAGTTGCTCATGCAGGCGCAGGGATTGAGAATAGGGCACCACCGGATCGCTATCCCCATGAATCATGAGAATCGGCGGCAAGCCAGCACGAACATAGGTGAGCGGGGAAACGCGCCGCGCCACCGCATCTCGATCCGGCAAGCTGCCTAGCCAAGCGACGGCGTAGGTCTTGCGATTTGCGCCTGTGAGCAGGTCTCCAACGTCTGTCGGTCCATACCAATCCACCACTGCCGCTACCTTGAGCGGAGGTTCAGCGTAATTCGAATCAGACGGGCAGTTGTTATCCAGACCGGCATCCTCTGTCAACATGCCCGCCATCAGAGCGAGATGCCCACCGGCGGAGTGGCCAGTCACGACGATCCGGTCAGTATCCAGATGAAACTCCTTTGCATTGCGGTAAACCCAACGCAGTGCGCAGCGAGCGTCCTCAACCGCTCCGGGAGCCAGCGCGGTTCCGGACATCCGATACTCTACATTGACTACATTCCAGCCGCGGGCAAGCCACGGCATCAGGTACGGGAGCGCGCCGGTTCGATCACCAAAAAACCAACCGCCTCCGTGGTAATAGATCACCGTTGGAACGGGATCCTTGGTCTGCGCCTGCCACACATCGAGTTTCAGAGAAGTGCCGGAAAAGAAACCATACTGCTGATCGGGATGAACGAGATACTCATCGCTCGCCGCAGCCGCCCATTCCAAGGGAGTGGACTGAGCCATTCCTTTGATCATGAACAACATTGTTATCGAGAGTGCAATTCCCAATCTCGCAACCCAATGCTTCATTGCGCCGCCTCCGAGTGCACGTCGTTATTGCTGTGAGGAATTGTCAACTGCAGGGTCAACGTTTCGTGCGCACCAATGTTGACCTCCGCTGCGTTTAACGCTGTGTGGAGAATGACATCCTCTGTCATGGAAGTTTCTGCGACTGCGCTGATTTTGAGAGAAGAATGAACAGCAAAGTTCGCCGCGTTTCCAGCGATCTCCTGCAGGCGAAGTGTGAAGTGATCAGGATTCCCATCGATCGACGGCTTGAAAGCCAGGATTGCCACGTTGGGCGCAGAGACCGACAAGAATGACGCGGTGTTCTCGTCGGGTTCTCGGTCGGGTGGCAGCAGCGCCGCAATCAACGGTACGTTGTAATCCCATCCTGCGCGATACGACGCTATTGGGTCAAAACTCGCCGCCGATGTAATGGCAAAAGACGCCGTATAGCGAGGGCCATAGCCCGGTTCGACGGTCGGGAAGGTGACCACGCCGGCATCCTTCGTGTCGCCCTGGTCGGCCTTGCGCAACGCCGTCACCCGTACATCGTTGGTGAAATGATCGAGCAATCCGCTTACGCCGTAGCCACGCAGCGGCATATCGTAGAAATCTTCCCGTTGCAGCAGGCTGATCGAGTTTGACTGCGCGGCACTGTCTTCCATGAGGGCGAGCGTGTGAATCGGCGTGGCCCCATCGGTTCTCGCTCCGGGCAGGTAATCCTTCGGCAGATCGTGGAAGCCGATTCCATCATCGACCATGATCCTGGCGGGATTGTCAAAGTGAAACGGGAACTCAAAGCTGTAGAATTCGGCGTTCTTGCCCAGGGGCACTTGCGGCATGCGCGAGCGGTCAAACACCTCGTCGAGGTCCACGATTCGTTCGCCGGAGTTGAGAGTAACGCGAGTTTCCGGCCACCAGGTGCCCGGCCGCGCGATCACAAGCTCGTCCGTCAATGGACCTCGGAAGCGACGCACCTTCGGCTTCCAATCCTCATCTGGCAGGTAATTCGCAAACGACCAGCGCACCAGTTGACCAGCACGCTGCGTTGACTGCGCATTCACAAGATCGCGATGCAGCGGCTTGTCCCAGATGCTGTCGATTGCTCCGTCGCTTGGCCGCAACCGAATCTTGTAAAACTCGTTCTCCAGCGTGTCGCCGTTAACTTCTTCCTCTCTTGCGGGCGGTGCATTTGAGTGTTCAAGAACATATGTGCGAAACCCAATGGACGGTACATCTTCCGCAGTGAAGCTCAGTGTCCCATCCAGGTTCAACTGCGAGGGAACGATCTTTCGCGTCGCCGCATCGCGGACCTGCACGAGATCAGGCGAGGGAGGATGCACACGCATCAAGCCGCTGCGCTCCCAGCTGAGCGGGTTATAGACTACGCATTTCGGAGTCTTTTCCGGGTCGTTCTTTGCGGCGAACATGCGGTCTACACCCACCATCATCATGTTGCGCGTTTCAGTGCGCGCAGTTTTGGCGAAGGTCGCGTATTCCTGGTTCTGCTGGTTCACCTGTGCCACAGTCATCACTTTGGGCCAACCTGGCTGCCCTGCTCCAGAATGTTCGTCGTAAGTGAGCATCCTGGTCGCGGCATCGGCGATCGTGTTCGCGGGAAATCGCATCCCGGATCGAATTGTCAAGAGCGACCACAGCGCCTCCGCTTGCGGAAGATAATCCTGCACCCATCGCGCGTCGGCCGTGATGCCCGGAGAGTTCGTCTTAACCTCAGACCAGAGCCCACTGAAATCGCCCGCGTAGGTCGGAAATGGGTCCCCATATCGATGCTGCATGGTTTCGAAGAATTCCTTGGGGGTCGCCACCACCAACCGAGGCTGCTTGCCGGCTGCGTTCCACTCCCGCACCGCCGGCAGCAGTCCGTCCTCCTCATACGAAGCCGGAACAAAGTCGTGCAAGTAAAGAACCATCACCGCGTCGTACGGGTAACCGGCTTTTTGGTATTCCGCCAGGAGTTTAGTCACGCCCCGCTGCATGATTTCGAGCGTCGGCAATCCGTTCCAGGCTTTTGGATAAAAATGGTCCTCTGCCGAATCGCTGTAGTAATGCGCAGAGGGATCGAGGAAATAATCGGCCATGGCCTCGGTGTATCCGCCATTCTTGCTCCCCGTCTGCCACGTCAGCACCGTGCTTCCATCCGGAGCCCGCCAGTGAAACGGCATCTTGCCCGGATGCAGGCTCGTACCTCCGCCAATAAAAAGATTCGAGCCGGTCACGAAATAACGAACCCCGCTGCGCGCCAGCACCTGGGGCAGCCGCAACGTGAATCCCGGCACATCGTCCATCATGGCCAGATCGGTTGTTACGCCCAGGCGCTTCTCGATGTCCCGCATCGGGTCTACGATCCGGTTGAGCTGCTCGGTCCCCATGAACTCGGTGTGCTCGCTGCCCCAAACTGCCGACAGTTCAATTTGCCCGCTCTTGATCAGACTCACCAGGTCCTGAATTGCCTGCGGATCCTTCGTTCGGTCAAGCCACGCCTGCACCTGCCAGGCGCTCTCAATCACCCAGCGAAACTCCGGATCCTTCTTGGCCGTCCGAATCACTTCATCCAGGTGAGGCTTGATGTCGTCGAGTTGCTCCTGGGGAGGCAGTTTGAAGCCCAGGTCCCAGTGGCTGCTCGGAATAATGTAGATTGTCTGGATCTCCGAACTACTCCGGGTTCCCTGCGCCTGTTGTCCAGCCACTGCGCAACCGCCGGCCGCCAGAAGCGCAAACCAACCTGAAATAACACTCAATCGCATGTTCTCCCCGATTCCTTCCGTTTACCGCTTCAAAAGACGACCGAGCTCCGAGGATGAAAAGCCAGCAGAATGAAACACCTTCCAACGTCATGGCCACGCCAAACGCTTGAGCGATGCATGTTTGGTAACACCAATCACGTTTCAGGCAGGCCAATTGCGCTTTTCTATTGGCGGATAAAATATTATCCTTATGTTCGTTTATAAGTCAATCGAACATGTGTGATATTCTTTTGTGGTTAAAGTAGCACTTGTTATGATGACACACTCCGCATTCGCATTACCGCGCCTTTGCCGAATGAGCGCACTTTTGACCGCCGACCGGTACCGTACAAGGGTCCATTGGAGCGGTGCAATTTCCAGGCATCGGGGGCTCAACGCATGAAGATTCTCGCGGTCGATCTCGGCGGGACCCACGCGGCCTGCGCCCTGGTTGAAGGAACTCGGATTCTTGCGCGCGAAACGGTCAGTATTCCGGAGTCAGCGACGCTTCGCGCCGCCCTGGTCGCCATTGAAGGCCCTCTCGGTCGGATTCATGCGGCACACCGGGCGGATGCGGTGGGTTTTGGTTTCTGCGGCCTGGTGGATTCAAGGAACACCCGCATCGCGTCGACAAACGGCAAATTTACGGATGCGGTCTCGCTCGATCTCTCCGCCTGGTCGAAACAAGTGTTCGGGTTGCCACTTCGACTTGATAATGATGCGCGCCTGGCCTTATTAGGGGAATGTCATGCGGGAGCGGCACAAGGGGAAACCGACGTGGTCATGTTTACCCTTGGGACCGGAATTGGCGGAGTCGCGATGATCGACGGTCAACTGCTGCGCGGTAAACACGATCAGGCGGGTGTACTCGGTGGTCATACTCCGGTGACGCTCACCGGTCGCCGCTGCACCTGCGGGGGCTTGGGTTGCGCCGAATCGGAAGCGTCAGGCTGGTCTCTGCACCTCGTAGCCGCCGCCTGGCCCGGATTTGAAAAAAGCGCGTTGGCATCCCGGAAGATCGACTTTGAAAGCCTCTTCTCCTGCGCGGCAGCCGGCGACGCCGTATCCGGCGAGATTGTCAATCACTGCCTCAGAGTTTGGGGTGCGGCCGCCGTTGCCGCAATCCACTCATTTGATCCGGAAATTCTTGTCTACGGTGGCGGCGTGATGAAGAGCGCCGACGCAATACTTCCCTTTATTCAGGAATACGTGCGGCAAAATGCCTGGACGCCATGGGGCACAGTCAGCGTGCGCGCAGCGCAACTCGGCAACGATGCAGCTCTTCTTGGCGTCGTGCCGCTCTTTGAACAGGAGCTTTCCCTTGTACGATAGGTTCCCTTACATCCCGTCGGGCAGTCACGAGGAGTGCCATTCAGGCTGGCCCGCGGTCATCGAGGCCATTCAATCGCCGGCCGGCGCTAACTCGGTGATCGTAGTCGAGTGCTACCCGGGCGTACTGCTCGATGAACTTAGTCGAGAGTTTGGCGTCAGGCTGCCGAACGCGGACCTTCTGCTCACAACAGATCTGTTTCGTCCCGTTGTCGAAATTGACAGGATGCTGGAACCCCTGCTCGGCGACGACCCGGTCTTTGGCATGATGAACACGGTTGAGATCGAAGACTTTTTCAACCCAGCACGTCTTGCCGAAGCGCGCAGACACTGCCAAAACAAAACAAAGTCTATGGTGGTCCTTGGGCCTGGCGCATCGCTGATCTGTCCTCAGCCGGCTCTGCTCGTCTATGCGGACATGGCGCGATGGGAAATCCAATTGCGCCAGCGGCGTAATGAGATTGCGAATCTGGGATCCGACAACTTCGAAGAGCGGGCATCGCTTAAGTACAAGCGCGCCTTCTTCGTTGACTGGCGCGCGGCCGACCGGCTCAAGACACGCCTCTTCACCAGAATTGATTTGCTTCTCGACACCAACAAGCCCGGCAAACCCACTGCGATTTCCGGAGATGTCTTTCGCCGCAGCCTAGCCGCGGTTTCCAAACGGCCATTCCGTGTTGTGCCGTTCTTCGATCCCGGGCCCTGGGGCGGCCACTGGATGGAGCGGGTTTGTGGGCTTCCGCCCGACGGCGCTCCCAATCACGCGTGGTGCTTCGACTGCGTGCCTGAAGAGAATAGCCTCCTGCTCGGCTTTGGCGATCAGAAGGTCGAAGTTCCCTCGATGAACGTGGTCCTGGCACATCCTGAAGAACTACTTGGCAAGGGAATCGTTTCCCGCTTTGGCGCGGAATTTCCTATTCGCTTTGACTTTCTCGACACCGTCGGGGGTGGCAACCTCTCGCTTCAGGTGCATCCTCTCACCTCGTATATCCGCGAGCATTTCGGAATGGATTACACCCAGGATGAAAGCTACTACATGCTCGATGCCGAGCAGGATGCCGGAGTTTATCTTGGCCTCAAAGAAGGCATCGATCGCGATGCCATGATCCGTGACCTCGAGAGGGCGCAG
This sequence comes from Occallatibacter sp., assembly GCA_050014515.1. Lineage (GTDB taxonomy): Bacteria > Acidobacteriota > Terriglobia > Terriglobales > Acidobacteriaceae > Telmatobacter. The sequence goes on from JBEKDE010000017.1 coordinate 42,071, forward strand.
GACACGGACTTTGATTTTCCCGCCGAAAAATATATCAACATCTTTCCCGCACGCAAGCACGATCACTTTCTGATCCCCGCCGGCACCATTCACTGCTCGGGCCGGAACAGCATGGTGCTTGAAATCAGCGCGACACCCTACATCTTCACATTCAAACTGTGGGATTGGGGTAGACTGGGCCTCGATGGCCGTCCCCGGCCTATCCATCTCGATCACGGCGTGGCAAATATTCAATGGGACCGCACGACCGATTGGGTCCGGCGCTCTCTCGTCAATCAGGTTGCGCCGGTCGCCTCCGGAGATGGGTGGCGCGAGGAGCGCACCGGTCTTCACAAACTGGAATTCATCGAGACGAGACGCCACTGGTTTACCAAGAAAGTGCCGCACGATACACAAGGCACGGTGCACGTGCTGAACCTGGTGGAGGGAGAACAGGCGGTTGTCGAAAGTCCTGGAGGAGCCTTCGATCCGTTCTATGTGAACTACGCGGAGACGTTCATCGTCCCGGCAGCAGTGGGACCGTACACGATCCGGCCCGGCGCCAACAGCGAAGGCCTCGAATGCGCGACGGTCCAAGCATACGTAAGGGTATAGCGAAAATTCAAATCGCTCCGGCCCCGGGCCTTTGTTATTTGCTGGGAAGAGTCTGGGTCACCACCACCGGGTGATAGAGATTCATGTCGTTGGTAACGTCGCTTTCGACGGTCGAATTGCACGCGTACGTGAAAAAGAGCTGCCCCGTCGTCTCAAACTCGACATGTTCCTTCGCAGCATAGCAAAACACATTCGGCGTGTAGTTCGCGTTACCGGGCTGCATTTCAGGATACGAGTACAGCTTCTCCGGCGCGCCCCATCCACCGGTCAACGAAGTGGAGAGGCTGTAATATGCCGCATTGTCCAGCCCCTGCGGATACACGGCAATCCACTGGTTCGTTGAACTGTGATAGCGAACCGTCATCTCAGTGGCGCCAGGATTGATGACCGCTGCATTGTCACCGGGCAGCGCAGTGGCCGAATCCTGCCATGCCTCCCAGGCGCCGCTTGAATTCAAGTATTGCCAATCAGAATTGCCCGGTCTGGCGAGACTGTTCATGTCAGCGAGAGGGATACGCAATAGCGCGAGATAAGGTGTGCCGCCGACGCCCGTGAAGAAGTACGCGTAGTTTGCACCCTGAGGATCAGGTGGATTCGGATTCCCATTCGGTCCCTGTCCGGCAACGATCGATATGCCGGGCACTGCGGTGCCCCCGGTATTCAGTTGCTGATACCTGATCACCCATTGGGATGGGGGTGCGGTGTAGTTCGTGATGCTTGCAAGTTGAGAGCCGCTGTAGGCGAACCCGAATGCGCCTCCGCTTCCGGTCGCGTGCATCTGCATCAGCGCAAGATAGAGAGTGCCGTTGTAGGTGAATCCATCCATCGGCCAGAACCAGTCGGTGCCAGGTGTTGCAAATACAGGACCCGGCTGGGACGTACCCATGCCCGGCCAGTAGTACTGAAACATGCAGTTCGTTCCGGAGCAAGTCGAAATCGCGATCGTATTGTGAACGAAGCCGGTCGCTTCGCTGCGGTTTGTCGCGTTCGAAGATCCGACAAACGTGTCCGCGAAGATCCAGAGGGTTTGACCACTTCTAATAGGGATTGAATAGGCTCCGTCAGCTCCGAGCCAGCCCTGCTGATAAGGAAAGTAACCGGACGATGTTGGCGGCGTTGGTGGGGTCGGCATTTGCGTACCCCCTCCGCCGCATCCGAGAAGAAAACCGCCTGCGATCAAAACAAGGGAAAATACGAGGAATATCCTGGTTTGCATTGCCGGCTCCGGAACAAGCTCATGCTGCCACGCGCAATGAGGTCTGGTTGAGCAGAAAGCAACGGGCGAAAGGATTTCCTTTCGCCCGTCCCCTTGTATCAACCGATTTGTTCAGTCTTAGAAAATCACTTTCAGAGACAGTTGAATCTGGCGCGCCGTGCCGGAACCCACGAGTGTATTGTCCGCATCGGCGATGGTCTGGCCGACCGTTGAGAATGTTGCATTATCGCCTACTCCGGACGGCGAGCCCCCTGAGCACGACGAAGTTGAGCCCCCGTTCGGAACCACGATAGCGGTACAGATTCCCATGTTGCCGGGGTTGCCGAAGTTTGGATGGTTCAGGATATTGAAGAGGTCGGCGCGGAACTGCACCTTCATCTTCTCCGTCACCGGAAAATTCTTCATCCCCGAAAAGTCCCATTGGAAGAACTTAGGACCTTCAAGGCTGTTCCGCGGGACGTTCCCAAGGGTCGATGGATCCCCAGGATTGCCGTTGTAGCCCGGCTCGACCATATATGCAGCCGAGTTGTAGAAGGGATTCGTGGAACTGGTCCATGAACCGTGGGGGTTACGGATAGGCACTCCAGAGACGAAGTCGGGCCGCGTAGGCAAGCCGAAAAAAGTACCGGTGAGCTGAGGGTTAAGTGCGGCTCCGGAACGAGTCTGGATGATGCTCGAAGTTTGCCATCCTCCAAGAGCTGTGCGCTCCAGCAGATTGGATCCCTTCAAGTCCGGGAAGTTATATGTGACGCTGCCAGTCAGGTTATGCCGAATGTCCCAGTCGGCGTTCCCCATATCCTTTCTTGGGTTGTAGGCGTCCGAATAGTTGTTGAGGAAGTTCACCATGTCGTTGATCGTATGCGACCAGGTGTAATTCGTTTCAAAATTGAGCTTGCCCACATTGTGGCGCAGCCCCACCTGCATCGAGTTGTAGGCTCCGCTCAGTTCACAGGCTTCAAGGTTTTCGTTTGCGAAATTGGGGTATGGACGATTGTTGTCGTTCACGAGGTTTGCCGGATTTAGATTGATCCCGGCGAAATTCTGGCCAGCCTGCATGCGTTGCGTTTCATTCGCCACGTAGTTGACAGTCAACACCGTGTTCTTCGCCACCTCCTGCTGGATCCCAAAGAGCCAATTCTCTGAATATGCATCGTGCACATCGGACGGCATGATGCTGACGTTCTGTGTACCGGCGGGCAGAGTGGGATTCCCCATAGGGTACGCAATGGGTGCCTGAAAGACGTTGACTGAGTAACTTTGATATGCGGGATTATTCGCGACAAAGTTCGCTCCAAATTGAAGCGGCAGGTAGAACAAGCCGAAGTATCCATGAATGGCTGTCTTGCCGTGACCATAAGGGTCCCAGCTCATCCCTATGCGGGGCGCCGCATCCACCGTGGTTCCGTACAATGGCTGGTTCGGCGACACAAACGATTGAGTCGCAAAATCGAAGTTCTGCTGAATATTGTTTTTCGAACTCCAGGCGGTGTTTACGTCGAGCCGCAATCCAAGGTTGAGAGTGAGCCGGCTGTTCATCCGCCAGTCGTGCTGGGCATACACATCCCAATTGGAATTATGAACGCCGATAAAACCAGGAAAACCAATCTTCGAGAGGATGAATGGCTGATCGGCCTCCAAGGAAAGGAAGCTGCCAAATTCGAATTCCTGCTGTGGGCGCAGCCACTCGTCAAGGCGATTGAATTGGATCTGAGCGCCAAATTTAAACGTCCGGCTTCCCGCCGTCTTTGTCGCATTGTCCAGAATGTCGAAGGTCTTGTCATTGTTGATTTGATTGAATGTGGCCGGACCAGGAAGCGAGCCCAGCGTTGTGAAGAACCCCTCGAAACCGACAAGCGGCTGCGGCGTGTTCGAATTGGTGTCGGAGTGAAATTGTTGCAGGGCCACGCTGAGTTCGTTGACGAATGTAGAGCTGAACGTGTGGGTTTCGTCAACCACCGCATATTGATTCACGAGAGCAAGCGGTGATGTCTGACCTTCGTCTACCCCGAATGTCTGGTCAGTCAGTCCATTGTCGATGGTATAGCGCGCAAAGATCCGATCGCTGTTGGTGGGCGTATAGTCAACACGAACCGCGCCGCTGTTTTCACTTACCGTGGTGGGCAGCGCAGAGGGTTGGTAGACAAGGTCGGTGCCATTCTGTGGTGCTGGTATGGGGCCAAAGACGGAGTTCACCTGGTCCTCATAGAGAGGAAGTCCATTGCTGCCGATCGGATAGGGGCACGTGCCAGTGTAACCGGGTTCACCAACTATACCCTGGCAATTTGCAGGCAGCGGCGCCATTTGCGCTATGACGGGCTGCATGGCGGAAACGAACTGCGAACGGACATAGGAGCTGGGAACCAAATTCAATTTGTTGATCTGCGTGGTCCGCTGTTGAAGACCTTCGTAATTGGCAAAGAGGAAGAGTCTATTCTTCACCATTGGACCTCCGAGGTTGCCGCCAAATTGATTCATTCTCAACGGCACCTTGGGTGCGGTGAGTGAATTTGCAAAATAATCCAGCGCGTCAAGGGCGTCGTTACGGAAGAAATCGAACAACTCGCCATGAAACTGATTGGTCCCACCCTTGGTGATGATGTTCATTTGCGGGCCAAGCGAATGGCCCACGTCAGCGCTGTAGCCGCTGTTCGCAAAATCGATCTCCTGGACGCTGTCGATGCTCGCCCGGGTCATGCGGTTCGCTTCGTTCCCTTCAGTCTCATCGAAGCCGCTGATGTCGGGACGCGATGCATTTTGGCCGTCCAGTGTTACTTCGATGCCAGACATGAAATTCTCCTGGCCGTTAATGCTGCCCTGAAAAAAGCCGGTCGAATTCACAGAGCCTGGTGCGATGTTCAGAAAGTCCATCACATCGCGCCCATCGGTGGGCAGATTCTCAATCTGGTCTGCATTCAGCGTGGTTCCCGATGTGGCGTTGCTCAAGTTCACCGTCGCCATTGTGCCGGTTACTTGAACATCCTCCGACACAGTTGCTACCGACAGCTTCAGATCAACACGTGCCGTTGCGCCGACATTCAGCACAAATGTTTTCGACGCGGCCTTCCCAAACTGATTCGCCGACGCACTCACCGTGTAGGTGCCGAAGGGCAATGCCGGAACGGTGAAGAGCCCGTTGTCTCCGGTTGTTGCCGGCGTCACAATGCCGGTGCCGGTATTGGTGATCGTCACCGATGCGTGCGGAATCACGGCGCCTGTCGGATCCGAAACGCTCCCGATGATCGTACCGGTATCAAAGGTACTGGCGCCCTGCCCCATCGCTGCCAGGGCAAATCCCAGAGTCATGCACACCAGGGCCGCGACAGAACGCAGGCCAGCGAGCCTCAATCTGCAATTGAGCACAGACGTTCGAGATGAATTCAATTGCTTTTCCTCCGACATGATTGCCTCCTCCAAGTGATTCCCCTTTCGTTTTGTTCCGCGTCAGAACGCGCAGAACCATGTTCTCTTTGACGCAATAAAGACTATGTGTACTTTCTATTTGCTGTCAATAGAGGATTTAACTATTTCTTTTCCGAGGAACGAGCAAGCTGTCGGATTATTCTCAATCGTTCTCGATCCGGCGGATCGAATCCCGGATCAGAGCAGCTGTGAATCTATGCATTTTGGATATTTGGCGGCGTTCATGCATGAATCCGCTCCCCGATCTCGGCGCGCCTGCGTGCCAATTTGACAGAAATTCCACGCGCAAGCGAAAAGACGGCCTGGTAACCGGTCTTTGAGCGAAAGTGACTTTCGCTTTGGACGAAATCGATCGCGCTTGCGTGTGAGTTGTACCGCCGGATGTGCGCCTTTGTTGGCAGCTAAAGTTCCCAGGTAGCCGTCCACTCCTGTGCTGCGGGATCAATGCTCGCTATCCCGCCCGGAGCTGAGTGAAAGCTCGCACCCTCTACCCGGCCCAGTCTCAGCCCCGGGGCGAGGATGGTCCGAATCTCGACAGATTCAGGGACACTACCCTCTTTTCGAACGAAATGCCCCTTCCATGCGCGTCCAGCACCCGGCTCGAGAGCGATAGAAACCCGCCCAAAGCGCGTGGGTGTGTCCGTGAGCGTAAATGGCAAGCGAGCTCGCAGGTCGGGCTCCATGATTCCCTCTAGAAGCCGCAGTTTTTGACCGTCCTCCAGCACCAGCATGTGGCGCAGGTAGCGAATACATTCGGCACTCGCCCAGTTGTGCGGCATGTCGCCCCAGCTTTCGGCGACGAGCGCGTTCTGCAGCGGCTGCTCCTCGCGCCACGCATACAGTGGCGAGGCGTGATTCAGGAAACCAGTAAATGTCCGATGAGCCCACGGGCGCAACCCAGCCCACAAATAGACCTGCGCAACAAACGCCGCGTTGTAGTTCCATACCGCGTCGTGCCAGAGCCATCCGGTTTCTGCCGGAATATCTTCCCGCGTGCAGGCCTGCATCAGCGCGATATGCCCCAAAACAATCGGATCGTTCTTCGCAAACACATTGCCCGGGAAGATCGCGTGCGAGAGCGCCCACTGCGCCGATTGCGGACGCGGCCGTTCCCATGCGTTCGCTGTTTGCAGCGCGGGATCATCGTGCATCAACATAGGCAGGTAACTGAACCCGCGCGGGTCGCGCACCATCTCGCGCTTCGCCGCCTGATCAAAAGCAGCGCGCAACTCCCGGTAAAACTGCGCAGCCTTCGCAATTTCCGGCAGGTTGAGCTTTTCATTCGCTTCCACAATCGCTTTGAGCCCCGCCAGCGCCCACACCGTGTTGGTAAATTCCGACCGAATCCCGCCGATTCCTCCATCTGGAAAACCCGGCGCCAGCAATCCATACCGCCCGTTGGTTGAGTCGCCTTTGCGTGCCGTGTCGCGAAGCCCAATCAGAAAATCAATCGCACGCCCCACCTCGGGAGCAAGTTGCCTCAGAAGCGACCAGTCCTGCTTCAGTTCGCATGCACGCACCAGCGTGAACATGGCAATTGCCGTGTCCTTCCAGTGTTCACCGCCGCCGCCACCGACGACTTGTCCACTTGGTAGCTGGTTGTGCCACTCCGCGAGCAGGCCTGCATCTGCTTCTTTGTCGTAGCCAAGATAACGCGCAGCCTCCAGCAGAAAGTTTCCATCCACAATCCACAGACCCCGGTAAACGGTTGGCCCCACCTGAAACACCAGCCGCGAGTCTTTCACTTCACGGGCCTGCTGAATGTTTCGCGCGCAGGCCGTCAGAAATTCTCCCTTCTTCTCGGGGAGAGACCAATGCACGCTGCCGCCAAAGGCGTGCCAGCTCTTCCACCACGCTCGCGTTTCGCTCAGAAGTGATTCAGGATCGATGGCCAAATCGGGTGCACTTGCGCCATTGCTTTGTGGAAGTCGAAAGAAATATCGAACCGCCTGATCTTTCGTTGCGATTCCATGCGCAAGATTAAATTCGTATCCGCCCTCCTCCAGCCGCCAAAACGGATCGCCTTGGGTTTGATGAGGCGCAATGCAATACATCCATGGCGACGCGTCCGACCCGCTCAGAACCTGAATCACAGCGCCGCTTGCAGGAGCGAGCTGGTAGCTTTTGCATGAACGAATCCGCACCAGTGGGGTCACGTCCACTGGCCCACCCTTGGAGCGAACTTCCATGAGCACGTTATCAACGCGTCCTTCACCCTCACGCTGAGTCGCGAATGTAATCAGCTCGAAGGTTGCCGCCGGCCGTTCGATCAAGGTGTGAACGATCGGAGTTTCAGGAGATTCAAGCCACTGCCGCTTCAACGTATCCCGCCGCATTCCACCAAGCGTGAACTCAACGATGGTCCCAAACTGATCGATTGCAGCGAATTTGTCATTCGGAAAGTCGTAGCGCAAATCCCCGTGTTCTCCGACCAAGCTCTTCTTTGGGTCGTCAGGAAAACAGAACGTCGATTGGAATGTCGACGGGGAATAGCGAAAATCGACAACGGCGTTAAAGCTCTCATCACCAGCGTTGTGTTCCTTCGAAGGTTGCTTGGGCTGAGCAGGCAAAACGGCTGCCGGCAATTTGAACCCTGAAAACGCGCTTGCGGCCACACTGCGGACAAGAAAAGTTCGGCGATCCATGGGCATCCTGTACCACTGATTGAACATCTAAGGCTCGAAAGTCTTCCAAAGTTCTGCTAGCCGCGCGGGCTCTGAAATCCATTGCACGGCATCGGGATCCTGTTCATAGCGCTTATAAATGGGCGTGTCCCGCTTCAAACCCAGCTCGGGATAGGCGCGGGGAGTACTTTGCTGCAACTCCGAAAGTGCATAGCGAGGGTTCGACCTCCAGGCAATCTGGCCCCCGGAGACGAATGGGAACCACGCCAGCCCTCCATGCGCACGCACGCCGTCGTACACGAAGCCGTATTGCCTTTCGCACCATGCACCGAACACCATCCTTCGATTGGGGTCCGCGTTAATGGCACAATGTGCCCACCCCGGCGGCACAACCACCTGGTCTCCAGGTCCAGCGGTAACCGCGAAGCAACGCCCGGGATTCGTCTCAGCGAACTCCTGTGCGTAGATCACCGCGCGTCCCTCCCATATCTCGAAGAGCTCAGGAGTTGACCAGCCGCTGTGCGGCGCTACGGCATGAATATGTCCCTGGCTGCGAACCGGTTCATCACCCAGTTGGCCGGCCGCATAAGCAACCACGCCATACAGCAGGTACCGCCGCTCAAGTTCGGCTCGATGTTCTACTTTTCCTACATCCATTGCGATGCCATAAACAGGGTCAGGCCCGCTACATCCGGGGTCGCTCAAACTGGCACGAATGGCGTCCAGGCGGCGCATCTCCGAAACCGGTCCGAAAATCCCGTCTCCGTATTTGAACGAGAGGCTATCCGGCTGAAGCGTCACCGCGATCCCCGGATCGAAGCCCCGTTCAGCATTATCAGGGACTGCGATGTGAGCCTCAGACATTGGGCACAAGCTCCGGTCTGCCTTCTTTAGAAATCAATCGGCTGCCAAACCCGCGCTCTGCGATGGTTGCATAGTCATATCCCGCGTCGCTGGGCCAGCATGCCCAGAAGACCAAGGGCGAGTCACCGGTGTTGGCAACGCGATGGGCATGCCGCCCGTCAATGTAGTGCAAGCTGCCGGGAGACATCAGTTCACCCCATGTCTTACGATCGTCATCCATCCTGATCAGCATCCCCTGCCCGCTGACGGTGCCGTAATACTCGGCGCGCGTACGTTCGGCGTGGAAATGCCCATGGGTCATGAAATACTCATCCCCCACTCTTCCAGGCTCAATGGTGGTTACCCCCCAAAACAGCCCCCCGGCCACTCCCGCATTGACCGGCGCCCACCATTGCACCCGATACACAACCTGTTTTGGATTGGCACCGGCCGCCTGCGAAACGTCGCGAAAAACTCGATGCAGATCCTCAATGGTTTTTGAAGATTCCTTGATTTCCGCCCCCGTCATGACCCCACCCCAGTCGAGAAAGACCTTCGGCGCCACAACTCCTTCCAGTTCCTCATGCAACGTGGACATGAATGCTCCTTAGGACAACCCTTGCCACATTATCACCAGTAGTGATCTATTTCAACTTAAAAGAACATTGTTTGTTTCTTTTTGCTTGATTCGCAACAGTTCTCACCCGCAATCAATGAGACGGGAATGGAACCGTGATCAGAACCGGATGGTAGAGCGCCTTGTCAGCCATCACTTCCGGCAGTTCCAGTGAATTGCACACGTAGGTAAAGGTGAGGGCATTCCCCTGTTCCAGTTCCGGATGCTCCTTGTCCGCATAGCAGAAAACGTTCTTCGTGTAGCTCGGATTCGTCGACTGCATCTCTGGATACGTATAGAGCGTTTCCGGGGGAGTCCATGGCCCGGCAATTGATTCCGCCAGGCTGTACACTCCGCGCTTTTCCATAAAGCCGCTCGATGGCATCACAGCCAACCACTTCCCCAGCTTTCCTGCCTCCGCGTGATACTTCACGGTGAACTCGGTATAGCCTGCATCCATCACATGCCGTGCATCATAGGGAAGCGCAGCACCGCCCCAACGCACCCACCGATTTTCAGAGCTGAGGTATTCCCAATTCCCATCCGAAAGAGCGGCCTTCGCCAGTTTGCCAAGCCGAATGCGCGTCAAGCCCGTGAACGTTGCGCCGCTCTTCGGCTTGGCCCATGTAAAAACGTAGGCATATTTCGCGCCGTTGCCATCAGCCGGAAACGGGTTGACTCCGCTTCCCTGCTGCGTCACCAACGCCGTTCCGGGCACTGCAACGTTTCCACTCAATACGGTCTGATACGCCACATTCCACTTGTCAGGCGATTCGGAGAAATTTGAGATGGAGGCCAGCACCACACCGCTGTAGTCAAAGCCAAAGGCGCCTGTTCCCTGGTTGTGCATAGCCTCGAGAAAGACATAGAGTGATCCGTTTGCCACGAATCCATCCAGCGGCCAATACCAGTCGCTCGATTTTGTGTCAAAAAACGCAGTCGGCGTTGTCGATCCCATATGGGACCAGAAATACCGAAGGTCACAGTTTCCCTTGGCAGGACAGGTCGCAATGGCGACGGAGTTTCGCGGCATTCCATAGGTCGCTGAACGGTCGGTAGCACCGGGCTTTCCGATAAACGTGTCTCCAAACAGCCAAAGCGTGCGCCCATGGGAAAGGGGCACCGAATAGGCCGCATCTCCACCCAGCCAGCCCTGCTGATATGGGTAAAAGCTGATCCGGGCGTTCGAAGAGTCTGGTCCCGGAGCGGATGCCGGCGCTGCGCTCTGCGCGGAGCAGCCAAAGTGACCGAATGCGGTGAGCACGCAAGCCACAACGATCGGAACTGTTTTTGCCATTAGTCGACCCTCATACGATTGTTTTGACCTATTTAACAACTTGTCGATTTTCGTATATAAATATTACGATCGTCAAACGGTCATTTTGGAGATACTATGCATCCTTCTGCCGTTGCGCTAAATACGCAAACGGGTGGTCGCGCTCAGTCCCCTGGTTACGTGCTGCTTCTGGCCAGCATCGCAGCTATCTCTGGATTTCTGTTTGGATTCGATACCGCCGTAATCAACGGTGTGCTCTTTTTTCTGCGCATTCAGTTTCATTTGAGCGCTTTCCAAACCGAGACGGCAGCCAGCTCGCTTCTGCTGGGATGCCTGCTTGGAGCGGCGAGCGCCAGCCTGATTGGCGACCGAGCTGGACGCAAAAAATCTCTCATTTTCGCCGCACTGTTGTTTGCGATTTCGTCCATCGGAACTGCGGTCGCAAACTCGATTGTCTTGTTCTGTGTTGGGCGACTGGTAGGCGGCGTTGCCATCGGACTTGCTTCCGTTCTCACCCCCGTCTACATCGCTGAAATCGCTCCGGCGCGCAACCGCGGCACCCTGGTTGCGATGAACCAGCTTGCGATCGTGGTAGGCATCTTGTGTGCCTATCTCGTGAGTTGGAAGATGGCGGTTCTGGGTGATAGCAGTTGGCGCTGGATGCTCGGAGTAGCCGCAATTCCATCGCTGGCATTCTTTTTCGGCCTCCTTGGGATTCCGGAAAGCCCGCGTTGGCTCATCAGCCACAACAAGCGAGCACAGGGCGAGGCCGTCCTTGCCCGTATCTTCGGAGCAGCCGAAGCCAAAGCGGAAGTGCTCCTCGTGGAACAAGCGGCGGCCCAGGAAGACGGCTCATGGAAGGAAGTATTCGCCGCGCCGATGCACAGGCCGCTCGGCATCGCAATCACGCTGGCTGTGCTTTGCCAGGTCACCGGAATCAACACCGTGCTCTATTATGGCTCGATCATCATCAGCGAGCACTTCCGCGGGCAGAGTGCCGGCAGCGCGCTGGCAGCCAACGTCATCATTGGATCAACCAACCTCATCTGTACGCTTATCGCGATGGTTTTTCTGGATCAATGGGGGCGTCGCACCATGTTGCTTACGGCAACCGCCGGCATGACCCTGGCCCTCACCACCATGGTCTGCGCCCTGCACATGAACAATGTTTCGCCCTTGATTGTCCTGGGCAGTGTCATTTTTTATACCGGCTTCTTTGCCTTCGGAATGGGACCGGTGCCGTGGATCATTATCTCGGAGATCTTCCCCAACAAGATTCGTGGCCGGGCAGCATCCATCGCAACTTCCACCTTGTGGACGGGAACTCTTGTCGTCACCTTTACCTTCCTCTCGCTGGTCAGGCGCTTTGATATTTCAGGTACCTTTGCGATTTATGCCGTTCTCTCTCTCGTAAGTTTCATGTACATATGGAGAAGAGTTCCAGAAACGCGCGGCAAGACACTGGAACAGATTCAGCAGGTTTGGCAAAAGAAAGAGATGAATCGTGGCTAGAGGAAAGAGTCGGGAAGAGAATTCCGTCCCCTTGGCAGAAGATCAGGGAAATGCCTTGGGTGGTGATCGGCAGCAGCGATTCAACACCGTTCTTAGTGCGCTGCAACGGTCTGGCTCGGTTTCGGTGGATGATCTGAGTAATGAACTGGGTGTCTCGGTTGTGACCATCCGCAGGGATCTGGACACGCTTGAGCAGCGGGGTCTGCTTCGCCGCACCCACGGTGGCGCCGTTTCCATCGAGCCGCTCTTCTATGAGCCGTTCAAGAAAGACCGCACGTTTCTGGCGCAGTTGGAGAGGCTGGCCGATGAAAAGCACCGTATTGGTCGCGCCGCGGCCGCGCTCATTGGCCCTGGCGAAACCATTGCGGTCACTCCCGGCACCACCACCGCCGAAGTTATTCGCGGCCTGCCGTTGAATTCCAACATCACGGTGGTCACCAACACGGTCAATATCGCCATGGAACTGTCAAAGCGCAAGGACGTGAGCGTCTTCGTAACAGGCGGCCATCTACACGGGGATTGGTTTTCCCTGGTGGGCCCCAGCGCATCGCGCAGCATGGAGAACATGCTCATCCATACCCTCTTCATCGGCGCCGATGGTATCGACGCCGAGTGGGGAGCGAGCTGCCTCAGCTCTGAAGAAGCAGAATTGAATTGCACCATGGTCGCCCATTCACGCCGTCATGTCGCCGTGGTCGATCACACCAAGTTCTCAGTAATCGCCAACTGGCGGATTTGCGAAACCCGCAATCTTCACACCCTGGTTACCGACACCGGTGCCACCGACGAAATGATTGCGCCGTTTCTCAAACTTGGGGTAGAGGTCATTCGCGCTTAAAGGCAAACCGGACACCCATTGGGGCGCTGCGTAGTTGAGATTCAGGTGCGCCATCTAGCCCATGCGTTTGACACCGGATTCAGACACGCTGTATTCCGCGCCCTGATAATGAAGTCCCTCAAGCCTCGCATGCTGGTCAAACGCGGTTAGACGCGGTGTTGCGTGCAGGCCATCATAGAGCGTCGGTTCCACACCGAAGATTGATTCGATCACGAGATCGGTAAATGCCCCTCCGGAGATGCAGCACCAATCTTCGATATAGGGCGCGTCTTCAGAGGCCTTGAAAGCACCGCCCTTGAACGGGCTCACGACATCCTCGGTGAAATGGCCCTGCCCGATCGGCCCCTGATTCCCTGCCTTGGCGACCTCAGTGAGCCATGTCGCAATACGCGCTGGATCATCCACCTTGAAGAGGCCCTTCGCGCATTCGGGCGGCCACGCCGCATAAGCTCCCAAACAACTGTGGTCAGGCCGAACGTTCCATGTGGCGTCCGGATCGCCGCTCGCGAGTGCCCGCATCCACTTCTTCGAGGCGAGCTGCGTCCAGAAGAAATGTGCCATTTCTTTTTTCTGAATCTCGGTCAAATCATTGCTCATATTGTCCAGAACGGCCAGAAAATCATAGCAGTGCCGTACCTCGACAAATGTTCCGTCTGGTTGACCGCAGCTCCACCACCCTTTGCCCTTCACATAAAGCAGCTCATTGATGCGCTGCGCGAGCGCTTTGGCATCAGCGCGCAGGCTTGCGGCCTCTTGCGCCCGATTATTCTTCTCCAGAAGCTCAGCGACAAACCTCATGCTTGAGACGTTCCCGGCGTTCATGCCCGCCACTTCATGCGTATAGGTGCTGACCACTTCAAGCAGGTTGGAAATACCGCCGTAATCACCGAGCCCGTTCTTTCCGGCAAGCTTCTTCCAGTGCGTTGCGTGATCAAGCAGATGATCGAGAACCGGTCTGCCACCCACTCGCTTGTTAATCCATGCAAGATCGCCGGTGATGCGCAGATAATCCTGTGCGCATCGGATGATCGCCATATCGTTTACGGCATACCACGGCCCCACCGCTTGTCCGGTTACATAATCTGTCGCAAGATGTTGATGCATGTCTTGCTGGAACCACACCTCGACAAGGTTGCGCAGCGGCTGCGGTTCCAGCAGCGACAAGCTGAAACTGCTCAGTGCCGTATCCCACGGAAAGCTGAGCGTCGGCAAAACATGCCCGCTCAGAGTAAGGAGCGTCGGACCGTAGACGGAGTCCGGAGAGCGGCGACGCGCTGTCAGAAGATTCTTAAGGCCATTATGGTAAAGATTCCACAGGGTCTCACTCGTTGTCTGAAGCCTTGGGAGCGAACCCGAAAAGTCGCTGTTGTCCACTATGAAAGCCGAGTGAAGCAACTGATCGAAGCGGCGCTCGTTCTGCTGCTCCATTTCAGCAAACTGCGATTGCAATCGATCGTACAAGGCCTCAGCATCCGCGGCAACCGCGGCAATCGTCGCGACAAAGTGGAACTCTCGCACGGCTCCAGGAGCGAGTGTGAAGTTGTATTTCAGCACGTTCCCGCCGGCCACCGCATCGGCCGCGGGTGAGATGCCTTGTGCACTGGCGGCTTTTGAAGAAGCAGCCGTCCATGTAAGTCTCCCTTTTCCAGCATTCCAGGAGAGATGATTATCCGCTTCGCCGGGCAACTGCGCCATCCAGCCCGATGATTTCTGTGTGACCGCCGCGCGCATATTGAAGCCAAGTTCAAGTGCTGCACTGTGCTCACCGATGTTTCGAATCTCTATCTTCTGCAATACCGCGCGCTGTTCAGGCGGCAGAAACATCGTGGTGCGGAAATGTATTCCATCCACCGTCTGCTCCCGCACAACGCAATGCGGGAACCACTGGTAGGTGACCGCCTGCGCCGGGTCATCGGAGATGGAAATCAGCCGATCGTTCATCATCAGCTCGCAAGTCGAGAGCAGTCCCGGGCTCCATGGCGTATCCGGAATCCCACAGCATGCATACGGCGGAAAGGCGATCGCCATGATCGCCGATACCGACTTCACCGTCTGTGCATACCCCCAGTCATTCATCGCAATCGGAAGATTGAAGAGTTCCATGAAGGTATGGCTCATGCGCGTACTGGCAAGGTCAGCAAGCGAAGGAATGGAGGGGAGCGCTTGCCTTGCTCCGGCAAATCCGGCAGACGGCAACGCTAGCGTCGTGGCTGCGGCGGAAGTCTTGAGGAAGGTGCGGCGATCCATTTGTAGCATCCTCGAGCGCGAGAATCTGCGGGCTGATGGTGCAGGAGGATCATATAGCAGGTGTCTTTTTCATGGCAAATAAACCATTGTTGATGATTGTTTTACCCTAGATCGGTCGAGATGGAGGCCATCGCGCTTCAATATTTCCCCCAATGTTCGAAATAAATGCCTTGACAATTCCGGCCCGAAGGAGCAAACATTTCTTCGTTTCATCGTATAACGAACATTATTGGAGATTGAATCATGGAGCTTAGAACTTTTCTGCTTGTGATTTCCGTTTTGGCATTCGCGGGTTTGGGCACTCTTCGGGTTCATGCCCAAACTGAAGAACGCGCTTACTTCCCCTACCAGGGCGACTACCTCGGCTCCGATGGCGGCTACTCGATCGATCTTGGGAACGGCAACAGCATCTGGCTGATGGATGACACCTTCATCAATACCAATGGGGAGCGATCCGGGGCGTGGTTTGTGCACAACACCGTCGCCTTGACGCCGCATTCCCAGTGTCCATGGAATACCTCGTCTTGTACCCAGGCAACCTACTACTGGAACACAAGCGTGACGCCGATCTTCAACCAGGATTTGCCCAGCGGCAGCTATTACTACTGGCCGCTCGACGGCTTCATGTACAACGGCACGCTCTACGTGATTGCCGATCAGTTTTATAACCCCGGTGAGAGCGCCTATCCATCCTCATCGGCTGTGTACCTGGTTAAGGTGCCCAACCCCACTCAATCTCCGTGGAATTGGGACCTTCCCGCGAGCGACTTCACCGAGATTTACTCGACAACCACCATGACTCCGGGCGTTTCCATGATCGTCAATCAGGGGCCGGGCGGCAATCCATTCCCCAGCGATCCGAATGGGGCAGAGTACGCGTATTTCCTGACCTATCTGCCCAATGGAACCAACTCCTATATGGCGCTTCTGCGCCTGCCGCTGTCCGATATCGCATCCTTCGGAAATCTCAACATCGGAACCGACAGCAATTGGCAGTATTTCAATACGTACGGCGAGTTTCAGAGCTGGACAACCGGCACAACTGTACCCGGTAACATCAAGGCCGTCATCACACCGGGGTTTACGGAAGGAACTCTTCGCTACCATTCCTCCACTAGTCAGTGGATCGCCACCTACACCGACGAAAACTCCAATGGAGGATATCCGCCAAACGAGGCATACTATCAACTCGCCGGAAACATCTCCGGTAACTTCGGCGGCCAGGAAAATCTATTCGCATTCCCGGAGATGGCCTCAGGCAATAGCTGGTTTATCTCCAACGCCACCTGCTACGCCGTGAAGGAACATACGGAACTTGAAAACAGCAGCGCCTCGCTCGTCTTCACGTATGCTTGCAACGACACCACCGGCGATGGTCAGATTTATACCAACATGAATCTCTATCGCCCCGAAATGGTTGGCATGCCGCTTCCCAGCCACTAGCGTGCCATCAGCGGAATCTCAAAGAGTGGTAAACCGAAGGCGGAGAGTTGACGGAGAGATTCACTAATGCGGTGCTGTCACCGGCGGTCGACGACCACGGAACGCGAATGCTGACTGTGTATTCGTCCGCTCTGGGGCGCCGCGCCGATATCACTCTATATGTACCTGAAGTAGACAGAGCCGATCGCCTGCCGCTCCTGATTCTGCTGCACGGAGTGCACGGCAGTCATTGGAATTGGTGGGCGCTCGGAGGTCTTGCGGCGAGCCTGCAGAAACTGAAAGCCAGGGGCGATTCGTGCCCATTCATCATCGCCATGCCCTCCGATGGCCATTGGGGATCGGGAACAGCCTACGTTCCCCATACCTCATTCAACGCAGAGGCCTGGATCATCGACGACGTGCCGGCAGCAGTGAAGTCCGTCCTGCCGAATGTGGACACGACTCGCTTGTATTTGGCGGGCTTGTCCATGGGAGGGTACGGAGCAATCCGTCTCGGAATGAAATATGCCGACCGGGTAACGGGCGTCTCCGCACACTCCTCCGTTACGCGGATCGAGCAGCTAGTGGATCATGTGCAGGAACCGCTCAGCGAGTTTCTTTATTCTGGCGCTGAAAATGTGGACATCATGCACTGGGTCCGGCAAAATCGTGAACAGATTCCATCTCTACGCTTTGATTGCGGCAGAGAGGATTCACTGCTCGAGGGTAATCGCGCATTGCATGAGGCACTCATAACCGCCGGCGTCGAACATGTGTACGAGGAATTTGACGGCGGCCATACATGGGATTTCTGGAGCGCCCATCTGCTTCACACACTCCGCTTCATGTCGGCTTTAGCGGCGCAGAGAAGGACGGATTGACAAGCATTGCCTCATCATGGCCGCACTTCCCGAAACCTCACGCCGTCTGCGAACGACCAACCTAAAGCCTATAATGATTGCGCTGCGCACACCTCAGCTTTGATGAAAAACTTTTACCTCAGAATTGGACGGTCGAACTGTGCCGCTCTTGTTGTCGCGGCTGCGGTCTCGTGGGCTTTCCCATTGCGCGGACAAGCGCCTCCGGTGGCGGGGGATTTTGTGGATGCCACCGAACGACTGGGCATTCATTTTCGCCAGCAGGCGTCGCCGACTGCAAAAAAATATCTCATCGAGACCATGGGTTCCGGAGTCGCGCTATTCGACTACGACAACGACGGCCGTCTGGACATTTTCTTGGCAAACGGAGCGCCGATCGCTGACCCAACGCCCAAAGGGACAATACCCAGGAAAGACGGACAAAAGTATTGGAACCGCCTATACCATCAAAAACCCGACGGCACATTTGAAGATGTGACTGAAAAAGCCGGTCTCACCGGATACGGCTATTCCACGGGAGTGGCTGTTGGGGACTACGACAACGACGGATTCGAAGATCTCTATGTCGCGGGATATGGACGAAGCACTCTCTACCACAACAATGGTGATGGAACATTCACTGACGTTACCGATGCCGCGGGTGTTGCAGGTTCGGGATGGATGACCAGCGCTGCCTGGATAGACTATGACAACGATGGGCGTCTCGATCTGATCGTCGCGCGCTACATGCAGTGGGATTTCGATGACATTTTCTGTGCCGATTCCAAAAGATCCCGAGGGTATTGTCATCCTGACATGTTCAAGCCTGAATCGGTTCTGTTGTTTCATAACGATGGCGGCGGAAAATTCACCGAAGTATCGCACCGGGCCGGTATCGACAAGCCCGGCAAGGGCCTCGGAATCGCGATCGCCGATTATGACCGCGATGGCCGCATGGATATCCTGCTCGCCAACGATGCCATCCAGCAATACCTGTTTCACAATCGCGGCGACGGAACGTTTGAGGAGGTGGGCCTGCCCTCAGGCGTGGGCTTCGACGGCGCCGGCCATGCCTTTTCAGGAATGGGTGTTGATTTCAGCGACTACAACAATGACGGCTGGCCTGATATCTTCATTACCGATTTGGCCCACCAGAGATACGCTCTTTTCACAAACCTTAAAGACGGCACGTTTGATTACTCAACTTCTATCACGGGACTGGCCCCCATCTCTCTGATGCATTCGGCCTGGGGCACACGCTTCATGGATTACGATAACGACGGATGGAAGGATCTGTTAATCGTCCAGTCGCATGTGATGGACACAATCGAAGACACCGAACCGGGCTTGCGTTATCGCGAGTCCCCCGCTCTGCTGCGCAATGAGCAGGGGAAAAAGTTCGTCGATGTCTCCGCCGCTTCGGGCAGCATATTCCATCAACAGTGGGCCGCGCGCGGTCTGGCCATTGGCGACATCAATAACGATGGAAAGGTGGACGCCGTTGTCACTACCAATGACGGGCTCGCCCATGTGTTGCTGAATGAAACTGCGACTGCGAATCACTGGATCACACTCAAGCTCGTCGGAGTCAAAAGCAATCGCGACGCCATCGGCGCTCAAGCAAGAGTACAGACTTCTGCGGGAGAGCAATTCGCGACCGTCACCACAGCCGGAAGTTATCAGTCATCGTCCGACAAACGGTTGCATTTTGGCCTGGGCAGTGCAGATTCAATCCATGAGATCGAAATTCGCTGGCCAAGCGGCATTCGTCAGGTCCTGACCAATCAGAAAGTAGACAAAATCCTGACCGTTACCGAGCCGGTCGAGAATCTCCTTAAGGCGACTCCTTAAATGCGCCCATCCACCAGCACACGCCGGATTCTCTTTCTCGTGACTCTCTGTCTCGTCACAGGTGTGGCCGCCTTGTCCCAGACCGCAAGCCACAAGTCCCCATCCTCGCAATTGCAGTCCTCTCAATTGCAGGATGCGGCAACGGAACTCTCCGCCGGCAAACTGGATCAGGCTGAGCAAGACCTGCAGTCTGTTCTTCGCTCGAATCCAGGGGACTATCGGGCTCTCGATTTGCTCGGAGTCGTTCGAGTACTTCAGCACAAGGAAGCGAAGGCCGAGGAGTTGTTTGAACAGGTTGTGAAGGCAAACCCCGACTTTGCGCCAGGGCACGCGCATCTTGGTCTTTTGTACTCGCATCTGGGCCGTACGCTGGATGCCCTTCCCGAGTTGCATCAGGCCCTTCGTCTTGATCCAGGCCGGACCGACGTCGCCGGCGCCCTGGTCCACATTTTGCAGGACCAGGCAAAGGCAGCGTCGGACACCGGAAACTGGAATTCGGCCCTGGACTTAATCTTGGAGGCGAAGAAATACGCGCCGGACAACGCAGACGTCCAATATGAACTCGGAGTGACGGCGCAGAAACTGTCGTTAACCGACGATGCCATCGCAGCATTTCAACAAACGTTGAAGCTGCGCAAAAACGATGCCCTCGCCATGTTCTACCTGGGATTTGAATTGATGGATCGAGCCAGGTACGACGATGCACGCCAGCAGTTTGCACAATACGTCGCAATACGCCCTGACGATCCATCGGGTTATGGTGCACTGGGCATGGCCCTTGCGGCGCTGGGTCGAGCGGAGGAGGCGCGCGCGCAATTTGAGCGGTCCATCGCACTGGCTCCCACGCAGAGCGAATCGTACTACCAGCTCGGCCTTCTGGATCGGGATGTGGGGGATTACGACCGAGCAACACTGGAACTTCAAAAGGTTCTAAAGACTAAGCCCAGAGATGCTGGCGCCCTTACTGCGCTTGGAAGAGTGGAATTCGAGCAGAAACACTATGCGGAAGCAATATCCGCGCTGCGGCAGGCCGTCAGCCAGGACGATTCCCTCCAGGAAGCGCACTACTATCTCGGCCTCGCGCTCGCGCGCCTGGGGCGTAAACAGGAGTCGAACGAACAGCTGGAATCTGCCGCTCGCCTTGAGCAGGAGCAAAAAGAGCGCAGCAGAAACATACTCAGAATTCGCGAACCCGAGGACTTTGAGAAACAACAGCCAAACTCACCACAATAGAGCCAGTCACGCGAGGATTGCTGCACAGATTCTCCTTTCCACATCGGAGATTACGGGAGTGCAGTCCCTGGTGGGAGACCACTTTGAGGGAACCAAACAGGTGTTCGCATTGAAGACCGGATTTGCCGTCGTCGGAAATCTCTCTCCCGCAACCGCTAAGTGAGGCGGCAAAGCAAAACACACACATTGAAACGTTGCGCTTTCACAATCTACGGCACAGTTCTCTATCGAGGATTGCGGCAACCGGCGCAACCGATCAAGCAATTCAGTCAAGCGCGGGTTGGATGAATCCAAAGATGATCAAAAGGTATTCATACGTTCGGGCGGCTGCAATGCGCAACGCAATTAGCACAGCGTTTGACAGGGTTGGTTCAACGCAATGAATCGTTGGCAACCCATGAAGTGTAAGTGTCTATTTTGTCTTGAATAGGCTCCCAAACCTGTCGCGCAAGTATCTAATCAATTCGTATTCGCTTTTTCCAATGACATCCAATTCGTCGTGCTTCGAGAATTCGACTGCTGTAAGAAACTCCATCGGTTCGTTTGCGTCAAAACAAGCCCATCTGTGTTGATGTAGCAGCGATCCGGTAAGAGGACTGTGTTTGAGCACAAACGCCGGACCTGCAATTTGATTGTGAAGT
>JBEKDE010000018.1:0-63227 GCA_050014515.1 Occallatibacter sp.
CCCTGTCAAGGCGACCCTGACGGGCTCCGCTTCGCTCCGGCCTTGACAGGGCTGCTCCACGGCCAAGAGATCTCTACCTGAGAAAGAAAAGCAGAAAAATGTAGGTTATGATTTCATACACCGAAACGGACGAAGAATGGGGTCAGGTCACGTTGAGTCAATGAAAACAAATTCGCGCAGAGGGCAATTGACGTTGCAATTCAATTCGTGAGGCTGTCGATGGATTGTGTTTCCTAGTAAAGGCTCAGACAAGTTGGTAGCAAATCCAACCCACCGCTTTGAGCGTTGGATTTGTAGGCCCATTCCCACGTCTTGCAATACTGCCCCGTTACCGTATCCAGTGCGACACCGGGAACACGAACTCCAGACACATTTTCAAAACGGTGGATTGGCGGATAATGCTTCGCTGGCTTCGGCGGTGGTTCAACCTTTTTTGAACGATTGATCGCAGCCAGTCGGCTGCTGAAGCAACAGTAAGGCAACAAAACATGCTGCGATTTTCATGCCAATGAGCATGGCGCAGCCGAAGGCAGAGCAAACAGAATCATCGACCTTATCTGTAGGGATCAACAACATCAACGAAGGTCCGTTGAAGTGATCAGAAAACCGGCCCCCGCATCAACTAAGCAAATTTAGATACACATGGCCGATTCGGGGTTGTCATTTTTATCTAAGTTGTTGATTTTATTGGCTTCCCCAGGGATTCCTACCGTTGAAACTAATGGGATACATCTCACACTGCACCCGCATATCCTCATTGATATCCTCACAAATCACGGCTTTCCGGCTTCGTTCAAAGGCTTCACTTGGATTTCCGGGAACTCTGAAAATAAATTTCGAACCTCTAAGAACGACGGCCTCCCACACCCTCGATGAACCACGCGAACCGTCGGGAGCGCCCGCTCATAGTGAGGGACTCATATCTGAACGTAATGTATTGATTATCGATGCAGCACCAGCAGGATGCGGTAGAGGCGATTGGGTGGGCGATCGGTCAAGCGCATGGTGGACCACATTCGCCAGGGCGACGGAGCGAAGGACCACGATGTGCCACTCTCACCCAACCTGCTCGAGGATTTGCGCACTGTAGACCTCGATTGCAGAGAATACAGTAGTGACTCAATTTATCTTCCCATCACTTGAGTTGATACGATATCCAGACTAGAGTCACCATCTCATCCTAAGACTGGGTGAAATGGTGACTCTGATCTGGTCGACGCCACCGCATGCCAGATGCGTCAACGGCTTTTTGAGCTGCGAAGAGGTGGTGCTGACGACCGAGCGGTGACTCAACCGCAGAGCAAAGGGCTGGCCGTTCATAGGAGGCGAGATTGGTCGCCATGAGATTTGTCGGTTTGACAGCAACTACCCCTTCCCAATCCTTCCTAAAGCCGTGGATGAGCGCGGCTCATCTCTTCAACGCAGCTCAATCTGCGCTCCATGGGTGTTAAAGGGAACCGTAACTCCCCAGCGACCGTCCTCTTGAGTGGGCGATGTGCTACTTCCATTTTCTAATCCGCGACCGCTTTTCGGTGTCCAGCCTACCACCTCTATCCGGTATTCATGCCACCATGGTTTCCAGCTACCTTCCTGCTCACCGATGGTTACAGTCATGCTACCGTCGGCTCCCGTGGAGCATGTAAAGTGAATACGGGCAAAGACGCCCTTGAGGAAATCGAAACTGTGGCCGTCATCCGTATAAACCTCCCCCGCGCACGATTCGCTAGGCGCATTCAGGCCCGGAGTCGGAGGGTAAACACGAAGGGTCAGAGGTCCACCCGGCACCTCCGCTGTGCTTTGGGTCAATGGAGCTATGGGGAGAATGCTGCCGCCCCGCACATAGACCGGCAATTGTTCAAGCTTAGGCGTGATGCTCAATGTCTTTTGGGCAATCAAGTTATCGCGCTGTTCCAGGTCAAGCGGTCCACCGAAGTTGCCGCGCGTATACCGCTCCCCCGTCCAGTAGTCGTACCATGTGCCGGGCGGAAGATGAACGGTGTAAGGGGCAACTTGTTCCGGAGATGGATTGGGTGCCACGAGGATGCGACTGCCAAATAGGAATTCACTTCCGCCAGTGGTTAAGTCCAAAGGAGTGCCGTTCTCGATGGCGTGAGGGAACTCGAGGAAAAGCGGCCGATCAATCGGTATCCCATCGCGCGATGTCTCTTCGGCTACCGTGTAGAGGTAGGGCATGAGCCGATAGCGCTCATCGATATAGCGGCGGCGTATGGCTTCCTGTTCCGGCCCGTCAACCCACACTTCGTGCATACGCGTTCCCTTTGCAGAGTGATCGCGGTCAATCGGTTGAAAAGTAGATAGCTCGATCCACTTAGTCAGCAGATCTGGCGGCGGAGAGCCTGCAAATCCCCCAACGTCCGCGCCGGAAAGTGAAAAACCACTGAGTCCCAAGTTGACGAGTTGCGGAATGCTAATGCGCATGTGATTCCAGGTAGAGCTGTTGTCCCCGGTCCAGGTTGCGCTGTAGCGTTGTCCGCCCGCAAAGCTTGCGCGGGTCATGACAAAGGGCCGCTCATTCGGTCGCAGCGCGAGTTCGCCCTCGTAAGTGCCGCGAGAGTTTTGCATCCCGTAGATGTTGTGGATCTCAAGGTGTGTTGCGGTTCGCTGGCGAAAGCCCGGTTCATCGATGCGATGCTGAGCGTCATCGGGCATGGTCTTGCCGGGGCCGTCGAATACGGACGGCTCATTCATGTCGTTCCAGAATCCCGCTACTCCGTCCGCGATGAAGTTTTTGTAGAGCGTTCCCCACCACTGCCTGGTTCGCGACTGCGTAAAGTCTGGAAACACCGCTGACCCCGGCCATACTTTTCCAACGTAAGCGGAGCCGTCGGGATTCTTGACAAAGTAATCGCCGGCTACGCCCGAGTCATATGGCACATAGCCGACATTTGGCTGCTTGGCAATATGGAGATCGGTGATAACCACCAGTTTGAAGTCCTCGCGCCCGAGATCTTGCACCATCCCGCTGAAATCAGGAAATGCCCGCTCATTGACTGTGAATGGCCAGTTGTCATGTTGGAAATCGATGTCCAGCCACAGCACATCACAGGGGATGCGGTCTTTGCGGAATCGATCCGCGACCTCACGCAACTGGGACTCCGGGAAGTATGTGTACCGCGACTGCTGGAAGCCGAGAGACCAGAGAGGAGGCAACGGTGTGGGACCCGTCAGCCAGGCCCAGTCGGTGACCACTTGTTTCGGCTCCGGACCATACATTAGGTAGTAATCGACAGGTCCATTCAGCGCGCCAAATGTATACTCGGTGGGCTTGGCACGCCCGAAATCGAAATCCGTGCGCCAGGTGTTGTCGAGAAAAACACCGAGAGCTCGTCCGTAGCTAATTTCCAGGAAAAACGGGATGCTTTTGTAGATGGGATCAGTCGATTCCTGCCAGCCGAAGGAATCAGTGTTCCACATGGTAAAGGATTCGCCTGCGCGATCAAGGGGCCCTGGCTTGTCTCCGAGGCCGAAGAAGTGATCATTGAATGTTCGTCTTTTGATGACGGTAAAGCTGGCTCCATCCCACCGCACGGGTGCAGCATCTTGCTGCAACACATTGCCGGCAAGGTCCGCCACGGTTAGACGAAGCTGGTCATCGAGGCTAACGCGTAATTGCTTCGTCGCGAATCCGTTCGACTCAGGAGCAACCTGAACACTGCTGGTTCGGGCAGAAGCGAGGACGGCCCACGAGGCGTCCTCCGGAACCGCACTGCCCTTCCATATGCGCACGCGAAGAACATCGTCACGTAGCGCCATCACTTGCAACGTAATGCCTTTACCTGTAGCGCTGACCCCGCCGGGCATTTGAGTAAACTGCTGGGCTCCGGCCGCCTGCAACAAGTTTGCTAGGGTCCAGAATAACGACAGCGAAAAACCGAGCCATTGTTTTTTCATCTTCACTTCTTCTCAAAAATACGGAACTCGAACGCGTCTAGTGAGACCGACGGAATGGCTGCCTGCGAACCGCGGAAAAGAGGCTGTTTGACCTCTTGCCATTCCCCTGGATACGTTTCCACCGTTCCGTGAAAAGGTGCGTTGGAGAGGTTGATCATCACGAGGAGTTCTTCCCTTCCCGAAACGCGTAGATAGCTAAGGACATGTTGCTCGTCGGAGTTATGCACCCATGTGACTTGCCCGCGCCAGAGTGCAGGATGCTGCTTGCGAAAAGGAATCATGAAGTCGTAGAACTGTTGGATCTTTGGGTGCATCTGCGATCCTTGCCAATAGATCTTGAGGGTTTCAAACAATGCAGGTGGGGAGGATGGAGTTGCATCGCCCACTTCCATGCCGTTGTAAAGCAGGGGAACTCCATCTATGGTGAACATCAAGGCAGAGGCAGCCAACGCACCTTGGACGCCATAACGCACGATTGCCCGCTCCTCGTCGTGATCGTCGGAAATGGTCATATGCAGGGTTTGTTCGGGAAACAACGCCTGCTGCTTCTGGATGGTTTTGCGGAGTTCGCTGGCCGGGGCACCATGCATGAGTACGTGGTCAAGCTTGGACAACAAAGGCCATGCGTAATCGAGTTGAAAGGCGCTGCGAAGGAGTTCTGGCTTCGACGCTTCAGCAAGCATGAGAATATCGGGATTGACTTGATCCAATGCGGCGCGCGCCTGCTCCCAAAAATCCGTCGGCACTTCTCCTGCCGCATCGCAGCGATACCCGTCCACACCGAAATTCTTTACCCAATACGTGAGCACGCCGATCATATATTGCCGCAACGCCGGATTGGAGTAATCGAGTGCGGCTACGTCATTCCATCCGTGAGGAGAGATGAGGCGGCCATTTTTGTCATGTTTATAAAAATCCGGATGAACCATGATCACGCTGTCGAAGGCGGTGTGATTGGCTACGATGTCGAGGATAACTTTCATATCGCGCCGATGAGCCTCATTGATCAGATGGCGCAAGTCTTCTTTAGTGCCGTAGTCCGGAGTGATTGCGTAATAGTCTCTGACCGCATACGGACTGCCGTTGGCGCCGAGTTTCTTGAGTTGTCCCACGGGATGAATGGGCATGAGCCACAAGACCGTGACACCAAGAGCTTTCAAACGGCCTAAGCCGGCTGTAACTCCGTTGAGGTTGCCTTCTGAAGAAAAGGAGCGTGGAAATACTTCGTAGATGATTCCGGTACGGAGCCACTCTGGAGCGCTAACGGCGAGCGAGGCGTTCGCCGCTTGAGATAGATTTCCTAGGACGGCTGGCTCTTGCGCGACGGCAATAAGATTGCCCGCTATCGCGAGCGTGGTTGTTGCTAGCAGTAAGTTGCAGAGGCGGATTTTTCGCAAGGAGTTCCCTTTTTTCAGTAACGTTCGAGCAGGTTCGCTGTCCGGAGAGCTGTTAGACCACCGGCAAATTTGATGTGGGCGACCACAATGAGGCGGCACCCACCTCATCTTCGATGAGAGCGAGTTGAGCCCCGGGTACGGCGTGGAATGCAGATAGCACCGGCGTAGGTGGCCAGTGCTATCTGTGGTGGTGCCGACTAGAAGGTCAGCCGAGCCGCGAGTTGAATCTGCCGATTGGACTGCTCTTTGGTGCCGTTAATGGCCCCAAAGTACACACCGCCGTTCGTGGTGTTTCCCGGGTTGGTGAACTGAGGAGTGTTCAGGACGTTGAATGCATCTCCATGCAGTTCCAGCGTATAGCCCTCAAGCAGGTGCAGGTTCTTCTGAACACTGAAGTTCACTACGCGATAGCCGGGACCATACACCTGGTCCCTTCCGAGCGTTCCCACTCGCGCATAAACAGCATTGCCCAATCCGTCCGTTGAGGGAATCGTCGGAATGTTGCTCGAAAACGAGCTAGTACTGAACCAAAGACCACCGTTGATGTTCTTCGGATAGGTAATCGCAGCAACCTTATCGGGCCGATTGCTTGGATTTCCGGTTCCCGTGGACAGATCGAATGGCTGGCCGGTCTGCACCGTTGCTGTAACGCTGCTCTGCCACCCGCCGATAAGGAGGTCCATCGGCCGCGATATTCCGCTGCCAATTTGTTGACCTCGACCGATGGGCACGAAATAGAGAATCGACGTGGTGAAATTCTGCGCCACGTCGTCAAGGGAGTTTCCGTAATTCTCATGCGGATTGTTCCAGTTATTCTGCACCGTCGATCCTTCGAATGCCCCTGGGGAATCGTCAAGCGCGTGGGACCATGCGTAGGAGGCGGTAGCAATAAGGTTTGCCTCGCGATGCTCGTAGTGCGCCTGGAGCCCGTTGTAATTTGAGAGGCCGTTGTAAATGTTGGCAGTGATGTTGTTCAGGCCGGTATTCAGAAACGGGATAGTGGTCACGCCGAATTGATAGCCATTGAATTGACCGTAGTAGGTTGACAAGTCGGCAGCGTGATCCCCCACATACGACACGGTGAAGACATCCTTCGCTCCCAATTGCTGCTGAACCTGAACATTCCACTCCTGAATCTGGCTGTGCTTGTTATTAGGATCAGCTCCAACTCCGCCAACCCCCTGAGGAGGCGCGGCAGGATTGAAACCCGGGAATCCAGGCGCAGGCAACTGTGTGGTTACGGCAGCGGGAGTGGTATATCCGGGGCAGGTATACGGTTGTCCAAGAGCCGATGTTTGCCCAGTAAAGGTAATGCAGTACCCATTGGCGGCATAGTAATGAGTCTCGTTGCCAAAGGGTGCGTTCTGGCCTAATTGATTGCTGATGCCGCCATAGTCGGGGAAATAGAAAATGCCGTAGCCGCCGCGAACAGCCGTCTTGCCGTTCCCGAAGACGTCATAGGCAAACCCCAACCGAGGCGCAAAATCCCCATAGTCCTGATTGATGAGGGTTCTCGATGCCCCATTTTGGCCGGCCAGAATGAAATCGCCGGTCGTAAGGCTGATGTTAGACTGTTGGTTATGCGCCTCATAGGGCCAAGTCAGCAGATCCCACCGTATGCCCAGGTTCAAAGTAAGCCGCTTGGCGATGCGCCAATCATCCTGTGCGAATACGCCGTCTTCCTGGCTGATGTTCGCAAAGTATCCATTCTGCGCCCCGATTGAGTACTGGTCGACCCCGCCTACAACCAACTCTGTTGACTCCCAACCAGTGAAGTCAACTCCATTGCTCGCCATATTGAAGAATCCCTTGCCTGCAAGCGGGCGGAAGAACTCGACCTGGCGGCGCAGTAAAGTACCACCCACCCGAAGCGAATGCTTGCCGTGCTCAATGTTGAGGGTATCGGTCAGCTCGTAGGTGTTCTGTGGAACCGCGAACAAGCCATAGTCCCCTGAATATTCGATCTCGTTGTTGGTGGCGCCAATCAGCGCACCGCCGCTGGTTTCGATGTTTCGGTTCGCATTCACGATACCAAGATCGGCAGAAACTGGAACCCCATATAAGGGAGGCTGGTAGCCGTAGTTATCACGAATGTATGCAAGGCGGCCCTCGTTCACAAGAGTGGGGCTGAAAGTGTGCGTCGATCCGAGAACATAGCCGCGCGCATGCACGTAGTTCGACCCGGTCCCAGAGCAGGCCGGAAGGTTAGGCGCCAGGCATGAGGAAAGGGTGTTCGTCGAATTGTCATACGAGATGCGAGCAAACAGCAGATCCTGCGCAGACAAATGCCAATCCAGGCGCGTGTCGAAGGTGTTGTAATTGTTTGCTCCGTGCTGCTGAACCTGGTAATCCTGGAGGACGGTACCCGTAATGTTGGGGTTTGGGTAAGCGTTAAAGTATTTCATCGCAGCAGGATTCTGACGCCCGGGAGGAATGATGTTTCCGGGGAACGGGGTGCAAGATTGTGGGTCCCAGATCTGCCCTGCGCTGAGGGGCGTTCCATTCAATGCCAACTGTGCCGGCGACGCTCCCGCCGGTGCCACGTATACCGCTCCCGGGTTATTCGGTATTTCGTTGTTTAGGATACCGGCGCCTGGATAGCATTTCGGAAACGTCGTGTAGCCCAAGCCTTTTGTCTCCGCCGGATTGAGAAGCTCGGAGAAATCACCGGTACGCATCTTGGCGGTGGGCACTGAATGGAACGTAACATTCGCCGGCACAAACTCACGATATGCCTGATAATCGCCGAAGATGAACAGCTTATTCTTTATGAGCGGTAACCCTGCGGCTCCCCCCCATTGGTTACGGTTATAGGGGGGATTTGGAGTGAACGCACCATCATTGTTAATCAGAAAGCGATAGTTGGGATTTGAGTCAAATTTTCCGCTGCGATAGAACTCTGAAGCAGCGCCGTGGATATGGTTTGTTCCCGACTTGGTTGAAGAGACGATCAACGCGCCGCCTGCTCGCCCGAATTCGGCAGGAGCAATACTCGTTGCGATCTTGAACTCTTGAGTGGCTTCCACGGGCGGGAAAAATACAATGATGTTCTGCAAGCCATCGTTGTTGTCGACTCCATCCATGATGAAGTTATTGGCCTGCTCCCGCATACCATTCACCGAAAGAAGCTCGCCGCCGCTCTCACCATTGCGCTGGACGGTGTCCTGGCTCCCCTGTCCATATGTACCCTGGGTGACGCCGGGCGAAAGCAGTGCAAGGTTCAATGTATTGCGACCATTCAGGGGCAACTCGTCGACCTGCCGACCCTCAATGGTCGCGCCCATCGTTGCGTCGGTAGTGTCAACCTGCGGCGCAGCGCCTGTGACTGTAACGGTGGTGGAGGTGGAACCCGGCCGCAACTTGAAGATGAGCGTTTGAGCCTGCGTGACTGTGATGGTTACCGGCTGCGACTCTGACTCGAACCCAACCGCCTCGATTTTGGCAAGATAATCGCCCGGGGGGACCGCCGGGATTATCAATCCCCCCGTCGAATTCGATACGGCTGTTAATGTGGCACCATTTGCGCTGTTGGTGAGAGTTAAAGTCGCGCCAACGACCACCGCCCCGGTTTGATCGGTGACCGTGCCAACGACTTTGCCTGAGTCGGATTGGGCATTTGCTTGTATTAGCACGCCGAAAGCCACGAGAAATACGAGAGCCGTTGCTCGAATTGCGCGCCATACACCTCTAACGCGGGAGTCCGTTTTTGAAGCCTGGTCCATGTCGCTGTCTCCTTAAAGTCTTGCGTCATTGCTGACAAATGTGCCTCGTGGGTCTCCTGTTTTCGCCGTGGAAGTTGGAGCGTCCTGGCTCCAAAACAGCAGTCCTGGCGATGTCGGATTCTTGAGGCGGGGATAACCATCGGCTCTGTACGTGAGGGGGCGCAATGGACTGGTCATCAATTTCGCATTCACTCAGCATTAACCCGCATATACTCGTCATTAACTTGTAAGTTTTCTATTTTCAAATACTTACAGAAACATATGGAGCGAGATTGGAATCTTCCAAGCGTTGCCGAGGGTGTGCTAATCTTTGGTCACTGTAGGATTGGGTCAGGTGCCACGAAGTGGAGAATCTCGAAAAAGCTGGACGGATCGCCTTTGGTCTATTTGAAGTGGATCTCCAGAGCGGAGAAATCTGGAGATCCGGCTTCCGGGTGAGACTACAGGATCAGCCTTTTAGGGTGTTGGCTGCTCTGCTGACGAAACCCGGCCAGGTGGTGACCCACGCCGAATTGCAGTTTCAAGTGTGGGGCCCCGATACAAATGTAGACTTTGACCGCGCTCTCGCGGTTGCGATAAAGAAGATACGAGAAGCTCTCTCCGATTCGGCCGAAAACCCCAGGTTCGTTGAAACGCTCGCGAAGCGCGGATACCGGTTCATAGCTCCGGTGACCGTCACCTCGGTTGAGCCTCCGCCCCTTCCCGTCAAGGAAACGGGCGTGGAGCGTAACTCCACGGAAATCTTCCCCCAACCGGCTTTTCCGCTCACGGCACAGGTTTCGCCGCCTACCCCTTTTTTGCGCGTCCCCGCCGCTATCGTCCCCATCCCTATCCAGGACCCGAGCCAGGATCCGAGATCGGACCCTGGCCCAGACACGCCCATGGCAAAGAACGCGGTTCGCAAAAGGCATCTTTGGAACTGGCCCGAGACCGCGCGCAACGCGTTGGCTGCGGTGCTCTTTCTGGGAGCAGTGGCGGCGCTTTGGCTGCGGGGACGCCCGGCTGTTTTGCCGCCGCTGCGCGTTGAACAGTTGACGCACGACAGCCCGGTTTCCGCCGGACCGCCCAGCATGGAAAATCTGCTCACGCTGGTTACGGACGGGCAACGGATTTTCGCATCGATGCTCGGAAATGGAAAGCCTCAACTTGCGGCAGTCGATATTAGTACCGGCGCTGTTTTGCCCCTCACGATACCCAGCGAGCTCATCTCTGCCAAAGTCGCCGATATCTCAAAAGATGGATCGCATTTGCTTCTGCGAAGTCAACTGTCTCCCCAATCCGAACAGCCACTTTGGATTGTTCCTACGGCGGGCGGAGGGGCATTACGGGTAGGGAATGTTCTGGCGCAGGACGCAACTTGGATGCCGGATGGCGCAAGCATCCTGTTCGCCAACGGAAATGAGCTGAGTCAGATCAAACTGGACGGCGGGACCATTACACCCGTCGCCAAGGTGCCAGGCAGGGCCTTCTGGCTCCGCTGGTCTCCCGACGGCGCGCTGCTCCGCTTCACAGTCATGGACCCTGTAACGCATATCGGTTCTTTATGGGAACTGAAGCGCGGCAGCCAGACGCCGCGGCCCCTGCTCAAAAGCTCGATGAGTAAGGTGCTCGATTGCTGCGGAAACTGGACGGCTGATGGCAACGCCTATGTCTTCCAGTCAAGCGTAAACGCGGGCAGCAACCTCTGGGAGCTGCGAAGCAGCACCACAGGGTCGACTTTGAGTCAACTGACGAACGGGCCACTTAGTTATTTCTCTCCTATCGCCGCCAGGTCTGGTCAGCGGATTTACTTTTACGGTTCGGACCAGCCTTCCGGATTACAGCGATACGACGGGAATCAACTTGGTTTTCGGCCAGAGCGCAGCTTTCTTGCCGACGCGAATCGCGTGGCCTATTCGCATGATCGGAAATGGGTAGCTTGGGGAGATATCGCTGGAAGGCTATGGCGTGCACGGTCAGCGGATGGTTCCGACAAGGTACAGCTCACTCCGAACAATCTGGAGATTTTCCTGGCTCAATGGTCTCCCGACGATAGCAAGCTGGCCATAATGGCACGGCATGTCGGGGAAGCATGGCAGATATATGTCGTGAGCGCCAACGGGGGAGGACCGGAGCTGCTGGTGAAGGACAGCCGAAACGTTGCCGACCCGGGCTGGTCCGCCGACGGAAAGGAGATTGTCTTTGGGCGAGAGCCCGATTCCATGGGAAAAGAAACTGGACCGCGGAGCATTGAGTTATTCAATTTGCAAAGCCACGTAAGGACGACCGTGCCTCATTCGGAAGGTCTCTTTAGCCCGCGCTGGTCGCCGGACGGTAAATGGATTGCCGCACTCACTTTAGCGCAAAACAAGGTAATGCTCTTTGACGTTGCCAATCAGCGATGGAGCGAATTGGCGTCGACAAGCGCCTCCGACCCAACTTGGAGCAGCAACAGCGAGGCTATCTTCGTGCATGCATTTCTGGCAGAAAATCAGCCCATCTTGAAGATTGCTGTCCCTGGAGGTGAAACGAAGGTGGTCGCCAGCAGCGCGGACTTTCACTCAGGGGAACCGGCCGACTACTTTTTTGGTGGCTTGACTCCGGACGATTCGCCGCTCGTGCGACCGCGAGTTGGAACTGGGAACTTATTCACGATGGATCTCGACCGACGCTAGCGAATATGCCGCGGGCGAAGGGGACAGATTCAGATAGCTCCCGCACAGCGGAACACGCGTTGTCAGGATTCGAATCGACCTTCGCCATGAGATTTGCTCAGGCCTATTCGTGAGGCTTTCCCGCACGGGCGGCCCCCGGTATCCGAGCGTCGCCCGTTCAGAATAATTTGGATTTACAGTTTGCCGTGGTTGAAGCTACTGAACCTGCCCGGTATAGATTGCCACTGCAGGCACAAGGGCAGTCCCGCTGCTATTAGTCGGAATGCTGAGAGTAGCTTGACCACTGGAGTTCACGGTGACGGTATCTGAAGTGCACTTGCCGCCCGACAAACCGCCATGCACGACATTGCAGTAGACGCCAGCCGGCAAGCCGGTCGTAAAGGTCTTGTTCCAGACGGTAGCGTCGTCGTTGTTCAAGGCGACAAAACCCACGCTGCCCCGGCTAAAGGCGACCTGGTTGTTTGTACCGGTAGTCCAATTCCCCTCGCTGAGTCCGTAAGTGGCGATGCGGAACTTGACCATGTTCGAAATGTCGGTCCAACGGTGAATGAAGTCATAGCAGCAGTTTGCGGTCCGGGTCGCCGGAACTTGCGCCACTCCGTTGATGTACGCAAAGCTCGATGGATAGTCCTGGTTGCCGTTGGTAAAGCGGAAGCCCGATTCGACTGTCGCGGTCGCAGCGTACGGCTGCGCCAACATGAAGATATTGGCCAGGTCGTAGCGATAGTTGCCCACCGCATCGTTGGTGTTGCCGGACAAATCGCTGGCCGTGAGCGAGCCGCCATTGTTGCGTTCCGTGTCCCAGTCGTCGACAAAAATCTCCATATCGCTCGAGTCATTCAAGAGACCGTAACTGCCGCCGCCGCTGGTGCTATTGCCAATCATGGCCGGAAGAGAGGAGAGTGTCTCTCCGCCGGTGTTGCGGAAAGCTGCTTCCATGGCGTAGGTGAACTCGAACTCCTGGATCGCGCCCACGCCTTCATACCCACTGTAGTCGACTGTGTCGTCAGGAGTGATCTCCTGGGTAATATACAGAGGATTACCTTCCAATGTTTTGGGATACACGGCCTTCACCGCGGCGAAGATGGTTTCCAGGTCCGCGTAGGGTTGGAACTTGGCGGCATCCATGCGGAAGCCGTCCACGCCCAGGCTGAGCAACAGCTCCATGTACTCTTCAATCTGACCTTGCACATAGCTGCTTTCGGTCTTCAGATCGGGCAGGGCAGCCAACCAGCAAACCCACACTTCGCTCTCGCTGGAATATGTACACGAGGTGTCGGGGTGGAAGTCCGCGGAGCTGAAATACGGATAGGTCAAGGTAGCGGAATCGTAGCTCGAACCATCGGTCGCGGCGCCTGGGCCAACGGCCATATCGTTGACCGTAACGTCGGCGATAACGCGGACTCCGGCAGCGTGGCAGGCAGAAATCATGGCCTGATACTGGGCCCGATTGCCTATGGTGCTGGTCAGCGACTTAAAGTTGACCGGCTGATACATGTCGTACCAGTAGCCATCTGAAATAGTGGCTTCCGGCGGCGAAGTCTGCACCCAGCCATAGCCCTGCGGCCCTAGCCAGTTGGTACACTCAGTGCCGATGTCGGCCGTGCGCCATTTGAACAACACGACCTTTGTGTAGGGGGGGTTCAGTGCGTTAGCGCGCGGTGCCGAAATCGCCAGGCTCGCCAAGGCGAATGCCAGAACAGCGAGGGCCTTGTATGGTCTCTTCAAAAGCTTCATCATAACCTTTTCCTCAAATTGGTTGTGCCGCTGGGAGTGGGAGCGGGCGTGGCAGATGCCTTGATTTCAATTGCTTTTGGCTTGCCGATGCCTCGCCAATGACTGTTTTCGGATATTTTTCTCGGGGCGTTCTATGGGGAAATCCGAAATCGGGCACAACTTTCTACGTGGGGTACGCTCGATGTCAATTCATCCGGCATAGATTTGAGGTTCATTCGGCATCTATAAATAAGTCGTTGCAAATGAGAGTTTACGGCTCGGTATTTCCAATTAGGTGAGCGTCTGTTCTTTATTCATTCCTAAGAACACGTCTAAGTAGGAAATCGGGTATATCGCCGCAACTCTCAGTCGCGCCAAGTTTCGATCAGGCGCATAGAAGACTACATACGAAGAAGCCGCTTCCCGCAAGTGGAGATCTCGGACAAACGGGTACAGATGGAATCATGAAAGCCGTTTCTGTTCAGCCGGTGAGGGAATATGGGCTCCTGGGAGAGCATGGTGTTCCTCTTTTCAGTGCCAGGGTGGACTCGATGAAAGCAATGTACAAAATCTTCGAACCTGGATAGGTCAATGAGCGCATTGCCCTGTTGCCGTAAACCGAGAATCATACCAAGAGGGCTTGGGAATGCACGCGGACTTAGCATTACTGAAATGTCACGCGATGAGCGCGTTGCCGAAGTCCATACTTCGCGACCTACGGGTGACAGTAAACATCGGTGACGGGTTTCGATTCTGGAACTCAGATCAATAATGCTTGCCGGCGACTCTGCTCTCCGCCGAACATTCATCGGTTTGGGGAGTGGTGCCGTTGGCCTGGCATAGCTGATTCTGCCACTCGGCGGCTTTCACGGGTTTTCCCCAGCTCTCATAAAGCGCAATGATCGACTTTGCAGTTTGTGTCAGTGCGGAGCGCTCCTCAAACGGAATGGACGCTTTGCGATCGATCATGCCGCGGTATCCTGCAATCAGCGGCGCTTCCGATTCAGAATACCTGCGTTGGGCCGCCAGACTTTCGCCTAGCAGGCTTTGACTGCGCCATCGCGCCCATGATTCAGAGGCTGTCTTTTCATAGTTGCCGATCGCTTCGCGGAGCAGTGATTCAGCAGCGGGATACTTCTCCTCCTGCAGCCAAATCCCTGCAAGTTCGACCATTGCATCGGTGGTGTCGGGATGGGCCGGTCCCAATACGCGACGTCTCGCTTCAAGAAGCGATGCTAGAAGAGCATCGGCCTTTTCGAATTCGCGTTCGCTGCGATAGAGCAATGCCAGGTCGTCAAGGCTGTTGAGTGTTTCAGGATGATCCTCACCGAGCACACGTCGATCACCCTCGACCGCTTGGGTTAGCAGTGGTTCTGCGCGGCTGTACTTTTCTTCGCAGCGAAAGAGCTTGCCCAACGCCTCCATGCTTACCAGCGTGTCAGTGTTCTCCTCACCCAGGGTACGACGCCGCAAGTCAAGGGCCTTGATCAGCAAGGGCTCAGACTGCGCATACTTGCCCTGCAATTCGTAAATCTCCGCCAGGTTATTCAGGCTCAGCAAGGTGTGACGATCGTCGGGCCCAAGCACGCGGCTGCGGATTTCAAAGACCTTGGCAAAGAGTGGTTCAGCCTGCCCGAATTTGCCCTGAGTGGCATAGAGAGCTGCGAGATTATTCATCAGAAGCAGCGTCTCAGCATGTTCCTCGCCGAACCGCCGCCGCCGAACTTCAAGCGTCTTGAGGAAAAGCGGTTCAGCTTGCGCATATTTGGCCTCCTCCTTGAGCACCGTGGCGAGACTCACAGCGGTCCAGAGCGTGTCGTCATGGTCTTCACCGAGAACACGGCGCTGGGCCTCAAGCGCCTTCTGATAAAGAGGCTCAGCCTGCGCGTATTTTCCTTCAGCGTCATATAGGAAAGCCAGGCTGTTCAGGGTGAAAATCGTGTTGCGATGTTCGTCTCCGAGCGTGCTGCGTTCGAGGTCGAGCGCCTTGAGGTAGAGTGTCTCGGCCTGAGCATCCTTGTGCTGGTTGCCGTATAGGGCAGCCAGGCTGTTCA
Source organism: Occallatibacter sp. (assembly GCA_050014515.1). Taxonomy (GTDB): domain Bacteria; phylum Acidobacteriota; class Terriglobia; order Terriglobales; family Acidobacteriaceae; genus Telmatobacter. The sequence goes on from JBEKDE010000018.1 coordinate 15,456, forward strand.
TGGTCAGCAGCGTCTCCGGATGACCTTCTCCAAGTATTCGGCGCTGCCCGTCGAGAGCAGCTTTTAGAAGTGGCTCGGCCTGAGCGTAGTTGCCCTGTTCCTGATAGAGGACGCCCAGCGCAAACATGACTGCCAGGGTGTCGGGATGGTCGTTGCCCTGCAAGTGTCGGCGAGCCTTCAGAACGTTCGCCAATAGAGGCTCGGCCTGCGCAGGCTTTTGCTCGCGTTTGAAAACATCGGCAAGACCGTACATGCTTGTGAGGGTGTCAGGATGCTGGTCGCCTAGAACTCGCCGCTGAATCTCAAGCGTCTTTTTATAGAGCGAATCGGCCTTTGGGTATTGGCCGCGCTCGAGATAAACCAGTGCAAGATTCTGATCGACGATCAACGTGTCAACATCTTCATCGCCAAGCACGCCGCGCCTGAGTTGCAGCGCCTTTTCCAGTTGTTGTTGAGCTTCAGGATAGATTCCGAGACCTGCATACGCCACACCGATTGTCCGCCGGATCGAAGCTTCGACCAACGGTTGCCTGTCAAATTTTCCTGAAATCCCGGTAGCGGCGCGGTCCAGTGCCGTACGCACCTTGAGGTCTGGATCAGGCTTGGAATCTGGACGCGACTGCTTGTAGGGACTCGCCTGGGCCAAGAGATCATCCTGAAGAAAATTGCTTACCGCTTTTGCGGAGGCAGCTTCTTCATCTGCCCGCTCTTTCTCCTCGAGTGCACGATTGCGATCGCGGATGGCAGCCTGGTCGGCTGCAGTGGCCCGATCGCGTTCGATGCGAGTGCGCGCCTCGGCCTGAACGGCGCGGTCTCGCTCTTGCAACGCCCTGCGGCTCGCGTTGTTAGCTCGAATAGCCTGCGTGGTGCTGACCACAACTCCGGCGGCCAAAACAGCAAACACGGCAGCCATTCCCGCTGCCAGCGCGGCATGGCGCCGAAGATACTTCTGCACCCGGTAGCCGGTGCTCGCGGGACGCGCCTCCACCGGCTCATGGTTGAGATAACGGCGAAGGTCCGCGGCGATTTCTGAGGGCGCGCCATAGCGCCGCGCGCGAACCTTCTCGAGCGCCTTCATCGTGATCCAGTCAAGGTCGCCTTGCAACAGGCTCACAAAACGTCGGGGCTCTGTCCCTCTGGCACAGGCAGTAGCGGTCAGCGTGGTTCGATCTGAGTTGACCCTGGTGCTCGGAGACGGTGGCTCTTCTTCTCGCAGTTTGCGCAGTAATTCGTCCAATGGTTGCTGCTTCCACTGTTTCGTATCGATGGGCTGCGAACCCGTCAGCAAAACATAAAGCACAACTCCGAGCGAATAGACATCGGTGCGCGTATCGATATCCTGCGCCAAAGGATCGGCCTGCTCGGGGCTCATATATCCAGGCGTGCCCATAAAATGACCCAACTGCGTCAACCGGTTGCCGCCGGCCGCCAATGGTGCGGATGCCTTGGCAAGGCCGAAGTCAATGATGCGTGGAGCTGGTTTTCCATCGACCTCGATGACCAGGATGTTTGCCGGGGTCAGATCCCGGTGGATGATGGCTTTCTGATGCGCGTGTTGCACGCCTTCGCATGCCTGAATGAGCAGATCGAGCCGCTCGTTGATCGTGAGCTTCTTCCGGTCGCAATACTCTGTGATCGGAAGTCCCGGCACGAACTCCATGACAAAGTACGGCTGGCCTTGCGCAGTCGTGCCGGCGTCGAAAACCTTGGCGATGGCGGGATGATCCATGACCGCCAGGGCTTGCCGTTCGGACTCAAAGCGCTCGACGACGGCCTCGTCATACATTCCGGCTTTGATGAGCTTCAGTGCGACCTGTCGGCGCACCGGGTAAATCTGATCGGCCAGCCAGACCTGTCCCATGCCGCCTTCGCCGAGCTTGCGGACGATTTGAAAACGCTCCGCGAAGATTTGCCCCGCACCAAGGCGACTGGACGCGGTCATTTCCATCCAGTCTGAATCAATTTCATGGGGCGCGGATTGCATAAAGCTGAGGCGGACGTTTTCATCGGCGGCCAGGAGGGACTCGATCTCGGCACGCAGCGATTGGTTTGACGAGCACGCCTCGTCGAGGAACCTGGTTCGCTGTTCCGGGGCGAGGATCATTGCCTCGTGCAGGAGCTCTTTGACCTGCTGCCAGGATACTTTTGTGATGTTCATGGCGCTGCCACCCGGCTCATTTGACGATGAAGCCAAACCCTCGCGGTGGCCCAGTCGCGGTCGACGGTCGCCCGCGAGAGTCCCATCACCTGCGAGATTTCCGGAGCAGTCAACCCACCGAAAAACTTCATCTCCACGATCTTCCCCTGCCTCTCATCCATGCGGGAGAGCTCATGGAGCGCGTCGTCCAAAGCAATGAGCTCCGCATCTCCGGAGATGGCAATCGCGCCCAGAAACTCCACCGCGATTCTGCATCCGCCGTCCCGCTTCGATGCTCGACGCTCACGCGCGTAGTCCACCAGCACCTGCCGCATCAGCCTTGAGGCGACGGCGATGAAATGCGATCGATTTTGGAGTTCCAAAGGTTGGCCGCCCATCAGGCGCAGATAAGCCTCATGAACCAGCGCAGTGCTTTGCAGCGTGTGGTCGGCCCGTTCCGATTGCAGATGGTAGTGGGCCAAGCGTCGCAACTCCTTGTAAACCAGGGGCAAAACATCTGCGAGGGCTTTTTCATCGCCCTGTTTCCAGTGCTGCAAGAGTTCGGTGATCTGGACGGAGACCTCATTGGGCATGCAGATTGACCCGCCCTTATTGAGGTTCAGCTTATTCGCTTGTTCTGCTCCAGTCAACGCCATTTATCTCCAATTCCAGCGGCTATTTAGGCTCATGCAATCGAATCGAACGTCAGCCGGTTAGCCCCTTCCGACCACCCGAACAACACGCCCGGAAATCTTTTTCCGATCCCGTGAGGCGATTTGTTCCCGCTTTTCGCTTTTCTGTCTGACCGCGGAATTCGGCTCCGGGTTTGTCTTGAATTGCATTACGCCAGGACAATCCAGGCGCGGACCCGCATTCAGGAGAACGTGTATGCTGCCCGACTTCATTCAGAAAATCCGAATTCTCACCATTTCTCTGCCGTTGATTGCGTTGACGGCATGCGGAAGCATGACTCCTTCGAGCCCCAGGACCTACACGATCGGCGGTACCGTTTCGGGGCTGAACACCAGCGCATCGGTAGTGCTGCAGGATAACGGTGGCGATTCGCTGACAGTGTCCGCCAATGGCGCATTCACGTTTAAGACGGCCATCGCAAGTGGGGACGCATACGCGGTGACCATCGGGACGCAGCCTGCCGCCGAGACATGCATGGTCGGCAGCGGTTCGGGCACAGTGGGGACAGCAAACATTACCAGCGTCGCGGTTTCCTGCGTGGTGAATACCTACACGATCGGCGGGAACGTTTCGGGGCTTGGCAGCAGTGCATCGGTGGTGTTGCTGGACAACGGCGGAGATTCGCTGACAATCTCGGCCAATGGTGCTTTCACATTTAAGACCGCGCTTGTGAGCGGATCTGCATACGCGGTGACTGTGGGCACCCAGCCGACCGGCGAGACCTGCACGGTCAGCAGTGGTTCGGGCACGGTAGGAACCTCGAACATTACCAATGTCGCCGTCACATGCAGCGCAATCGTCGTCACTACCTACAGCATCACAGTACAGATCACGAATCTCCTGGGGACGATCGGTGTCGCGCTCGACGGCGGCACTCCCACAACTGTCACGAATAGCACTGGGACGCCGGCGACCGAGTCGCTCACCTTCCTCAAAATCGCAAACGGCACAACCTACGATGTGACCGTAACAACGCAGCCAACTGGCTATACCTGCGCAACCAGCGACGGCTCCGGCACCATCGCGTCGGCCGACGTGACTGTGACCGTCACATGCACTGCTATCCCCACCTACAACATCACAGTACAGATCACGAATCTCCTGGGAACGATCGGTGTCGCGCTCAACGGCGGCACTCCCACAACTGTCACGAACAGCACTGGGACGCCGGCGACCGAGTCGCTCACCTTCCTTAAAATCGCAAACGGCACAACGTACGATGTGACGGTGACAACGCAGCCAACTGGATATACTTGCGCAACCGGCGACGGCTCCGGAACCATTGCGTCGGCAGATGTGACTGTGAATGTCTCATGCACAACCAATGTCGGCGACTCCGGCGGGTTCTGGATTCCGTACTCTGCGTCGCCGGTAAGTAGCATGCCGGGTGGTCAATCGGGGCTGTTCCTGATTGCTTCGAACGCGATCGCTTCGTCGCCTGCGCCTTCACCAACATTCATCACGACCAGTGTTCCCACTCTTCTCGGCGCGGCATACCAGGGATTTGTGAGTGGAACCACGCCGCCAAGCAGCGCCACCCCCGCCTTGATGATGTACGCGGCAGTTGGCACGGATGGAAATACCCACATCTATGGCCTCGACCTGACGGACACGTCGAAGACGCCGGTGCCGACGCAGATTACCAACCTGTCTGTGCCGCCTTCGGAACACATTTGCTATGAGGGCCAGGTTGAGGGCGATGAGACAACGCCGAGCTCGCTTGCGGTCGTGATGTACGTAACGCCAGGGCAGGCAGGCGCCAAGCCGGGAACCGTTGGATACTGCGGATGGGGCGCCGGCACCTACGAACTCGCACACTACACCGACTCGCCGACCACTAGCCCGACAACCTTGAACATTCCCGGCGGCACCGCAAACTTGTCCGCGCTCGAGAATGACGGGGCCTTCACGGCACTTTATCAAACCAGCGGACAGTTGGGCGGCATCGTGTTGTGGGATGCCTCGACCAGAAATTTGAATTTCTACTCGGACGCTACGTTTACAAGTTCAAGCACGTTGTTAAGCAATGTGAGCCTGGGCGCACCATGCGTGAACGTCAATGCAATCAGCAATGGGAATCTCGATGCCGATGGTCGTCTTCTCTTGAACGCAACCTCCTCCTCGGGGAGCGCTGCCTATCAGATCACCGCATCGGGAGGAACCCCGCAGCAGTTTTTTGCTGGCTCCGCAGCCAGTTGTGTGGCCGATGAAAGCAATCTTTACTTCATCGGGACTCCGTCCGGGAGCTCCACTTCCGCAATTTACCAGGAGCCACTGGCTGCTACCTCCGCGGCGAAGATGCTCTTCACTCTTCCCGAGCAGTCAAGCACTGCGGCATCGAGCCTGATCGGTTCGAACGGCTCAGTGCTGCTCTTTCAAAATGACTCGGAATCTTCAAGCGGCTCAACCGCGTCGGTCTTCAGCGTTCCGGAGGGCACTCTCTCTGCAAGCGCAACCGCGGTTGGCGGGCCTTATTCCGGTGTATTGAACACCGCATTCCTCGCCTCACCTACAAGCAGCGCTTCCGGGGACTACCTGTTCCTCTCTGCGATGGACCAAAGCAGTTCAGGGGTCAGTTATTCGAGCCAGGTCCTCACGCCTGCCGGCAAGCTCGCCGAAAAATCATCGAACGCGGTTCTAGGATCGTTTGGCCCATTATCAACTCAGCTTGAAGGGAACATATTTGCGATCGAAGGCATCACCGACACCAGCGGCGGCTACGGCGGAGGCACCCTCAACGCCGTTAGTTTGACGTCGCTGGAGCCCACTCCACTGACTCTGGCGAGCGGGAGCGCGTATACGGTGCCGGCCGGCTACCAGGTGAGTCTGGATGGCTTCGGTGGCACCAGCTTCGCAACCGGGTTCCTGATCTCGGCAGCCAATCCGAACGCCCCTTACATCGGTGCGGCGGTGGACATATCGCACTCTGTCATTCTGCCGCTCAACTTGACGAACACGAACGTCGCGCCACTCTTTTAGGTACTCGCAATTCGCCTCGTCAACGAATGACGCGCAATCGGCACCACCGCAGCAAAAACACGGAGGTCAATCCTATGAAAATGGTCTACGCAGAAGTAGTTGCACTCTTGAGGTCGCACATCCGCGGAATGCTGATGTCCGTGATCGTGGTCGCCGCCATCCAGCCATTCGCCGCACAGCCGAGGGGCGCACAAACCGCAGCCCTGCCCGGCCATGTACTGGGCATACTCCCCGAGGCGACTCCCCTCGCTCGCGATCCGCAAAGGAACAATGACTTGATCACCCTCGAAGTGGTGCTGAAACCATCCGATCAGCAGGGCCTGTCGGCCTTTCTCAAGGATCTCGAAGATCCCTCCTCGCCGAACTACCACGCCCCGCTCCAGCCCAGCGATGTGACGGCCCGCTTTGGGCCGACCCAGGACACATACGACAAGGTCCTCGACTATTTCACGCAGCAGGGGTTCAAGCTTGTCATCGGATCGAACAACCGCAGAACCATCACTGTCCGCGGTACACGCGCTCAGGCCGAAAAGGCCTTGAGCGTCGCCATCGACGACTACCGGCTTGGAGCACGGAATTTCTACGCAATTGCAGGCAATCCCTCTCTTCCCGTTGAGATAGCGCCCCAGATCGTTGGCATCTCCGGACTTTCCAACCTCGCGCACTGGCAGCCGTATAATTCACCGAGCCCCGCGCAGCCTGTTTCCATTGCCACGGCTTACCAGGGCAACGTCACGCCTGCCGGAACCACCAACAGCGGCGGCCTTCCCCCCGGACTCGACGGCGCCGGCCAGACTGTCGCAATCATTACGTTCTACGACTTCGATCTGGAAGATATCAAGAGCTGGCTCAAGCTTGCAGACCTGCCGGCCAGCCTGATCGACAACGTCAGCAAAGCCTATTTCGACGGCGGGCCGGGACCCGCGGTATCGCCTGAGCCACTGCTGGACGTCGCGACAGTGCTCGGCTTTGCTCCAGGAGCCAGGGTGATCGCATTCGGCGTTCCAAGGGATACTGCGGATATTGCGACTCCTCACCTGACTGCAGTCAACTATGCCATTGACACCATCGGCGTTGGCGCCGTGATCACCGACAGCTATGGGGTTTGTGAAGAGGAGATTTCTGTTTCCGACGCCAATAACCTTGATAGCGTGCTCCAGACGGCCGCCGCCAGCGGCATCACCATGTTTGCTGCCACCGGCGATACCGGAAGCACTTGCACCGACTTGCATACCGGCATGACCTTTGACAACAGTATTTCGTTTCCTTCCGATGTGCCCCATGTCATCGCCGCCGGCGGCACATCCCTCCATGTCAATTCCAAAAACCAGTACCAAAGCGAGAGCTGGTGGGACAACTCCATTGGAGCGGGTGGATACGGATCGAGCATCCTCACCACGGAATTCAGCTACGCAGCCTCGGCGGATCTCCCTCGAACGGTCCCCGATGTCGTCATCGATGCCGACCCGAATACCGGGTTCTATTTGTCAAACACTCCCTGCGGCGCCTCATCGTCCAACCCCTGCAAGATCGGGGGTACAAGCATGGCCGCGCCCATGTGGGCTTCAATCTGGTCCCTGGTCAACCAGGCCAACGCCGACGCCGGAAGGTCACCCTTCAGCGCAACCGACTACTACTTCCAATCCATCCCCCAGGCGTTTCACTCCCCTTCAAGCATGACTGGCCTGGGCAACGACTCGACTCACCTCGGCTTTGGCTCTCCCGATGTCGCCAGTCTGGTGGCTATTGCCGGAGCTCCGGTTGAGATTACAGGTATCTCGCCCGATTTTGGCACCGCTCTTGGCTCGACTCCGGTCACCATCTCCGGACACGGTTTCATTGGCGTGAACCAGGTCACGCTCGACGGGGCGAAGGCGCCAACTCTGATCGTATTCTCTGACTCCAAAATGGTTGTCCAGACTCCCACCGCGCCTGCCGCCGAGGCGGATATTCGCGTGCAGACGCCGGCTGGGACTTCCGCCGAGTCCTCAAGCGACGAATTCCACTACATTCCCGTTCTCGCCCAGGTAAATCCCAACCACGGCGCCCTCACTGGCGGTGACACCGTGACCGTTACTGGATACGGTCTCAGCGCCTATCACGGGTTCAAGTATCTGTTCGGCGATGCGCCGGCCACCGGGGTTCGCTGCTATGGCGCCGGCATGTGCACCTTGACCATCCCGGCAAACAGTCTCGGAACCGTAAGTCTGAAGATCAGCACCCCGTATGGCGATAGTCTCAACACGCTGCCATTTACGTATGGCGCGCCCAAGATCATCAGCTTCAGCCCGGCGGTCGGTCCAACATCCGGAGGCCTGCCGATCACCATTCATGGATCCAACCTGACATCTGGCATGACCTTGCACTTTGGCGGCACCGTCGCCCCCGGTGTCGTCTGCAGCGGCGAGGCCACCTGCACTGTCAACAACCCGCATGTGACCAATCCGGAGTCGGTGAGTTTGACCGCCACCGTCGGAGGAATCACCACCACGCCCACGGCCGCTCTGTTCACCTTTGAGGTTTTCCCCACCTTGACCGCCATCAGCCAGGCCAGCGCAGCTGCCGGAACGGTGGTCACGCTCACCGGAACCGCCTTCAGCACAACACCGGGGCAAACAACATTCAACTTCTTCGGCATCAATGTAGTTGGAACCTGCTCCAGCACCACGCAATGCACCGCGACCGTACCGGCTGAAGTGGATGGAACCGCTCACTCCACTCTGGTCACGGTAACCGTGAATGGAAACACTAGCCTGGACTCGATCGAATTCTCCTACCCTGGCAAGATCGTTAGTCCCGTTCCGCCCTGCAAAGGCACCAAATGCCAGTGATGCCAGCGAGATAAGCAAGAGGGGGGCGCTTGCTTTGGCTCAAAGGGTCAAGGTTGAGAGGCCCCCGCATTCGGAGTGGTCAGGCGTTACTCGTCAGGGCGCCCTCCAGCTAACATGCTACGTCAATCAGAAACGACAAACGTGCGAAGGATACAGAACCTTCTTGGAATGATGGTAAGACCAGCCTGTTTGCGCTGATTAAGGAAAAGAGCTTTCCTGCACCTGTCTGCCTTGGACCGCGGGCAGTCGCGTGGGTGAAATCTGAAATCAAACAATGGGCCGCGGAGCGCGTGCAGGCGTCGCGTTCAGTTGCTTGATGCCATTCTGCGCTTTCATTGGCCGACCGGATTTGGCTGAGTCGCGTGCCTTGTCAAGGAAGTCCGCCCAGTCCTGCATCATCATCCGGCGCTGAGGAAGATAAAGAGCTTTGTTGTAAGTCCCTTCGACCTCATTTTTCGGAGTGTGCGCGAGTTGCATTTCGATATGCACCCGCTCGTATCCCATCTCGTTGAGAATGGTTGACGCTAGGCCGCGAAAGCCGTGCCCGGTCATCTCGCCCTTATAGCCCATACGCTTTAGCGCACCGAGCATCGAGTTCTTTTTCATGTGCGGGCTACTCCGCTCGCCTGGAAAGACCCAAGTGTCGTTCTTCCGTCGTTCCCATAATTCTGCAACCACAGTAAGCGCCTGGCTAGAAAGTGGAACCAAGTGGGGACGCCTCATCTTCATCCGATCTGGGGTACACTCCAGATCTTTTCTCGAAGGTTGAACTCCGACCACTGGGCAGGAATCAACTCTCCAGTTCGCACGAAGACCAGCGAAATCAGATGCAAAGCCAGCCTCACGAAGTCGGATCCATCATAAAGTTCAGTTTTTCGGAGTAACACCGGTAATTCGGAAACTTCGATTCGGGCAAAATTTGTAGTCAATCGTTGTTTTAGAATGTCGGAAGGGCGAAATGCGGCAGCCGGATTCTGTTCCGCGAGTCCAAATGCAATTGCGTACCGAAAAATCTGTTGCGTGTTCTGCAACACCCTGCGAGCTACGTCTTCGGCGCCTCGCTCTTCGATTGCCAGGATCAAGCTGGCAATCTCCGGCGGCTTAATGTCCCCAATCGGTCGGTCACCAATTCGGCTCAGAACGTCTTCCCTGAGGCGAGTCTCAGTATTCTGTGCATACCGTTCGACCTTACCTACCTTCCATTTTTCAAACCACTGCGAGGCGACTTTACGGAAAGAATTCACTCCCTCGCCGGTCGCAGCGGCCTGGCGCAAAGGCACCTCCGCACGCTGTGCAGCTTCGACTGGGGCAGCGTTCTTTTCCGCCTTCCGCTCTGTCATCGGATCGATTCCCTTGAGCAGTTTCGCGCGAGCCTCGGCGTGAGCTGCGCGAGCGTTGGCTAGGCTCACCTCGGGGTAGCTGCCGAGCGCCATCAACCGAAATTTGCCCTCGAAGCGGTACTTCCAGCGCCACAATTTCGAGCCGTTCGGTTGAACGACCAGGAAGAATCCGTGACCGTCGGTCAAGTGATAAGGCTTCGAAGCAGGCCTAGATGCCTTTATTTTCAGATCGGTAAGAGCCATGAGGATACCTCTTTGAGGATACGGCCCTCGATGTTGCCCTCCGTATCCTCATTTTGGTTCCGAAAATGAGGATACGGAAGATTTTCGTATCCTCAATTCCGGTTGGCTCTAAACGTACCACCACGCGCGAAAAATGAACCCTATCTTGCTTGGAATGATTGGTTTAGGTTGTTCAGAAGATGAACTTCTTAGGACTGTATCGAACTTTATTGAACTTCTTGTTACTCTTTTATAATCAGTGTTTTGGCTGCCCCCCAGGGATTCGAACCCCGATAGGCTGCTCCAGAGGCAGCTGTCCTACCATTGAACGAGGGGGCAGCAATTTTGATTCGAGCGGCTCACTTCTGACCCGCATCGGACTGGCCACGGCAGGGCGCCTAACGACAAATCCAACCCTTTCATCATAAGGGGATTCTCCGCCTCGGTCAAACTTGAACAGTTGTCTCTTTCCCCTCTAAATTAGCCCTCTTACTCGCACGCCTTACACCACTTCCTCATTTTCAGGCAATTTCGCCTTATCAAATTCCTTAGAGAATCCTTACCCTCCGGCTTATAGGCTCTTGTCAGATCAACGAGCGTGGCGTCATTTGGACGCCGGGTTGTCGTGGGATAGAATCGTGAGGGAGAATGGAGCTTGTCCTCAATCTCGCATGGGCGTTCTCAGCCGTGATGTTTTTCTGCATCTGGCTGCGGCACTCGAGGCACGCTGGCGCTGACCGGCGTACGCAGCTCGTCGCCCTCGCTGTACTGGTCCTGATCCTGTTCCCTGTCATCTCGGTAACCGACGATCTGCAGGCGATGCAGAATCCGGCAGAGGCAGATTGCTGCCTGCGCCGCGACCACGTGATCTCCAACGCGCACTCCATCTTTCCTGCGGTCGCCGCGCTCCCACCGCCGGCTTTCGCCGAGCTTTCCTTTGGTTTTCTGCAACTTGTGGCTCCTGGAAGCATGCGAGCCCCGGTTGTAGACCACCCCGCGCTGGCGCCGATTCAGAACCGGCCGCCGCCGGTCGCCTGATCCTTCCCTCGCCTTCCTTACATCTCTGGCCTCTTTACCTCCTGTGCCCGCCGTGCAGACCACGGCCCAAAGGTTGTGTATGAAGCATCTATTCCCCACTCGGTACACCCGGGTGATCGCTGCACTCCTGGTGCTGGCGCCGGCGATGACTCCGGCTCAGCAGGCCCTTACCTGGGACCAGGTAAAGGCAAAGTTTGAGGAAACCAATCCGACGCTCAAGGCAGATGCTCTCGGCGTGGACGAAATGAAGGCGGAGGAGATTACTGCCTTTCTCCGTCCCAATCCACAGTTCACGATGAGCGCCGACGGGCTGCAACTGGTGCCTCACCACGGTGTATGGGCGCCGCTCCAGGGCGAAGATTATCAGCCGCAAGTGAGCTACCTGCACGAGCGCGACCACAAGCGCGAGTTGCGGCTCAAGAGCGCTCAGGAAGGAACGCAGATTGCCCAGTCGCAACATGAGGATCTGGACCGGACACTGATGTTCACCCTGCGCTCAGCGTTCGTTCAGACACTTCAGGCAAAGTTCGTGCTGGACATGGCCAAGCTCGATCTGGACTATTACGACCACATCATCCAGATCAGCCGCGACCGCTTCAAGGCCGGCGACATCGCGCAGATCGACCTCGATCGCATTGAGCTGCTCCGCGTGCAATACGAGTCGGAGATTCAAAACGCAATCGTCAATTTGCGCACTGCCAAGATTCAGCTTCTGCAACTGCTCAACGATCGCACTCCGGTTGATCAGTTCGATGTGAATGGTCCTTTTGATTTCTCTGAAGACCTCGCGCCTCTTGAAGATTTCCGCAAGATCGCGCTCGACGCACGCCCCGACCTGCGCGCTGCCCTGCAGACTCTGCAGCAGGCCGGCACCAATCACAAACTGGCCGAAGCCAACGGGTCCACCGATCCGACATTCGCCGCGTGGTTCACTCAGAACGCATCCAACAACAATCCCAATGGAACCCAGACGCTGGGATTGAGTGTAAGTATTCCGCTGCGCATCTTCGACAAGAACCAGGGCGAGAAGCAACGTACGCAGATTGACATCGGCAAGAGCCAGCAGTTGACGGATGTCGCGCGCGCCCAGGTCTTCAGCGACGTGGACTCTTCGTATGAGCTGGTCCGCAGCAACATCGCGCTCCTCAAGCCATACAAGGCGCAATACAACGCGCAGGCACTTCGCGTGCGCGACACCGTGACCTACGCCTATGAGCACGGCGGCGCTTCGCTGATGGATTTTCTCAACGCGCAGAGCGACTATCGTACTGTCCAACTCGCTTATGCCCAACTCATCGGCGCTTATCTGACCGCTGCTGGACAACTGAATCTTGCCGTAGGACGCGAGGTAATCCAATGAACTCCAGATCCGTCTTCCTTACTACCGCTTGCCTTGCTGGCCTTATTTCGCTGACGGCCTGCAAGAAGGAGTTCAATCCGGCAGATGGCGCGCCGCCCTCCCCCACGGTGGTGCCGACCGGTGATATGAGCCTGGTTACGGTCGACAAGCCCGACCAGTTTCCGCTGGTCGCCGCGGAGAATCGCGAAGCGGCATCCGAGTTGACCGCAACAGGAGCGGTATTTCCCGACATCAACCGGGAGGTGCCGGTCATCTCCATGGCGAACGGCCGCGTCGTCGATATCAAGACTCGACTCGACGACAACGTCAAGAAGGGGCAGTTGCTTCTGAAAGTCCAGAGCCCGGACATCACCAACGCCTTCGACACTTACCTCAAAGCCGCCAATGACGAGCAGTTGGCGAACAAGGCCTTCGTACGCGCAGAAGATCTTTTCACGCACGGCGCCATCTCTCAAGCCACACTCGAACAGGCCGAAGATACTGAAAAGGACGCAAAAGCCGACCTCACCGCAGCGGAAGAACAGCTCACCACATTGGGCGTCGACAAGAATCACCCCAGCAGCGTCGTCAATGTTTACGCGCCCATCTCGGGGGTCGTCGTTGCACAAAACGTAACCTACCAGGCTGCCGCGGGCGTCAGTCTCTCCGGTTCGGCCACCGCCTTTACCATCGCCGATCTCTCCACTGTCTGGATCATTTGCGATGTCTACGAAAACGACATTCCCAAGGTACGAATCGGGCAGGAAGCCAAAATCCAGATCAACGCGTGGCCCGATCGTCCCATCACCGGACACATCAGCGACATCGGACCCATCCTCGATCCCTCCATTAGAACCGCAAAGGTTCGCATTGAAGTTCCCAACCCCGGCTTCCTCAAGTTGGGGATGTACGGCACTGCAACCTTTACCGGCAGGGAAAAAGAATCCCACGCCGTAGTTCCTGCAGACGCAATTCTTCACCTGCATGACCGCGATTGGGTCTTCATCCCCGCGGGCGGCAAGCAATTCAAGCGCGTCGAGGTGCATCCCGGCATCATGCTGCCTGGGAACAAGCAGGAGATTCTCCCCAGTAAGAATGGCATCAACCCCGGTCAGCAGGTCGTCTCCAACGTCCTTCAGTTAGAAGCCACGCTGGAGGCGCAATGATTGAGAGGCTCGTAGACTTTGCGCTGAAGAACCGTTTCCTCGTGTTGGGAACGGTTGTGATGCTGCTCGTCTGGGGTGGGATCTCCTTCCACAACCTCCCCATTGACGCCTATCCCGACGTTGCGGACAACTACGTCAACATCATCACCCAGTGGCCCGGCCACTCGGCAGAGGACATCGAGAAGCAGATCACCGTTCCCTGCGAAATCGCCATGGCCGGCATTCCTGACATGAAGAACCTGCGCTCCTTCAGCCTCGCCGGCATTTCCAGCATCATGATGAACTTCGACGATGCCTCGGATAACAGCTGGAATCGCGAACGGGTGCTTGAAAGATTAAGCGGAATTACGCTGCCGAATAACCTGCAACCCCAGTTGCAGACCGACTGGAGCCCCGCTGGACAGATTTACTGGTACACCATCGAAAGCAAGAATCCGAATATCGATGTGATGGAGCAGAAGTCGCTCGAAGACTGGGTGCTGCAAAAGAACTTCAAGAGCGTGCCTGGCGTCGTGGATGTGGCCAGCTTCGGCGGCACGACCAAGGAATATCAAATCCGGCTCGACCCGGAGAAGCTCATTACCTACGGCCTAAGCATCGCCCAGGTTGAGCAGCAGTTGCAGAACAACAACACCAATGCCGGCGGAAGCTTTATCGTAGCCGGAACGCAGCAGATCAACGTACAGGCGCAAGGACTTTTTGAGAACGTCCAGCAGATTGAAGAGACGCTGATCAAGACCGCGGGCGGCACGGCGATCCGCGTCAAGGATATTGCCGTCGTAGACCAGGGGCCCAAGATCCGGCTCGGCCAAATCTCCAAGACCTACAAACCTTACACCGAGGATAAAAACGGCGAGAGGCACTACGACGACAACAAGCTCATCGACAATCCGGACGTGGTGGAGGGCTCAGTTCTGCTGCGCAAGGGCGCCGACGCCGACCCAGTGCTCAAGGGAATTGAGGAGAAGGTCAAGCAGATCAACGATCACATACTTCCCAAGGGCGTGAGCGTCGTTCCCTTCCTCGATCGCAGCGATCTGGTTCATCTCACCACGCACACTGTGCTGCACAATCTGACCGAGGGAATCATCCTCGTCTCGATCATTCTGTTTTTCTTTCTCGGAAATGTGCGCGGCGCCGTCATCGTCGCCATCACCATTCCATTCGCTTTATTATTCGCCTCCATCTGTCTCGGCCTGTGCCACATTCCCGCCAACCTGCTCTCCCTCGGTGCTCTCGACTTCGGCATGGTCGTGGACGGCGCGGTCGTGATGGTCGAGAACATTGTCCGCCACCTTTCCTACAAGGACGAAACGCGTACCCCACAACAGAAGATTCAGATTGCCGCGCACGAGGTGCAGCGGCCGGTCTTCTACGCCATCGCCATCATCATCACCGCCTACCTGCCCATCTTCACGCTTGAATCGGTGGAAGGCCGGCTCTTTAAGCCGCTGGCATGGACGGTCGCATTCGCGCTGCTCGGTGCGCTTGTCTTTTCCATCGTCGTTGCACCTGTGTTGTCCAGCGTGTTGTTCAGGAAAGGCGCGAAGGAGTGGCACAACCCGTTGATGGAGTTCCTCAAGGCGCGTTATCGCAACGGCGTAACCTGGGCCATTCATCACCGCTACACCGTTCTTGGCGTTTGCGCCGTCGGATTCATCCTCTCGCTCTACCTCATGTCCGATGTTATCGGTTCTGAATTCCTGCCCCACCTGGATGAAGGCGCCATGTGGGTGCGCGGCACGCTTGCTCCGTCTACGGGGCCCGAAGAGAGCCTCGCAATTTCAAATAGAGCTCGCCTCATCCTGGCCAGTTATCCGGAGGTCACCGAAGTAGTCGATCAGATTGGCCGTCCCGACGACGGCACAGATTGGACCGGCTTCTTTGACACGGAGTACTTCGTGAACCTGAAACCGAAGGAAGAGTGGCGTCCGATCTTTCATGAGAACAAGGACGATCTGATCGCCTCCATGAATCATCAGCTGGAAAGCATTCCCGGCGTCATCTGGGGATTTTCGCAGCCCATTGAAGACAACATGGAAGAGGCCGTCAGCGGCGTCAAGGGCGAGCTGTCGGTCAAGATTTACGGAGATGATTTCAAGACCCTCGAGCAAAAGGGCAACGACGTCGTCAACGTGATGAGCAAGATTCCAGGCATCGCCGATCTTGGATTATTCCGCATCATCGGCCAGCCCAATCTCACCTTTACGGTGGACCGTCAGGCGGCTGCGCGCTTCGGAATCAATGTCGCCGACATTCAAGACGCGATTCAAACTGCGGTGGGTGGCACTGTGCTCAGCGAGGTACTGAAGGGCGAAGCGCAATACGACCTGGTGCTGCGCTATCAAAAGCCTTATCGCGATACCAAGGAAGCCATTGAAAATGTGCGCCTCCTGGCGCCATCGGGAGAACGCGTATCGCTGGCGCAGCTGACCAAGATCGGCACCACTGACGGCGCGGAAGAAATCTATCGCGAAGGAGAGCAGCGCTACATTGCGGTCAAATACGGTGTGCGCGATCGCGACCTCGGCGGCGCAGTGGAGGAAGCGATCAAAACCGTCAATGAAAAAGTTCCGCTACCCAAGGGCTATCACTTCGAGTGGGCGGGCGAGTACCAGAGCAAGCAGCGCGCCGACAAGCGCCTGGCAATGATCGTGCCCATGACGGTCTTGCTGATCGCAGTCATTCTCTATTCGATGTTCAAGTCGTTCAAGTGGGCGGGGTTGATTCTGGTCAACGTTGCTCTTGCGCCCGTCGGTGGTTCGCTGGCATTGCTGGCGACGCATACCAACATCAGCGTCTCATCAAGCGTTGGCTTCCTCGCTTTATTCGGTGTCTCAGTGCAGACCGGCGTCATCATGCTTGAGTACATCAACCAGATGCGCGCCGGCGGCCACACAGTTGAAAGCGCCGCTATCGAGGGTGCAGTGCTCAGGCTTCGCCCCATCATGATGACCATGCTGGTGGCTACGCTTGGCCTGCTGCCGGCGTCGCTCTCGCACGGCATCGGTTCCGACTCGCAGCGCCCCTTCGCAATCGTCATCGTCGGCGGGCTCATGGTCGATCTCGTCCTGAGCATCTTCCTGTTGCCCACGCTCTATGTCTGGATCGCTCGCGAAGACGATCAACTCCCTCCACCGGACGTTTCGTTTGAAGGCTAAGGCGTAAATTCCGCTACACCGTGGGGTTTGCGAAAGTGCGCGGGCCCCGCGCCGAAAAATCTTTATAATTTGCAGCACAGTGAGGTCGAAGCGATGAAGAGTGGGGATGTTCGTGCCCGCATCGAGGAGATTGGAATTCTGCCTTCCGCGCGTGTGAATGCGCCGGAACTGGCGCGCTTCGCAGCGGAAACGGTGTATTCCGCCGGCATTCCGATCATCGAAATCACCATGACTGTGCCCGGGGCTCTCGCGGTCATCACCGACCTGGCAACACGTTATCCGGATCTGGCCGTGGGAGCGGGCACAGTGCTCGACGACACCCTCGCGCGTCAATGCGTCGATGCGGGCGCACGCTTCCTCACCAGCCCCGGCTTTGTTTCGGAAGTGGTTGCGTACGCGAAGAAAGCGGATGTGATTGTGTTCCCCGGCGCATTGACGCCGACCGAAGTTATCGCTGCGTGGAAAGCCGGTTCGGATTTTGTGAAGATCTTTCCCACTACACCCGTCGGCGGCGTGCAATATATTCGCGCTCTGAAAGTTCCGCTACCGCAGATTCCGCTGATCGTGACAGGCGGCGTCAACCAGATCACTGCGCTTGAGTTCATCGTCGCCGGGGCTACTGCAATCGGCGTTGGCGCCGAGCTGCTTCCACACGAGGCCTTGACCCTTCGCCAGGAGAATCGCATCCACGAGCTGGCGCGCAGATTCGTCAACATGGTCAAAGAGGGCCGCGCAACACGAGAGATGTACCACTAACCCTGCAGAACGCTTATCAACCTTTTCACAATCCGTCGACCTCTGCCCTAATTGGCTGGGAACCCCATTCAAACTAAGACTGCCACAAGCCTAACGACCGACTTGGGTGGGGGTTAGGCTCATGACTTCTCCGAAAGAGCTAGTCCGGATTTCTCACATTAGAGATTCATCTTCGGATGAGGGGATTTGGAAAAGGACTCAGAAAGGCCGTCTTTTAATGGCATAACTGAGTTGTCGAGACTTAGTTTTAGCCATCCTTGCGGAACCGGCCTTTCTGATGACCGAGTGTGCCCAAGAACCGTTTGCATTTACAGCGCGTTTTTTGGCGCCGTACGGAGGCGATGTTGCGAACCTTGGGTTGACCTAAAACCCAAAAACTCGTCCGCTTTGAGGTTGAGGCCTCATGGCCTCTGTGGTTCTCTGCAGAGGGAGAGGAGAAGTTGGACATGGGCAAGCTCGGGCTCAGCGAAGAGGAGATTCTGTCACCCGCTTCGAGCCGGCCGGCATTGCACCGATTCTTCGCTCGCACGAATTCTGCGACCTCGAAGAGATCGGTCTCGGGGAATTCGCGTCCAGGTTCGGCGGCGGTGTTCAAGGACTCGCGCCCGTACATGCTGGCCTTGATGTTGCCTGCGCCAAGCGCTGATGAAAAGCGGTCATCCTTTGCTATTAGAGCATTTTCGGAATACATATAGACTTTTTCAGTACCGTGAAAGGTGGCTTCTTCTTGAGGAAAAAGTCACTTGAGTGTGTGCTTTTGGCCTACACCAACCCCGAAAATGCTATAGAACCGGGAACCCATACCCACCGGAATATCCGGTTTGTGGATCGTATCAACCTTGACTCACGACCGCTGGTTTCGAGCACGATGAACTTTCGGCTGGGCGCAGTACGATGCCAGGCGTTCGAAGCGACCGACGGTGGTCTTCTCAGTTCCGACCTGGAGGCTGGTATTCGTCGCGTCAGGGGTGTCAAAAAGCTTGGGGTGCGCTTCGGAAACTGGCTCCCGCCAGAACAGGGTCAAGCACTCTGCCCCTCGCAGAACTCAAACCACGTAAGAGGGTAGCGAGACAGAGCTTTTCTAGTACTCCTCTTGGCGTACGGTCTGAGGCGGCATGAGGCCTTCAGGTTTAGAATCGACCATCTTCAGCGACGGGAAGAACACAGGGCCATCGGATTTCCTGGTGAACGCATCCTGTCGGGACAACGCGGAGAAGGCGAACTGCATCTCATCGCACAATGCCTGGACGAATGCGCAGAATAAGCAAAATCCGCCCAATTCGAAAGCGGCTTTCATCCCTTGCTGAATCTGGCGCTTGATAAAAATGGTGAACCTGCCCATCCCAGTTCCCTCTTCATTCCTTTTTAGTTCCCCGCTGGAGCTGGATTTGAAGCTCTCAGTTACAACGAGATTCACACGAAACCGTTGAGTGGTACTCCCATCGATTTAGACCGGAGCGTCCGTCCCTGAGCGGATTTTCCTAAACGGGATCCTCGGCGGCAGGTCTTGGTTGTTGGGGTGGGAGTTGATGCCCGCTCGAAGAAGGCGGGCGAGGCATTTGAATGGGCGAACAACTCTAAAGTTTCGCCAAGAACTGCCGATAAGAGCCGCAGCAGCAGTCTTCCGAGTAAGGGGAAGAGCGATGTCAACGAGATCTGGATTGTCGATCCTCGCATTCTGTATTGTGGCATCGGGTCTCACGCCCAGCCCCGCCGCAGCGGCGACCGCCAGTGCCTCTTTCAGCATCACTGCGACAGTGCAGGCCTCCTGCCGGACAACCGCGAACGCCATGGTGTTCAGAACCTACGCTGCCGCGGCAGTGAACATGCCATCGCCGGTCTCAGTCACCTGCAGCAACTCTGTCCCATATAACGTGAGCCTGAGCGCGGGAACAGGGCCGGGCGACCCTAGGGTAGTTCGTGAGTTGAGCGGTTCCAGCGCGGCCCTGCTGGCCTATGCGGTCGGCCCACATCGCCGGAGCGCGCCTAACGACCCGGGGAAGAACGCGGGCGGCGGCATATTGCCCGTGACGGACATCTGCTTCGACCAGGCGATGACAGGCCAGGAACGGATTTCGGTGGGGCAGTACGTCGCGGCCGGCGCATTCTTCGATACGATTGTCGTTACCGTGACCTATTAAGAAGCTCCGACCGTTCCCAGCCGATCAAAAAATACCAAGTTAGTTACTACCTTTTAAGCTAACTTACCTCTCCTGCACGCGCCGCCGAGGTTATTCTTCAAATCTTCCTCAAGAGAAAACTCGGAACGAGTGCAGCCTATTTAATCCATTCGCGGGCATCTTTTTCCCGAGGAGAAAGATAGTTCCGCGTGTTTCTCCGATCTAGACAGATTTCAAATCTGCTATAACATCGCCTCATTCTTTTGTGTACTACTAAGATGCATATTCTGTAGGACGACTAACTCGAATGTACTATTGAAACCAGCATTTAACAGCAATATTGTTCGGGTAACTTTTCAACCGCAAATTGCAAGCTGGGGTTGTGTGGCAACACCATCCGGGCCTGCAAACGGATTGATCTGCGTTCCTCGTGCGCAACGAGCACGGGAAAGCTGCGTTATGAATTCGGCGGCAAATGAATCGAGAGTCGTGCTAGTTAGAACGACGACTCCGGTTCAGAATTGCCTGATTCAGCCAATGGCTGATCCTGTTTGACATCTGGTCGAACAGCCGTAGGTTTCAATTTCAAATGCACGTTGTACGAGGAGTCATCGATATGAAGCTCTCTTACGCACTAGGGTCCGCCGCGCTTCTGGGATTTGTGGCGCTGGGCCTGACTTCCACATCAGCTTTTGCAACAACAGCAACCACCCCCTTCACTGTCTCTGCGACAGTTCAGGGCTCATGCACAATCTCCGCAACCAACCTGTCCTTCGGAGCCTACACCGGCACAGCAATATCCGCCAACAGCACCATTACAGTCAACTGCACCGGCGGCACGACATACAACGTCGGCCTCAACCCAGGGACGTCAACCAACGCGACCGTGACCACCAGGAAAATGACGGGCCAGTATAAGGGCGGGACGCTGGCTTATGGGCTGTTCCAAAACTCGGGGTTCAGCACAAACTGGGGCCAGACCGTGGGCACCGACACAGAACCCGGGACTGGTATCAACGCTAATCAGACACTGACGGTCTACGGCAACGTTCCGGCGGGAACGGCCCCGGCTGCGGACGGATACTTCGACACGATTACCGCGACGATCACCTATTAACTGTTAGAGCGTTTCCACGATTTACGCGCTGTCTCTGCTATCGAGCGCCGGTGGCTTTTTCTTGAAGAAGAAGCCACCTGGCTGGAGTAGCTGCAGGCGTGGCAATTGTGGAGCCGCTCTAGCCACGTTTGCAATTGGGGTCCCATGATTGTTCGGAGCTCATGCAGACTGTTGGCTGTGATCAAATTGCTCGCAGCAACAGTTGTGATTCTTGTAGTCGCAGGCACGGCGGCCAGAGCGCAGTCTTTGTCGGTTGTACCTGTCAACATTTTCATTTCGCCGGGACAGAGATCTGCATCTCTGACCGTAACCAACACAGGGACCAGCGAAACCGCTGTTCAGATTCGCGTCTACGCGTGGGATCAGAAAAACAGCGACGATCAACTGACGGATTCAGACGCTGTGGTGGTGAGTCCTCCGATTGCCAGAATGGCGCCGGGGGCCTTGCAGGTGGTCCGCATCGTTTTGCGTCGGCCGCCGGTAGGCCGTGAGGCGACTTACCGGCTCGTGATCGACCAGATCCCACCTCCATCGGAAGCGGGGACTGTGCACATGGTGCTACGCCTCTCCATTCCCATATTCGCTAAGCCTGCGACGCGTGCACTTCCGCATTTGCAGTTTCACGTGGAGATGAATGCCGGGAAGCTCTTCCTTGTGGGAATCAACGATGGCCTTAGCCATGAAGTGGTCCGCGGCTTCGAACTGACGGCGAGTGACGGCCGAAGCATGAAGCAAGAGGGCAGCATGTCGCCTTATATTCTCGCCGGCGCCACACGGCGTTGGCCCATAGCCGCGCAGGATCCTCTGCCGCTGCCAACCGAAACCCTGCTGTTGACAGCCCACTCGGATGCCGGCGCGGTCAAGCAACAGGTGAGCTTTGTTTCGGCGCCATGATCGTGGAGGCACGGTGGCCAGGTGGCTTAATTGTGCGCAGATCATCATCCTGGTGATGGCCATAGTGCCGCAGCGGGCCTGGGCCACCGACTCAGTTGATGCTCCGACGGCGCATACGGACAGCCTTTCAGGTCCCGGCCCCGCGATCGGGCCGGCTACCACTTCGGCTTCCGGGCCGGCTTCGACATCTGCTTCCGACACTGCTTCAAGCTCATCTACCGCTCCCGCCACTGGAGCAGCTTCTTCTTCAGGCACCGCAGCCGCTTCGGGCGCGGCCTCGAGCGCAGACAATGATGAAACTTTATTTCTGGACGTTGCTGTCAATGGTCGTTTCATCGGCAAGATCGGCGAATTCACGCTGCGGCGCGGCAAGTTGTTGGCGAGGCCCGACGAGTTGCGCGATCTCCGCTTCCGGGTTCCCTTGTCTCGCGCGTCTGAAACCGGCGGACTGGTCTCGTTATCTGGCATACCTGGGTTGACCTGGGTTCTCGATGAAAAAAACCAGGTGCTGCAAGTGACAGCCAGCGATAATGCCTTGCTGCCGACGGTGCTGCTGCCCTCTGGAAGACAAGAGACTGGGGAGCGTCGAGTGATTGAGAGCGGCACCGGCATGACGCTCAACTACGACACCGTGGGCACATTCTCAGGCGGTCAGGCAGGCGGAACCGGGTCACTCGAGCTGCGAGCTTTCTCGCCCTGGGGAATCCTGAGTTCGGAATGGCTCGCCTATGCAGGCGCAACGCCGAGCAGCGTCGGGCCCAACACGGCGATTCGGCTTGATTCAGCGTTTACTTGGGCCGACGTCAATACGCTGCGCCGCTATAGCCTGGGCGATTTCATCACCGGTGGACTTTCCTGGAGCCGCCCGGTTCACCTCGAGGGAGTGCGGTTGAGCTCAGATTTCAGCACGCGCCCGGATCTTGTCACTTTTCCGCTGCCCTCGATTACCGGGTCGGTCGCGGTTCCCTCTACCGTCAACGTGCTCGCTGACGGCAACCTGGGAGCCTCGAGTGAAATAGCTGCAGGCCCCTTTGAGGTACCGCAGCTCCCGGTGGTATCGGGAGCGGGCACGATTTCGATGACGCTCACAAATGCACTGGGTCAGCAAGTGACATTGACCCAGCCCTTTTATGCCAGTTCCGCGATGCTTGCCCCAGGTCTGCAAACCTTTGCCGTGCAATCCGGGCTGGTGCGACGCGAGTGGGGCGCAATCAGCAACGACTACGGGAAGATGGCGGGCGCCGCTATTTATCGCCGCGGCCTGACCCGGAAGTTCACGCTTGAAGGCAGCGTTGAAGGCACCGCGGGTACATTCATGGCAGGCATGGGCGGTGTGGCGCAGATCGGTCATCTTGGCGTGGTCAATTTTGCGGTTGCGCCCAGTTTCGGCTCAGGGCAATCAGGAATACAGTACGCCGCAGGCGCCCAGCGCATCGGCAGGGTGTTCAGCGTGGGAGGTTCCGCGATCGTCGCAGATCGCAACTACAGAGATGTGGCTTCGTTGAACGGCGCCGGCGTACCGCGCAAGCAGCTTAGCGCTTTTACCAGCTTGTCGCTTAAACGTTTCGGTTCCGGTGGCCTTGCCTACGCCGAGGTCAACGAAGATGCTTCGCCCGTGCCGCTGCGACAAAGCTTTGTACCGGCAGAACACTCCCAGATTGTTTCCGCCAATTATTCAGTTCAGATTCACCGCATCTCGGTCTATGCCACCGAATTTCGCGACCTGGTGAACAAGGGCGACAACGGCCTTCAAGTTGGGTTGACCATTCCATTCGGCAAACGCAACTCGATCAGCGTTGGTGCGCAGTCGACAGGCTCGGGACAGTTACAGGTGCAGCAGCCTGCGCCGATGGTCGGCGATTGGGGTTACCAGGCCTATCTCTCCGCAGGCGGCTCAACCCACGCATTCGCCCAGGGGCAATACAAGTCGCCCGTAGGTCTTTTGACGGCGGGCATTGACAGCGACGACGGAGTGACATCGTTTCGTATCGAATCTCAGGGCGCGGTTTCATTCGTCGATAAAGCCCTGTTTCCTTCCAACACGATTTACGACAGCTTCGCCATTGTGGACACCAGTCCCATGGCACACGTGCATGTTACGCAGGAGAATCGCGACGTCGGCAGCACGAACTCGTCGGGGAAGCTACTGGTGCCGGATATGCGCTCATTCGATCTAAATCTTGTCGCGATCGATCCTACCGACATTCCGCCGGAGGCCGCAATCAGTAACGTCAAGCGCGAGTTTCGCCCGCAGGATCGATCCGGCGTCGTAGTCAAGTTCCCGATCAAGTTCAGTCATGGCGCATTGCTGCGATTGGTGGACGAGGCCGGGGTCGCGGTCCCGCTGGGGAGCACAGCAACACTGTGGGCCACGGGCACCGTGGTCCCGGTCGGCTACGACGGCGACGCCTACGTTGAGGGTCTCAGTCCCCACAACGAACTCACAATCGAGCGCCCGGACGGACAGCGCTGCTTTGTCGTTTTCGACTATAAGTCGGTTGCCGGAGATATTCCTTCGATTGGACCGCTGCGCTGTCTGGAGAAAAAGCCATGATGAGAAGGCTCGCACCCATCCTGTTGCTCACACTTGCCTTCGGTGCTTCAAAAGCAGAGGCACTCACGTGCTCGCTCTCAATTTCGACTCTGAACTTCGGGATTTACACGCAAGCTCTGCTCAATGGTACGACTCCCGGAAAAGTCACCTGCCAGAGCGGTTCGGACACATGGCAGATTTTGATGTATACCGGGACTGGGACCGGAGCGACCGAAACCACGCGGTATATGACTGGCCCAAACGGCGTGGAACTGGCCTACAAGCTCTTCACCGATTCAGCGCGAACCAATAACTGGGGCGACACCACCGGCAACGAAGTCACCGGAGCGGGCAACTCGAACGTTACCGTTTACGGCCAGATTGCGGCGGGCCAGATCGTTCCTCCGGGCACTTATACCGATACCATGAACACGGCCACGACCACCTTCTCCGTCACCGCGACCATCGCGAGCACCTGCTCGGTTTCGGCAACGAATCTTGCCTTTGGCACTTATACCCGCACGCTGGTTCGAGCGACGTCGACGATCTCAGTCAATTGCACGGACCTGGCTCCTTACAATGTCGGCCTCAACGCTGGAGCCGCGGCGGGCGCGACTGTGACCAACCGCAGTATGACTGGTCCAAACTCGGCATTGTTGCCCTATCAGCTTTTCAGTAATGCTGGGTATACCACCAACTGGGGCAACACCGTTGGCACCGACACCTTGGCGGGAACCGGCAATGGAGCTACCCAACTCCTCACTGTCTACGGCCAGATATCTGCGGCGGAGTTTACCGCGCAAGGCAATTACACCGACACAATAACTGTCACCGTAACCTATTGATTATCTGGACTTGAGTGGCTTCGCCGGGCGAATGATCGAGCAGCAAACGCCAGCGCACTGCGCCGTGGAATGCTCCTGGCTCCGTCTTGATACTTTTCGCGGTTCTTGCCGTAACACCGGATACACCGAAGTTACAGTTGGCAAACACCGAAGAAGGCCAAGCAACTGGCGTGGACGACGGGGCTCGAACCCGCGACCTCTGCCGTGACAGTCTTGCCGTTTCAGGTTTTCAACGACTTATAAACCCGTGGAGAACGCCTATAGCGAAACCAGAGTAGCTGTACCCAGGAAGCACGATGCCAAGTGGCTTTTTCCTCAAGAAAAAGCCGCCTCGCGCACTCTCGGCAAGGGCACGTTTACTCTGGTTTCACTCTAAGACCACCGAAGTCGTATAAGACCTGGCATTTTGTCGCAGATCTCACAACGCGTTTGGCGGGGCATGAGCCGGCGCCCAAACAACGCATCGACAGAGAGTGCTCCCGGCCCCAGTAAACTTGCAGATAATGCGATAAGCAAACAAATTGCCCGTATTATTTCCTTTGACAATACCCAATGGGGGTATGGTACAAAGGATTGCAGGGAATTCCTCTCTGCAGGAGAACTATGAGCATCGAATCCGCGCAAGAACCTCCGAATACATGGAGTTCGTTCCTGTGCCGCGATAAGCGCTTTGGAAACCGCCTTTAGCTTGGCTACTGACGATCGCCACATCGCTCTTCACGACACACAACCCGTGAATCGAGCGTGTGAGCCGCTGAAATCAAAAGCCTGACTCACCCTCCCGAACCAACAGTCCATGCGTCAAACCCGGCCGAATTGTGCTTACGCGCGCCCGGATCGAGCACACATGCTCGGACTGCACGAGGAGGAACCATGAAGAAGAAACTGCATTGGGTCCGGAACACTGTTTCTCTGACCTGCCATTGGGAGCCTACCGGCAATCCCAGAATTCCGCTAACTCGCGTTTGGAGCGGTGCGAAGGCTCCCGAAACCGCCAAGACTGGATCTTCCTCGGATGAGACCGGGAGGATGCATCTGTGCGCGTAGCAAAATCTCAACTCAACGCCAACTTTACCCCCGTAGGGGGCGTGATGGTCGTTTGTTAATGTCTGAGCTTTGTTGCGACGGACTTCCGACTGGAACACCGGCATTGTGGGTTTTGGGAAGCGATCCCTCAATCGGAAACCCTATGATCGCACCCGAGAGGAACATTGCATATCCCCTAGGTTGACTGGGGCCACCCGTCGCGGGGAAGATGGCAAGGGATATGCAGAGAGAGGCTGAGTCGACGTGCGACGGTCGCCCACAATTGCCCTCAGTGCTCTGGGTATCGCCATTCCAATGCTGTACCTGGCCCTAACGATCCTGATCGGCTGGGCGTCGAAGCGGCGCCGTTCGAAAGCCAACGACTTTCTCAACGCAAGCCGCTCCCTACCGTTGTGGGTGGTGGTATGTGCCTTTCTTTCAGCGAACTGTGGGGCGCTTGAGATCGTTGGCCTAAGCGCCATGGCCGCCCAATACGGCGTTCAGGCCTTCCATTTCTATTGGATTGGCGCCATTCCGGGAATGGTATTTCTATCCGGATGGATGATTCCAATTTACATGCGTAGCGGGGTGAAAAGCCTCCCGGAGTACCTTGAAAGGCGTTTTGACGCGCGCGTGCGCCTGATTAATTCATGGCTCATCCTGGCTACGGAGGCAGCTCTTTCTGGAATCGGAATCTACGCTATGGGACAGGTCCTTCATGTTGTGTTTGATTGGCCATTCACGGCGAGCGCATATTTGGCAGCCGGCATCGTGCTGACCTATGTCATTCTCGGCGGCCTGCGAGCAACCATCTACAATGAGATCTTTCAACTTTTTGTTATCGTTCTGGGTCTCCTTCCCCTCCTGTTTCGCACCGGGATAGGGCTTCATGCGGTTTCGCATCTTTCGAACTCGCACCGGCACCTGTGGCTGGGCCTTCCTCCTCTATCTCACGCAGCCACCTTGGATGAGTTTGGTGTGATTGTCGGCCTCGGATTTGTTCTCAGCTTCAGCTATTGGTGCACGGACTTCGTGCAGATCCAGCGGGCGCTTACGGCAAAGACCATCGCGGAAGGGCGCCTTGTTCCTCTACTCGCCGGATTCGGCAAGATCGGTTTTTCGCTCCTCGTCATTGTTCCCGCTCTCGGTGCGGCGGAATTCCTGGGTGGCCATATGCCAGCGTCCTTCGACCAGACGCTGCCAACCCTCATGGCGAGTTCCTACGGACCGGTATTGCTCGGCCTTGGACTCACTGCGCTGATGGCGAGCCTTCTGTCAGGATTGGCGTCAAAGGTCTCTGCATTCTCGGCGGTGTGGACCCAGGAGATTTATCGGAGCAGCATTCGGCCCGGGGCTTCAGAAGAGCATTACATTCGCGTGGGGCGAGGTGCGACAGTGTTGGCGATAGCACTGAGCGTGGCATCCTCCTATCTGGCCTTCTATTTTCGTGACATGATGGAATATGTCCAGATGGTCTTCTCGCTGTTTGCGGCACCCTTTTTCGCCATTTTTCTTATGGGAGTGTTCACCCGAAGGGCAACAGCGCGCGGTGCATTGATAGGCCTCTCGTGCGGTGTTTCGCTGGCTGCAATTTATCACTCCCAGGTAGCCGCTGGACGGTTCGTTTACGGTTCCTTGATGAGCGCGAATTTCTATGTTGCCATCTACGGCTTTGTTACAGCCATTGGCGTCGGCCTGGTATTCAGCAGAAGAGCAGAACGCAAGAGTGACGATCAGTTGGAAACTCTTGTTTACAGGATTGGGCAAAGCAGTGGAACTATGCACGATTCTGCATTTTGGTGGTTCCTTTCTTGCCTATTGCTTGCCGTGTGCGGGATCTTGAATTATCTCTGGCGCTGAGCAGAGCCAACTGTACTTTGCCGCGGGGGCAAACCGTGAAAAAGCGATCTAATCTTAGTTTCGTGCTCTAATCCGCGCCGTCGATTCTCGAACGATCAGTGACCCCCGAACGTCGAGAAGCAAGCCACCCTTGGCGACATGGGCTTTGGAATGATCGAGCGCCTTCATACATGCTTTCGCCATCTCTCTCAGAGAGATGGCGACGGTTGTCAACGGCGGACACATCGCATCGCACAGCGTGATGCCGTCGAATCCCACGACGGACATTTGTGACGGAACGTTAACGCCACTTGCGTGCAGCGCACGCAAAACACCGAAGGCGGTAAGGTCGTTTGTGGTCATGATGGCGGTTGGGCGGCGCGCTTGTTTCAGCAGCGAACGCATAGCGGTATCTCCACCCGCAACGCGGTAGTCCCCGTATCGGGTGAAGCTTGGTTCATATGTGAGACCAGCAGTCTCAAGCGCTTTCTGAAAGGCGTTCAGTCTTATCTGCGACGTGCGAATTCCCTCCGTTCCACCGATGAAGCCGATGCGCCGGTGGCCCAGCTCCTTCAGATGCAGCACCGCTTGCCGGTAGCCGTCCTCGAAGTCAATTGCGACATCTCCGTTGCCCTCCTGCACTCGACGGCGATCTATGGTGACGATAGGAATCTTGTGCTCAAACAGTGGTTCTATGGTCCGAGTATCGTACTCCGATGCCATCAACACGACACCGTCTACACGGCGCATGAGCATACGGCGTACTGAACTGATTAGTTTTGGCTCGCTCGATTGCGTTGTAGCAAGGAGCAATTCCTGATCGCTCTCTAACAGAACCTCTTCGAAGTGAAGTATGAACTCCGGATAGAAAGGGTTTGTGAGGTCTGGAACAATGAGCCCGTAGGTGTTGCTTCGACCGTATTTCAGCGTGGTCGCGATCGGATTTGGGATGAAGTTAAGCTTCTCAAGTACCTGCCGAACATGCTGGGCAGTCTCTTCCTTGACTGCGGATGAACCATTGATGACGCGAGATACCGTCGCACTGGACACCCCGGCGCGTAGCGCAACAGTTCTCATGTTCAAGGGGGCACGGGCGCGAGCAGGTTTCATTGTTCTGCTCCTATTTTACAGGACTCGGAGTTACAAAAGACTCACAATCTCATGGTGCGGGGGATCATCAAGCAACGCAACGACACGCATCGTTCGCACGGGGAGCGCGCGGAAGATTCCAAACCTGGCAGCGCCTGCCTGCCGCTTGGGATCAGAATTGGTTCCTCGTTCGATTGCCATTCACAGGGCATCCCGAAGCACCATATCGGATCGTATGTTCTCAAGATAGTTTAGTTTGCGTAAAGCCAGTGTATACGAATACATTGCTATTGAGGGAAATCGTCATGCGCTTTTCAGCTCTAATGCGACTCTGCTTTATGTCCGGTTTCGTTGTCGTGACTCTACAGGCCTTCACTCTCCTCCCATCGGCCAGTGCCGTAGAAGCCCCAAAACTCGTCCAAAAGGACGGCCATTATGCTCTGTTGGTCGATGGACGGCCCTATCTGGTGCTCGGTGGCCAGATTCACAACTCGAGTAGTTGGCCAAGCGAACTACCGCAGGTGTGGGAGTCAATGGCCTCCTTGCATGCCAACACGGTGGAAGCACCGGTGTATTGGGAACAATTCGAGCCTCAGCCGGGGCATTTCGATTTTACGAATGTAGATCAGGTTGTGGAGGGTGCCGGCAGTCACAACCTCCATGTGGTGCTGCTCTGGTTCGGCACATGGAAAAACGGCAACATGCACTATGTTCCGGACTGGGTGAAGACGGATACGGTGCGCTATCCGCGCGTTATCCGGCCCGATGGCGAGCCGATCGACGTGCTCTCGCCTCTATCTCAGAACACGCTCGCCGCGGATAAAGCTGCATTCACCGCGCTGATGCGCCATCTGAAGCAGATCGACGGTGAACGGCACACGGTCCTGGCGATTCAGGTCGAAAATGAGCCGGGCAACATCGGCAGCGTGCGGGATTTTTCAGCCGAAGCGAACCGCGAGTTTGCCGGTCACGTTCCCGCCGATCTGCTGGCCGCCGCCCACAAGCAGCCCGGCACCTGGAGTCAGGTATTCGGCGCCGGCGCCGACGAGATTTTCCAGGTCTACTACCAGGCGAAATACATTAACGAGATTGCAGCAGCAGGCAAAGCTGAGTTTTTGATTCCCTGCTACGTCAATGTGTGGGTGAACTACCCGGCGGCCGAACTACCAGAGCGTCAAATCGATAATCCTGGTATCGCATATCCTAGCGGCGGCGCGGTGCAGAAGGTGGTCGGGCTCTGGCGTACGCTGGCGCCTTCGCTCGATATGATTGGCCCGGACCTCTATACCGACGACTCCGCGCTCTATCAGGAGACGATGCAGATTTACAGTCGGCCGGACAATCCTTTGTGGATTCCAGAAACTGGGCGCAGCGACAACTTCGGCAAGTTCTTCTTCTATGCGCTGGGGAACGGAGCGCTTGCGTTTTCTCCCTTCGGCGTGGACGGAACGGGATGGAACATTCTCGGCAACGAACCTTGGAAAGCGCACTCAAAAAACTTTGCCTTGATCAGCCCGATGAGCCGGGAGATTGCCCAGCTGGAGTTTGACGGGAAGCTGAAGACGAGCGTGGAAGAACCAGGACGCGCGGAGCAGGAAATCGATTTTGGCGGCTGGCAAGCTACCGTCGCATTCGGATTCCCTCAGCATGATGGGCGCAGGGCCCCGGGCACCAAAGATGCGCATGGATCAGCACTGGTGGCGCAACTGGGACCGGACGAGTTTCTCGTTACAGGCTGGGACTCCAGTATCAGCTTTCACATTCCTGGCAAACTGCCGTGGATACGGAGTCAGATCATTTCGGCCGAGGAGGGCACATATGAGAATGGCGTCTGGAAGACATTGCGGCGGCTGAACGGCGACGAGACCGATCGCGGATTATGCTTTTACGATACGCCGGAGGTGGTGAGGGTGAAGATGGGGCGCTTCTAGACCGCCCAGTCACCCAACGATTTGAAGTGGGAAGAATAGTGCCGTCCGGCCTCCACATGTCCTGCTTGGATTGCCGAACGTCACTTGCCATTCGAGCTTTGCAGGCTGGATCGCCGCAGCCGAATCAAGATCAAGAGTCTTGGTCCGGCTGCGAGGTTTCTCTTCGCTCACCGCATTGGGTTCTCCACGACTCCAATTCGGAGAAACCCGACTTTGCGGGAGCCTATTTACTCCGAAGTGAACACCCACTCCTGGTTCGTCCCTCCGTTCAGGCCCCACTGATCGAGCTGAACGCCGGTGCTTTTTGAAGAACCTGGAACCTCGACCGCATACCCGCTGTTCGAGTTGACGATCTTGTAGTTTCCATCGGCTGTCTGACTAATGATGAACTCCTGGTTGCTTCCGGAATTGCTTGTGTATTGGATCAGATCGCCGCCCATGCTTTTTGATGCGCCGGATACGTCAAGAACCATGCCGCTGTTAACGTTTGTCAACGAATACAGCCCGTTGCTTAGATAAGCCAAGGTCCATTCCTGATTCGTGCCTCCATTCCAGGTATACTGATCAACCTCGGCGCCAGACGCTTTTGAGGCACCAGATACCTCCATGACCAGACTGCTGTTCACGTTCGTGATTTTGTAGATACCAGTGGCAGGGCCGCCGCCACTCGTCTCCAGGCTCTCTAGATTTGAGGTGAGCGCGGAAAGAGCATCGCCGCCCCAGGATGTGTTGAGTATGCCGTAGGTCTCGACCGTTCCAAAGCCCGTGTTGTCGGATTCCGTGGTGCCGTCGAGGGCCCAATACGACCAGTCGACGCTATATTCCCATAGGAATTGGTGTTCAAAGCCGAACCAGTAACCGTTTTGGCTGTTGCTGGTGCTGCTGACGCATGTGCTGGCGGTATTGCAGGTGCCAAACTCGCCGATCCATAACGGCTGCGGATTGCTGCCCGTGACCAGGTAACCCCAATTGGAATAAATGTCGTTGTACCAGTTGCTGTAGCCGGACAAGCCGGAGTACCAGTATCCGTAGTCGTGCGCTTCGTAAACGACCTTATTCGCGGTATTGAGCGTCACCGGAGTGCCGGAGACCCCGGAAAGATTACCCGCGAAGTTGATGCCTTCGACAAAGATCAACAGATTGGAGTTCTGGCCCTGAATGTCGTTGCCTACTAGCGTCGCCGCCTGGTGCCAGTCCTCGCTCGAACCGCCCCCCCAGACAGCGGATCCGCGCGGCTCGTTGCGCAGATCGACGCCAATGACCATGGTGTTGCTCTTGTAACGATTGACAATGCCCTCCCAGTCGCTGACATAGTTTGCCCACGGGTAGGCGCTGTTGTACCAAAGAGCATTGACGTCGGAGCTACTGCAGCACCACGCTGCCGTACTGACATGGTTGTCGAGAATCACCATGATGCCGGCGCTGGTGAGTGCGTTCACGACGGCGTCGAAGATGGTGAGAGCGTGATCGCCCTCATAACCGGTGTTTGCGGTCAGCGCATAGTCGCCGACTAGCGGGTTGCTC
Source organism: Occallatibacter sp. (assembly GCA_050014515.1). Classification (GTDB taxonomy): domain Bacteria; phylum Acidobacteriota; class Terriglobia; order Terriglobales; family Acidobacteriaceae; genus Telmatobacter. The sequence goes on from JBEKDE010000018.1 coordinate 48,036, forward strand.
TCATACATTTCGTTGGACCAGGGAAGACGGACGGCGTTGAAACCGCGGGCCTTGATCTCACTTACGATGGTTGCGAGAGGCTCGGACTCAAGCCCCATGACTACATAATCCGTCCCCTCAGCGCCGTACCAGTTGACTGCATTCAGGCGCACACGATAACCGTTGCTGTCGACGATATATGGTCCTGTCGTGTGGAGCGGAACCGCCGGTGCGGCTCCCATAGGAGCGCACGAGCCCAATACGATAACGAAGAGAGTGAAGCTAACGGTCCACAGATATTGCGAGCCGCAGACAGTAGCAAACACCCGGTTAGTGACTCGAGGCTTACACATAGCTTGTTCCTTTCTCAAACTCCGCGAGGACCGCTGTGGGGATCTTCGCTTGTGGGTTGACGTCTTCGGAGGGCGTCGGAGGACTCTTAGACAGAGATTCTGCGGGCAATCGGAGAAAGTTCGTATCCCGCTTTGCTGGAAGACGCCAGCGTAAACGCAAGGCGCGCTCAGATTGTATACGGATACATTCCGTAGAGCGAATAAGAATCTACACCGCGTATCAGGGACGTTGTCAAGTGTTATTTGTGGCCTATGTCAAGCTCTCTGAACGGTTGATTCTCGCGAGTCGGCATGAAGTCAACGTCGCTGCGAAAGGAGGCACGCACGAGGCATCGTCAACTCGTGCGGAAGAAGCCCATCGCGGGGAAATCCGGTATTCGAACGCGCCTCCAAAATAGATGTTGACAACGTTTTCAACCGTGCGTATGATTCGGGCGAATTGGGGAACGGGTCCAAATGTATTCGTATACATTAGATCCGGAAGGCTCCCACACAGTATCCGTGTGTTTCCTTCCATGCTGCGCCCTCTTCAAGAAAGAAGCTTTTGGAATGATGACAGACATTTGGAGGCAATCTACGATGTTCAAATTCAAAGAGATACTTGCACTGTTGGCCGCAGTTCTATTGTTCGCGCATGCCGACCGGATGCTCGCACAGTTGGACCAAGGCACGATTACCGGCATTGTTCAGGACCCATCCGGCGCTGTGATCGCAAACGCTGTTGTTACGCTAACCGATGTGGACGAAGGTCAGGTTTTCACATCGAAGACCGACGGCTCGGGTGTCTACGTCTTCTCTCCGATCAAGATCGGAAACTATAAGGTAGCGGCTACGGCGCCAGGCTTCGACACCGTAACCAGGACTGATCTGCATCTGGAAATTCAGGCGAGGCTGAATGTCGTCATCACCCTCAAGCCGGGCGCCGCAACCGAGACTGTAACGGTTTCGACAGAAGCTGCACTGATGCAGACTCAGGACAGCTCCGTGGGCCAGACCATGAGCACTGACCAGATCAATAACATACCGCTCAGCGGTCGCAACTGGGTGTTTATTGCTCAGTTGACGCCCGGCGCGGCTCTGCCGACGGGCGCTCGCGGCGGCGGCAGCGGCGATACCAACGTCAACGGGCAGCGCGCCGAAGAGAATAATTTCATCCTCGACGGCGTGGACAACAACGCCAACGTCGTGGACTTCACCAACGGCGCCAGCTACGTGGTCGCGCCTGTTCCGGACGCCCTGGCCGAGTTCAAAATCCAGACCAGCAACTATTCGGCCGAGTTTGGCCATGCCGCCGGCGCGGTCATCAACGCCTCCATCAAATCCGGCACCAACAACTTCCACGGCAGCGCCTGGGAGTACGTGCGGAATAACGACCTGGGCGAAGCTCCTCCCCCGGCGTGGTCTACCGGAGGTACTGTTCAGCCGGTTCCCCCTTATCACCAGAACATGTTCGGCGCCACCCTCGGCGGCCCGATCATCAAGAACAAACTTTTTGCCTTTACTGACGCTCAGGCCAACCGCATTCTCTTTAGCCAGAACCACACCTTGGGCGTGCCCAGCTTGCTGGAGCGCACGGGCGACTTCTCCGAAATACTGGACCTGAACCCAGCAGGCGGTTCAGGCAACACCCTGACCGGCTCCGCCCCGGTCCAGCTTTACCAGCAGGATCCGACGAATGCAACCGCGCCATCTCCTATGCCGCACAACTGCATGGCGGCGAGTTGCACAGACAGTCACGGAACCTATGCAGGCCAGGGGCTTGCCCTGGACCCAGTCGCGTTGAAGGTTCTGAGCCAGTATCCGAAGCCAAACAACGCGAACACAACTCTGTACAATAACTTCTCCGGCACCTTTCCCATCATCGACAACACGTTCCAATGGGATGCGCGCGTGGACTATACGATCAGCGCCAAGGATTCAGCCTACTCCCGCTATAGCTACTTCAACGAGATCGGCTCAGGTTGGGGAGGTCAATCGGTCTTGGGCCCCATCCTCGACGGCAGTGGCCAGGCAGCCAACAAGAACTACGGTGCGAACTACATGGCTTCCGAGACCCACGTCTTCAGCCCAACAGTGGTCAATGAGGCCCGCTTTGGCTTCAATTACCTGCACACCGGCTTCTATCAGGCGGGCGCCAACGATGCCAGCCTCGCATCGACTGAGGGCTTCGGCGGCATTCCCCAATCGCCTCTCAATGGCGGCTTGCCTAATTCCTACTTCGACGGACCTGCTTCGCCGAACGGCTTTGGCGCCGCCACCTGGGCACCCACCGACGAGCATGAGAACGTCTATCAAATCCTTGACAATCTGACCAAGGTCGCCGGAAATCACTCATTGAAGGCCGGCGTTAGCTACCAAAACATCCGCTTTGCCACGCTGCAGCCGCAGGAACCGCGCGGCCAGTACGATTTCAACAACAGAGGCACCTCGCAGCCCGGCAACGGCAATTCCGGCTACGGCGTGGCTGACTTCCTGCTCGATCAAATCAAGTGGTCGCAACTCACAAACGCGGTCAATGACAGAGACCAGCGCGGCAACATCTCCTTGTATTTCGAGGATGATTGGCGCATCCGGCGCAACGTGACCGTCAACCTCGGCCTCCGCTACGAGTATTTCCAGTCCTACAAGGAAATTGACGGCCAGCAGGCCAACTTCTTCTTCAACTCCAAGCCGACGCTCAATATCACCACGAGCGGCGGCGTTGAAACCGGTGCTACACCCAGCGTGACCGGGACCTACACGGTTCCAGCCATATCGGCCGCCGCCACTTACGCAACCATGCAACTGAACGGCTTTAACACTGCGCTGAGCAAAGACGGCTTGAGCATCGTGACCGACCAAAATCCGCGCCTGCAAACGGCCCCGCTCATCAATTTAGCTCCGCGCGTCGGCGTATCCTGGTCACTCGATCCCAAGACCGTGGTCCGCGCCGGCTACGGCATCTTCTATGGCGGCTTGGAGAGCCTCGGATACTGGGGCAACCTCGGCGAGAACTATCCCTTCCAGGTAAACGGCAGCTGGGACTCACCGAGCTGCTTGAGCAATTTCTGCCCTCAACCTTCTCAGCCTGTCGGAGCTTGGTCGTCGGGAAGCCTCATGGCGCAGGACATTACGATTGAGAACGGCTTCAATCACATATTGAGCCAGCCAGCCGGCATCGACAGCGTCGTGACCGGTTTGACCATGCGCGGAACCGATCCGAAGGCAAAGTCTACCTACACTCAGGACTATAACCTTTCGGTCGAACGTGCCATCACGAAGGACTTCGTGGGTACGGTCTCCTATCTCGGGGATAACTCGCACCACCTGGAACTCGAGGACGATGTGAACGCGCAACTGGCGCTCATCAACGGCAGCGGCAACGGTCAGGCCGTGCGCCCCATGCCCGACTACGGCGGCTCAGCCTACACCCAGTATGAAGGCATGAGCGACTACAACAGCTTGCAAGCCAAGTTGGAGAAGCGCATGTCGCGCGGCTACAACCTGCTGGCCAGCTACACCTGGTCGCACTCCCTTGACAACACTCCTACCCCGCTTGGTTCCTCAGGCTATGACACCGGCAACGTCATTCAGACCAACCTGGTTCCCTTCAAGTACGACTACTCGAACTCTCCCTGGGACGTCCGCCAGCGTTTCACCTTCACCGGGCTCTATCAACTTCCTTTCGGCAAGGGACGCCAGTTCCTGAACAACAATGCAGTTGCAGACGCAATCGTCGGCGGATGGTCTGTGAACCCCACATTCACTGCGCAAACAGGCGAGCACTTCAACGTTGGCACGAACAGCTTCAGCGGGGCCAATGGCTTCGCTTCCGGTCCCTTTGCAAAAAAGATCGCGAATGAATACGCCGCGGGCGGCAGCAGCCCGAACTGCGCCACGAAGGTCAAGACCCTCTCGGCGTGGTACAACCCCTGCTCTTACTCGAATCCCTGGGATGCCAGCGACGCATATGTCACCATCAATCCCAACGGTTCGCCTACGGGCGGCGGTACAACGCCCAATCCTCACTACATTCCCAACGGCGCGAACGATCCGAATACACCTCCCGGCGACACCACGCCAGTCTACGTCACCGATTTAGCTTCAGTCCTGGGCTATGCCGGCGGCCCGCGCACCAACGCGGCCGGTCCCGGTTTCGAGCGTGTCAACGCGTCTATCTTCAAGGACTTTAGCGTCTTTCGTGAGCAGAAGTTGACCTTCCGCGCAGACATCTTCAACGTCATGAACACACCCGCTTGGGGTGAACCCGGCGGGAACAACGGGAGCAACGGCGCCCAAATCACCAGTACCCGTGGCGGCCTGGCAAAGGATACGCCGGACGAGCGTTTCTTCCAGCTTTCACTGAAGTACGCGTTCTGAACAAGTGCAGCTATGCTTTAGGAAGTTTTATTTGACTAAGGGATTCGCCTCAAAGCGAGTCCCTTAGTTTTCTGCTGCAGAAGATACCCATCGTTTCAAGACAAGTTACAGATACCTCTTCTCCATTGCCCTCGTGTACCCTGTTTAATGGATGATTGGATGGAGGAAGTCGGTGAGAACTATTCACGTAGCCCGACAGAGCACATCCATCCTACTATCCATCCTGGCGGCAATTCTTTGCGTGACCGGTCTGGCAGCATTCTGCCAGTCTGCGACGCATCCCAGCGCCGGATTGGAACATGATTTCGAGCAGGCAATGACGGCAGAAGATAACGGTGATCTGGACCGCGCCGAAGCCCTTCTGTCCAAGATCCACGACTCGCATCCAGGTATTTTCGCGGTGGATGAATCATTGGGATTGCTGCTTGCCAAGCGCGGCGATGCATCCCGAGCGCTGCGGTTTCTCAAAGCCGCCATCCGTGAGAAGCCGTCGAGCGACGCCGCACACGCCAACCTCGGCGCCGCGCTCTATTCGCTCCATCGCAATCGCGATGCGGCCGCCGAGTTTCAGCGCGCCGTTCAGTTGAATCCATCGAATGAATCGGCTCAGCAAAGCCTTGGCCGAGTGCTGATGGAGGAGCAAAAACCGGCCGATGCGGCAACGGCTTTGACCGCCGCCCTTCGGTTGAGCCCCAGCGACGCCGACCTTCAGTTGGATTGCGCCACTGCGCTACTGGCTGCGAATCGATTGGGAGACGCCAGGAGAATCCTCGATAACTTCGCAGACGCAGATAACTCCGCTCGGGCGCAGTCACTAATGGGAGAAGCGGACGAGCTGGGGAAGAACTTTTCAAGCGCCGGAAGGCACTTCAACCGAGCAGTAGAGCTTGAGCCGAGCGAGGAGAATGCATGGCTGCTGAGTCTTGAGCTTCTCCGCCATTGGGCATTCGACGCCGCGGCGATCGAGCTTGAGGCCGCTTCTGCGAAGTTCCCGGATAGCAAACGCATGCGCCTTGGATTGGGCGCGGCATTCTTCGGCGCCACCAAATACCCTCAAGCGGTTTCCGTTTTTGCGGACCTGCTGGAAAGCGAACCGGATAATGCGATGGATGCGGATTTGCTCGGAATTTCGTGCAACGCGCTCATAGCCGAGCCGCGTCCGCGATGCGAGACACTGGTCCGCTACGCACAGTCACACCTGTCGGATGCACGTGCCTCAGGTTATGCGGCCGCCTTCTTGCTCCATCAGAGCAATTCGGAAGCCCAGCGGCCCTTGGTGCGGAAGCTGCTTGAGGCCGGTCTGTCGGCCCGTCCCCAGCTCCCAGAGATACAGTACCAGATGGGCACGTTCCTGCAGGACGATGGAATGTGGAAGGACAGCATCCCTTTTCTCGAACGCGCCATCAAGCTGAAGCCCGACTACTCACAGGCACACTATCACCTGGCTCTTGCTTACTGGCGAACAGGCCGCAAGCAGGAAGGTCAGGAACAGATGGAGTTGCAGAAGAAGTTCTCACGTCAGGAGCAGGACGACCTGAACCAGCGATTGCGTCAGATCACAACGTTCCTGGGTGCAGGTCCTAATTAGGGCCGATGTGTCCGGATGGGGTGACAAACGGAGCACAAGTGACCAGAAAAGGCGCTTTGTTGGTACTGGTCGGATGCCCTAAGAGCATGTGCGGACGATACCGCAGACGAGCGGACAAGCAGCGGATAGCTACGCAAGCATGAGGATTGCTTATCGCTGCTTCCAAATGGCCTCTGATTAAAAGGACCTGTTAGGAGCTGGCGGCGTCAAGGACATGCGCGCGCGTTGGGCAGTTCCCGGCAGCCCAGGATCATTCCAGAGAGAGCGGCGGACACTTGCCGACTTAGCGTCGATCTGAACCGAATACTCTATTTTCAGCGTAGACAACCCCAGAAGTGGAATGCCGCTTCATTTGCTTCCCGCACCTTCCCGACCGATGTTCACTGCACGGTGAGAGTAAAGTTTGCTGTCGCCGAATTTCCGGTCGACGTGGCGTCCGTGCCAGTCACCGTGAGCGCGTATGTGCCCGCAGATGCCCCAGGAGGCGTAGATGTCTTGGTGGAATTGCCGCTTGAGCCGCCACAGCCGCTCAGGATGCCGAGCACTGAGACTGCGACCAATAGCGCCATCCAACGAGCACTCGATCGTCTGCGCAGGCCCAACAGCAACAATCCGGACCCGCCGACTGCAGCCAGCGAAACGCCTGTGCTAGTCAGCATTCCAGGGCCGTCCGCTGGCCGCCCTGGCGAAGCGCTCGTTTTCATGCTCACTGCATTCTGTACCGACGCGCAGTCGCTGCCTGTGTAGACCGTGATCAGCGCAGTCGCCGTTCCATGCGCGGCGACTGCCGGGTTGCCATTCACAAGGAAGCAGGCATTCGCCGGTCCGCTGCCGGAGACCGCAAGCTGCACTGTCCCCGCGTAGTCGCTGGTTGAAGCCACTGTAACCGTTGAGCTGGCGCTGGCATTCTGTCCCATGGTCACGTTGCTTGCCGTCAGCGTGAAAGCCGCTGCGGTGGAGCTAACTACAAAGCTCTGCTGTCCGCTGGTTGCGGCAAAGACTGTGTCTCCGGAATACTGCGCAGTCACCGTGTGGTTGCCCGCCGCAAGTGTGCCCAGCACGGTCTGTGCCGTGCCATTGGTTATAGCCACCGGCGTACCCGCGGCCGTGCCGTCAAGCAGGAACTGTACGGAGCCCGTTGCACCTGCGGTCACGGTTGCCATCGCCGTCACGCTGTCGGTCGTGCTCGGAGAACCTGGAGTCACCGAAACATTCACAGTAGAGCCGGCGAGCGCCAGCACGTTAAAAGCCACCAGCCCCGAAGAACCGGAGAAGCTCGTATCGCCTGAGTACTGCGCCGTGATCGTATGCGCTCCTGCCGTCAGGGCAGGAAGCGCAACCACTGTTTTGCCATTCGCAATCGTGACGGGATTATTGGTGTCATTGCCATCCACCGACAGGTCCACCGTGCCGGTCGGAGTGCCCGGTGTCGCCGAAGTGGTCACCGTCGTAACCGTGATTGGTGTCGCCGCCGTTGGAGCACCTGGAGCAATCGTCACCAGCGTGCTCGTCGCCGGCAGCGGGATCACATTCAACACTGCCGAAGCTGCCGATCCTCCCATCGTGCTGCTGCCCGTGTATTGAGCCACCACAATGTGCGTCCCCGAGGTCAGCGGTGTGCTCGAATAAGTGGCCGTGCCACCGCTCAAGGAAATCGGATCGCCGGTTGGGTTACCGTCGATCAGGAACTGTACGCTGCCGCTCACCGTCGCCGACGTCGACGAAGTCGCCACCGATGCCGTGAAGGTGATCGTAGATCCAGCATCCGGAGCCGTCGGGGTATACGCAAGCGTTGTGTAGCTGCCCGCCAGCAATGTGCCGCTTCCGTAGTTGGGGAACGCTTTGGCAAGCAGCATGCCGTCGATCGATCCCAACCCCGTAGCCTCGTCGTATCCCACGCCTGCGTCGTAACCGATCTCCGTTGTGCCGGACGGGCAATCCGTTGAACCCGGGATGCATGGGCTGTCGTTGTTGCCAATCGTGATGTCATGGAAGACCGACGGCGCACTCGCCGCCAGTGGATAAAGCGTCGGGTTCAGGTCGCCCTGTCCCGTGGATGCCGTTGCCTGGTTGATCAGGGCCGTGATACCCGCAAAGATCGGCGCCGCGAACGAAGTACCACCGGCCACATACACATATCCATCGGCACAGTTGTTGCCATTTTCATCGGGCGCTCCGCAAAAGAAGTACGGATCGTGCCCGTTCGATGAGTCAAGCGAGATATCCGGAATATCGCGTGCCCCATCGCTCGGAACGCCCGTTCCGATCTGCCAGTCCGGCTTCGTGAACACCGTACTCGCGCCACCGCCCGAGGCCGACAGCGCGGGAGAAGTCGCGTCGTCGTTCCACACCATCTCCGGAATATAGCCGGTCGCCGATCCGTCCCCTGCACCGTTCGTCGAATTCCAGTAGTTCCCTGTCCCCTCGTTAAACTCCGTTCCCCCCACGCCTGTCACATCCGGCGAATCCGACGGAAATTGAACCGCCAGGCCCTCGAATGCTTCTGCGTTACCGGCGTCGCAGGCCGTTGCGCCCGCATCACCCGAAGCCGCAATCAGCGTTTGACCCTGCGTGACCGCCTCATCCATGAAGAATCCGTAGATACTCGCATCGATCTGCCCCGACATCAGCTCGCATGCGCCGTAGCTGATGCTGATAATCGGTGCACTCGCATTCTGGATCGCATACTGCATGGCATCAAAGGCATCCGAAGTGCCATCGTTGCCCACGAACACAAAGTTGACAGTCGCGTCCTCTGCGATCGCACCTGAATACTCGATATCCAGATCCGATTCTGCTTCATCATCCGCCGACGCGATCGCACTGTCTCCGGTAAACGGCACAAGCGTCATGATCAGGTTCGCATTGCCGCCAAAGCTCGCGTGGAACAACGAGATATCGCCAGGATCTACCAGGCTCTGGCCCACCACCGCGATCGTTTGCCCCGCACCGGTATAGCCCGCCGAGTAGATCGCGTTCACGTCATAGATCGTCTCTACGTCCGCCGGAACCATGTAATGCGATCCATCCGAAGTCGTCAGGTTGGGTTTCAGTTGCATGGAACCCTGTGTCCGGTGTAATGGCGTGGGGCGCAGCGAGTTCAGATGCCCCACACCCCGCACCATTCCGGCCAGGTTCTTGGGCAGCGTTACAGCCGTGGCATTTGCAAAGTAGTGCTGTTTGCCCAGCGTGTAATTATGCATCTGGGTCTGGAACGCAGATTCCACTTGCGATGCGGTTCCAGAAAAGCGCACTGACTCCGGCCCCGCCGACTCAATCGCGAAACCCTGTGACTTCAGCCACGCTTCTGCCGCCGACACATCCGCCGCCGAGCGCCCAAACCGCTGCTGAAACTGTGCCGGCGTCAACCACTTGTGATATTGCGCCGAGTTCCGATCCTCGAGTGTGTGCAGCAGCGTCTTCAAATCCATCTGTTGCGCATCGGTCAGCGCAAAGTGAAGCGCCATGTGCTGCATGGGCGCGGAGGGTTGCATCCGCCCCAGGTCCGACGAGAGGCTCACCACAGGCATCAGGCTGCCCGCAAGCGTCGCGGAATTCTGCTGCGGAGCTGTCCTGGTGGCCAATGCCTGCGCATGTCCCATCGCAACAGGCAACAGCACCGCGGCCAGGCACATCGCCGCACCTGGCATTAGGTTCGCAAACCGAATCCGCCTCAACCCGGCAACCGCCGGGAAAATCACCAAAGACGCCAGCCTCAGCGCCGCAACACGGAACAACGCCATTGAACCGAATACCATGGAACTCCTTGTGAGCCTGGGATCACCGTTAGAGGCTCCCGGGGAAAAACCGGCATCCGCCGTTACCTGGACATTTTGCATATCTCCGGAGCGGCCTGCGCGCTCTGAACAGGCGGGAAGATCTCTCCATCCCCCGCCAGCGCTTGTCCGGCCGCACGTGAACCCACCGCGTCGCGCTCTCATCACTGCACCTGCAATGTGAAGTTAACGGTCGCGTGTTGGTCGCCAGCCGTAGCCGTCACCGTCACCGTGCTGGTGCCGGTTGGTGTCACGTCCGTGGAGGTTGTTGTGGTGGTTGTTGAGCCGCTGCCGCAGCCAGTCAACAACCCGCCCACCAACACCAGTGCGAAGAACAGCATCGACAGCCAACTAAGCACTGCCTTCCTGCGCCTTCGTGCGAGGCCGAAGAACGCCAGAAGCCCGGGAATCAAGGCGACCACCACCACGCCGCTCGCTCGAGAGCTGCTACCTCTGACATTGGTATTCGCCTTCGCGCTCAGGCCACCATCGGTTACTACCTGCAGCGTCGTTGTGCCATAAGACTGCGATCCGACCACCGTGTCGAAGATGCACTGCGCCTTCGCGGGCAGTCCGGAACAAGCGAAGCTGAAAGCATCGCTGGCAAAACCCGAGACCGTCAAGGTCATGCTGGCCGTCGCTCCCGGAGCACTGACATTCAACGTCGCCGCACCCACTGTCACTGTCGGAGACGAAGCTGCCACTACGATCGACAAGCTCGTCGAAGCTGTTACTGGCACACTTTCCGCATCCGTCACCTGCGCCGTGAAGCTGCTGACTCCCGGCTGCGTCGGCGTTCCCGTAATCGCACCGGTGCTCGCGTCCAGAGTAAGTCCCGCCGGCAAGCTCCCGCTGGCCACGGACCATGTAAAGGGAGCCATTCCGTTCTGCTCTGTCAGCGTCTGCGAGTAGGCGGTACCCACCACGCCATCCGGGAGACTGTCCGTTGTCGCGACCATAGCCGGGACCGTCAGTGTGGCGAAACCACTGATCGTCCCACCGCAGGCCAATGCATAGGTATAAGTGCCCGCGGCCGTCGGCGTCAGTTGCGCCGAGCCGCCATAGAGATTGCCGTTCAGCTTGCCGGTCTGCAACCCAGCCCAGCTCCCGCCTGTCATCGCCCCGCCCTGCACCGACGCGACACAACGTTGCGTTGTGGTCGAAAAAGCATTCGCGACCTGCCAGTTCAGCTGCACCGGGGTGCCCACCGGTGTGGTCTGGGAACTCAGCGTCAGCTGCACCAGCGGTGTAAGCGCCGGGCTCGGGATTGCCTGGAAAATGGATCCGCTTGCATTTGGGCCCCCATTGTCTGTCGTCCCATAGAAGTTGCCGTCGCTGCCCACGATCGGCCCACCCAGGGATTCGGTAGGGTTAGTGCCCAGCAGGCCCAATGTGACAAAGCCGCCAGCCGGTGTCATCTGGAAAAGGGTGCCGGCCGGACTGATTGTCGTGGTGCCATAGAGGTTGCCGTCGCTTCCGAATGCCAGTGTGCCTTCCGGCCGGCCGCTGTCGGCTTGCCCGGTGAATTCATAAAGAGTCGTGAATGTCCCACTTGGCGTTATGTTGTAAAGCACGCCCTGGCCGGTTTCATCATTGTCATTGGCATAAAGGCCGCCATTATGCGTTGATCCGTAAAAGCTCCCATCAGCACCCTCTAACAAGCCCCCGTCTGGATTGGCGCCGTCATTCCCGTCGCCGAAGTGGTACAGGGTCGTCAATGTGCCGGTCTTACTCACCTTGAAAACGCTGCCAAACTCGTAAAGGGTGTCTCCGACCTCATCGTTATTGGTTGTTCCATAAAGGAGGCCGTCGCTTCCTTCGACCAGTTCTGCATAGGGATCCGAACCGTCTGCGTCGCCACCGGTGAACGTATAGATTGTCGTCAGCGCGCCGTCCGGGGTTATCTGGAAAATCGTGCCGTAGCCCGGAAAGCCTGCGGCATTGATCGCTCCCCCACTGACGGTGGTGCCATAGAAATTGCCGTCGCTGCCTTCGATCACTCCAGCAGCTGGAAATCCGCCATCGGTTCCACCCGTAAAGGCGTAGAGCAGGGTGAAGACGCCAGTCGAGCTCACTCGGAAGATCGTGCCATTTCCGTAGGCTCCGCCGCGCGCCGCTGTTCCATAGAAATTGCCGTCGCTCGCCAGGTATAGATTTGCCTGCGGATTCTGACCATCCGGTGAACCCTGGAACGCGTGGAGGACGGTGTAAACGCCCTTCTGGGTTACCCGGAAGACGGTTCCGTTTCCATTCACACCGCCCTGCGCGGCCGTACCGTAATAACTTCCGTCCGGTCCCTGCACCACATTCCCATAGGGAGTTGAACCGTCTGTGGAGGCGTTCAGGCTATAAAGGTCCCCGACCGTGGCACTCTGAGCTCCGGCAAAGAGCGTCAGGAAACCAGAGAAAAAAGCCAGAGTGATCAAACGAATGGCTTGGCGCAAAGCTACCCCTCGAAGTGTCAGGAAACTCCAGTAAATGTCTAGCCGCCTGCCATCCGGCACAGAGGCAATGAAAGCGTCGGGGCCAAAAAATTGGACCCCAAAAGGCACACAAGCAAGAGCGAACAGACACAAGACACACGTCAGCCTCGGCGTCGCCACGGATGTTCCGCGACCTGCCACCCAATCGAAAGGTTTCAGCTTTGATTCTGTGAAGAAGCGATTAAATCAACCTGAAAGCACTATTACATCACTCCCCAACACCCGCAAGCCTAATAAGGGCACATTTTGCAGGATCCAAAGGAATCACGATAAACATTTTATTTTCAATCCTATAAGCAAGTCTTTTGAGTAGCCCTCGAAACCCTTCCATTGAATCAGAGAACCGCTTTCTGAGACCATGAGAGTATGGATCTGCACAAGCCTACTGTCTTTGCTTTTGCAGGGTTCGTCTACGACTCTGAAAATCGGCGTCTGATCCGAAATCGAATTCCCGTTCGGATCAACAGGCAGATGCTTGAATTGCTAGACCTCCTGGTCCGCAACGGAGGCCGCCTTGTCACCCGCGATCAAATTCAGACCGCTCTTTGGCCAGAGCAGTATCTTGAAAACCGCGATAAGCAGATCACCAATGCCGTCAGCCGACTCCGCCACATCCTGGGAGACGACCCCGCCCAGCCCCGTTTCATCGAGAGCGTCCCCCGTACCGGCTACCGCATGATCGCCAAAATCAATCTGCTTGAATCCTCCTTCAAAAACCCCACCGTGCCAGCGACCCCTCTCCCAATCGAGACCGCAGCTTGGCAAATTCCGCAGCACTCAAATTCACAATCTAAGGTCGATGCGAAGCTGGCCGGGGCGGATCCGGCGGAAACGATCGAGCCCGTCACGCCCCCAATCAGGACGATTGCGGAGACTCCCAACGCACTGGTCAATCGCCCAACCTCCACTTGGCCGATCGCCTCCTATGCCGCCATTCTTCTCGTGGTCGTCGTTGCCTTTGCCATTTGGCGACTCTCCATGCCGCACGCCGTCGAGCAATCCGCCGGGATATCCCTGGGCATCGCGCCCTTCCATGCCTCCGGCCCGGGCGCCGCGGACCTTGCGCAGAGTTTCCGGCTCGATCTCACCGACGCCCTCGCCCAGCTTCCGCACGTCAACGTGCGCGCCTCAAACTCCCTCAACCTCGTGAGCCTCGATCAGTCCACATTCCGCGACCAGGCCACACGCCTCGGACTTGACGTACTGATTATTGGCAGTCTTACCCTCGAAAACAACAACTGCCACGTACAGCTCGAGCTGGTCCGCGGCAAAGATCTCTCCCACATCGCCTACTTCGACCGCACTGTCTCCCGCTTCGAACTCGCAAGCCTCCGCAAAATGATCCAGGACGAGGTCTATACCAGCCTCAAACTGGCTCCCACCTCAGGCAGCCTGCCCCGCAATCCCGTCGGCGGAACATCCGATCCCCGCGCCTATGACGCGTATCTCCGCGCAAGGTACCACTACTCCCAGCAAACCAAAGAATCGCTCCCCCTCGCCATTGCCGAGTACAACGAAGCCATTGCCGCCGACCCACAGTTCGTCAACGCCTACGCCGGACAGGCGCGCACTTACTTTTTCCTGCTCCAGAACGACCTCATTGGAGAAAAGGACGGCTTCCGCTTGGCCAACGAGACCGCCCGTCACGCCCTTGCCCTCGATCCCCGCTCGGCCGAGGCCCACGCCGTTCTCGGATTCATCTACTTCCTCCACGACGCGAACCTGTCGGCTGGAGAAAACGAGATCCGGCAAGCCATTGCCATAGATCCCAACGACCCCGTCTATCACCAGGGACTCGCTCTTATCTTCTGTGACCAGGCGCGCTTCCGAGAGGCGGAAGCGGAAATCGACCAGGCCCACACTACCGACCCCTTCTGGCTTTCGGCATACATCACCGACGCGCACATTTCCAGCATCGCCAAGGACCGTCCTCGTGTGCAGGCCACGATTCACAAAATCATGGAGCTGGACCCCGACTCAGCACACGCCCGCGACGCGATTGGAAACGCACAGTGGAACCTGGGTCTCTACGCCGATGCCATTGCCACCTGGCGCGAAATGGCTGCCATAGAAAGGGATTCGAACCGGATCGCGATTGAAGATCGGGGGCTCGCAGCTTATCGCGAAGGCGGAGTTATGGCTTACGCCCGGGTTCGCCTCGACGCCATCCACAACGGCATGAAGACCACGCCCCACTCTAACGACTTCTTCCCGCCAGAGTGGTACGCCCAGGCCAACCTCCCCCAACAGGCGCTCAAAGCCATCGAGGCCGGCGTCGCCGCTCACGACGCCTCGGTACCGGGAATGGCCGTCCTCCCGGCCTACGATTCACTGCACTCCAATCCCGAATTCCAGTCCATTCTCGCCAGCCTTGGCCTCACGTTGCCCACAAACCCGAACGCAAATTCTCTACCGATAGGCAAAATGAAGCGGGCGCTCCACTCACAGCATTGATATGTGACTAACCAGTGGGCGTTGTTGTTACTGAGAAATGGCGGCGATGATCGAAGTCGATCGGTGAAGAGAGTCGGCTACGTTGTTCTTGCTTTTGTTTTCAACGGTTACAAAGAGCCCCCTTTGAGAGACGAGAAACGTAAAACTTCCGGTGCTGCCCGAGGATCCTTTTCCGCCCCATCTTCTAGCGCATTTTCGGA
>JBEKDE010000019.1:0-63180 GCA_050014515.1 Occallatibacter sp.
CCAGGCCAGACCGACCAGGTGCCACAGCCAGGGCAGCTGGGCTCACCCTTTCCGGTCGAACACTTCTGGAATCATTTTGCGCTGGAGCTCTCGGGCGGATACTCCCCGGTGGTTCAAAAGGGCGCAGGCTATTTCAACAAGGGATTTAATGTCACACCAGGGGTTATCGACCACCTCAGCCCGAATTGGACCCTCCTGGCAGAGGTGCAGATATTCGGCTTGAAGGGGAGCTTACCCTATGACACTGGATCAGGAAACTTTACCGTCAACTACTCTAATACCGTAGTTGCTCTTGAGTTCGCGGCGGCCTACGATTTCCTCCCACGCGTCCGGACCGGCCCCTATGTTATTGGCGGGGTCGGATATTACGTGTTCGGGCCAGCAACGACTTCCGGGACGGTTGACTCCTCACTCACTGCAATCAACGCGGCGAATTCAGCGGGATTCAACGGCGGCATCGGCGTCCGTCACAGGCTCTACGTCGACAGACGAATGGAGATATTCGCCGAAGGGCGCTATCACTACATTGCGTCTGGATCAACGGCCTTTGGACAGCTCTCCCTGTTTCCGATTAGCGCCGGCATTCGCTGGTAGCCAGCACCACCTCACCGGATAAGGTGAATCGGAATCCCTGCCTTCAGGTTTTTCCAGACCTGCTCAGTGGTACACACCGGAGCCTTCCGCGGGATCCCGCAGCGCCGATTCATCCACCAAAGAGTACACTGGTCCCGAGGAGGATCTCCCATGGCGACCGCAGCCCACATCTCGCTGGAACAGTATCTGCACACTCCGTTTGAGCCGGATGCCGAGTACGTGCGCGGAGAGGTTCAGGAGCGCAACGTGGGCGAGTACGAGCACAACGCCGTACAACGGGCGATTCTGCTGTGGTTCCAGTTGGTGTAGAGGGAAAGCAATGCTGCCAAGTGGCGTTTTCCTCAAGACAAGGCCACGTTTCGCAGAACGCATGACTCCACCTGAACTGGAGAACCTCTCAAACCGCTTCACCAAGTCACATCGATCGGAATTTAGACTTTCAGATTCCGCCGAACCTGCCACTGGCTTCCGCACCCCACCCATTTGTCAAGTGAAGATTTTCCGGTGCCGTGTGTATCACCTTTATCATCATCTATTTACGCCGACCTTCCGTTTGCAGATTTTTGTTCCCTATTCCGCTACACTTTATTCAAGATGTGTGGAGATGCGCGGATTCCGGTTTCATCCCGGTATTGAATTCGCGCACCGACGCAACTCACTTGTTTTCAATAATTTACTCTCCAGGTTGCTGAAAACATGTACTTTACGGTAGACTCTGCCGCCAACGCATTGAAAACAGGGCGCTTACTGCAGACACAGGAGTGGGGGGGTAGACCTGGCATCGTGGTATGCGGCACCTGCGCCCTCTGCCATCCATGCCGGTCACGTTGAGCGATTCCCGTATGTCGCGACCCCGCTCAACCCCGGCTATCCCCCGCAACCTTTCACCCCTAACCCGTGTCTAAACCATTGCCCGGAGCACTGCATGACTTCCGGGTGTGCGCAAAATTAAATCCATCCTTCGAGGTTCCGACATGGCAACTCCCCATTGGATGTCGCTGACGCGGCGTATCAGTCTGCTTTTTGGCATAGCAATCCTTTCGGCAGGCTTCGCAGCCGCCCAGTCCTCACCCTCCACAGCCCCAACCGGCGCCGGCGTTTCGGCTCCCACCGAATCAAGTTCCAGTGATTCCCAGTTTCTCGCCGATGACGGCGGGGGCGCACCTGCTCTTTCCGCGGCAGCCCTGGCCCTTGAGCCCGCTGCCGGCGGCGCGGGAGGCGCTGCAGCCGCAGGCCAGGAATACGGCGCTCAGCACGGCTATTTTCATTGGAGCCGCGTGGCCGGCAACTTCGGCGGCGGATTCAACGCCCCCATCGGCAATGACACCTCCAGCGCAGGCACAAACTCAACCACCTACGCAGGACCGTTCCTCACTTATGGCGGCAATTTCACCGGAGGCCTGGGCCTTCGCTTCAGCCCTCGCTTCTCGCTGCTCGGTGAATATCAGTTCATGGATGACAAGCTGCCCGGCAAATTCATCGCCTTGGTAGGCACCGAGGGTGGCAACGCGCACATCTGGTCGCTGACCCTTGATCCCGTCGTCGATCTCTTCCCCAAGTCCGTCAACAGCGTCTATGTCACTGGCGGCGGCGGCTTCTATCGCAAGCTCACCAGCTTCACCGATGTGGTGGAAGGCGAAGAGTGCTACTACTATTGCTACACAGTGGGTGAGAATGAGACTCTTTACCACTTCTCGTCCAATCAGGGCGGCTTCAATGTTGGTTTGGGCTACACCCACCGCCTCGGCGGAACCTACGGCGACGGTCAGATGAAGCTCTACGCTGAAGCCCGCTACGTCTGGATCGACACACCACCGCTTAGTTCCTTCGATGGCACGGGACGGACCGAAGTTATCCCGGTAACCCTGGGCTTGCGCTTCTAAGCACACACCGGGAAGCGTTGTAATTTGCTTCTACGCTCCAACAGGATTCACGAGCCTCACTTGCCTCGGCGAGCGAGGCCCGTGAATCCAATTCTGTCTCTTGCCCCCGCGGTAGTGCTGACTGGCTGACGTGCCGTCTCGCTGGCTTGCTGTTTCACCACCGCCTGAACTCTTCAGCCGGCTTCGTCCCCACCTCGCCCTTTTCAATCCGCTCCAGAAACATCCGCGCCAGCCTGCGTTCTCCCGGATGGCTCTCCCCGTGAATCGAACACAGGTCGAGGAACTCGTCGCACAGCGCATTCGGTTCTTCCCGCTGGGCAAAGATGCCTTGCAGCGCCAGCGCCAGTTCGCGCAGACGCGCTGCCTCAGGCCACGCTGCATCCTCCTCGCCGTCGCTCAGCGCTTCATAATCTGAGAACAATCCCCTGCGGCCCTGCGCGCACTCCTCAAGACAAGCCATCAGCTGCTCGCGAAACACTTGTGCAAGTGGATCAAACTGGCTGACTTCAACCTCATCCTGCGAATCCATCCAACTCCTCGCCGTGTTTATCACGCCCTGCTGGCTGGCTTCTAAACAGCCAGCACTTCGCGCTTATCCTCAACCAGAGCGTGAAGAAATGTCTCCGCATCGACTGGACGCCCAAAAAACCATCCCTGGGCCAGAATCGACAGATCTGTTACGGCAAAGTAGTCGGCCTGCTGCGCGGTTTCGATTCCTTCCACGATGACCTGCAGCCTGAGCGCTGCGGCCAGCGAAACAATCTGCGGAAGAATCGCCAGGGTCACCGCTTCCGTTCCGATAGCGCGCGTAAATGACCTGTCGATCTTGATAGCGTCGACTGACAGATCGTGCAGATACGACAGGCTGGAATAGCCTGTCCCGAAGTCGTCGATATGAACGCTGTGACCCCGTCGTCTGAGTTCATGAATGGTCTTCATCGCCGTCTCGTGCCTTGCCGTCGAGCTCTCGGTAATCTCCAGCGCCACACTCTCAGCCTGAACGCCCGCGCGGTCGATGGAGTGCGCCAGCATGGGCAGAAAAGCCGGATCTTTCAAATCCGCTGCGGCAATATTGATGCTGAGCCTGAAGTCGGGACGGTTGCGCAGAGTTTCCGCAAAGCTGTCCAGCGCATGGCGGAGCACCAGCTCCGTGATGTCTCCAACAAAGCCGTTTTCCTCTGCGATCTGCACAAACACATCCGGCCCGACAACAAGGCCATCTTCGTCCGTCCATCGGACCAGCGCCTCGGCGCCTACGGTATGCCGGCTGGCGAGTTCCACAATCGGTTGATAAACCACCCGCAGCGCATCGCGGCGAATGGCGCGCCGAAGCTGCTGCGCAATCCCCTTGTTACGCCGGTAGAGGAGCGAACCCAGAAATCCCACCAGCGCGCCTCCCACGCCGCTGATCGCAATAACCGCCCTGAAACCGCTTCGATCGGCGTTTAACGCCTCCTGAATGGTGGTATAGGCAGTCATGCACGCTGAAAAATGAATCGAGCAACGCGTCGCGTACAGGTTGTCCCCTTCGCGTGCCCGCCCTTCCGTGGTCAGAATCGCCCCCTGCGTCGCGGTCAATCCGCCCAGCAACCGTCCAACTTGCCCGCTGGACGTGTCGCGGTCAGAAACCGTGAAGTGCATTGAGGAGGATTCCAGATCTTTCAGGTTGTACGGGTTGTAAACGATAAATGAGTCGCCCCGTTGCAGGGTGATCACCGTCTGGCCCGCAATTTGAAACGGGGTGAGGTTCCGGTAGATCTTTGTTCCATCCTGCTCGGATAGATCGGGCTTGAACTGCTCAGCCTGCTGCTCCACGCGGCCTAGGCTGGTGGAGCAGTCGATTCTGCCCTCGCGCATGCGCCCGCCGTCCTTAAGATATTCCGATTGAAAGATCAGCTTGCGGAAATGGGCAATCTCGGCGTCTGAGCAGTATGGATCCGGCGACCGACTGAAGGCCGCCAGCATGGAGCGCGCTTCGGACGAAGACCCTTCTCCCTCATTGCGGATGCGGGTTGCAAATTGGTCAAGCTTGGCCTCGGCCCGCCGCAGCGTCAGGGCGCGGCTCACCGCATACCCGGCAAGCATTCCACATGCCGCCGCGATCACAGTGGCCGAAATGGTAACCAAAACGCGCTGCTGGAGGATGCGCATCGTCTTGTCAACCAATCGTCTTCTTTTTTACCTGAGAGGACAAGCAAACTGACAAATTTCTTTTAAATTGGTTCCTAACCAACTATCCTTCCGCCGCCCGAACCATTGCCGCCAGGCTGCGGTCCACATCTTCTTTGGTTGTTGCCCACGACGAAACGCTGATCCGCATCGCCGTCTGCCCCTGCCACACCGTCGATCCGCACCAGCAGGTTCCCTCGGCCTGCAGCCGCGCCACGGTGGCCAGCGTCTTCTCCGCCGAGCCAAACGACACCAGCACCTGGTTAATGACCACCTCGTTCAGCACCTGGTAGCCCGCTGCCTTCAACCCAGCCGCAAAACGGCGCGCGTGGCCTGAGGTCCTCTCCACAATCTCCGCCATCCCCTGCCGCCCCAGCGACCTCAACCCAGCCCACAGTTCAACCCCGCGCGCACGCCGTGAAAGCTCCGGGTTGTAATGCGACGGCTCACGCTGATCGCCCTGCATCAGGTAGGCTGCCTGAATCGACATGGCCTCCTTGAGCGCCTTGGCAATCCGCACCAGCACAATCCCGCAGTCGTAGCCGATGTTCGGCCATTTGTGTCCGTCTGTCGCCCACGAGTCGGCCAGTTCAAAACCCCTGGTCAGCTTGCGATACTCCGGCGAAGCGGCTGCCCACAGCCCAAACGCCCCGTCCACATGAATCCAGGCGCCCAGCGTCCGCGCCGCGGGACAAATCGCCGCTGCCGGATCGAAGGCGCCGGTATTTACATTGCCCGCCTGCAGGCAGAGAATCGTCATTCCGTCCAGATGCGGCAGCGCATCGGCCCGCATGCGCCCCTGCCCATCCACCGCCACGCGCACCACGCGGTTGCGTCCCAGCCCCAGCATGCCCAGCGCTTTGATCAGCGATGAGTGCACCTCTTCGCCCACCACCACGGTGATCGGCGGAGCGCCAAACAGGCCGTCGTTCTCCACATCCCATCCCGCGCGCCCCAGCAGCGAATGGCGCGCCGCGGCGAGCGCGGAAAAGTTGGCCATGGTGGCCCCGGTCACCACCGCGCCGCCCGTACTTTCGGGCAGGCCAAACATCTCGCGCACCCAATCGAGAGCCGTCTCTTCAAGCGCGCTGGCAACGGGCGACTGCACCTGAAAGGCCGCGTTCTGGTCCCACGCGTTTACCAACCACGACGCCGCCATGGCCGCAGGCAGACATCCGCCGTTGACGAAGCCGAAGTACCGTCCGCCGCCATTGGCCACTGTCGCCGGCGATCCGTATTCGTTCAAAAGATGCAGCACCGTCTCCGCGCTCGTCGGTCCCGGCGGCAGCGGACCGCGCAGCGTGCTCAACCTGGCAACGGCTTCAGGGCCCGGCGCAACCGGACGCGCGTCCACGCCTTCCAGATAGTCCATCGCGTCGCGCGCCGCGCGTTTCAAAAGCGCCGCCCTCGCCTCCGCTACCGTTGCAGAAACCTGAGAAGAATGCGCAGAGTGGGGTGAATGCGTACCGGCCATAGATAGTGCTGAGTCTAGCATTGGGGCTCGAATTCGATCAGGGCCGGCTCCAGAGAGCCTTACAACTTTCACCTTCCCGGCGAATTAGGGAGCCATTTGGTTTTCCCATGGCTCTGCCATCGTGTATGCTACCGCCGTGAACGCCCACACGATTCTCCACGTCAGCAGCCGCGAACTGGTCCAAACGCTTAGAGACACCATTCTCCGCATCCACGGCTATGAAGTTGAGTCGACGCTATCGCTCAGCCAGGCGCTGGAAATGGTCCAACAGAAGAACTACGACCTTGTCCTGATTGACGTGGAGGGGCCAGACCGAATCGGGCAGGCCGAGATCCTTTGCGATGCCATCAGGAAGGCGGTTCCAGACCAGCTCGTTGCCTATGTGTGCAACCATCGAATCTCCTCAGAAAGCGACTGCCCGGATGAGATCATCCGCGCGGAGTTTAATCCTGAACTCCTGGTGCAGTCCGTAAAGCAAATCATTGCGGATCATTAGTTTTATTTCGTTGACCAGGCCCAAAATCGAGGAACGCTCCAGTGGCAACCGTTCGCCGCTTCCCCACATCCAACGGTGCTGGGTTATTTGTAACGAAATCTCAAGAAAATTCATGAGCACTTTGGGTTGATGCGCCCGGGATAACAATGAGCACCCTCGCGAATGGCGACGAGCCTGATCTTCGAGAGCAGTTAAGAAGAGCTCAGGAAGCTCTGCACAGGATCGAACGATTTGCGCTGGCCGGCAGATTCTGCGGCGCGATCATGCACGAGATCAATAACCCGCTCGAGGCGATCACAAACCTGGTTTACCTGGCCAAGCTGGAAGCGCACGATCCGGATCGAGTACGGTGCTACATTCAGCAGGCCGAAGAGCAACTCGTGCTGGTCCAAACCATCGCGCGGCAGACCCTCAGCTTCTATCGAGAGCAGCAAACCGATCATGATGTCGATCTGGTGGCGTTGCTTGAGTCGGCATTGAGGATGCACACAAAACATCTGCTTGAAAAACAAGTTGAGATCATGCGCCGCCTCCCTGACACGCTGATCGTTCAAGGCAACTCCGGCGAGCTGTTGGAAGTTCTTTCCAACCTGATTGTCAACGCGCTCGAATCTCTTTCGCAGCGCGGAAAGCTCTACCTTCGCGCGGGATCGAGCACGGAACAGGTCCACATCACGGTTGCCGACAGTGGATGCGGCATCCGCGAAGATCTCCGCAGGAACCTGTTCGCGCCGTTCCATACCAGCAAGGGCGAAGCCGGAACGGGACTCGGTCTCTGGCTGTCCAAGAGCCTGGTTGAAAAACACTGCGGCCGGATTCACTGGCGGAGTTGTGTTCGCCCAGGCCAGAGCGGAACCGCGTTTCGCATCACGCTCCGCATGTCGCCAGGCAAGCCGGCGCGCACGCCTGCGCTTGCCGTCCCCTGAGAAATCAGCCCGAACCACATGCTTCAAAGGTGAAATCCTCACGCTCCGGCTCTGCCGCCATAACTCATTTGGAATGTTTCTTTTGAGAGCAACCATACTGGCATACTGGAATTTCACGGAGCTACGTTTTCTGCCCGCAAGTGATTGATTCAGCTATGGTTATAGCGGCCTTCACGGCAGAAACGCCGTCTTTGTTTCGCCCGGCTCCCGCTTGGGTGGTCGAGGGCTGCGCAGGTGCAGGAGTTTTGAGGGCGGACTGAGGTTTCCTGGAGGAAGAGGCGGATTGTGCGCCGGGGGCCGGATAGCGCGCGAATTGCAGCGCCCGCGGCATCTCCTCAAGCAGGTAGGTCACAAGGGTGGTGACGGTGGTGTCGTATTCGACCGCCAGCATGCGCGTCTTCCGGTAGAGCTCGGGGCTGACAGCAACGGTGATGTTCTTGACGACTCTCATGGTCTCCGATTTCTTGATGGCGCGGGTGGTTCTCGCCTCAGATTCAAGTATGGACCAGGGGAAGGTAATTGAATGCAAATCCAAATGACTCATTCGGCGAGAGTTACAGGGTGGAGGGCTTGCGCTTTGTTGGGACCTGGCCGGCGATTCACAGAATCACCCAGGTTTCAGGATCAGGGCGGTTCAGATCTGACTGATTGTTGTCTGCCTGGATATCTGCGCTCTCCACCTATTGTGCAAAGAGCGCACCGTGCATTCGTCCTCTCAAAATCTGTCATGGTATGTCCAGCCTTCGTCGGCTTCCCCATTGAGTTTTGGAACAAATCGCCGTATGATAACGATGCAGACGAATTTGTCCGCCATGGTTGCCGCGTGTACGCCGGCTGGCGGAGAGATGAGTGGGCTTACAGCCCACTTTTTATTTGGGCCAATTTTTGGGGCACGATCCCCGCGAACAAGCTGCATTTTGAGGCAGCATAGGCAAGATGGCAGTCAAGCTGGACGAAATTCGGTCGGCGGCGGCACGAGTAGCCGCCTCGCACGGGCTGGACGTGGTGGATCTCGAGTTCATCGGCCCCGCAAAGGAGCGCACCCTCCGCATTTTTCTTGAGAAAAACGCCGAGGGCCGGGCGCGGCTCAAGGTGGCGATTGCGGCTGGCTCGGGCGTTGAGGATCTGCCGGAGAGCCTGATTGAAGGGACGCTGAGCGTAGACCAGCTTTCTTTCATCACCCACGAGGATTGCGCAGCGTTCAGCCGGGACTTTGGCGTTGTGCTGGACGTGGAAGACCTGATTCCTGACGCGGAGTACACGCTGGAAGCAAGTTCACCCGGCCTGGATCGCAAGCTGTCCAAGGCGGAAGAGTTTCAACGGTTCATGGGCAGCCTGGTCAAGATCCAGACCTTTGAGCCGATTCGCAACAACCGGCACTGGCAAGGCAGATTGGTCGCCGGTGCCGAAACAGCCGGAACAGTAACGCTTGACCTCAACGCGGTCAAGCAGAACAGCAAGAGCCGGAAGACCGGCGTCAGCACGGTAGAGATTGCGCTGGGCAATATCGAAAAGGCGCAACTAGTACCGGAAATCTAAGAACAGGGATCAGTTTTCAGGAATCAAGGATCAGCAGGCATACCGCGGCGAGCAGCCGCAACCAGGCTTCCTGAACCCTGCCCCTTGAAACCCGACACCTAAAAACAGTACCAAGAGAGCAAGCAGAGTATGGCCACCAGCGTTTTGTATCAAAGCATCGAGCTCCTGAGCCGCGAGAAGGGCATTGAACCCGGCATTGTTGTTGGCGCCGTTGAGGAAGCCATCGCCCTGGCCACGCGCAAGTACTACAAGACCCAGGAAAATATGCGCGGAGAGCTCAACAAAGAGACCGGCGAAATCACGGCCTACATCTACAAGACAGTCGTCGCCGACGCCGAGCAGGTGGAAGACCCGCTCAACCAGATCACGCTTGAAGAGGCCAACGAACTGGCCCCGGGCGTTGAAGTCGGCAGCGAGATCCGCATGTATCGCGACACCAGCCCGCTGGGCCGCATCGCCGCGCAGCTGGCCAAGCAGGTCATCTTCCAGAAGGTCCGTGAAGCCGAGCGCGACACCATCTTCCAGGAATACGCGCACCGCGAAAAAGAAGTGCTCAACGCCACCGTCAAGCGCATCGAGGGTCAAGACGTGATCTACGACCTCGGCAAGGCGGAAGCGCGTTGCCCGCGCCGCGAACAGTCGCGCCTGGAACAGTTTTCGATCGGCGAGCGTGTCCGCGTGGTTCTTCTCAAGGTGGACCGCGCCGCGAAGGGACCGCAGGTGATCGTTTCCCGCGCCGCGCCGGAGTTGGTATCGAACCTCTTCCAATCCGAAGTTCCGGAGATCTACGACAACACCGTGGTTATTCGCGCCATTGCCCGTGAAGCCGGCGAGCGCACCAAGATCGCCGTCCAGTCGCGCGACAAGGACGTTGACCCGGTCGGCGCCTGCGTGGGCATGAAGGGCATGCGCGTGCAGTCCATCATTCGCGAGCTGCGCGGCGAAAAGATCGACATCATTGAATTCTCTGATGAGATCACGACGTTTGCCGAGAAGGCTTTGCAGCCGGCCAAGGTGAGCCGCGTCTCGATTACCGACC
The DNA here is from genome assembly GCA_050014515.1 of Occallatibacter sp. Lineage (GTDB taxonomy): Bacteria > Acidobacteriota > Terriglobia > Terriglobales > Acidobacteriaceae > Telmatobacter. The sequence goes on from JBEKDE010000019.1 coordinate 10,121, forward strand.
TGACCGACAAGCAGCTCGAAGTCATCGTGGACGACACGCAGCTTTCGCTGGCGATCGGCAAGAAGGGCCAGAACGTTCGCCTCGCCGCCAAGCTGCTGGGCTGGAAGATCGACATCAAGAGCGAAGAGGAGAAGCGCCAGGAAGTGGAGCAGCAGATGCAGGCTCTCTCCGGCGGACCCTCGACGCCGATCGAACAGGTTACGGAGCTGGGCGAGAGCATTATCCAGAAGCTGGTTGCCGCAGGCATCACCACTGTCGAGGGTCTGGCAGACATGACGCCGGAGCAACTCGAAGAGATCCCGGGCATCGGAGAGAAGACACTGGAGAAGATCAGCGTTGCCGTTCGCCACTACTTCGGCCACTTTGAAGAGGGCGAAGAAGGCCACGTTGCCGAGGCCGCCGAAGGCGCGGAGCTGGCCGTCGAGCACGCTGAAGCCGAAACGGCGGAAGACAAAACCGTCTCCGTTGAAGAGGCCGCAGGCGAAGAGGGCGAAGCTGAAATCCCCAACGCAGAGGCCGTTGAGGCCGGTGCGGAAGCGGAAGCGGAAAACGCAGCAGACGTCATCTCTGAATCGGAAAACTACGAAGCGGATGAGACTGAGACCGAGTCGATCCCCGCAATTGAAGACGCGATCGAGAACGTTCCTGAAGCCGATGAGGCGTTGGAACCGGAAGAAATCGAGAACGAGCAGGCGGACAAAGAGGACGGCGCGTAGCATGCGCTTCCTTTTTGGCCAATCACGCAACAGGATTCAGAAAACCAGCCAATGCCATGAGGTAGCTATGAGCGACTAAAGGGCTTGGGTAGCAGCTTTCGAAAAGAGGCGGATGAGTAAGGTTCGTATCAACGATCTCGCACGCGAGATGGAAGTCAAGAGCCGGCAGATTCTTGACATATTGGCGGAGCTCGGCCTGGCCACCGGCAAGACCCACTCCAGCTCGCTGGAAGAGTATGAGGCGGAGAAGGTTCGCGTGCATCTTGACCGCGGATCGCGCGGTTCCGCGAGCAGCGCGGCCAGCCGCGCCCCGCAGGCCATCACGCCGAAAATCGATCTCTCCCACGTTTCCAAGCCCGGTGACGTCCTCAAAGCCATTCTGGCCAACAAGCAAAAGGAGGAGGCTGATGCGCGCCAAAGCCATGCGCCGGCGCGCCCGCAAACTCCTCCGCCCGCTGCGGCCAAACCAGCGCCACCTGTAGTTGCAGCCGCTCCGCCGGCAGCGCCCGCGCGTCCGGAACCGCGCAAGATCGTCCCTCAGCCGCGCTCTGCGCCGCCTATCGTGGTTGCTGCGCCCGCGCCGCCGGCCATTGCTTCGCGTCCGCCGACTGGACCGGTGGTTGCCAAGGCTCCGGCAGGCGCTGTCACTGCCACGCGCCCGGCCGTCGTGGTGGCGCCGCCTGCCGTCACGGTGGTGGTCAAGCCGCCCGTTGCGCCCGCACCGCGCGAAGAGCAGCCTCGCATCGCCGAGCAGCCCGTCGTTGTGGTCAAGCGCCCGGCCGCAGCCGAAACTCTGGCCCACACGCCGGCAGCCCCGGTTTCCGCTGCACCGCCTGCGCCCGCCGCTCAAGTGGCTGAGACGCCCGCGCCTGCCAAAACACCTGATGCTGAAGCTCCAACCGCTGCACCGGAGAAAGACACGCCAACCCTCACTGCTGAACCCGAAGTTTCGGCTAACGCTGAAGCAGCCGAAGCACCGGCGCATCGCACTCAGGGCCACACCCACACCGCGTCGCCCACCGCTGCCCTGCCTGCGCGCCGCGTAGTCATGCCGCAGACCGGGCCGCGTCCGGTGTACAAGGCGCCCATCATCGTTCCAACCGCACCGGTTCCAGGTACAGGAAACCAGGCTGCCGGCGCCGGCATTCAGCGCGGACGGCCCATCTTCGATCGCCGCCCGGCAGGCGGCCCGGGCAGCGCGCCCGGCAGTTATCCGCAGCGTTCTCCCGGTGGACCTCCCGGAGCACCTGGCCAGTTCCCCGGCGGACCGCGGCCCAAGCATCCCACACGCACGACTCCCGGCGGCTACCAGGGCGCAGGCGGCCCTGGAGGCGCACCCGGCGCTCGTCCAGGCTTTGGCGCACGCCCCGGTTTTGGCGGACCACCGCGCCCCGGCTTCGGCGGACCGCGGCCAGGCCCCGGCGGCGGACCACCGCCCACGGGTGAAGCTCCCCGCCCGCAGCGCGCTCCTTCAAAGGGTCGCGGCGGCCGCCAGCAGTATCCCAAGACCAAGGAAGGCCCGATGAAGGGCTTTGTGCCGCCGCCACGTTACGGCGGTGTGCAATACGGCGGCGAACCGCTGCCCATCACCCGTGACATCACTGTCACGGAAGGCATCAGCGTAAAGGACCTGGCTGAGAAGCTCGACGTGCGCGCCAAGGACCTGATTGCCACGCTGCTGATGAGCGGCATCTTCGTCACCGTCAACCAGTCTCTGGACGCGGAGATGGTCAAGGACGTGTCGGCCAAGTTTGGCGCTGCCGCAACCGTCATCAGCTACGAAGAAGAGATCGCCAACCAGTCCATCGAAGAGGTTCTCGAAGCCGAAAACACGGGCGAGCTCGAAGTTCCGCGGTCGCCGGTGGTCACCGTCATGGGCCACGTCGATCACGGCAAGACCTCGCTGCTCGACGCCATCCGCGAAACCGACGTTGCTGCCGGCGAAGCGGGCGGCATTACTCAGCACATCGGCGCCTACAAGGTGAGGTTCGCCAAGGAAGGCTCTCCGGCCAGCGGCCGCGAGATCGTCTTCCTCGATACCCCTGGTCACGAAGCCTTTACCCGCATGAGAGCTCGCGGCGCCAAGGTGACCGACATCGTGGTTATCGTGGTTGCTGCCGACGACGGCGTCATGCCTCAGACCCTTGAGGCTGTCGACCACGCCAAGGCTGCCGGCGTGCCGATCATCGTGGCGATCAACAAGATCGACAAACCCGACGCCAATCCCGATCGCGTCAAGAAGCAGCTTGCCGACCGCGGTCTAACCCCGGACGATTGGGGCGGCGACACGTATTACGTGAATGTTTCGGCGAAGAAGCGCGAGAATCTCGACGGACTTCTCGAAATGATCTGCCTGGTAAGCGATATCAAGGCACCGAAGGCAACACCTGGTCGCAAGGCCGTCGGCTCGGTTATTGAAGCCAAGCTCGATCGCGGTCGCGGCGCTGTGGCTACCGTCCTGGTTCAGGATGGCACTTTGCGCCTGAACGACAGCTACATTGTCGGCAATACCTTCGGCAAAGTTCGCGCAATGTTTGACGATCGCGGACGCGCCCTTGAAGAAGCCGGCCCATCGACTCCGGTCGAAGTGCTCGGCCTCGAAGCCATGCCCGACTCCGGCGACACCTTTCTGGTGGTCGCCGATCGCGACAAGGCCAAGGGCATTGCGCAGTATCGCAAGATGAAGGAGCGCGAGGCGCAACTGGCCAAGAGCTCCCGCGTGTCTCTTGAAGGTCTTGCCGAGCAAATTCGCACGGCCGGCGTCAAGGATCTCGCACTGATCATCAAGGGCGACGTGACAGGCTCGGTTGAAGTGCTGGCCGATTCGCTGGTCCGCATGTCGACCGAGAAGGTGAGGGTCAAGGTCATCCACTCAGGCGTCGGTTCGATTACAGAATCGGATGTCCTGCTGGCCACGGCCTCCAACGCCATCATCATCGGCTTCAACGTGCGCCCTGAGCGCAAGGCCGCTGAACTCGCGCAGCAGGAAGCCGTCGAGATTCGCCTGCACTCCATCATCTACGAGTTGCAGGACGAGATGCGCCTGGCCATGCTGGGCCTGCTCGACCCGACGTTCAAAGAAAACTACGTCGGCAAGGCAGAGGTTCTGCAGGTCTTCCGCATCCCCAAGGTGGGCACCATTGCCGGCTGCCGTGTTCAGGACGGAGTCATCCGCCGCGACGCGGAGGTCAAGGTGATGCGCGGCGAAGAGCAGATTTACAAGGGCAAGATCGGCTCGCTCAAGCGCGTCAAAGACGACGTGCGCGAAGTCACCAACGGCATGGAGTGCGGCATCGGCCTGGGCGGTTTCAGTGATCTGAAGGAAGGCGACATCATTGAAGCCTTCTCGACAGAAAAGCTGGCAGCCGACCTCGGCGCGCTGACCACAGCCAAGGCATAACTCGCTTCATTCGCTCAAAAGCAACCGGCCCGCTTCTTAGTGAGAAGCGGGCCGGTTGCTTTTGCCGGGAGAACTCGACCCGCGCAAATCTGCAAACCGATGTGACTTGTGCTAAGTGACGACTTGCAGTTTTGCCAATAGCAGTGCTTAAGAATTTCGAGCTTCGGAGTGGGAGCGATTTTGCTTCTTGAGGAATGCCGACCCAAACGGATACTCATCCGCCGAATTCGCCAGGCCTGCCTTCACTGGCTTTCGATTGATATAGGCGCGATGCCATTCCTCTCCATGCACATCTCCAACCGCCACATCCGAGAACCCATGCTGCCAGATCTCCCCATGGAATCCCAATTCTTTGCCCGCCCGGAACGAGAATCCACCCTTGATCAACTGCATTGCCTTCTCAATGGTCATGTCTCCCGGCAGGGTCATCAAGATGTGAACGTGATCCGGCATGACCACAAAATCGTGGATCCTCATCTTCTTTGAACGCACCTGATTCCGCAACACATCGATAAAAAGGCCTGCCATACGATCTGTTTGAAAGAGCGACCTTCCACCTGCTGTTCCCGTGGTCACAAAAAACATGCGCGGAGATGCTGTGATGTTCTGGGGGCTCGACGCTCGCACAGACTTCGACATAACGGCAGCGAAAGATCCTGGCGCTTTCGCACAGAGAAGAACTCTACTGCCCAAATTTCACCGCAGGCTGTGAGATGGGTCACAACAGTTTCGCGCTCTGACCACCCGAAGCCGTTCCGATCGATCCTCAGAGGAAGCGCAACAGCGAGTCAGGATGATTTTTCTTCACCCTCGCGAACCACGCGCAGGGGAAGTAGAGCAGCACGACGATCGCGAGCCACATGGCGCAGACAACCGCGAGCCCATGCCCATAGGGCTGGTCGTCGGGCGCGTAGTTGAGGAAGAAGCCGCCGTGGAAGAGCCAGCGCACTGGTTGGTGCACGAGGTAACTACTCCGCTCGCAACGCCTCCACCGCGTCCACGCGCGCCGCACGTGCCGCCGGCACAGCCGATGCAATCATCGCCGCGCCCAGAATCACCACGGCCGACGCCACATACACCAGCGCCCCGGGCGGATGAATCTCCGCCACGTATTTGCCCATCACGCGTGATAGCCCAAACCCCACCACCACGCCCGCGCCCACGCCGATGGCCGCCATTGCCACGCCCTCGCGCAGCACGATGCCGAGAATGTTGCGCGGCATGGCACCCAGCGCAATGCGCACGCCAAACTCGCGCGTACGCCCGCTCACTGAGAAGGCCAGCACGCCGGCCACACCCACTACAGAGATCAGCAGCGCCACGGCCGCAAATCCTCCAAAGACAATTGCGTTCAGCTTATCCGGAGTCAGCACTTCGGCGCGAACGTCACCCAGCGTGGTCGCCTTCTCCACAGGCTGGTCGGCAGACATCTGATGAATCGTCTGCGCAATCGCCGGGACTAAAGCGTATGGGTTCTGGTGGGCGCGCACAAACACGCGCGTTTGCCATCCTTCCTGGTCGATCGGCTGATAGATTGTCATGGCCGGCGACGGAATCATGTTCTCATCGTCGAAATCAGGCACCACCGCAATAATCCTGCGCGGCTCCGTGCTGATGCCGATAAACTTCATCACTCCATCCGTCCACCATATCTTGCGGTTCAGCGCGTTCTGGCCTGGGTAGAGCAGATTCGCCAGGCTCTGGCTGATGATCACCACCCGCTCCGAGCCTTCCTTGTCGCCGTCATCAAAATCGCGCCCCGCCTGAATTGGCACGCCAAATGTGGCGAAGAATCCCGGTGAAACAGAGCGAAACTTCGCGCGATAATCCTGCCCGTCCGCACGATGCGCACCGAGCGCTGCAAACGTGAAGTTGATGTTCAAATCCCGCTCGTCGCGCCACGGAACACTGAAGCCTCCCGACACGTGCTCCACTCCCGGCAGCGCTGCGATCCGGCGCTCCACCTCACGATAAAACTCCTGTACCTGCTGCGGCGTCTTGCCGTAGTTCATCACCGGCAAATTCACCGCGAGCACGTTGGCCGAGTCGAACGGCGGCCGCATCTGCTCCAGCGTAAACAGCGTTTGCATCAGCACGCACGCGCCCGCCAGCAATAGGAAAGAAGCCGCTATTTGCGTCACGGCGAACACGCGCAGCCGGCGGCTGCTTCCGCTTGAACCACGCGCGCCTCGCCCGCTCAGGCCGCCTTGGGGCGAGTTCGCTGAAGGCAGCCGCGGAATAAACGCCAGAAACACCGCCGCCGCCAGCGCCAATCCAATTCCGAACCACACCAGGCTGAAGTCGAGCGTCAAATCGTTCGCGCGCACCGAGAAGCGCGATGCATACTTGCCCAACACTTTCACCATCGGCACTGCAAGAATCACAGCTGCAATCGCACCGCTTCCGCACAGCACCAGGCTCTCGGCAAGCAGCGAGCGCCGCAACACCGCCGTGCTCGCGCCCAGCGCGGACCGCACCGCCAGCTCCGGCTCTCTGCGCACCGTGCGCGCCAGCACCAAGTTGGCCACGTTCGAGCTCGCAATCACAAACAGCAGTCCCGACGCCGCAAACAGAATCCACAGGATCGTGTTGGCGCGCGCATTGATCTGATCGTGCATGCGCGTGACGCTGATCTGGTAGTGATCTTCAGGTTTGTACACCTCGGGATGCGCTGCCATCATCGCGCTATAGACCGTTTGCAGCTCCGCTGTCGCGCTCTCCAGCGTCGCGCCCGGCGCCAGGCGCGCAAACACCTCGGTCATGCGATGCTCGCGTCCCGTCACCATGGTCGCGGAAAGATGATGCGGGCTGGTGACCACATTCGCAATGATTTCCGTCGCCACCGGGTACGGCACCGAAGGCTCCAGCACACCCACAATCGTTCCGGACCGGGCGCCGCAGCAGCTCTCCAGGCGCACCGTCTTGCCCAGTACGCTGGGGTCGGAATGCAGTTGCGTTCTCCAGAAGTGATACGTCAGCACCACTGCGCCCGGCGCATTGGGCCCATCGTCTCCCGGACCAAGCAAACGCCCCAGCACCGGCTTCAGGCCCATCACTTCAAAATAATTTCCGTCCACCACTCCCGCAGGAATTTCTCGCGGTGTGCCCAACCCGACAACGCTGAAGTCGATCTCTGAGAACGTGCCAAGTTCCTTGATCGACTTAAGCCCACTGCCAATGTCCGCAATCTCCGGAATCGAAAAATTTGCGTTGGTTTCGCCAATCCCCGGCGCACTCTGCCGGATATAAAGCAGCCGGTCCTCGTCGCGATTGGCCAGCGGCTTAAGCAGCACCGCGCGGACCACGCTGAAGATAGCCGCGTTGGCGCCGATACCCAGCGCCAGCGTAAAAGTGACCGTGATCCACAGCGCGCGCACATGCCAAAGTGAACGGACAGCAATCCTCAAATCGCGAATAAAGGACAATGGAAACCTCCAGGGGGGAAGTCTTTTCAGCCGAATTTAAATCTAGGCTGGCGAACCGGGGAACACACTCAAAATTGTACTCACTCAATTGCCGTGCGAAGGGGCAGAATTTCAGTCGTGCCAGGGGTGCCCGGAAACCTCGAGCGACTACACTTGACGATTATGTTGATATCAACTAATCTGGCCTTGTGTCAAGCGCAAATCCGCTTCCGTACGAAACCACCCTCCTCGTACGCGATTGCTGCCTCTGCCTGCACGTCCAGCGCGCAGCCCGCGCCCTGGCGCGCCGCTTCGACGAAGCATTGCGCCCCTTCGACCTGACCAACGGCCAATTCTCGCTGCTGATGTCGCTCAATCGCCCCACCCCACCGCCCATGGGGCCTGTGGCCTCGCTGCTGGCCATGGATCGAACCACACTCACCGCTGCCTTGAAGCCGCTGGAGCGCCGCGGCCTGGTGAAAGTAGCACCGGACCCATCGGACCGCCGCAGCCGCATCCTCAAACTCACCGCCAAAGGCCGGGCTCTCCTCGCGCGCGCCGTTCCCGTCTGGCAATCTACCCACAACCAGGTCGAGCAGCTCATTCCCACCCGCGATCCCGATGAACTCCGCCAAAGCCTGCGCGCGCTTTCATAGACCATCCGGTCATTCGCTCCCGCTCCCGTGGCGAAGTTATATTCAAAGAGAAGCGAGAGAAGAAGGAGCAGCCCCATGCCCGAAGCCGCGCCCAAGTACCCACCTGTCCCCGCCGACGATCCCCATCGCACCCTGAAATTCGCTCAGCCCGACGCACTGCCCCACATCGGCCTGGTCGGCGACACGTATACCGTCACCGTGGGCGGCGAGGACACGGCCGGCCGCTATTGCGTCGTCGATATGCACGTCCCTCCCGGCGGCGGACCGCCTCCGCACCGGCACGACTTCGAAGAGACATTCATCGTGCTTGAGGGCGAATTGACGGCGACCTTTCGCGGCGCCAAATCCCATTGGCGCGCGGGCGACACGATTCACATTCCCGCCAACGCGCCGCACCAGTTTCACAACGCGTCGTCCAGGGCTGCTCGTCTGCTGTGCATCTGCGCGCCGGCCGGACAGGAAAAGTTTTTCGCCGAGGTTGGCGTTCCCGTCGCCACCCGCACCACCCCTCCGCCCAAACTCGACCCCGAGCAGGAGGCTGCATTCATTCAGAAGGCCGTTGCACTCTCGCCCAAATATCGCACCGAGTTGCTTCGCGAAGCATAAGCGCCGGCTGAGATTGATGCGCGCCGCAAGCGCCTCGGGACCAGTCAACCGGAATTTCTTTCGTTCCCCGGCGCTTCGTGCGTATATTCCTTGCATAGGCTTTCTCTCATCAGAGGTCTGGCATTGTCGCGACACTTCCGCTCTTCCCTTGCTTTGCTTTCAATCGGCGCCTTCGCTCTCTCGGCTCCCGCCCAGCCGCACCCTGCTCTCTCGCATCAAGTCTCCGAAAAGACCGCCCAGGTCGATCTCGGCCAGTCCTCCGTTCCGCTTTATGGCCCCTGGAAGTTCACCGTCGGCGACTCGCCCATCGATCCCAAAACCGGCCAGCCGCTTTGGTCCGAGCCCGGCTTTGACGACGCCGCATGGGAGAATGTCGACCTCACTCCAGCCGCCGGCTCCGTTGACCCGCTCACCGGCGCCACCGGCTTCGTTCCCGGCTGGACGGTCACAGGCCACAAGGATTACTGGGGCTATGCCTGGTATCGAATCCGCGTCCACGTGCAGGCTCTGCCTGGAGAAGAGCTCGCCCTGGCCGGTCCCGCCGACATTGACGATGTTTACCAGGTCTTCGCCGATGGAAAGCTGGTGGGCGAATTCGGCAACTTCAAAGGGAAAATCCCCACCGCCTATTACACCCAGCCCATGATGTTTCCGCTCCCGGTTCCGAGTGCGGGCGCCGATTCCGGGACCGCCACCATGATCATCGCCTTCCGCGTCTTCATGTTGTCCTCCACTCTCAATGAAGAAGCAGATGTGGGCGGCTTTCACAACGCGCCCGTCCTGGGCCACGCCGGCACCGTGGCCGCCGAGCATCAGATGAGTTGGCTGGAGATCCTTCGCTCGTATGCGTCGACCGCGTCGGAGGCGATTCTCTTCGGATTGATGGCCCTGCTGGCCTTCACCATGATTCTCTTTGATCGTTCTGACAGGGTCTATCTCTGGATGGGCGCGCTCTTCCTGCTGGAGACCCTCACCTTCACTATTTCCGCCATTGGTTCCTGGTCGCAGTTCTTCAGTATCCTCGACGTGGAATTGCTCACGGACGCTATCCTGGCTTCTCTCATCTTTGCCGGATGGTCGATCGTCTGGTGGGTCTGGTTCGGCAGGCAGCGTCCCGCCTGGACCCCCCGCGCGGCCGCCATTCTGGCCGTGCTTTACGCCATCGCCATCACCATTGGCGAGGAGATGTTCACCGAGCTTGTTCCCCACTCGGTCAGCGGCACCTTTATGACGGCTTCCAGACTCCTGCGCCTGCTCTTCCTCGCGCTTCAGCTATGGACCGTCTTTCAGGGCATTCGCCGCCAGGGGCTCGAGGGCTGGCTGGTGCTGCCTGCGGTTCTGCTTTGGGGCATCAGCAACTTTTCAACTGAGTTCCTGCTCCTCCACGTGCACATACGCTGGGAGATCTTCGGCTTCAGCATCCGCCTGAACCAGATCTCGAACCTGCTGCTTGCCGCGGTGGTCGTCGTGCTGCTCGTCCGCCGACTGCTCAAGTCCATCCGCAGTCAGCGCCAGATGGCTCTCGACGTAAAGCAGGCGCAGGAAGTCCAGCAGATGATTCTGCCCGAGGCCCGCACCACCATCCCCGGCCTGGTTATCGAGAGCGAATACCGCCCCGCCCGCGAGGTGGGCGGAGATTTTTTCCAGGTGATCCCCCACCCCAGCGACGGAAGCCTGCTCATCGTGGCCGGCGACGTGGCCGGCAAAGGCCTGCAGGCCGGCATGCTGGTTGCGCTGCTGGTTGGCGCCATTCGCACCGCAGCCGGCTTCAACCCCGATCCACGTTTTGTGCTGGCACAGTTGAATGAGCGCCTGCTGGGCCGCAACAATGCGCAGGCCACTTGCCTGGCGTTGCGCATCTGCGCCGACGGCTCGGCCACCCTGGCCAACGCCGGCCACATGCCCCCCTATCTGAATGGAGAATCCATGCCCATGGACGGGGCGTTGCCGTTGGGGATGATGCCGCAGACCGAGTTTTCGGTGATGCGCTTCAGGCTGAAGGACAGCGACAAGCTGGTGCTGCTTTCGGACGGCGTGGTCGAAGCCATGGACGAAAACGGCCAGCTCTTCGGCTTTGAGCGCGTGCATGAACTGCTGCACTCCACCCTTTCCGCAACAGCGGTGGCCGATGCGGCGCAAGACTTCGGCCAGGAAGACGACATCAGCGTGATCTCCGTAACCCGCACCGCCGCAGTCATGGAGCCGACACTGGCCTGACTCTCAAACCAGGCGCATTCGTTGAGAGGAACAGATGGCAGCAGGGACCACTGGGATAGACAAAGTAAAGAGCCGCAGATTTTAAGTCCGCGGCTCCAGCTTGTCCAGCCGAGAGGTCTTATGGCTGGCCCGTGGCTCCGCCGATCCTTTTACCCTTGACTGAATCCGCGTCGGCTTCTTCGTGATTTCCACATGGCCGGGATGCCCCGTCTTCGCAAGCCGTGAAGCAGGCGGGTGGTGCCTAACCATTTGCGCTTCTTCCTCTCCCCTGGAAGCTGGTTTGGTCCGGTTGGCGGGCGTGACCCTCTTGAATTGCGCCTGCTCAACGTTGAAGCGATCGGTTACGTCGTTCAAACGCTCTGCTTCATAGCCGCGGCGCTTGGCGACAATTCGATAGTCGAAGCTGAGCGATGAGGTTCCACCGCCGGATTCGTGCACCTCAAAACTGGTTGGCGTTTCGTTTGACTTTTTCAGTGCCGTGAAAGGTGGCTCTTTCTTGAGGAAAAGTCACGTGAGTGTGTGCTTTCGGTTTACACCAATTCCGAAAACGCTATAACGGGCAGCGGAGCGCCAATAACCGGAAGACCTACGATTGACGCAGAACTCAAGATTCGTCTGGGATGTGCGCGCTGGCCAGCCAGTTCAGCTCAAATAGTTTCGATAGGGGTTTCCGGGGGCGAGGAGAGTTACCAGCCAACCGCTGGCTACCCTTTCTTCAACGGTCGATGTCGCAAGCCGCAGTTAGCGTTACCGCAATTTCGACTCCGCTGTTTATAAACACCTGGAGGCAAGGTGGCCTTTTCATTTAGGAAAAGCCACCTTGCCTCGACCTAAAGACATCAATGCGTGAATCGAAAATGTCCCAGGAGCTGCCCTTACGCGCGTCATCGCTGAGCACCTTGCGCGCATGAGCCACCTCCGGAAGAGCAGCATCCGCGGAAGGCCAAGCTTTCAGGAATGCCTGGTAGCCATCGCGCGCGCCGGCCGCGTCGCCAGAAAGCTCCTTCACTCGCGCCAGGCCATAAAGCCCAAAGCCCGAGTTCGGACGCTCCTTGAGCGCCGCTTCGTACGCGGCCTTCGCGCCGGCGTAATCCTTCGCCGTGATCAGCGCAGCAGCCTCAGTCTCACCCACAGGACGAATGTAAAACGGCGGCTCGTGGTAGCCAAGTTCACTCTCGTCCTTTGACGCCTTGTCGTAAAGCTTCTTCGCCTCGTCGAGCTTGCCTTTCGCCACCAGCAACCCCGCCCGCAACTCGAGCGATTGAATTCTGAAGCACTTCACCAGCGGCTCCGGTTCTGCATCGGGAAGAATCTTCGCCATGGGAGGCTCGTCCTTCTTCTTGTCGCCTTTTTTGGAATCGTCCGCAGTCTTGTCCTTTGCGTCGTTCTCCAGTTCAAGCCTCCAGAGTCCAGCGTCCAGGCGGTCAGAGGCAGCCTGCGCGGCTACGAGGTCATCGTCCTCGAGCGCCTTCATTCCCGTTGCGTACGCACCCAGTTCGGCGGCCAGAAAGCGCAGGTTCGCGGTCTTGTCCGTCTCCGCCAGATTCACCTGGCCGAGCATGGTCAGCACTTCGCTCCAATCGCCTACACGCAGCGCAACCGGAAGCCGCTGGCTTACACGCGCCATCTGGTCCCGCGCCGACCATATATATAAGGTGGCCGAGAGCTTTCCGCGCGCACCGGAGAGATGGTCTGAGAGGGCGCCGGCCGCATCCAGCTTGCCCTGTTCCATCAGGTTGGCGATGGCGTACATCATGTTGTGAACATAGTTCCAGTCATCGTCAGGACCGACGTGCTGCGTACGCATGTAGCTCTCGTCGGCCTCGGTGGAGGCGGTGAACCAGTGCTCGGCATCAGGATAGTTGCCCACGCGATAGAAAATGTGACCGGGCATGTGCACCATGTGGCCGGAGGTGGGCGCGAGACTGGCCAGCAGCGCCGCGCTCTTCAACGCCGCTTCAGGGTGTTTGCCGGGCTCCATCGCGTGAATCCAGTAGTGGTTTGCGGCCGAGTCGTTGGGCGCTTCGCGCAGCACGCTTTCCAAGAGCGCAATGCGCTCCTTCTGCCCCGCCTTCGGCTCGCCCGCATCGTCAAACCCGTCCCCTACCGCGCCGGCAAGAAAGATGCGCGCCTCAAGATCCTTCGGCGCCTTTTTCACGAGCTTGTGGAGAATCGCGATCTCCCGCTGCTTGCCGCCATCTTTCTCATCCAAGGCTGCCAAGGCTGCTTCGATATACAGCTTGTCGGTGGCGCTGCCATGATCCTTCAGCCGCACCGCTTCGGCAAGTGCTTTTTTGCCGTAGTAGGACTGCTCGCCGCCGCGGAATTGCTCGGCCTCCGCAAGCCCCCACCAGCACATCGCGCACTGCGCGTCAACGCGAATGGCCTGCTGAAACGCCTTGGCTGACTCGTAGTCCCAGAAGTCGTGATAGAGGCTCAGCCCCTGGTCAAACCACGCCTGCGCTTCAGGGCCGGCTTTGATGGTGATGTGGCTGTTGCCGATGCCGGTCATGCGGATGGGAACGGGAAGCTGCTCGGGCGGCGGAACCGGCGTCATGTCCGCCATGTCCTTCATGTCCATGGTCTGCGCCGTGATGGATGATGGTGCGGCTATAGCAAGCGTTGCAGAAAAAACAGCAGCGGCCAGGACAGATGATCCGGCCAGGCCGGAACAACAAGGGAAGAGTCTCCAAAATCTCATGGAAGGACTATACCGGAGCGCGCGCTGCTGAGCCCACAAATATTGAGCGACGGAGACGTATGGACCGCCTCCGTCGCCTGAGCTGGCCTTGAGCTACGGCAGCAGTTCCTGGGTGAGCACGGCGCCGCCCATGGCAGCCACTACCGCGCTGGCCTTCACCACCTTGCGCGAGTCCTTCGCGACCCACAGCGTCTTCTTGTCGCCGCCACCGTCCGCAGCAACAATTTCGACGCGGAAGGTGTTGAATGTTCCCGCCGCCACGGTGACCGATTCCTCGGCGGGCACACTCAACTGGAACAGCTTCACCTTTTGCGACTGGATATCAAAGTTGCGGAAGGTGGTGGTGTAACCCACGGCCAGGGGCAGAGTTGCAATCACCTGGTCGCCGCCGGCGGCATCTCCCCAGATGGGGCCTCCCAGGTCCGCGGCAATGGCGCGGTCCTGGCCGTTCATGCTCATCTTGCCGGCCGCCTTGTCGGCGCTGAAGTCCACATCGATGGCCACCGGACCCTGTGTCACCTTGCGGCTTTGCAGAATCAGGCTCGACTTCTGGATCGTTGCAACATCGACGGCGTTCCCCTGCGGCGTTTCCATCGTGTCAGTCGCCGTCCACGACGATCCACCGTCCGCAATCACCGTGGAGACCTTCAGGTTCATTGTCTGCCCGCCGAGAGCAAGCTTCACATCGTACTTGTATGTGCCCGCCTGCAGATCCACCGCCGGCTTTGGCAGTCCCACCGCCGATGCATCCACAATCTTCGCCAGTACCACTGTTTTTGGATCGACTGAAATCTCCTTGAGCCGCGCAACAGATTCAGCCGAACCACCATCCTGGAATCGCCCGCCAAGATGCTCGGCGAGAAACTTCTCTGACGCCATGAACAGCGCCAGGTTGTTGATGGGCCTTGCGTATCCGTGGCCTTCATCCGGCGCAAGAATGTATTCGACCGGGAAGCCTCGATCGCGCAGCGCAATCACAATCTGTTCTGCCTCGCGCCGGTTCACGCGCGGATCGTTTGCTCCCTGCGCCACCAGCAGCGGCGTCTTGATCTTGTCGACGGAATTGATCGGCGAGCGCTCCGCGAGCAGCGCCTTGCCCTCCGCCGTGCTCACGTCGCCCATACGCACCGCAAATGTTTTGCGCGCCGCCTCCCAGTAAGGAGGAATCGATTCCATCAGCGTAATCAGGTTCGACGGCCCGCAGATGTCGACTGCCGCAACATAGAGGTCGGGCGTGAATGCAACGCCGGCCAGAGTGGCGTAGCCGCCGTACGAGATGCCCAGCATGCCCACGCGCCTGGGGTCGGCGATGCCTTGGGTCACCAGGTACTTCACGCCCCAAGTCAGGTCGTCCTGCATGGTGCGTCCCCATTGCAGGTTGCCGGCGTCAAGAAACTTGCGCCCATACCCCGTGGATCCGCGGAAGTTGGGCATCAGCACCGCGTAGCCGCGATTGGCAAAGAACTGCGCCAGCGTGTTGTAGCCCCACATGTCGCGCGCCCACGGGCCGCCGTGCGGAATCAGAAGCGTCGGCAGGTTCTTGGCGGGCACTCCCTTGGGCAGCGTGAGATAGGCAGGAATCTCCAGGCCGTCAGAAGATTTGTAGGTGATGGATTTCATTTCCGCAAGGTCTTGCCGCGGCAGTTTCTCGCGGATGGTGTATTGCGGCGTGAGCGCGCGGGTCTTGCGGTCAAAGAGCACCGTCTGGCCCGGCTCGGTGTCGCTTGCCGCCGTGAAAAGCCAGTAGCGCTCGTCCTGGGTGCGCGAAACGACGCTGATCTCTTTGCCTTTGTAGTGCTCTTCGAGCCAGTGGTTGTCTGCGCCGTAGGCCTTGTCTTTGAAATAGGTCTTCGCACGGTAGTGGATGTACCAGGTCTCCACCAGTTGGTCGGTGGCCTCAGAAAAGAGGGCGCCGCCAAAGTCTACCTGGCCCAGAGGATCGGACTCGACCATCTCCGTCTTGCCCGTTGCCGGATCGAGCAGCACCAGCGAAATCAGGTCAGTGCCCTTGTTGGTCTCCATGTAGACGCGGCTGCCGTCGGTGTGGAAGTGCAGCGGCGCGCAGGATTCAAACACTGAGCAGGAGTAGATTGGCGTCAGCTTGTCGGCATCCACGCGCAGGATTTCCGTGTCGCCATTTTCCGCATTGCGCGTCGCCAACCGTAACTGGCCCTTCAGATCGAATTCCCAGCCGGTCACGCGATCGGTGTTCTTGCGCACCAGCGTCTTCTCGCCGGTAGAGATCTTCAGCTTGTACAGATCGTGCCAGGCCTTGTCGCGATCATTGAGGCCAATGTAGAGAATGTCCGGATCGCTCTTGGGCAGATCGAAGGGGATAACGCGTACCCCTTTCAGGCCGGTCAAATCGCGGGAGGCAGGAGCATCTTCGCCGGCAGCGGTCTTGGCCGTGGGATCGACCGCGTACACGTTGTAGTTCTCGTCTCCATCGTGATCTTTCACGTACAGGATGTACTTACTGTCGCGTGTCCAGAAGAACCCAGCCACCGGCCGCTTGCTCTCCGTGGTCATCAGCCGCGCCGCGCTGAATGGCTCCGCAACCGTCTTCACATAGATGTTGCGCGTATCCTTCCACGGTTTCAGAAACGCGATGTACTGGCCGTTGGGAGATATCTGCGCCGCCGCAATCTCCGGGTTGCCGAATATCAGTTCACGGTCAATCAGGGGCGGCAAGCCCGCGGAGTTCTTGTCCTGCGCCCAGGCAGCTGAAACAAGCGGTAAAAGGCACAATAAGACGCGTAGAAAGGTCTTCATACGATGCGGTTTCCTCTCTTGTGTTGAGGGTTCGAAGCGATCGATTGCGACGAGGGATGTTCAGCGGAAGTGTACCCCCGGCCCCTTGGGTTTTCAAGTTCAGCCGGGCAGCACAACTTCCCCATGTACCTGATATACGGGCACGTTCCAGCGACAGTTCAACCGCCTGTAAGAAATTGCCCGCTGGAGCGACTACCTTAATCAGTGACGCCTTCAATCTCCATGCTCGACACAACCGCAGCGCAGGACGAGCAGTATCGCCAAGCCGTCGCCGACTACGGTCCCGCGCTGGTTCGCCTGGCCCGTGCCTATGAGGCGAACCCCGACACCCGCCAGGATCTGCTTCAGGACGTGCACCTGGCTCTGTGGCGCAGTTTCGCGGGATTCGACAACCGCTGCTCCCTGCGCACCTGGGTCTATCGCGTGGCGCACAACGCGGCCGCCTCGCACGTGCTCCGCAGCCGCCGTGCGAAGACAGGCTCCCACGTCAGCCTCGATGAAATTGAAGAGCAAGGCGGCCTGCCGGCAAGGGACGAAAACCATCCCTCGCTCGAGCAGGCGCAGATTCTCGATCGGCTCTATGCAATGATCCAGAGCCTCAACCCGTTCGACCGGCAGGTGATTCTGCTCTATCTCGAAGGCGTTGACGCAGCCTCGATCGGCGAAGTCACCGGCATCTCCGCAGGCAACGTCGCCACCAAAATCCACCGCATCAAGACCATCCTCATCGGCCGATTTCGCAATGGAGAAAATCATGACCAGCGATAACTCTTTCACCAACCTCTGCAACCTGTGGCAGACGCAGCCGCAACGATCGTTTCAAATGTCGTCCGAAGAGTTGCGCACCAAATGGAAGCGGCTCAACCGCGAACTGCTGATTCGCAACGGAACAGTCTGGTTCGTCTGCCTCTTTGAAATTGCCGTGTTCGCCTGGCTACTGATCGAACTGCCGCAACTTTTTATGAAAATCGCATCTGCGCTGGTGATGGTGGGCATGGCTTACATGACCGGCCAGGTCGCTCTCGACCAACGCAACCGCAGGCTTTCGCGCATCCGCGCCGAGGCATCAGGCAACCTGAACTCGCTCGATTTTTTTCGGGCCGAACTGGAGCGCCAGCGCGGGTTTCATCGCGGCGCATGGTTCTGGTCGCGGATGGCATTGCTCATGCCGGCCATGCTCGTCTGGGGAATCGGCGTCGTCGTCTTCGTCCCGTGGCCCGAAAAGATTGCCGGATGGTCGATCGTAAGTGTCACCGTCTTCCTCACTCCACTCGCTATTCAGCTCAACTACTTGAAATCGAAGTCCTATCAGAAACAGATCGACGCACTGGATGCTCTCCGGCAATCGAAGACATAAAAGTGAAACAAGTGTTGCAATCTGGATGTACACTCGGTTCAGTAAAGGCCAACCACGAAAACGCAACGGCCACAACGGCCGGAAAGAGAGTCGTCGCAATGCAAATTCTCCGGCATTTGTCCCGCGAAGTTTCTGTTCCATCCAGAGAATTCTTCTCTGCGCGCGCCGCCGCTCTAGCCTGTGCACTCATGTTTTCTTTCGGCCTTCTACCCAGCTCCGCGCAACCTGCTCCAACCCTGGCCGGCGACTACGTGGGTGCGCTAGGTCCGCTGCACGTCGAGTTGCACATCAAGGTCGACGACGCCGGCGCAATTACCGGAACCCTCGACAGCGTTGACCAGCGCGCCATGGGCATTCCCTGCGCCGATTTCCATCTCGATGGACAGGCCCTCACCTTCACCATCCCCGCCGTAAATGGCTCATGGAAAGGCACCGTCACGGCCGATGGGCTCGACGGCACCTGGGACCAGGGCACGCCGCAGCCGCTCAAGTTCACGCGCGATACCTTCGTCGTCGCCGCCAAACCCTCCGCCATCGACGGCATCTGGCTGGGGTCACTTCAAGCCGGCGCCAAATCCCTCCGCATCCAGCTTCGCGTAAAAAGCGACAGCTCCGGCCACGAATTCTGCTCGACCGATAGCCTGGATCAGCGCGTCATGGGCGTCGAATGCGACAAGGTTGTCTTCGCCGGCAGCGACTTTTCTTTCGATGTACCTGGCTTTCAAGGCCACTGGGCCGGCAAACTTTCGGCCGATGGAAATGCGCTGGCAGGAACCTGGGACCAGGGCAAGCCATTACCGTTGAATTTCACGCGGCAAACCACAGCGCTCGAAGCCAAGCCAATTCCGCCGCCGACGTATGATCCGGCCATGCCGCCGGTTGCCGCGACCGACATGCAGGCAGTGCTCGACAAGGATCTGGCTGCAGCACTCAAGAACGGCCAACTCGCGCCCTCTACCGGCGCAGGAGTCTCCATTGGCGTGGTGGAACACGGCAAGCATTACATCTTCACTTACGGCACCGCCAAGCCCGACTCGATCTTCGAGATCGGCTCCATCTCCAAGACGTTCACCTGCCTGATCCTTTCGCAGATGGTGGAGCAGGGCAAAGTCAAGTTCGATACACCGGTGCGCGAACTGCTGCCGCCCGGCACCGTGGCCAAACCAGCGGGCGACGAGATCACCCTGCTTGATATTGCCATTCAGCATTCCGGCCTGCCGCGCATGCCCGACAACTTCAAGCCGGCCGACCCCAACAATCCCTACGCCGACTACGGCGCCGCCAATCTCTACGCCTTCCTCGCCAAGCAGGGCGTGGCCAAGCCGGCGAAACCCACATTCATCTACAGCAACCTCGCCATGGGCCTTCTAGGCCAGGCGCTTGCGGTGCACTCGGGCCTCACCTACCCCGCTCTGATGAAGGAAGAAGTAGCCGATCCGCTGGGCCTGAGAGACACCATCGTCACGCTCTCTCCTGCGCAGGACGCGCGCTTCATGGAGGGGCACGACGCCGATCATCAACCTGCCCACCATTGGGATCTGGACGCACTGGCCGGCGCCGGCGCCATTCGCTCCGACATTTCCGACATGGTCACCTATATTGCGGCTAATCTGCATCCAGAGGGCCTGAAGCACGTTGAGGGAGATTCTCCTGCGGCCACGCTCTCCGCCGCTCTTGTCCAACAGCATGAGCTGCGCGCAGACGTGGCTCCGGGAATGCGCATCGCGCTCGCCTGGCTTTATATCGAAGACTCCGGCGACTACTGGCACAATGGCGGCACCGGCGGCTTCAGCTCTTACGCGTTCTTCAACCCCAAAGGCGATTACGCCGCGGTTGTCCTGCTCAACACCGCTCCCGGCGAAACCGGCAGCTTTGCCGACCGCCTGGGCCAGCACATCAGCCAAAGACTCGCCGGCAAACCTGCCATCTCTCTCGCTGACTAAACAGGTTTCTTAACTGCTGCGGCAACTCTTCTCGCCCCAGGCTCCGACTCAAGGACCTGGGGTTTTTTCGAATGCATCGGAAAACTCATCGTTGCTCTTGCCTGTAGCAGCCAGCTTTCGAACCCGCCTCCCAATGCAAGAACAAAAGAAGCCCCGGCAAGCAATTTAGCTGCCGGGGCCATGCCCGATTGAGAGTTTCGTTCACAGCAGGGCGATCATTGACGCCGGGTTACCGTGGGTTGCGCGGAGCAGGCATCGGCCTTGGAGCCGGTTGCCTGGTTTGCAAATCCTTTTGTTGCTGCGTGTGCTTCTGCTCCAGCTGCTGGGTCTGCGTCTGATGGCGCTGCTCCATCTGTTGTTTTTTCTGAGCGTCCATATTCTTTTTCGCTGCCTTCTGGTCTTCTTTGTCCTGTTGCTGCTGTAGTTTCTGATGTTCCTTGTTCTGCTGGTCGGCCAATTTTTGCTGTTGCTTCTGGTATTTCACATCGGCCTTTGCATCGCCCGAGCTGGGAGCAGTTTGAACCTGGTGCGGCTGCAGATCGCGCGCATGGGTGGGATTTGCGATTTGCGACGCGCCGCCTTCCGGTCGATTACCCGCTTCGCCTGGCGCACCGGCACGGCTGGGCGCCGCATGATACGGAGCGCCTTCCGCCTTTGCCGCCACAACACCAGATCCGCTGAATTCGCCTGGGCGGCTGGTTGCGGCAATCGGCGGTTTGCCCTGGTTAGTCTCAGCCCGCATCTGCGGATTGGAGCGCGCCGCCTGCACATGCTGAGTCTGCGCCGCTACAGGCGGAATATGCCGCTGCTGCTCCACCGCTTGCTCCTGGGCCGTGGGCCGCGCAGTAACGCCGCCCTCGCCGCCGTTGTAACTCACGTGATTCACCGTTACATCGGTGACGGACGTGTTGTACACGTTGTGAATATCGGTCACGTTGACGTTCATCACGGCGCGGTTGTAGAAGAAGTGGCCGCCATCCCAGCGCCCTCCCTGAAAGCCCACGCCGAAGTAGCCAAAGCCGTAGTTGATGCCGCCGTAGAAGCCAATCCCGGTGGCCCAGTAGCCCTCATGGAAGAGGAAGCCGCCACTCTCCCAGCCCCACCAGCCCGGAGTCCAGAGGAAACCAGGTTCGGGCGCTAACACCCATGTGCCGGGAACCCAGTAGTAGCCATCGTCCACATCGTAGTCCCAGTACCCTGGGGTCCACAGATAGCCGTCGCCGGGGCAAACTGGCTGGTCATAGATTGGCAGTGCGGGAGGCCCGAAAGCCACTGTCACGCGCACCTGGGCGAAGACCGGTTGGATAACCGCGACCGCGAGCAGAGCAAGAAGCAAGTTGCGAAGGGTGTGTTTCATGAGGGACGTACCTCGTTTTTGAGATTGAAACAAGCCGAACGAATGAAATATCCAAAAAGGCCATATGAGCGAACAACTGCGCGACCTCGGGTTGCGCGCCGTGGAATTTCGATGAGGAGCCATGCGACATGGTTGTCTTCGCGGCTGTGGCATGGCTGTCTCTGCGGCTGAGTTGAGCCCTGGAGGAAAACATGGCGCGACGTTCGCACAATTCCCCGCGCAGACGCTTTCCCTCCCACCGAAGCTGTCGCAACCAGCTCAAAGGCCACGCTTCCCCGGATGATTGAAAATCCGACGAATAATTTTACTGTCATGCGATGATTAAACGTTTTCTAACCTCTAAGTTATTGAAAATATGTTTTCAGAAAAATTTCTTTGACAATCGTATATGTTTCGCGTTATATTGGTGATGGTCACTTCTGACCTTCGGAGGTAATTCATGCGCCGTATTCTTATTGCCAGCGTTCTGCTCGCTCCGCTCGCCACCACCGCGGCCTTCGCCAGCTCGCCCGCGACCGACGCCAACACCCCAGCCCAGGTCACTCATGTCAGCACCGGTGTGATCGCCCCCAAGCTGCTCAACGAATCCACCATCGTCATCCCGCAGGATGCATACGACTCCGTGCTTCCCCGGCAGGTCGAAATCGGCCTCAATCTGAATGTCGATGAAAATGGCAATGCCCAGAACGTTCAGATCGCCAAGTCCTTCAACAATGATCTGGATGCGCGCGTGGTTGCGGCCGTTCAGAAATTCCACTTCCGCCCCGCATCGCTGGACAACCAGAAAATCCCGGTTGAACTGAAGCTCACGGTTGTAGTGCAGCGCTAAACCAGCCCGCAGCACACCGCTGCACCCCAGGCAAGACAGATCCTTCATCCTGGCGACAGACGCTGTCAGGGTGGAGGATTCTTGTTTTCGGCTCGCTCTTGCCGCCTCAGGCTAAAGCGGGTACTTTTCCACCCCGATGCAATGTCGCGCCACTGTCCGGCTCAGAGCCACCGAATCGGCAGGCGTGAACCGCGCTAATCTGCGCAGGATCGCCAGTTGCGTGCGCAGCAGATCGCCCTCGGCACAGGCAGCCAACACTCTTCGCGCGGCGTTTTCAGCCAATCCCATGGTCTCGTCGGCCAGCAGCGCAGTCATGGCCGCTGCCACTTCGCCCGCGCTGCGCCCGGCAAGCTTTCGCGCGCGCAGCAGCGATGACTCCAGCGCGTAAACCTGCGTGATGATGTCGGCCAGATCGGCCATCACTTCCTGCTGCTCCTGCAACGCGGCCATGAATCGCTGGCTGGCCACTCCGGCGGCAAACAGCGCAATCTTCTTCACCGCCGCCAGGACTTCGCCTTCGCGGGCCAGCAAGTCGCCCGCATCCGGGCCCGCGTCGAATGACGGCGGCTGAGTCACCTCGTCCATCAGCTTCTTGATCGCCCCAAGCAACGGTAGTTGCCCGCTCATCGCCCGCTTCATCAACCAGCCGGTAATAATCATCCGGTTGATTTCGTTGGTTCCCTCGAAGATCCGGTTGATGCGCGCATCGCGGTAGAAGCGCTCGGCGGGATATTCCTCCACGTAGCCGTAGCCGCCCATGGTGGCCACCAGTTCGTCCGCCACCATGCTCAACATCTCCGAGCCATAGACCTTAAGAATGGAGCACTCGACCGCGTACTCCTCAATGCGCTTCTGTATCTCGCGCGGCGCGTGCGCCTGCTCCGGCGTCAGCTCAGCCAGGCTCGCGTCAATCATGCCCACGGTGCGGTAGGCCATGCTCTCGGCGGCGTAAAGCTGCGTGGCCGAGGCGGAAATCTTGCGCTGAATCAGGCCGAACTCCGCGATTGGCTTGCCGAAGGCGACACGCTCCTTGGCGTAGCGGATCATGTGCGCCAGCGCATGCCGCGCCCCGCCCACGCAGGCCACGCCCAGCTTGAACCGGCCCACGTTGAGCACGTTGAACGCGATATGGTGGCCCTTGCCGGCCTCGCCCAGCAGGTTGGTCGCGGGGATACGGCAATCCGCGAGCACCAGCGGGCAGGTGGATGAGCCGTGAATTCCCATCTTGTGCTCTTCGGCGCCCACGGTGAGCCCCGGCGTGTCGCGCTCGATGAGGAATGCAGAGAATTTCTCACCGTCAATCTTGGCGAAGACCGTGTAAAGGCTGGCGATGCCGCAGTTGGTGATCCACATCTTCTCGCCGTTCAGGATGTACTGGGTCCCGTCTTCTGAGAGCGTGGCGCGGGTGCGCACATTCATGGCGTCAGAGCCGGAACTGGCCTCGGACAGCCCGTAGGAGCCGATCCACTCCGCCGTTGCCAATTTGGGCAGATAGCGCTGCTTCTGCTCCTCGGTGCCGTACCAGACCAGCGGCAGCGTGGCGATGCCGATATGCGCGCCAAAAGCGGTTGAAACGCTGGCCAGCACAGACAAGTGATCAGTCAGCAGCGTGGAAGTGGTCTTGTCCATCCCCATGCCGCCGTACTCTTCAGGAATATCGACGGAAGTGAATCCCAGCGCGGCCGCTTTTTGCAGGATGCCTTTCAAAACCCCCGGCTCTTTGGCCTCAATGGCCCCGGCGGCGGGCAGAATCTGCTCGCGCGCAAACTGGATTGCAGTCGCGGCAATCTGGCGCTGTTCCTCGTTCAGGTCTTCGGGAGTGAAGATTTCAGCAGGGGTCCGGGCTTCCAGCAGAAAACTGCCGCCCGCGGCAGCAACAACAGAAGATGACGTAAGAGTCGACATTTGAATATCTCCAACTGCGAGAAAACACTACGCCAGTAGGCCCGCGGAGAGCAACTTTCGCAGCCAGGTCCCATGTGCCCATTGCCCTCGACAGAATCGCCGGTCTCCCCAATTGGTTTGGTGGTGATCACCCGCACGTGTCATTGAGCATTGCACCGGAAAGCATCAGAATTCGGACATGCGCGTTAACCTCATCACCCGCCCCTCCGACCCCTCCCAGGTAAGCAAAGGAGCGATTCCCCTCTTCCTCACAATCAAGCCCGCATGCGGGTTGCCGGGCGATTACGAGTGCCCGACAGACAGTGCGGGGCTGCTGCGCATGCTTCGGCAGCAGACGGATCTCCCTCTTCAGGTCATCCAGCGTTTCGAGGAGAACCTGTACACGTTCCGCAGCGCGCAGCTCCTGGGCGTGGAACTGAGTGACCGTGTCCTTGAAAATCTCGGCTACTTCATCGACTAGTAGCCAGCCGGTTCCCCAACCGCCGTCAAATGAGCTGAATCAGTCTGCAGTCCGTATGGCCACCCATCCGGGCCTTAAGCATATCCACGTACCAAACGCCTCCATCCTTCTCACGCCAGACGGATTCGGCATTTTTGGATGCCGAAGCTCCCATTCATCAGTCCGTTGTAGGCCCCATAGCTCAACCTGAGCCACCGCCCTGGCAACCACCGCGCCGGAATCCCCCATCGCATACAATGGACCATATAGGAACCGTGGAGGCTCCCCCTGCTCGCCGCGCTTGTGAACCTCGTCAATCCCGCCGCCGGCCTCACCCGCATCCTCGCACGGGCTCTGCACCCGCGGATCACCGCGCTCATTGCCTTTGCCCCCCAGACCGGCCTGCGCCACTACCTCAAGGCAATGCAGACCACCGACCAGACCTTCAAGGGCCTCTACCACTGGAATGCCTTTGACGCCGCAGTCCTGCTGCCGTACTTCGCGGTGATGATCCTCCTGGCACTTTATGGTGTACACCGCTACACCATGTGCTATCTCTACTTCAAATACCGCAAGAACTACAATCCAAACCCGCCACGGCATTTTGAAGAGCTGCCCATGGTGACCATCCAGCTGCCCATCTTTAACGAGCAGTTCGTCATCGACCGCCTGATTGAAGCGGTCTGTGCCATGGAATATCCGCGGGAAAAGCTTGAAATCCAGGTGCTCGACGACTCCACCGACGAAACCCAGGAGGTGGCCTCCGGCACTGTGGAACGCTACGCGGCCCTGGGCCACCCAATCGTCTACATTCACCGCACCAATCGCCACGGATACAAGGCGGGCGCTCTCGACGAGGGGCTCAAGGTGGCCAAGGGCGAGTATGTGGCCATCTTCGATGCCGACTTTGTGCCCCCCACCGACTGGCTGATGAAGGTGATCCACCACTTCGCCGAGCCCGGGATCGGCATGGTTCAGACTCGCTGGACGCACCTCAACCGCAACTACAGCATGTTGACCCAGATTGAGGCGATTCTGCTGGACGGTCACTTTGTGCTGGAGCACGGCGCGCGCGTCCGCAGCGGCGACTTCTTCAACTTCAACGGCACCGCCGGCATGTGGCGCATCCAGGCCATTACCGACGGCGGCGGATGGCAGCATGACACGCTCACTGAAGACACTGACCTGAGCTATCGCTCGCAACTCGCCGGCTGGAAGTTCAAATACCTGCCGGACGTAGAATGCCCCTCCGAACTTCCCATTGAAATGACGGCATTCAAAACTCAGCAGGCGCGCTGGGCCAAGGGGCTTATCCAAACCAGCATCAAGGTGCTGCCGCTGATGTTCAAGTCGGATGTGCCGCGGCGCATCAAGATCGAGGCCGTGTATCACCTCACCGCCAACATGAGCTACCCGCTGATGGTGCTTATGTCCGCTGCTCTGCTGCCGGCCATGATCTGCCGCTTTTACCAGGGTTGGTTTCAGATGCTGCTGATCGACTTCCCGCTGTTCACCGCATCCACTTTTTCCATCGCAGTCTTCTACGTGATGAGCCAGCGCGAGCTCTTCCCCAAGACCTGGATGAAGACCTTTCTCTATCTGCCATTCCTCATGGCCCTCGGCATCGGCCTGACCGTCACCAACACCAAGGCGGTGGTGGAAGCGCTGCTGGGGATGAAGAGCCCCTTCGTTCGCACCCCGAAATACCGCGTCGCCAAGAAGGGCGAGAAGTCGCAGGCCGCCAAGTATCGCAAGCGCCTGGTGCTGGCGCCGTGGATCGAGTTATTCCTGGGCTGCTACTTCTTCGGCGCAATTCTCTACACCTTCTCCAACCACAACTACTTCACCGCGCCGTTCCTGATTCTGTTCGTCATCGGCTACTGGTACACCGGGCTGATGAGCCTGCTGCAAGGCCGCTTCGAGCGCTGGCGCAACCCCGACGCCAACACCGATGAATCAAGCCCCAAGCCGTTCCCAGTGGGCGTGTAGCACCGCTGGCGGCAATCATTCTGCCCTCAAAGCCTGCATTGGATCGATTGAGACAGTGCGGCGCGCCGGCAGCAATGCCGCAAACAGCCCAATGAAAACAAGCACCCCTGCGGACAGCGCAAAAACCCACGGATTGCCGGGCTGAACCTCATACAAGAGGCTCCGAACCGCACGCCCGGCGAAGATTGCCGCAATCCATCCAGCTAGCACGCCGCCCGCGAGCAATCCAACAATCTGTTGCATCACCAGCATCAGGACCTTGGCTCGGGTGGCGCCAAGAGCGATGCGCAGGCCGATCTCGCTGGTGCGCCGCGTAACGTTCCAGGCGACCAGGCCATAAACCCCGATGCCGCTGAGCAGCAAGCCAAGCAGCGCGAAGAACCCCGACAACACAGACATGAGGCGCTCGCGCGAAGCCGAGTCGCGAAATGTCTGGCTAAAGTCCATGGGCGGGATTTCCGGGCTGGCCGGGGCCATCTCATGCAGCGTGGTCAGGTAAGCTGAACGCGCCGCAGCCATGCTATGTGCGTGAACGACGAAGAAAAGCGCAGACCCTGCATTCGTTTGCCCCCCTTCTCCGTTGGCCAGCGGGATGTATACGATTGGCGGAGGCGACTCACGCACTGAGTCATATTTCGTGTCCTCAACGATCCCAACCACCTGGTAATTGCGAGAGACATCATGCCCTTCCGCACCATGATGCGTGCGTTGCAGCGTCTTGCCCAGCGCCACTCCGTGGGGAAAGTAGAGGCGGGCCGCAGCCTCGCTGATAAGGCATGAGTTGGTATCGGAGTCACTATTCCGGATGTCGCGCCCTGCCAGAATGTTGATGCCGACAGCGGAGAAATAGTGGGCGGTGATGACGTTCTCCATGGCCTGCACCGGCTGGGCATGCTGGGCATTTTCCGCTGCGACAAATTCGTCGGACCAGCGCCAGCCGAGGAACGGAGCGATCGAGGCGACACTGGCCTGCTCCACTCCGGGACGTTGCTCGATTCTCTCCGCCATGCGGCGATAGAGCCCAACCAGCTCCGGACCTTTTTGTGGAATGCGCAGAAAGTCCGTCAGGGCGAAGATCACGTTATCCGAGCGATAACCGGAATTCTCCGTAAGCAACCGTGCCACCGTCGTACCCAGCAGGCCGGCAACCACGACCAGCGCAAGCGAGATCGCTATTTGAAAAGGCACAAAAAGGTTGAGCAAGCCCCTGCCGCCGGCGGAAGCGCGCGGGTTGGACTTGCGCAACGCCGCTTCAACGCCGATGTGGCTCGCCGTCCATGCCGGTGCCATCCCGAATAGCAGCGCGCAGCACACTGCACACGCCACCGTCACGCAAAGCACCGTTGCATCGGGATGCATCGAAATCGAATCCTCGGCCTCGGCATTGCCCAGCATGTGCAGAATCCACGGGCCTGCCATCCACGCCAGTCCTACGCCCAGCAAGGCGCCGGGTAGGGCCAGCATGAGGCACTCAACAAAGAGCTGGCGCATCAGGCGCAGCCGGCCCGCGCCGAGCGCTCCCCTGATCGCGAACTCCTGCCTCCGCGCCGATGCCCGCGCCAGAAATAACCCGGAGAGATTGGCGCAGCAGATAAGCAGGACCGCAGCAACCATGAGCTGAAGAAACATGAGCGGCTGCGTGTACTGGGTGCGAAGCTTGCTCCAGCCAGTGCGCGCAGACTTTACTTCGATGCGTGATTTTTCAATTGCCGGCACATGTCTCATATCCGGTGGAACAGTCGCATCCAGAATGCGCGGGAAATGGCTGTTCATCTCCGCCGAGGCCTGCGTGAGGCTGACTCCGTGGTTGAGTCGCGCAAACGTATCGAGCCACAGTTGTGCGCTCGTATGCTTGGCCGGCTCGCCATAGAGCACGGCTTGAAACTCGAGCGGCAGATAAATATCAGGATGTTCGGCGACGATGACGCCTTCAAACCCGGCCGGTGCTACGCCCACAATCGTCGCTGGATGGTCTGTCACGATGACGTGGTGTCCTACAATCGACGCATCGGCATGATAACGGCTGACCCAGGCACGATAGCTGATTACGGCCGCCAGCCCGTCGGGCCCCCCTCCAGGCTGATCGTCTGCCGGTGTCAGCAACCGGCCGATGGCCGGACGCGTGCCTAGCGCCTCAAATGCGTTGCCGCTCACGATTGCGCCATGAATACCGCCGACGGCAGTACCGTCCCTGAAGGGAAAGTCGTACACGCACCACGCAAACAAATCGTGAAACGAATTTGACTGCTTCTGAATAGCCTCAATGATCGGCAGATTGAGCGGAACGTCCTGAGCATCGGCTCGGGTGGCGCTCATGTCGATTGCCAGCCGCACCAGTTCTCCAGGATCGCGCACCGGCAGCGTGCGCAGGAGCAAGGCGTGAGTCAATGTGAAAACAGCGGTATTCGCGCCGATGCCCAGGGCCAGTGTGAGCAAAGCGGTGAGCGCGAAGCCCGGCGACCGGCGCAGCTGCCGCGCAGCAAAACGCACGTCCTGCGTCAGCCGCTCCATTCCCAGCCATCCCCAGCGCTCGCGCGTTACCTCCGCAACCAGCGGTACATTCCCGAACTCGCGCATCGCTGCTTTCCGCGCAGCCTCGGGCGTCTCGCCGCGAGCAATGCGATCTGCAGTGGCCATCTTGAGATGGCTTTCAATCTCTTCCCTCAAGTCCGTCTTGCGCTCAAAGAATCGAAAAATGCTCATGCGTTACCTCGCTTGGCTTTCAGGATTCCCTCGCCTCACTCTGCTCTCAGGGCCTTTGCCGGATCGATCGACGCGGCGCGCCGGGCTGGAATGATTCCCGCGACGCACGCCGCCGCGGCCAGCGTAAGAATCGCTCCCGCCATCACCTGCGTATCCGCACTGGTGATTTCATAGAGCAAGGTCTTGATGTACCGCACCGAGAGCAGCGCAACAGGAACTCCGATTGCCAGTCCCAGCCCGGTTTGAATCAGTGCGGAGCGCATCACCATCGCCACTACGCCGGAACGTTCCGCGCCCAGCGCCATGCGGATGCCGATCTCCGGAGTCCGCTGCTCCACTGAGTAGGCTGTGACGCCATAGAGGCCGATGGTGGCCAGCAGCAGGGCCAGTGCACCAAACAGCATGGTCAACCGCGCAGTCATGCGCTCCTCTGTAAAGCGATCCGCGATTTGCTCATTGAACGTCTGAAACTTTGCTACAGTCAAGTTTGGATTGATATCCGCAAGGGTCTTCTGGGCGAGCTTCTCCATGTCGTTCATGGGCCGGGTTGTTTCAATCACGATTGCGCCGGCATAGAGCGACATGTCCTGTTCGATTGGGCTCTTGTCGCTCGGTGGGCGCTGCATCAGTGGCAGGAAATACATGCTGTGATCCGCCCATCGCACGTCGGTGTACGTGGTGTCTTCCACCACGCCAACCACCTCAAAGTCGCCCGGCGCGTGAGGCGATCCGATTCGCCGCCCAATCGGATTTTCCCCCTTGAAGAAGTGCTTCACAAATGTCTGGTTGACGACCGCGACCGGCGGAGATGTCGACGTATCATGCACGTCGATTCCGCGACCCATCACCACCTTGGTTCCCACGGAATCGAAGTATTCCGGGCTCGCCCTGACAATGGACGCGAGGCCGTGAACCTCAGGGTGTCCCTGAATGCCCATGCCGTTGCTCCAGTTATTGTCTTCCATCGGCGTGTAGGCGGAGATGCCGACTTTGACCACACCCGGCAGCGCCTTGAAGCGGTCCTCCATGGTTCGGTACAGCGCGTCCAATTGAGTCTGCACATAGCCCGCGGCCTGCGGATTGATGTGCACGATATAACGGTTGCGGACATCGAGCTTCAAGTCAGAATTCTGGAGCTTGTTCAGGCTCTGCGAAAAAAGCCCCGCCGCCACCAGCAGCACCAGTGACAGCGCGGCCTGCAGCACCACCAGCGACCGCTGCAGGAGGGACGTTCCCGATGCCGTTGTCCGCGCACCTGTGCGCAACGCCTCCGCGGGTTTTGCCTGTGCGGAGATCCATGCGGGCGCTACGCCAAACAGGGTGCCCGTCACCAGGGATAGCGCAAACGCAAATCCAATCACTTCCGGCGACGGCGCCGCATGGATCGGAACGCTTTGATCTCCGGGAAAGGCGAGCACAAGCAGCATGCGGGTTCCCGCATAGGCCACGGCCAAACCAAGTAGGCCGCCCATTCCTGCGAGCAGCACGCTCTCCGTCAAAAGCTGGCGCACGATTCTTCCGCGCATGGCTCCAAGCGCGGATCGCAACGACATCTCCGTCCGTCTGCCCATTCCTCGCACCAGCAGAAGATTGGCAATGTTGGCGCAGGCAATCAGCAGCACCAGCCCTGAAACCCACATAAGCAAATGAAGATGAGAGCCGTAGTCCTCCTGCAACGTCTGGATGCCCGCTCCGCCCGGCGTCAGCGTGGCGTGGACCTTTTGCAATTGCTTCTTGCCGTCTTCCGTTGAAAACCCATCCTGCGTTGAGAACGCCTGCCGCAGGACTGCATTCACCTTTTCCTGCAGCTGGCCCATCGAAACACCCGGCTTTACGCGCCCAATGATGTAAAGCCACTCCGTACCCGGTTCGTGAACGTAAGTGACATTCGCCAGCTCCGGCATCGATTCGATCGGCATGTAAAAGTCCGGCGGTGTGTTGGTCATGCGGTCACCGTAGAACCCTCGCGGTGCAACTCCGACAACGGTCACAGGCTTGGTATTTATCCAGAAGGTGCTGCCGACAATCGAGGCATCGCCGGCGAACTGATGCTGCCAGGCCTCGTAGCTGATCACGGCAGTTGGCGCCGCGCCGCTCACATCATCGGCATCCATCAGCAACCTTCCCACTGAAGGACGCAATCCAAATGTCTCGAAATAATTGCCCGAAACAAACTCGCCCATCACCGAACGAGCGAAAGTCTGCGCGCCGTCGCGCCGCGCGATGACCGGCCGGTAAGTGAACCCGGCCTGCATGGCAGCCAGCTGCTCAAACTCCGGCACATTCTTTTTCAGCTGCTTGTAAGTTTCTGTCGGAAAATTCGAATACTCCCCGTTGTCCCGGGGATTGATGGTGCCAACGCAACAGTCGTGGCCGTCATTGCCCACGTGCACAAGCATCTTTGGGTCGACAACTGGCAAATTCTTCAGCAAGACTGCGTTCACTAGCGTGAAGATGGCCGCGTTCGCGCCAATGCCCAATGCCAACGTCACCAGCACAGTGATGGTGAACGCGGGAGTCCTACGCAGCTGCCGCACGGCAAAACGCACGTCCTGCGTCAGCCGCTCCAGGCGCAGCCATCCCCAGCGCTCGAGCGTCACGTCCGCAACCAGCGGTACATTGCCGAACTCGCGCACCGCCGCTCTCCGCGCAGCCTCCGGCGACTCACCGCGAGCCACACGGTCTGCCGTCGCCATGTTGAGATGGCTGTCGATCTCTTCTTTGAGTTCCGTTTTGCGGCGAAAAAATCGAAACAGACTCATGCATCACCTCGCTCGGCAGTCATGATTCCTTCAATAGTCGCAACCATCTTCCCCCAGCGCTCATAGTCTGAGGCCAGCTGCTTCTTGCCCAGGCTCGTGATCTTGTAGAACTTGGCGCGCTGATTGCTCTCGCTCTGCTTCCATTCGGCGGTAACCCAGCCCTGCCGCTCCAGCCTGTGCAGTGCTGGGTAGAGCGAACCAGTCTCCACCTGCAACACCTCGCCGGAAGTCGCTCGAATCGCCTGGCTGATCCCATAGCCGTGCTGTTCGCCCCACTGCAGCGTCTTCAGGATCAGCATGTCCAAGGTTCCCTGCAGAAGCTCAATTCGATTTTGATAACCGCTTTTCGTCGCCATAGGCTGTAGACCCTCTACATCAACATGTAGACAATCTACCTCCCTTTGAAGCCGAGCGCAAATACATTTTGCAGAAATTGGTTTCATACCCTGGGGAACCCAGGGATTTGAGCTTCTTGAGGCGGTCTTTTTCCTGGAGGGGCGTTGGCGTCTGTGCAGAACAGAAAAGGAATTGTTCCTCCAGGGACGTTAACCTACTACAATTGCGCGCAACGGACAGCGACTTCCCCCGGGCCTCCCTGACGGCAAAAGCCGTATCTTACCGCCTGTCTGTAAAGTCCAAACGGACCCAAAGATCCTTTAGCGCAGGGTAATGCCGGCCCAATCGGCCGGCCACCCAGGAAGAATGGAAGGCACCATGCCCCCTGGCCTCGATGCATTGAAACACATCGTCGTTTTGATGATGGAAAACCGCTCCTTTGATCACATGCTTGGATCGCTCAAGGCTGTCAACCCGTCGATTGACGGGGTGGACGGCACGCAATCAAACCCTGACACGCAGGGCAACCAGGTGTTCGTCCAGCCGCTTGCCGAGTATCAGAGTCAGCTCGATCCTGATCCCGACCATGCGTTTCCCGCGGTTGACCAGCAGATCTTTAATGGCGACCAGAGCAATCCGCGTGTAGCCAGCATGCAGGGCTTTGTTCAAAACTACTTCACGCAGCAGCAGGACGCGGCCCACTCGCAAAAAATCATGTACTACTTCACCGAGGCGCAGCTTCCTGTGCTCACTTCGCTGGCTACGAACTTCGCGGTATTCAACCGCTGGTTCGCTTCCATTCCCGGGCCCACGCTCTGCAACCGCGCATTCGCCCACTACGGAACTTCGTTCGGCCAGGTGGGCATGAACGTCTTTTATCCGCAGGGAAAGAGCATCTACGAGCGGCTTCAGGACGCCGGGCACACCGCGAAGCTCTATTACTTCGATCAGCAGAGTTCCAGCCTCGAGGTTGTGAACCTGCTGCAGCACCAGCCTCAGCTATTTGGGACGTACGATCAGTTCATCGCCGACTGCAAGTCCGGAACGCTCTCGGATTACAGCTTTATAGAGCCCAACTACTCTGACCACGATAACGATGACGGCGAGCAGCTTGCCTCAGACCAGCATCCGGACCACAACGTACAGGCCGGTGAGCTCTTTATCGCCTCGGTTTACAACGCCATTCAAGGGAATCCGGATCTATGGGCAAGCACCGCGCTGCTGGTGGTCTACGACGAACACGGCGGCATCTTCGACCACGTTCCTCCGCCCGCGTGCACGCCCGACGGCTACTCCGCCGGTCCTGCCGACACACAATTGACCTACACCTTCAACTTTGACCGCCTCGGTGTCCGCGTCCCCGCGATTCTTATCTCGCCGTGGGTCCCCAAGGGCACCGTTGTTGGTACCGACCGAATCTTTGAACACGCGTCGATTCCCAATACGGTTACTCAACACTTCATCGGACCGTATCCCGCGGCTACACCACGCGAGCAGGCTGCGGGAACTTTTCTCGATCTGCTGTCACTCGACACCATGCGCACCGACTCCGTTGTCTTTGGTCAAGGCAGTTAAAACTCAGAGGACCTTGCTCATGAAAGAGCTGTTGACGAAAAGCAGTGCACTGAAGAAGCGGAAACGCGGGACCGGCGGTCAAAACGCACCCGCGGGCGAAATCACATTCATCAATGTGCCCAAGCCTCCCGCTTCGGCCTTCAACAAGGACCGCCCCATCGGGTGTCTCCTACAGGCCCAGTTGAAGCATATTCACCACGCTGAGAACGCGCGACTGCCCAAAGAGAAACGCGATGGCCGTCGCCCTGAAGACATCCACACAGAAGCGGAGGCCGCAGCGTATATTGCCGCGGTGACGGCAAAGCTTCATCCTCAAAGGCGCAGGAAGCCACGGCCGAAGACAGCCAGGCCTTAGGTCGGCTTGACAGCAAGGAGACCGCATGCGAAAACTCCCCCTCATCCTCGCAATGATCGGATTGTGTGCCACAGTTCGCGCGCAGGAAAGCCAGGCCCGCGCCGACTTCCGTGGAGAAGCCGAACGATTCAAGGCAAGCTGTGAAGATTTTTCGCTCAAAAAGATTCCCGGCTGTGGCGAACTTCTGTTTACCGATCACCCTTTGCACATCGCAGTGGGCAGCATCGCTCCGCAAAATGGATTCGGCGCAGGCCTCGCCTATGTGGGCCACTACACGCCCAATGAACTCTGGCGCACCAGCTGGGATGCCGACGCCATCGCATCAGATAACGCTTCAAGGCGCGCCGGATTCTATTACAAAGCCATACACACTCCCCTTGAAAAGATCAAAGTCATCACCACTCCCTCCGGTCCCGCGCCCAAGTCGAATCTGAGCGTCCATCCCTACACAGTCTTCAATCTCTACGCGCAATCCATCTCTCTCGATCAGCTATTCTTCTACGGACTCGGCCCGAACTCGCTCCAGGCCAATGCCTCCGTCTTCACCATGCGCCAGACCATACCCGGCGCCAACGCCATCGTGCCTCTGCATTTTTTTAGCGCTTCTCTGCTCGGCGAAATCAATGGGCGCTTTGTCGACGTGGAAGGAAATCACCACGAGTCCAGCCCGTCTATCGAACAAATCTTCACCGAAGCGACGGCCCCCGGCCTAACCACCCAGCCTGGCTTTGCCCAGCTCGGTGAAGGCATACGGCTTGAGCCCACGCTCTTCAACGATCATCTGCAGGTGGATTACCTGGCCCAGTTCCAGCAATTCTTCGCGCCGTCCGATGCGCACTATTCCTTCCGCCGCTTGAATATCGATCTCGACCACATCATTCCGCTCTATCGCAACTCCGGATCGTATGGCCCCAAAACCACGAACGGCCCCGATGAATGCGCCGCATCTCTCGGCGCCACCAAGTGCGCCGCTATGCAGCGCAACCGCGAGGGCTCAGTCGAAGTGCGCCTGGTCATCACCGAGTCCATCGCCTCGGCCGGAAGCGTGGTTCCTTTCTACTTTCAGCCCACCCTCGGCGGGTCAGACATCAACGGCAACACATGGCTTCCGAGCTACAACGACTATCGCTTCCGCGCGCCCAACACGTTGCTGTTGCGCGAAGCCTTTGAGCACTCCATCTGGGGGCCGGTCGGCTTCACTTTCTCAGCGGATCAGGGTAAGGTTGCGCTGGTGCGTAATGATGTTGACTTCAATCATCTTTCCCACAGCTTCATCGCCGGCGTCACCTTGCGTGCCGGTGGTCTCCCGGCGCTCACTTTGGGCTTTGCCTGGGCTGGCCCGGAGGGTCCGCACACCATTGCAACGGTGAATAACACCCTGCTTGGCGGGTCTACCCGGCCATCCCTCTTTTGAAGAGGAGTGATTGTTTCGGCCTTAAGAGACGGAACCCAAAACAGAACAGAATCAATCCTTTGCAACATCCAACCCTCAAATTCTTGCCTCTTCCCATGCTGCTTTGGCCTTCACATCGCGCTCCCTCACGCAAAGGGCCTCAATTCAATGGGATGGGCGAGTAACTGCCGTATCCCTACCTCTTTCCAGCTTTTTTTGTTGAAAACAGACTACAAAGCTGAGGGCTGACGGTTGATAGCTGGAAGCTGCGCGCGGATAGGCGCAATCTGCTCCGCTACAATAGAGCGAAGCGCCTGCTGTGCCGGAACCAGAATCCCGGCGCCGTCAGGCGCATCAGAGCATTATGCTAGCCAAAAACATACCTGAAGCCCTTACCTTCGATGATGTGCTGCTCGTCCCCGCCTTGAGTGACGTGGTGCCCGTCCAGGTCAGCACGCAGACCAAGCTGACTCGCGACATCACGCTGAACACACCTCTGATCTCCGCCGCCATGGACACGGTGACCGAGTCGCGCATGGCCATCGCCATGGCCCAGCAGGGCGGAATCGGCATAGTGCACCGCAACCTGACCATCGCCGACCAGGCCGGAGAGATCGACAAAGTCAAGCGCTCCGAAAGCGGCATGATCGTCGATCCGGTGACCATCGGTCCCGACCAGATGATCAGCGACGCGCTGGACGTAATGCGCCGCTACAAAATTTCCGGCGTGCCGGTCACGCAGGGAAAGCGGCTGGTGGGCATTCTCACCAATCGAGATCTCCGTTTTGAAACCCGCACCGACATCCCCATCGGCGACGTGATGACCAAGAAAAACCTGATCACCGTTCCCGTGGGCACCACGCTTGAAGAAGCCGAACTGATCCTCCATGAGCACCGCGTGGAAAAGCTGCTCGTGGTCAACGATCAGTACGAACTCAAGGGCCTGATCACCGTCAAGGATATCCAGAAGAAGCTGAAGTACCCCATGGCCAGCAAGGATGAGCAAGGCCGCCTGCGCGTAGGCGGAGCCATCGGGGCCACCGGCGACTTCCTGGAGCGCGCCGCCGAGCTGGTGCGCGCGCGCGCAGACGTGCTTGCCATCGACTCGGCACACGGGCACTCGTCGCGCGTGCTTGAAGCGATCAGCGAGGTCAAGAAGAAGTTTCCCAGCGTGGGCCTGCTGGCCGGCAACGTGGCAACTTACGAGGGCGCAATGGCGCTCATCGAGGCGGGCGCAGACGCCATCAAGGTTGGCATAGGCCCCGGCTCCATCTGCACCACCCGCATGGTCACCGGCGCCGGCATGCCGCAGATCACCGCCATTGCCGAGGCCGCGCGGGCCGCATTCGAATACGGGATTCCCGTGATCGCCGACGGAGGCATCAAGTACTCCGGCGAGATCACCAAGGCTATCGCCGCCGGCGCCAGTTCAGTGATGATTGGCTCGCTCTTTGCCGGCGTCGATGAGAGCCCCGGCGAAACCATTCTCTACCAGGGCCGCAGCTTCAAGAGTTATCGCGGCATGGGCTCGCTGACTGCCATGAGCCAGGGCTCCGGCGAACGCTACTTCCAGTCGACCGCCGACCTGGCCAGCACGGAAATGGGCACCGAGGGAGTGGTGCAACGCGAGCGCGCCAGCCAGAACCGGCTTGCCAAGTTCGTACCCGAAGGTATTGAAGGCCGCGTTCCCTACCGCGGGCCGCTGGAATCCATGGTTTTTCAACTGGTCGGCGGATTGCGCTCGGGCATGGGATACGTGGGCTGCGGAAGCATTCAGGAATTGCAGGAGAAGGCGCAGTTTGTGCGCATCTCCGGCGCGGGCCTGCGCGAGAGTCACGTCCATGACGTGATCATCACCCGGGAGGCGCCCAACTATCGTGTGGAATAGACGAAGCGGCCCGCTTTACTGGATTTATGTCTGGTTCCCGGTAGCCTTTGGCATCGCCGTGATTGTGGTGGAGTCACAGGAATGGCTGGGGGCCGACCATACCAGCGGCCCGTTGCGGCGGATCTTCGAGGCCATCTTCGGCCACTTCACAAATGCACATTGGGAAGTGATCCACAATTACGTCCGCAAGACCGGCCACTTTTTCGGCTACGGATTCATCGGCCTGGCGTGGCTGCGCGCTTGGTGGTTCACATTGCCCCGCTCCCAATTTTTCACCGACGCGTTTCTTGCGTTGTTGGGGACGGCACTGGTGGCGAGTTGCGACGAGTGGCACCAGACGTATCTTCCCAATCGCACCGGAACTCCCTGGGATGTGCTGCTCGATTGTACCGGTGCCATCATCCTCCAGCTCATGGTCTATCTCTTCATGCGCATCTTCAAGCCCAAGAAGCTGGCCCGGCAGAACTAGTCGTCGTTGCGAAAACATCCCTGCGTAAACTCGATGCCGAGCGCGCCGTTGATCGCATTTGCCAGGCGTGGGTCAAGAATGTCCACGCGATCGGTCATCATCGGCATCAGGTAGTTGCCAATCCCGATATCGATCCAAAACCGCGCGCAGGCCAGGCCCGGCGTTTGAATCTTCACCCCGCTCCATGGATTCTCGAAGATCCCTGGGTCGTCCGGTTTGATTTCGCATTTGCATCCAAACGGCGAGTGAAGAAAGTGCGTGAGTTTGTCCCGCAGCCGGCAGCGAATTGAGAACTCGTAGGGTTCCTTCCACAACACGCCGGGCCTGCGGTCCTTGTAGGAATCGGCCGAATAGAGATCGAATGGGCGAATCTCGGCCGGCCCCATCGCCTCGGCAACCAGATCGAAAACCGGCTCTCCGCGGGCCGAATCGACAGCCTTCATCCGCGTCGAATATCGACCAACCCTGAGTTCAGGAGCGAAGTATTCTTCGCCGGTATTCGGATTTCGGCCCAATGGCCGAACCTTTCCGGTGTGCGTCACCAGCACATAATGCACTGCCGCCGGAAGACCTCCGATGTCTTGAATCCTGCTGAAACACTCCGCCACCGCATCGAGTCCGGGCATGAACTCTGGATCGCGTGGAATGAGAAGGTGATGGTAGAGCTCGCTCATGCCGCCATTCTATTGCAGGCATCGCCCGATCGTGAGCGTGTGTGCACCGTGCGACGTCGTCCGCCTTTGCCAACTGCCCTGCGAAGGCATTGTCTGAAACCGCCGTGGCGGCTAGGATCCTGTAGCCTAAAACCAGATCTATGCAATGCGGAAATGCAAAGGGCGGGCTCTCTCAGCAGACTCGCCCTTTCGCAGTTTTACCTGCAATAAAAACACGGGCGCTTGCGAATGCAACCGCCCGGGCAAATTGCCGATGGGTGTGCCACGGCAAATTTTCAGATGAGAAAGACTCGGAGAACACTGCCTCGCGGCAAATGCCTACGCGGCTTCTTCGCCCTTTTCTTCATCCTTCTTGCTTTCTTCCAGCTGCTTCTCGAGCTCCGCGCGCTTCTTGGCTTTCACTTCGTCGCGCTTCTGGCGCTTGGCGTCCAGTTGTTTCTCGGCGCCGAGCAGTTCAATGAATGCTTTCTCGCCGCCGTCGCCCTGGCGGAAGCCGGCGCGAACAATGCGCAGGTAGCCGCCCTGGCGATCGCCGTAGCGAGGCGCTACGACGTCAAAGAGGCGGGTAACCGACGCGTCGGTCATGAGAAAGGAATGGGCCTGACGGCGCGAGTGAAGATCGCCCTTCTTGCCCAGGGTGATCATCTTTTCAACCAATGGACGGACTGCCTTGGCCTTGGCCACGGTGGTCTGCACCCGGTCTTCGATGAGGACGGAAGTGACCAGGTTGCGCAGCAGCGCGCGGCGATGGCTGGTATTGCGTCCGAGCTTGAATCCTGCATTGCGATGGCGCATGGTGAAACTCTCTTTCGATGTCAGTGGTCAGTGAGCAGTGGCCAGTGATCAGTTGCTTCTAACTGACAACTGAAAACTGACCACTGACAACTGTTTAGAAGTTTTCCGTTTCGGTGGGCAGCTGAATCTCCACCGAATCCAAAGGTTCGTCTTCGTCGTCGTAGTGGCTGTAGCTGGCGGCCAATGCTGTCGCGGGCGGAATGCTGGTCGGACCGGGAACCGCGTTGCCGTGCTCGTCGATCTTCATGCCCAGCGAGAGGCCCATCTGCGCGAGAATTTCCTTGATCTCGTTCAGGCTCTTGCGGCCAAAGTTCTTGGTCTTGAGCATCTCGGCTTCAGTCTTCTGCACCAGTTCGCCGATGGACTGAATGTTGGCATTCTTCAGGCAGTTGTAGCTGCGAACCGACAGCTCCAGCTCTTCCACGCTCCGGTTGAGGTTGTCGTTGCGCAGCAGCGTGCGGCCTTCTTCGCCACGCGCTTCAGCTTCGATTTCCTCCTCGAAGTTGATGAAGATGTTCATGTGGTCCTTGAGCAACTTGGCAGCCAGGCCGACAGCGTCGGCAGGCAGCACGGCCCCGTTGGTCCACACTTCAAGGGTGAGCTTGTCGTAGTCGGTAATCTGGCCCAAACGGGCCGCTTCCACCACGTAGTTCACGCGGCGCACCGGCGAGTGGACCGAATCCACGGGAATGAAGCCCAGGCCCAGGTCGGCGTCAAAGTTCTTATCGGCGGAGATGTAACCGCGGCCCTTCTTGAGGCGCATCTCCATGTCCAGCTTGCCGCCTTCTGACAGGGTGGCCAGGTAGACGTTCTTGTCCAGGATCTCCACGTCGCCATCGGCCTCAATCATGCCGGAGGTGACAACGCCAGGCTGGTCGGCGCGCAAATACAGAGCTTTCGGCCCGTCGCCCGCGAGCTTGAACGGAACCTGCTTCAGGTTCAGGATGATGTCGGTGGCGTCTTCGACCACGCCCGTGATGGACTGGAACTCGTGCAGCACGCCTTCAATGCGAATGGCGGTGACCGCGGCGCCTTCAATGGAGCTCAAAAGGGTGCGGCGCAGGGCGTTGCCGATGGTAGTGCCGAAGCCGCGCTCAAAGGGCTGTGCGCTGAACTTCCCGAATGTGTCAGTCAGCGTCTCGGCATCAACTGCCAGGCGCTTCGGTTTTTGGAATCCTCTCCACAACATAGGTTCGTCTCTTTTCCCGCGCGGCATGTACGTCGCGAAGCATTCTGCGGCGGCCGCGCAAGTTCTCCTTCGGTTGGATTGCAGGGTACAGTGCACAGTGCGCAGTGAACAGTTGAATTCCCTCGCGGGTTTTCCTGTCCACTAAACACTGTGCACTGCCCACTGTTACTTCGAGTACAGTTCGACGATCAGCTGCTCGTTGATCGGCAGGTTGACGTCCTTGCGCTTGGGCAGCGACAGCACGCGGCCGGAGAAGTTCTCGAAGTTTGCTTCGAGCCACGCCGGAACCGGGTTCTGCGCGGCATTCTGCGCACCCTGCTCAACGATGAT
Organism: Occallatibacter sp.; assembly: GCA_050014515.1. Taxonomy (GTDB): domain Bacteria; phylum Acidobacteriota; class Terriglobia; order Terriglobales; family Acidobacteriaceae; genus Telmatobacter. The sequence goes on from JBEKDE010000019.1 coordinate 50,881, forward strand.
CAATTTCTTAGCGCCCTCGCGGATGGCGATTTCGTCGCCCGCGTTCACCTGGTACGAGGGAATGTTGACCTTGCGTCCGTTCACCGAGACATGGCCGTGGCGAACCACCTGCCGTGCCTGGCGGCGCGAGATGGCAAAGCCCAGGCGGAATGCCACGTTGTCCAGGCGGCGTTCAAGCTGCTGGATCAGCAGCTCGCCGGTGACGCCGGTGGCGCGATTGGCCTTTTCGTAGTACTCGCGGAACTGGCCTTCCAGGGTGAAGTACATACGCTTGGCCTTCTGCTTTTCATGCAGCTGCAGGCCGTAGCCCACGATCTTGGCCTTGCGGTCTTTGCCGTGCTGGCCGGGAGCAAAGTTACGCTTCTCCAGCGGGCAGCGGTCAGAGGTGCATTTGGTGCCCTTCAAAAAGAGCTTGGTGCCTTCGCGACGGCAAAGGCGGCATACTGCTCCGGTATAACGAGCCATTTCTTCTCCTGACTTCGGATGACGGCCGGTTTACATCCTGCTGGGACTTCGTCCCGGCCCGATTACGGTGATCAGTGCACAGTGCTGAGTGTTCAGCAAAAGCCCGTAGGCTGTTCACTTCACCCTGTGCACTGTCCACTAGCTTCTTAGACCCTGCGCCGCTTCGGCGGCCGGCAGCCGTTGTGCGGCACCGGGGTCACGTCGCGGATGGAGCGTACTTCGATTCCCGCTGCAGCCAGTGCGCGGATGGCGGACTCGCGGCCCGAACCCGGACCGGCGACCCGGACATCGACCGCGCGCAGACCGTGATCGCGAGCCATGCTGGCCGCATTGGACGCAGCCTGCTGCGCCGCGAACGGCGTGCCCTTGCGCGAACCACGGAAGCCCAGCGAGCCCGAGCTCTTCCAGCTCAGCGTATTGCCCACCTGGTCGGTGATGGTGACGATCGTGTTGTTGAACGAGGCCTGAATGTGCGCAATACCAAATGGCACATTCTTGCGCTCGCGCTTCTTGAACTTCTTGTTCTTCCCTGCCTTGCCGGCTCCGGGTTTCTGCTCTGGTTTCGCCATTTAGGTTTTACCCGTCGCTTTCTTCTTGCCGGCCACAGTGCCCTTGCGCGGGCCCTTGCGGGTGCGGGCGTTGGTGTGGGTGCGCTGTCCGCGCACCGGCAGCGACCGGCGATGACGGTTGCCGCGATAGCTTTGGATGTCGATGAGGCGCTTGATGTGCATCGAGACGTCCTTGCGCAGGTCGCCTTCGACATCACCCTCGTCCTCAATCACCTGGCGGATGCGGTTGACCTCGTCCTCGCCCAGATCCTGAACTTTCTTGAAGGGATCGACGTTCGCCTTCTCCAGGATCTTGGCGGCACGGGGATCACCGATGCCGTAGATGTACGTGAGCGCGATCCGAGCCTGCTTGTTGCGGGGCAGATCGACGCCAGCAATACGTGCCATGCAGTTTCCTTTGCTGCTACGGTTGTGTGCCCCCGGCCTCAGCCGGTTCGCACGGTGGTTGCGGATTGCCTCCAGAGGTTCATCGCAAGCCTTGACTCAAGCTAACTAGCCTCTTGCCAGTGGTCGGTTTTCAGTTGCCAGTGATCGGTTTTACTGCTCGTGCCTTTACTGTTCACTGTTCCCTGTTCACTGCCCACTTCGCGGAGAATCCGCGAAAAGCCAGTCCCGACTAGCCCTGGCGCTGCTTGTGCTTTGCGTTCTCGCAGATCACCCTGACCACTCCCTTGCGGGTGATGACCTTGCACTTCACGCAAATCTTCTTCACTGATGCACGGACCTTCATTGTGTAATGCCCTTCCTCGAAAAACAGCTTCCAGCTTCCAGCTGCCAGCTCTTAGCCCGACCTTCCGCTATTTGCTTCATCAGCCAATGCACAGGCTGGAAGCTGGTAGCTAGAAGCTAGAGGCTACTTATACCTGTAAACGATCCGCCCGCGATTCAGGTCGTAGGGACTCAACTCCACGGCCACGCGGTCGCCGGGCAGAATGCGGATGAAGTTCTTGCGCATCCTTCCGGAAACATGGGTCAACACCTCGTGATTGTTCTCGAGTTTGACCTTGAACATGGCGTTGGGCAGGGTTTCTGTAACCACTGCCATTACCTCAATCGCGTCTTCCTTCGACAAACCGCATCCAATTCCGGCGCTCCCGCGCCCTTCTGTTTTGGACTGAGCGCACTACTCAGTCAATACTCTTGCGCCGGTAGCGGTGACCGCGACCGTGTGCTCAAAATGAGCGCTCATGCTTCCGTCTTTGGCCACCGCCGTCCATCCGTCGCCCAGCACCTGAACGTCCGGCTTGCCGGCATTCACCATGGGCTCGATGGCGATCACCATCCCCGTCTTCAGCTTCATGCCGCGGCCCGCCTGGCCAAAGTTCGGCACCTGCGGATCTTCGTGCATGTGGACCCCGATACCGTGGCCCACAAAATCCCGCACCACGCTGAAACCCTCAGCTTCTACCACTTTCTGCACCGCCGCGCCCACATCGCCCAGCGTGTTTCCAGGCTTGACCGCCGCAATGCCCGCATGGAGCGAACGCTCCGTAACTTCCAGCAGCCGCGCCGTGGTGGGATCGATCTTTTCGCCCACCGGCACGGTAATAGCCGCGTCGCCGTAGTAGCCGTCGACCACCACGCCGAAATCGACCGAAACTATATCCCCGTCCTTCAAGACCCGCTTGGACGACGGGATGCCGTGCACCACCTCGCTGTTGACTGAGGTGCACAGTACGCACGGAAACCCGTGGTAACCCTTGAATGCCGCCTTCACACCCAGTTCATTCAACCGCGCTTCGGCGGCTCTTTCCAGATCAAGAGTCGTCGCGCCCGGCCTCACCAGCCCACGCACCAACTCCAGAACCTCGCGGACAACCTGCCCCGCGCGGCGCATCTTCTCGATCTCCCTGGACGACTTCAGTACAACAGCCACAGATACAGTCCTCAGTGGTCAGTTGCCAGTGATCGGTCCGGAATCTTGCCGCCGCAGGCGGAACTGACCCCTGACCACTGATCCCTGACCACTGTCCTTCTCACGCACAAACCCGCCGTTCGGCTACGCTACTGGCGTAACCGCTCGACGGCGGCAACTATTCCGGCCGCGATTGCCTGGATCGGCCGGTCTCCATCGACTTCCGCAAAACGTCCAAGGTCCCGGTAGTGCTCGATCACCGGCGCGGTCAATGCTTCATAAGCGCGCATGCGCTCGTGAAAGACCGTCTCCGTGTCATCGGCTCGCTGGACCAGTGCCGCACCCTCAACATCGCAGAATCCATTCCGTTTCGGAGGATTCACGTAGATGTTATAGATGGTCTGGCAGACAGGACAGTTCCTGCGCCCGGTAATCCGGCGCAGTAATTGATTATAGTCCACTTGGATGCTGACGGCAATCACCGGCAGCGCCTTCTCATCCTGGCCCAGCCGGCCGTCCAGCCAGCTTGCCTGCGGCAGGGTGCGGGGAAAGCCGTCAAGAATATATCCCTTGGCGGTATCCCGCTGTTTGAGCCGGATGGCGACCATCTCGTTGACCATCGAATCGGGGACCAGCTGGCCCCGCCCCATGATCTCTTTCGCCTCTTTGCCCAGCGCCGTTCCGGATGCCACGTTAGCACGCAAAAGATCGCCGGTTGATATCTGCGGGATGCCCCACAACTTCACTAGTTCCTTGGCCTGCGTTCCCTTGCCCGATCCCGGAGCACCCAGCAAAAGAATCGGGCCGGGAACGGTTAAAGGACCCGTTTCCCGGCCTGTTTCAAGAGCAGTCATAATCGAGGACATTACCAGGTCTTCCTTCCGCGTATGCGACCGGAACGAGGGGAAAAGCCGTCATAGTGACGCATGATCAGCTGCGATTCGATCTGGTTAACTGTATCCATGGCCACACCCACCACAATCAACAGTGAGGTGCCGCCAAAGTAGAAGTTGACCCCCATACCATGTGTTGTCCACGTCGGCAAGGACTCGAAGACACGCCCAATGAGCCACAGCTTGTCGAACCGGATGCCCGAAATCATGAACGTCGGCACCAGCGTGATCAGAATCAGGTAAAGCGCTCCCACCAGGGTGAGGCGGGTAAGAATGTCGTTGATGAAGTCCGAGGTGCGCTTGCCGGGACGGATTCCGGGAATGAACGAGCCCGACTTGCGGAAGTTATCGGCGATATCATCCGGCTTCATCACAATGGAAATGTAGAAGTAAGCGAAGAAGATGATGCCCAGCATGTTCAGCAGGACATACCATGGGTAGCCGGGCTGAAGAGCCTGAATGATGGGCTGCAGGAAGCGGTTGTTCTGCACCCAATCGACCTGTGCGAAAAGCAGCGGAGCCGACAGAATGGAGCTGGCAAAGATGACGGGCATCACGCCGCCGGAGTTTACCTTGAGCGGCAAGTGGCTGGATTGCCCGCCCATCATGCGCCGGCCGACAATGCGTCGCGCGCTCTGGATGGGAATGCGCCGTTCGCTGCGCTCCACGTAGACGATGAATGCCACCACGGCCGCCATGGCCGCAACCACGATCAGAACCACAAGTGCGGTCAGCGATCCCCAGGCATTGGTCTGAATCTTCGACCACAATTCAGCCACGCCGCGGGGCAGCCCGGCCACAATGCCGGTGAAGATCAGCAGGCTCATGCCGTTGCCGATGCCGCGATCGGTAATCTGCTCGCCCAGCCACATAATGAAGGCTGTGCCGGTGGTCAGCGTCAACATGGTCATCAGGGTGAACGAGATTCCGGGATTCAGCACCAGTCCGGGCTGGCGCGTAAGAATAGCCGCGATGCCGATGGACTGCAACGCGCCCAGGATGACGGTGAGGTAGCGGGTCCACTGCGTGATCTTGCGACGGCCCAGCTCGCCTTCCTTCTGGATGCGCGCCAACGGCTCATAGACCACGGTGAGCAGCTGAAAGATAATGGATGCCGTGATATACGGCATAATGCCGAGAGCAAATACGGTCATGCGGCGCAGGCTGCCGCCGCCAAACAGATCCATCATGCCCAGGGCCGAACCGCTCTGCTGGTTGAACAGCAGCTCGAGCTGGTGGCCGTTCACGCCCGGCGTGGGGATATGCGAGCCAAGGCGGTAGACGGCCAGAATGGCCAGGGTAAACACCACCCGCTTGCGCAGGTCGGGAATCCGGAAGATATTGAGAAACTTCTCAAGCATGTTGGTTTATCCGCTTCGGGGCATTTACCCCGGAATCTTTGACTTCACCATCTTAGAGCATTTCCGGATTCGAAGAGAGCCTACGGGAGTCCAGGAATGCAGTCTATGCGGAAGATCACATCTGTTGCGCGGGAACTTTTGCAGAATTCAGGCCGGCAATCAGGTTTTGGCACGGGTGCCCCCGGTCTCGCTTTTGAGACCGGGGACCGAAAACTAAGCCTTCGCTGAATCTTCCTTCGCCGCGCCCAGAACCACAGCCTTGCCGCCGGCCTTTTCGATCTTCTCGACCGCCGACTTGGAAAACTTATGGGCGTGGATGGTGATGGCCGCGGTCAGCTCGCCGGAACCCAGAATCTTGATCAGCGCCTTCTTGCTCGAGGCCAGGCCAAGCTTCTTGTAATCGTCCAGGCTGATCTCGGTCACCGAGAGGCCTTCAACGTGCTCGGCAATCCGGTCCAGGTTCACAACCGTATATTCAGTGCGGAAGATATTCGTAAAACCGCGCTTCGGAAGCCGGCGGTGCAACGGCATCTGGCCGCCCTCAAAGCCGCGCATCAGGCTGGAGCCGGTTCGCGAACCCTGGCCCTTGTGGCCGCGGGCAGAGGTCTTGCCCATGCCGGATCCCATGCCCCGGCCCACGCGCTTGCGCCCGGTGTTTGCCTTCTTGGGCGCGCGCAAATTCGATAGATTCTTTGCCATGATTTCCTCGCTGTAGCGCCGGACAGGGTTGATCCCCGCCGACTCGCGTTGTTGGTGAGACAGTGAAAAAAGTGAATGAGTGAAATAGTGAAGAAAACTGCTAGCTTCACTGCTTCTTTCACTTATTCACTTCTTCACTGGTTTTCCACTATCCGAACCAGGTGCGGAATGGTCTTCACCATGCCGCGGATCGACTCGTTGTCCACGCGCTCAACAATCTGGTTGAGGCGCGTAAAGCCCAGACCCTTCACCACTGCCTTGTGCTTGGCGGGTGTCGAGTTCTTTGAGCGATAGTACTGAATGAAAATTGTCTTGGATTCCGCCATGGTTTACATCTCCTCCACGGACTTGCCGCGCGCAGCCGCCACTTCAGCCCGGTCGCGCAACTGAGTCAGTGCGTCGAAGGTGGCCTTGACGACGTTGTGGGGGTTCGGCGAGCCCAGGCTCTTGGTCAGCACGTTCTGCACACCGACCGAGGTCATCACCGCGCGCACTGCGCCGCCGGCAATGACGCCGGTGCCCTCGGGAGCCGGCTTCAGCAGCACCTGGCCGGAACCGAAACGGCCCAGCACCAGGTGAGGAATCGTGGTCTCGGTCAGGTTGACGCGCACCAGGTTCTTCTTGGCCGCTTCAATTCCCTTGCGAATCGCCTGGGGAACTTCCTTGGCCTTGCCCGAACCGTGACCAACCACCCCGGCAGTGGCGTCGCCCACCACCACCAGCGCGGCAAACGACATGTTCTTGCCGCCCTTTACCACCTTGGTCACGCGATTGATAGCCACCACCTGATCCTTCAGGTTGTACTGGTTGGCATCGAGTTTCTTCTTCAAGATCGTCATTGTTCTCTCTTTTTCCAGTGGTCAGTGATCAGTTGTCAGTGGTCAGCTTCGTCGTGCGCCTAACCAACGCTTCAACATCTCCCAGATCCCCGTTCCCGTTCGTCAACTCTTCAGCGTTCCGCTATCAGTCCCAATCAGCAAGGAAAAACCTGATCACTGATCACTGACAACTGACCACTGCTTTTAAAACTCCAGCCCTGCTTCACGCGCGGCATCGGCCAGCGCCTTGATCCGTCCGTGATAGAGGTAGCCGCCGCGATCGAAGACCACCTTCTTGATGCCCTTCTCGACTGCCTTCTCGGCCACTGCCTTGCCGATTTCCTTCGCCGCCGCTACGTTGCCGCCGGTCTTCAGCTTGATGGACGAGGCCGAAACCAGCGTGGTCCCGGTCTGGTCGTCGATGACCTGCGCGTAGATGTGGTTCAGCGAGCGGTACACATTCAGCCGCGGACGCTCCGTCGTGCCCGAAAGCTTGCGGCGGATGCGGTCGTGAATGCGCTGGCGAATTGCGTTTCTCTTGGTCTGCGTAATCATTGGTCTCTCGTTCCTATCAGCGGAGCCGCCCTGCGGCGCCGTTCGGTTGATTTTCAGTGGTCAGTGCACAGTGATCAGTTGCCGTCGATCCGGCCGTTCCTTCTGTTCAATGCGCACTGCACACTGTTCACTGTTTTACTTGCTTCCCGTCTTGCCGGCCTTCTTCTTCAGCTTCTCGTCGGAGTAGCGCACGCCCTTGTTCTTGTAGGGATCGGGCTTGCGCAGCGAACGCATGTCCGCCGCCACCTGGCCCACCTTCTGCCGGTCAATGCCGGAAATGGTCAGGTGCGTCTGCTTCGCATCCACCGTCGCTTCAATGCCCGTGGGCAGCGGAAACTCGATCGGGTGCGAGTAGCCCAGCGTGAAAACCACTGTGCCCTTGCCCTTCAGCTCGGCGCGATAGCCGATGCCGACGATGTCCAGTTCCTTCTTCCAGCCGGCCGTGACGCCATGTACCGCGTTGAACACCAGCGCGCGGGTCAGTCCGTGCACCGCGGCGTGCTTGTCGGTATCCCGATTCACATGCAGCGCGCCGTCCTTGGTCTCGAGCGAGATGCCCTCGGCGATCAGCGCCGAAACCTTGCCCTTGGGGCCCTCGACCAGAACCGTGTTGCCCTCGACCTTGTACTTCACGCCCGCGGGCAGCGGGATAACCTTCTTACCAATACGCGACATCGTTCAATCCTTCTGATGGCTTGCGAGTCCCGAAAAGCAGTTTCCAGTGATCGGTTTTCCGTGATCAGCTTCAACCCTTCGTTCCACTGCAGCCGGAAAAACAGTGAACAGTTTGCAGGGTACAGTGAACAGTTTTTACCTGATCACTGTGCACTGAACACTGGCGTTACCAAACTTCGCACAACAGCTCGCCACCGACGCCTTCACGGCGTGCCTGGCGGCCGGTCATCACGCCCTTCGGCGTGGTGAGAATCGCGATGCCAAGACCACCCTGGACGCGCTTGATCTCGTCGCGGCCGATGTAAACGCGGCAGCCAGGACGCGAGATGCGCGCCAGGTCGCGGATGGCTGCTTCCGTGCCGCCGTACTTCAGGTACACGCGGAGCACAAGCTTGCCTTCCTCTTCCTGGGTCTTGTAGTTCGAGATGTAGCCCTCTTCCTTGAGGATGCGGGCAATCTCGGTTTTCAACTTCGAAGCTGGAACGTCCAGCTTCTGATGACGAGCCCGGATTGCGTTCCGGATGCGCGCCAGAAAATCTGCTACTGGGTCGGTCAGACTCATTCCTTCTCCTTCATTCCCCGTTCGTCCGCCGTATGCGGAAACCAGCGGGAATGTCTACTACAGTTGTCAGGGGTCAGGGATCAGGGGTCAGCCTTGTCTCTCGCTGATCCCTGAAACCTGATCCCTACCTTCTTACCAGCTCGACTTGACGACGCCGGGGATTTCACCCTTGAGCGCCAGCGCCCGGAAACACAAACGGCATACGCCGAACTTGCGCAGAAAACCGCGCGGCCGACCGCACAGTTGGCACCGGTTGTGCTTGCGGCAGCTGAACTTCGGCTTCCGCGCGTCTTTCACTCTTTTTGCAGTGGTTGCCATATTTCCTCAAATCCCCTTAAGCGGGCGGACTTACGCCCCCTGGCGGAACGGCATCCCGAAGTGCTTCAAAAGCGCCTTCGCCGAGTTGTCGTCCTTCGCCGTGGTCACAATGGTGATATTCATTCCCTTCAGCTTCTCCACCTTGGAGTAATCAATCTCCGGGAAGATCAGCTGGTCGCGCAGGCCCAGCGTGTAGTTGCCGCGGCCGTCAAAACTCTTGGTCGAAACTCCGCGGAAATCGCGTACCCGCGGCAGCGCCGTCGAGATCAGCCGGTCGAGAAACTCGTAGGCCTTCTCGTTGCGCAGCGTGACCATGGCGCCGATCGACATGCCCGCCCTCACCTTGAAGGCCGCAATCGACTTTTTCGCCTTGGTCGTCACCGGCTTCTGTCCGGCAATCGCCATTAGATCGCCCACCAGCGGATCCAGCAGCTTGGTGTTCTGCGTGGCTTCGCCGAGGCCCATGTTGATGACGACCTTCTCCAGCGCCGGCACTGCCATCGAATTCTCGAGACCCAGCTCCTTCTTCAGAGCCTGCTTGATCTCCTTGTGATACTTCTCTTTCAGCCTTGCTGCCATGTTCCTTGCTCTCTTTCTTCCGGTCTTCGGAGTGGCCTTTCAGCCGTGTACCGCTTCGGAAGTGCTGGCCGCACGGGCCGGATTCTCGCCCATTCCGTGCAAGTCTGGTTGCCAGCGAACGAATCACTTCTTCACTCGTTCACTCATTCACTGCAGTTCTTACTTCTTCGTCGGCAATGTCTGCCCGCACTTCTTGCAGACCCGTACCTTGGTATCGCCCTCAAGCTTGTAGCCCACGCGGGTCGGCCCGCAGTTGGGGCAAACCAGCATCACGTTCGAGACGTTGATCGGCGATTCCTGTTCGGCGATGCCGCCCTTGGTCCGCTGGCCCTGCTTGCTCGAAACCGTCTTCTTGACCACCCGCACGTGCTCCACAAGTACCGTGCCCTTGTCCGGAAAGACGCGCAGCACGCGGCCTGTCTTGCCACGGTCGGAGCCCGTGAGCACCTTGACCGTATCGTTGCGATGAATATTCAAGCTCTGCATCTTCTTCTCCAAAATCAGTGGTCAGTTGTCAGTGGTCAGCGGTCAGTCTTGTTCGCGCCTGTACCGGCTTCTCGACTGATTCAAACGATCACTTCATCCAAGCCACTTCAGAAACTGATCATTGACAACTGATCACTGACTACACCACTTCCGGCGCCAGCGAAACAATCTTCAAAAACTTCTTCTCGCGCAGTTCGCGGGCTACCGGCCCGAACACGCGCGTGCCAACCGGCTCGTGCGCATCGTCAATCACCACGGCGGCGTTCTCGTCGAAGCGGATATACGTGCCGTCGCGCCGGCGATATTCCTTGCGGGTGCGGACGATGACCGCCTTCACCACTTTGCCCTTCTTCACGGTGCCGTCCGGCGAAGCTTCCTTCACCGCGGCGGTCACTACATCGCCGAGGCCGGCCTTCTTGCCCAATCCGCCGCCCAGCGGCAGAATCACTTGCAGCTTGCGCGCGCCGGAGTTGTCGGCCACCGCGAGCATGGTTCTCATTTGCACTGCCATGGGTTCTTCTCCTTCTCGCTCGCGTTAGCTGGCTTTGACTTCCGTCGTCAGCGCCGCGTCTTCAATCTGTCCCAACGTGGAGCGCCGCACAATCTCTTCCAACGACCACCGCTTCAGCTTGCTCAGCGGACGCGTCTCGCGGATGCGCACCACGTCGCCCAGCCGCGCCGAGCTCTGCTCGTCATGGGCGTAAAACTTCTTGGTCGAGCGCACAATACGCTTGTACTTCGCGTGCGCCTTGCGCATCTCGACTTCGACCACAATGGTCTTCTGCATCTTGGTCGAGACCACCTGGCCGACCTTCTCGTTACGCCGCGCGCCTGTCGCCGGCGCCTGTACTGCTTCTGCTGAAGTCGCCGTCATTTAGCGTGCTCCCTTCTTCTTGGTAACCGCGGCCGGAGCCTTTTCAGAAACCGGTTCCTTGGCCGCGCCGCGGATGCCGAGCTCACGCTCTTTGGCCACGGTCTTGATCTGGGCGATCTCCTTGCGCAGCTGGCGGAGCTTCTTCACTCCGTCGTTCTGCCCCAGGGAGACCTGGAAGCGAAGCCGGAAAAGCTGCTCGGAGGTCGTCTTCTCCTGGTGCACCAGTTCGTCGTCGCTCAAATTGCGAATCTTCTCGAGTTCCATCTCTGTTTCTCTCTCCGCCGCCTACAATCCCTTACGGAATACGCAGCGCGTCAATCTAAAACTAGGTGCCCCCGATCTCGACCTTGAGACCGGGGATTCACCGCTTACTTGGCCGCGGCCACTACCTTTTCGGCGCCCGGCCGCATCACGAACTTGGTCCTGAGCGGCAGTTTGTTCGACGCCAGGCGCATGGCCTCCTGCGCGATCTCCGGGGCCACCCCTTCCATCTCGAAGAGGATCTTGCCCGGCCGCACCACAGCCACCCAGTGGTCCAGCGCGCCCTTGCCCGAGCCCATTCTGACTTCGGCCGGCTTCTTGGTGATCGGCTTGTCAGGAAACAGTCGCAGCCAGATCTTGCCGCCACGCTTGATGAAGCGGGTCATGGCGATACGGCTGGCCTCAATCTGACGGTCGGTGATGTAACCGCACTCCAGCACCTTCAATCCGTATTCGCCGAAGGACAGTGAGGACCCGCGCCAGGCCTTGCCGCGGCGCTTGCCCTTCTGCTGCTTCCGGAACTTCACCTTCTTTGGCATCAACATAACGAAAACCTCGAAAAAAGTTGTCAGTGGTCAGTGATCAGTGGTCAGTTAGTCTTCCGCTCAACCCGCAGCTTGACCACTCACACCTGAATCCGGCAACCAACCTTTCAAAACTCAGAATCAAAAACTGATCAGTGATCAGTGATCACTGATCACTGCCTTTAAAACACCGACGTGCCCACCGCGGGCGCCTGACGGCGCTTCTGCTCGTAGATATCGCCGCGATAGATCCAGGTCTTCACGCCGATCACGCCATACGTCGTGTTCGCCTCGGTAAACCCGTAGTCGATATCCGCGCGCAGCGTGTGCAGCGGCAAACGCCCCTGCAGATACCACTCCGACCGGGCGATTTCGTTGCCGTTCAAACGGCCCGAGACGCGCACCTTGATTCCCTTGCAGCCGAAGCGCAGCGCCGAATCCACACTCTTGCGCATCGCCCTCCGGAAGCTCACGCGCTTTTCCAGCTGCAGCGCGATATTCTCCGAGACCAGCTGTGCATCCAGCTCCGGCTTGTTCACCTCGATGATGTCGATGAACACGTCGCGGCTGGTGCGCTTGCCGAGCTCCGTCTTGAGCTTCTCGATCTCCGCGCCCTTGCGGCCGATCACGATGCCCGGACGCGCGGTGCGGATCAAGAAACGCAGCTTGTTGCCAGGCCGCTCGATCTCTACCGAGCTCACGCCCGCGGCCTTCAGCTTGTCGCGCAGCTCAGCCTTGAGCTTCACGTCCTCGACCAGGAGCTTCGCATAGTCGCGCTCTGAGAACCAGCGCGAACGCCACGGCTT
>JBEKDE010000020.1:0-62820 GCA_050014515.1 Occallatibacter sp.
TCACTGGCGCCTTGGGAGATCATGCGTACGTTGATGTGGCGAATGGCGCCGAAAACCTGGGCGGCCATGCCGCACCGTCCGCGAATGTCCTCGCCGACCAGGCAAATCAGCGCTTTGCGGCCCTCATACTTCACATCGGCAATCTGGCTCAGGTCGGCGGCGATGGCGGGCAGCTTTTCATTGGAATCGACAGTGAGCGAGACGCTGACTTCGCTGGTGGACACCATGTCAACCGGGCACTTGTGCTTGTCGAAGATGGCGAAGATTTCGCTGAGATAGCCGTGCGTCATGAGCATGCGGCTGGCCACCACGTCGATGATGCTCAGCTTCCGCTTCACGGCGATGGACTTGAACGGGCTTTTGCAATGCGGGGCCAGCGATGTGATGCGCGTGCCTTCACATTCGGCGTTGCGGCTGTTGAGCACCAGCACGGGAATGTTCTTCTTTACCGCGGGCAGAATGGTGGCGGGGTGAAGCACCTTGGCGCCGAAGTACGCAAGTTCCGCTGCTTCTTCAAAGCTGATGACCTTCACGCGAAGCGCGTCGGGGCACACGCGCGGATCGGTAGTCATGATGCCGTCCACGTCAGTCCATATCTCGATGGCCTCAGCGGAAAGCGCTCCGCCCAGCAGCGCGCCGGTAAAGTCCGAGCCGCCGCGGCCGAGGGTCGTGGTGATTCCCGCTTCGTTCGAAGCGATGAAGCCGCCCATGACGGGGACCTGGCCGCTTGCGATGAGCGGGCGCAGCTTTTCTGCTGCGCGTTTTTCAATGATGGTGTCCTGCGGGACAGCCTTTTGGTATTGCGAATCGGTGATGATTACTTCGCGGGCCTCCACGTGTGCCGCATCGATTCCTCGCTCACGAAATGCCACGGTGACAATGTGGCTGGAGAGCCGCTCGCCGTAGCTGACAATCAGGTCGGAGATGCGCGGGGTGAGCTCAAGAATGGCTGCCAGCCCGCGCAGAATTTCATCGAGCGAGTCGAATTTCTGGTCGATCAGGTTTTGCAGCGCAGCGGAGTCGGTGAAGTTTTTCACCAGCGCGCAGGCCGTGTCGCGATGGCGCGAACGCAGGCGCGAACTGATGGAAAGCGCGCCGGTGCGATCGCCCGTGGCAGCCGCTGCAGCAGCGCGAAGGAGCTGGTCAGTGACCTTGGCCATGGCGCTGACCACGACCACGGGCTGCTTGCCCTGGGCTACGCGTCCCGCCACAATGGCCGCGGTACGACCAATGGCGGCCGGGTCCTCGACCGAAGTGCCGCCAAACTTCATGACAACCAGGCTCATGCGAAGTGTCTCATCTCGTGAAGGCATCTCACGCGCGCGCTGCAGCCAGGGCGACAGGCTCAAACTTGCCCAGGCTGGCGAGCAGTTCGGCGTTCAAAATGGCTGCGCCGGCCGCACCGCGAATGGTGTTGTGGGAGAGCACGGTGAACTTCCAGTCGAGTACCGGGCAGGGGCGCAGGCGGCCTACCGTGACTGCCATACCGTCGCCGCGATTGCGATCGAGGCGCGGCTGGGGGCGATCGTCCTGCGGCGCCCACTCGACGGGCTGCGCAGGGGCTGTGGGCAGATCCATTCCTGCCAGGGGATGGAACTCGGCCCAGGCGGCAAGAATCTCCTCGCGGGTGGCCGGCTTCCGCAGCTTGATGGAGACACTGACGGTGTGGCCGTCAACGACGGCGACGCGGTTGCAACTGGCACTCATGCGCGCGGCGAGAGGCTTGACTGTGTGGCCCTCAAGCTTGCCCAGCAGCTTGAGCGTCTCCTCTTCCATCTTCTCTTCTTCATTGCCGATGTAGGGGATGACGTTGTCGAGGATGTCCATGGAGGGCACGCCGGGGTAGCCCGCGCCGCTGACGGCCTGCATGGAGGTGGCGAAGATCTGTTCGACACCGAAGCGGTCGTCAATGGGCTTGAGCGCCAGCACCGGACCCATCGCGGTGCAGTTGGAGTTGGTTACGATGTAGCCGCCCGACTCCTTGCGCCAGGATTGCTCCTCTATCAGGTGGAGGTGATCGGCGTTCACTTCAGGAAGAACCAGCGGCACATTGGGCGCCATGCGAAAGGCGCTGGAGTTGGAGACAACGGCGCAGCCGGCGGCGGCGAAGCGCGGCTCCATCTCGCGGGCATAGGCTGCGTCGATGGAGGCAAAGATGATTCTGGGCGCGGGCTGTTCTCCGTTGGCCGCGGCGCTCGGGTCAGCCGGCGAAACGGTCATGCGGGCGATGCGCTCGGGGAGTGGGGTATCGAGGCGCCATTTCGCTGCTTCGCCGTAAATTTTGCCGCTGGAACGGTCGCTGGCGGCAAGCCATGCCACCTCAAACCAGGGGTGGTTTTCGAGCAGCTGAATGAAGCGCTGACCGACCATTCCGGTCGCGCCGAGGATTCCAACTTGGAGTTTGCTTTTCATGGCCGTGAACAGTTCAGTTTACAGGTCCAGTGTCCAAAGTGTCGATATCGCCAATATTTATGCGGCGACGACGCACGCCGGCAGGTGTCCATCGGTTATCACACACTCATCCGGTGTCCTGCTAACTTCCTACGAAAGGGAAGCCAATAAGGTGGCGCGCCTTCTGGTGTCCGCCGCACGGCCGCAAAGAGCGCGGCCACGCTCGGCCAAGGCGCGCGGCGTCAGTGCCCAGCCATCGCGCGCTGGACGGCGAATGGCCGCGTTGAGGCCTGTCGCGCCGCCCAAAAAACTTGGAAATGCGAGCCGCATTGACCAGACTGCCCCTCGCCCATTTTGAAAAACTCTACAAACTCCCCCCGGAGCCATAAGGAAGGAATCCATGCACCTGACAAGTGGCAACCGCTACCAGCGCAGACCGAACCCGGACGGTACGCACGACTCTATCTGCTGCATTTGCTTTGAGACAGTTGGAACGGGAACGGAGTTCAACGTGGCAGAGGCCGAGCGCGCCCACAGATGCGACCCGTTTCAGGAATACCGGGCGGGCCAACTTGCCGCCGACACGGTCCACAATCGCCTCCGCGTGTCAGGTTGGAGCCCGCCCCGCACCCCCTCCGTGGCATGACGCTCGGCCAGCTTCCGCGGCAGAGTGTTACGCGATGCCAACTTACCCCGCTTCAGGATGCGCGAAAGATTTGTGAGGCTCATCCCATCGCGGCGAGTATGGCGTCGGCAAACTGCGTGGTGCCGGCGGTGCCGCCCACGTCGCGGGTGAGTGTCTTGCGCTCGGCGTAGACGGCCTCGAGGGCCTTCTGCACCTTGTCGGCCGCGGCTTCCTCGTCGAGATGGCGCAGCATAAGAATTGCCGACTGGAGCAGGGCCGTGGGGTTGGCGACGTCTTTGCCGGCAATGTCGGGCGCTGAACCGTGGACCGCTTCGAAGATGGCGCAATCGATGCCGAGGTTGGCGCCGGGGACCAGGCCCAGGCCGCCGACGAGGCCGGCGCAGAGGTCGCTGACGATGTCGCCGTAGAGGTTTTCAAGAAGCAGCGTGTCGTACTGGAAGGGATTCATCACCAGCTGCATGCAGGTGTTGTCGATGATGTGCTCGCCGTAGAAAATCTCCGGGAATCCCTCGCTGACCTGGCGGGCGCAGCGCAGAAACAGGCCGTCGGAGAGCTTCATGATGTTGGCTTTGTGGATGGAGTGGATCTTCTTGCGGCCATGCTTGCGCGCGTATTCGAAGGCGAATTTGGCGATGCGCGTGGATCCTTTTTCGGTGATGACCTTGATCGCTTCGACCACGCCGGGGACGACTTCGTGCTCCAGGCCCACGTACTCGCCCTCGGTGTTTTCGCGGACGATGATGAGGTCGAGACCGGGCCAGTGGGTAGCCATGCCGGGAAGATTTTTGACGGGGCGGAAGTTGGCGAAGAGCTCGAACTTCTTGCGGAGCGTGACGTTGATGCTCTTGAAGCCGCCACCGACGGGCGTGGTCACTGGCCCTTTGAGCGCGACTTTGTTGCGCTCGATCGACTCGTAGAGCGAGGCGGGAATGTATTCGCCGTAGATCTCAAAAGCTTCGGCACCGGCGGCGTAGCGCTCCCAGTCGAACTTGACGCCGGTGGCTTCAAGAATGCGCACCACGGCCTGGGTGACTTCCGGGCCGATGCCGTCGCCGGGGATGAGGGTTACTTTGTGGGTCTTTGCGTTGGTCGTCATAGTTTTCAGCCTCTAGCTCCTAGTTTCCAGCCCATCGCGTCGAGAACGGGTTCTTCAAGGAATCGGGGCGCGGAGCCCAAGTTGGTCTAAAATTTCGCCCAGATGGCGATCTCGGGTCCAAATTGAAATCGATCTGTCAATGAGAGCCGAGGCGATCAGATGCAGGTCCGTAACGCCGATTCCTCGGCGCTCAAGCCTGCGGGCATCGACCAGCAAAAATAGATCATCCATTCTTACCGCCTGCGGCTGAAACAGCTTTGCCAACTCCGACAATATGTGCTCGCGATTCGCAATGGAACCAAGGGCAAGTTCCAGACGAACTAAAGGATGAGTCGCGACCTGATCGTTATTAAGAAGCTTAACGAGTGCCGGTTCAGTACTGCGCAGATGGTCGATCCAGACCGATGTATCGACTAGGATCATTCACTGATCCGTCGGCGCGGGGCGGTGGTGGCGCTTGGATCGCTGCCGCCCAAGGCCGCAAGCCTGCGCGCAGCCTCCCGCTGCACAAGCAAGGTCAGCCCCATCTTCACCAGAGCGGCCTTCTCCGTGACCCCGGTGTACTCCTGAGCCTGGCGGATCAATTCATCGTCGAGTGCGATTGTGGTGCGCATCATTGACCTCGCTGGCACGGATTATAGCATCGTTTCGATGATGATTCCAGTGCCAAAATAATGCGAGCGAACGGCCTTTCGATCCGAAAAAGGGCGCGTAACTTCAGTCGACTATTTCTTGCTCTTGGACGCACGATTGCTGCCCAACAGACCTTCCAGCTCTTCCTTGAACTCGCGCACGTCTTTGAAATCGCGGTATACGGAGGCAAATCGGATGTAGGCAACGGTGTCCAGGCCCTTGAGATGCTCCATGATGAGCTCGCCGATCTCGCTGGTGGTGCGTTCACGTTCGGGCGCATCCACGAGATAGGTTTCTGTGGCGTCCACGATGCCTTCGAGCTTGCTGGCGGGGACGGGGCGCTTCTCGCAGGCGCGCAGCAGGCCGCTCAGAACCTTCTGGCGGTCGAAGCGCTCGCGGCGGCCATCTTTTTTGACCACCATGTAGGGGATTTCGTCGATGCGTTCGTAGGTGGTGAAGCGGCGATTGCAGCGCTCGCATTCGCGGCGGCGGCGTATGGAGTCGGCTTCCTTGCTCTCGCGCGAGTCGACAACCCGGTCTTGGCCGAAGCCACAGTAGGGACACTTCATCTCAAGTCGATTCTACGGCATGGAAGGAGAGCTTGAGCTTTCGGCCTTCAGCTGACAGCTGAAGGCTGCCTTACGCCACGGGGACCAGCAGCGTTTTGCTGGCGAGGGCTGTAAGGCCGTCGAGCGTGCCGAGCAAGGCGGCGGCAAGAGCCGGTGCGTCGCTGCCTAGGTGCCAGAGAAGTTCCGCGTTGTTCCATGCGGCCTCGCGTGCTGCGGCCACGCTCCAGGCGGCGAGGGTGTTGTCGACGGTGGATACAGGCGGCAGAGCATCGCCGAGGAGGCGGACGCGCAGGGTGATTTTGGCGGCTTCAATCAGACTGTCGAGGGTGGTATTGAGCGCGGTGTAGTCGGTGTATTGGGTGGTGACGTGCTGGGGTGGAAGATCCGTGGCCTTGCAGGTGGAGACGACGGCCTGGGGCAGGTCGTGGTTGATGTGCGCATTCATGCCGGCGAGGGCGAACTGAATGCGCGCGATGGAAGGCTGGTTGCGGACTGCAAAGAGCGCCTGCCAGCAGCCGGGTGTGGCTGCGCCACTGAGAGAGGTCTGAATGGCGGCTAGGTAGTAGCGGGCGAAGGCGACGTCGAGCTGGGCGATCCAGGATGGATCAGCAAACCGGGCTGGGTTTGTCGGGTCGGTGAGGTTGACGCGCGCTTCCACCGCCTGCGTCACCTGGAGATAGAGCCAGTTGAACCATTTGAGGCCGTCGCCGTCGATGCAGATGGACTCGATGTTCTCAAGGATCTGGATAACGTCGGGGATGGTCTGCGGCCCGGTGGCAACGGCCGTGAGCAGCGCTGGGTCGTAGGCGAACATGGTGCGGCATCATAGTCCGGAGGATCAGGGGTTGGGAAGCATATTTCGCAACTCTGGGTTCGCGGCACGGCTGAATTCCGCTTAGCTGAGGAATTCGGCGATCGCCGCTACCACGGTCTGCTGCTCGTCTTCGCGCAACTCGGGGAAGATTGGCAGCGCGAGAACTTCGCGGGCGGCGCGTTCGGCTTCTGGGAAGTCTCCCGCTTTGTAGCCGAGGGGTTTGAGAGCATCCTGGAGATGCAGCGGGACGGGGTAGTAGATCTCCGATCCGATTTTGCGTTCAGTGAGGAATGCGCGCAGCTGGTCGCGGCGCGTGGTGCGGATGACGTATTGGTGCCAGACGTGGCGGCTGCCGGAAACCTCATGCGGTAGGACAATGCCGTGAATGGGATAAGTGCCCGATTCGGTCAGGCCAGTATCCGCGAAGAGCTTCTGATATTTCTCGGCGACTGCCCGGCGAGATTCATTCCAGCCGGCGATGTACTTGAGCTTGACGGACAGGATCGCACCCTGGAAGCCGTCCATGCGAGCGTTCCAGCCGATTTCATCGTGGTAGTAGCGGCGGCGCATACCGTGCTGGCGGAGCATTTTTACCCGCTCTGCCAGTTCGGGAGAGTTGGTGGTGACCATGCCGGCGTCGCCGGCTGCGCTGAGGTTTTTGGTGGGATAGAAGCTGAAGGCGGCAATATCGCCCAGCGCGCCCGCCTTTACGCCGTTCCATTCGGCGCCATAGGCCTGGGCGGCGTCTTCAATCAGTTTCAGGCCGTATTTCTGTCCCAGATGCGCAAAGGAATCCCAGGCGGCCGGCTGTCCGTAGAGATGGACGGGCAGGGTGGCGCGGATCTGCGTGGCCTGAGGGTGGTCTAAAACTGTCTCCACGGCCGCCGGGTCCAGGTTGAAAGTGGCCGGATTAATGTCTGCCAGAACCGGCGTTGCTCCGGCGCGGAGGATGGCGCTGACCGAGGCAAAAAAGCTGAAGGGGGTGGTGACAACGGCGTCACCGGGGCCGATTCCAGCCGCGGCGAGGGCCAACCAGAGGGCGTCGGTTCCAGACGAGCAGCCAAGGGCGTGAGCAACGCTGAGCTGCGCGGCGGCATCTTTTTCAAAGGCTGCAACCGGCTCGCCCAGAATGAATTGTTGAGATTCCAGCACGTGCCCGACTGCATCCAACAACTCCTGATGGATGGGCTGGTACTGGCGTTTCAGGTCCAGCATCGGCACCGGCTGTCCCGCTGCGGCTGGGCTGCGTGGTGAGATGAGGGGCGGCGGAGTGACGGCGTCTTGCACGTGATCATTCTACCGCCGAGGCCGGATTTGGGATTGTGAGGTCGTTCACGGGAGTTCAACGTCTAAACCGAAGCGCCAAGCACCTTCGGAGAGCTGGTTGCAATCGGACACAGTTGAAATTGCTTGCAAATGGCTATAATGTTGACACATTCCGGGATTGGACGGCTTCGGGGCTTCCGGCGCCGTGCCCGGTGATTTGTTTTTTCACGCAAATGCAATTTGTTGCATCCAAACCAAGAGCAAGAAAGCAGGAGATCGGCACATGGAAAACAAGCCGGCACAAAACATTCAGGACACGTTCCTGAATACAGTTCGCAAAGATAAGACCCCGATCACGATTTATCTTGTCAGCGGAGTCAAGCTGACCGGAAAGATCCGGTCCTTTGACAAGTATTCGGTGCTGCTGGAGAACAACAGCCAGGAGCAGTTGATCTTCAAGCACGCCATTTCGACCGTGGTGAGCAATCGGAGCGTGATGCATTCCGAGCATCGTCCGAGCGCGGTGCCAACGGGGATTAACCTGGGACCGTCCGTGGTTCCGGCGACGACCCCGGCGAGTGCGGAGACGCGATAGCGCGCGCGGAGCGGTCTCGTTTGGCAGGGGTACAGAGTAGATTGGCGTCCCCCACAGCAGGCGCTGGTCTTCGGGGTCATGCCCCGGAGCGAGCGGTCCTGGTGGGCGTGGATCTTGGGGTTCGCGCGCGCGCCAACCGCGCGGGAGTGGCCGCTGCTCGACTGGCGGCTTTGCCTGTTCTCGCGGAATCGGCGTCTGGCGAAGATGCAGCTTCAACTGGTCCCGCAAATCTCCTTCGCACAACGGCGACCCCGACTGGCGGTTCGCCGGGCCTGGATGCGGACGAGTCCATGGCCGAATTTCGCGAGCTGGTGTTGAGCGCAGGCGGCCAGGTGGCTGCTGAAATCATGCAGCGCAGGCCGCGTCCCGACCCCGCTACGCTGATCGGCGCGGGCAAGGTGGAGGAGATCGCCGGGGTGGCTGCTTCGACCAACGCAGACCTGGTTCTCTTCGACCATGACCTTTCGCCCACCCAACTGCGCAACCTTGAGGCAGCGCTTCCCTGTCGTGTGCTGGACCGGACACAGCTTATTCTGGACATTTTTGCCCGCCACGCACGCACGCGCGAGGGCCAGCTGCAGGTCGAACTGGCGCAGCTCGAATACATGCTGCCGCGGCTTACGGGCAAGGGCAAGGCCATGTCGCAACTGGGGGGTGGCATCGGCACACGGGGTCCGGGCGAAACCAAGCTTGAAACGGACCGGCGGCGAATTCAGGCACGGATCGACCACCTCAAGGGCGAGCTGGACTCGGTGCGCAGCGTTCGCAAGCAGCAGCGGCAGCGGCGGGAGGCGGTGCCGGTGCCCACCGTAGCGCTGGTGGGCTATACCAACGCGGGCAAGAGCACGCTTTTCAACCGGCTTACTGGTGCGCAGGTGCTGCAATCGCCTCGCATGTTCGCCACGCTCGACCCGAAACTGCGCGCCATCGAACTGCCCAGCCGGCGCAAGATTCTGCTCTCTGACACGGTCGGATTCATCCGCAACCTGCCGCATACGCTGGTCACCAGCTTCAGGGCCACTCTGGAAGAAGTGGCGCAGGCCGAGGTGCTGCTGCACATTCGCGACGCCGCCTCCAGCTACGGCGACGAACAGAAGGCGCAGGTGGAAAAGGTTCTGGGCGAGCTCGATTCCCTGGCCAAGCCGCGCATCGAGGTGCTGAACAAGATTGATCTGCTCGGCGAGCATGAGCGGCTGGGATTGCAGGAAAGACATGGTTCTGTCGGTGAGGTCCCTGTCTCGGCGCGCACCGGCGAGGGAACCGATGCACTTCTCAAGGCCATTGATGCCGCATTGCATTCCGACCCGACGATCAAGGCAGAGTTGCGCGTACCGCAGCACGAGGGCGCGGTGCTAGCGGCGATTGAAGGC
Source organism: Occallatibacter sp. (assembly GCA_050014515.1). Lineage (GTDB taxonomy): Bacteria > Acidobacteriota > Terriglobia > Terriglobales > Acidobacteriaceae > Telmatobacter. Next base: position 9,381 of record JBEKDE010000020.1, read on the forward strand.
GGGATGGTTGTGCACGAACGGACTTACGAGGGCAACCTGGTGCGGCTGAAAGTGAGCGGGCCGGCATCGTTGATGGGGCGGCTTCGGAAGTTCAGGGTGCGCGATGAGTCGGAAGTCATTCCATCGAAGCAGGAGAAGGCTCCATGAATCCCGTTGAAGGCGGAGCGGAGAAATCGATCACGACCCTCTCAACGCGCGAGGTCTATCGCAATCAGTGGATGCGGTTGCGCGAGGACCAAATCCTTCGCTCCAACGGCGAAAAGGGTATCTATGGCGTGGTCGAGAAGGATGATGCGGCCATCATTTTGCCCATCGATCAGGGCCGGGTCTGGCTGGTAGAGCAGTTCCGCTACACCATTCAGGAACGGGCGCTGGAGTTGCCGCAGGGTGGCTGGGAGATGGAAGTCGAGCATCCCGAAGAACTGGCGCGCGGCGAGCTGCGGGAAGAGATCGGCATGGAAGCTGCCGAAATGAGGTACCTCGGCACGCTCTGGATCGCTTACGGCTTTGCCCGGCAACGGCAGCATGTTTTTCTGGCTAGCGGGCTGACAGCCACTAAGAAGGATCCGGATCCTGAGGAGCACGACCTCGAGGTGCGCTCGATGCCAGTGGAGGAGTTTGAAGAGATGATGCGGAACGGAGTGGTCCGCGACAACTGCACGTTGTCGGCGTGGGGCCTCTATCTTCTGTGGAAGGCGCGGCGGGACTGAGATCCGTCGCGCCCACGATTGTTATTCGGGGTGGAATTCCTTCAGGGAGCGGACGGTAATCAGGACGAAGATTATCAGGAGAGCGAGCTGAGTGCCTCCAAAAGCCGGAGACGACATGGTGGGTGCCACGGCCTTGAGTGCGGGAACCTTGGCAAAGCCCTGCGCGACCAGAACGAAGAAGTTGAAGTAGTAGGCGAGCAAGGCGGAGACGACGTAGATCGCGCGCCAAGGGCCTTCCAGCTTCTTCACATAGAGACCCACGATGGCTATCAGCAGCGCAAGGATAGACAGGACGCCAAGAATGATTCCCGGAGTCACGCCGTTGAACGGAAACAGAAATCCGGTCAGGCTCGTCGCCAGCGTGGATACGAGGAAAGTTGCGGTTAGAATGCTGAGTCGCCGCGAGGTGAATAGGCCGAAGACAAGGAAGAATCCGGCGCCGATGCCGATCACGCTCAGGAACACATGGAGATAGGTGAATTGCACCAAGCTAGTTCCAGAAATCATCGATAATCCTTTCGTAGACAGGGATCTGGTACTGCGTACGCTGTGAACCCAAGAAACGAAGGAAGCGCGCGGTGCAACCGGAACGCTTGGGTCTGCTTATTCTGCGGCTGACCTAAGCAGGGCCTCGACTTTGGCATCAAGATCCCGCGCAACTCTCAACGCGGCAAGATTACCATAGGGTGTAAGGTAACTAACCATTAAATCGTAAGAAAGATGAACCCCGTCCACTCGTTCGTCAATGAGGATGGTCACCGGAGCATAGGAAGCGGTGTCCGGGACATGCTCGGCCATCTGTTTCATGATGAGCGGATTTCCCACCACAAGACGCACGATTTTCGGCGCGGAGGAGCCTTTGTCCTTGGCGATCACCAGGCCCAGGTTGAAGCGCGTGAACTCCATGAAGCCTGAAGGCCCCAGGACGGCTCGGACTACTTGTTCCAATTCCTGCCAGGATTTTGCCGCGGCCATTTTCTGACCGAAATCGCGCATGTCGGGATGGCCGATAGCGGCTTCGAGAGAAGAAAGAACATCGGCAAATGGTTTGGAGGAGATAATGCTGAATCGGTCAACAGCGAATTGCCGGATCGCCATGGTGCACCTGCCTTGCGGATTGGATGCAGGCGATGCTCTGCGGGCGGAAGACTTTTTAGGCTTGACTGTACTGTTGCGTCTGCTCTTGACTTCAGCCGCGCTCTTCCACCGGGATCCAATGAGACGGGTATTCGGGGCCAATGTATTCGGCGCGCGGGCGGATGAGGCGGTTGTCGTCCAACTGCTCAATCACGTGCGCGGCCCAGCCGGCGATGCGGCTGATGGCGAAGATGGGGGTATAGAGGTCGATGTCGATGCCCAGGGTGGCGTATGTAGAAGCGGAGTAGAAATCGACATTGGCGTTGAGCTTCTTCTCGCCCTTGACGTAAAGCTCGATGGCGCGCGAGTAGTTGAACCACTTGGGCTGGCCGGCGTCGATGCCGAGCTGCTCGCTCATCTTGCGCAGGTGGGTGGCGCGCGGGTCCTCAGTTTTGTAGACGCGATGGCCGAAGCCGGAGATCTTCTGCTTTGCGGCCAACATGCTCTTCACGTAATCCACCGGGTCTACGCCGGCCTTGTCGATCTCGTGCAGTAGGCGCATCACGGCTTCATTGGCGCCGCCATGCAATGGTCCCTTGAGCGCGCCGATGGCGCCGGTGACGGCCGAGTGAATGTCAGAGAGCGTGGCCGCGATAACGCGGGCGGCGAAGGTGGAGGCGTTCAGTTCGTGGTCGGCGTGAAGGATGAGGGCGATATCGAGGGTGCGGGTTGCCGTCTCGGAAGGCTGTTCCCCGGTGAGCATCCACAGAAAGTTGCCGGCGTGGGAGAGTGACCTGTCAGGCGGAACAACCTCTTTGCCTTTGCGGATGCGGTCGTAAATGGCGACGATCATGGCGATCTGCGCGGTCAGGTTGTAGGCCTTGCGCACATTGGCGTCATGGGAGTTGTCCTTCTCGTCGGCATCGTAAAAGCTGAGCGCAGAGACCGCGGTGCGGAGCACTTCCATGGGCGTTGCCGTAGTGGGAAAGGAGCGCAGCAGGTCGATGATGCGCTGGTCGATGTTGCGGGCGAGCGCGAGTTGCGACGTGAACTCGCGCAGCTTGAGTTGGTTGGGCAGAATGCCGTTCCACAGCAGGTAGGTCGTTTCCTCAAAGGTGGAGCGTACGGCAAGCTCATGAATGTCGATGCCGCGATAGGCCAGCACACCCGCCTCTCCGTCAATCCAGCAAATCCCGGAGTTTGCCGCAACAATACCTTCCAGACCTTTCCCAGCAACAGCAGTCGACATAGCTTTCGGATCTCCCCTTTTGAATGATTCTTCGATGTTTGCAGCAAACGTCAGGTAAGATGCACCAGCGACGAAGACCAGCCGCTCAGGTCGTTTTATCGTCGAAAAAGGTAACCTGTGCCGGAAAATGCGGCAAAAGATGTTTATAACGGAACGATTCCATGATTGTCACGAAGGGTGGGACAACGGATGTGCGCCAGCGCACAATTCACCCTGTATCCCGACCTTTCGGCGGCCCACGGAGACGCCGGTTGCCGAACGCACTGTATTCTTTCTATATTGCTGGCATCCCCCGGGCCGCACCCGACGGCATCAAGAGGGGCGAACAGGCAAATCTGGATCTGAAGCGGCAACGGGAAGATTTCAGTTTAGGAAGTCTTCCGGACGGCGTCTAGAGCATTTTCGGAATAAGTGTAGCCGTTATGGGTGCATAGAACGTGGTTTTTTCTTGAAGAAAAATCCACTTGAATGTGTGCTTTCGGTCTATGGCGATTCGGAAAATGCTTAAATGGGACAGAACGCCGCCATCACCCGGGCCCGGGGCTTTACGCCAAGGCCGAGAAAAGCGGTTTGCAGCATGAACCGCCGGTTTCAGGAAAGGCAGACCCATGAGTGAAGAATTTGAGAATGCACCCCGAACCTATTCCGGCGCGCTGCTGGCGGTGATTGCCGTTGCGCTGATCTGCGCGCTGGGCGGGCTGGCCTGGAGCTATGTGCTCAGCGGTCACATCGCCACCCAGAAGGCGGCGCTTGACGAGGCCACGCAGCAGAACAAGCAGCTTGCCGCCCGGCTGCGGGAAACCGACGCCCGGCTCAACGTGGCCACCGAGGAGTTGGGCAAGTCGCTCGGCTTGACTCAGAAACAGATGGATGTTCGCGCCCAGGAGATCATCCGCCGCGAGCAGGCCGTCGAGGCCAACACGCAGCAACTGGCAAACCAGCAAAAGCAGACCGCGCAACAGGTCAGCGCCGTCACCAGCGCTGTTTCTGACGTCAAGACCGACGTGGGCGGCGTGAAGACCGACGTGGCCAAGACGCAAAGCGACTTGGCGACTGCCGTGGCTCAGCTGACCTCAATGAAGGGCGACCTGAGCGACCATAGCAGCCTTATCGCGCGCAATCACGATGAGCTGGAAGTGCTGAAGCACAAGGGTGATCGCAACTTCTACGAGTTCACACTGACCAAGGGCCAAAGAAAACCGGTTGGCACGGTTACCTTGGAACTGAAGAAGGCCGATCCCAAGAAAAACACCTTCAGCCTGGACGTGATTTCAGACGACAAGACGGTGCCGAAGAATAACAAGGGGCTGTACGAACCGCTGCAGTTCTACAGCGGGAAAGACCCGATGCTGTTTGAGATCGTCGTGAACTCGGTGAGCGCCAAGAATACGGTCAAGGGATATCTCTCGGTGCCGAAGAGCGCGCCAGTCCCGCCGACCGGCCAGTAACGCCTACTGGTCAGTAACGGCATTGTGGGGCGCGAGCACCAAATTCGGCTGATAGCGTATGCCGAAGGTGAAGTTCAGGGCCTTGCGCGCGTCCCACTGCTGTTTGCTCATCCGGAAGGAAGACACAACCGTTCCCTCGACTGTCTGGCCAGGGTCGATGGTCGCATCCAGCGACAGCGGCTTGCCATGCGGAATGGTCAGATCGGGATAGGCGATGAAGACCCGGTCGTAGTCGCCTGCTGTTGCGGCATAGCTGGAATGGATTCCGTCGTCGACGGTGACATTGGTCATTACGTTGTGCAGGAAGAGCGGCTGCTTGCTCTGGTTGTGCAGCCTGACCTGGGCAAACACCAGCACCTGGTCAAAGCTCTGCTTTTCCATGGCTGCGCCACTAGCGTCAAAGCCGGAACTCTCAGGGTGATGCGGGTGAGCCCACACCTGAACAATCTCTCCGGTGGCCGCGGGCGGCTTTTGTCCGGCGATCACGTAACCAGCGATCGCCAGGCTCACCAGCACAGCTGCGAACACGCTGGTCCAGATCAGGTGGCTGGAACCTTTGGCGTAGTCCTCGCCACGTGCGGCATCGTCGATTTCGGGGGATTCCTGCTGGAGTAGACTCATCGCGCCCTTATCTTATCCCCAAGAGAGCAGAACAGGCCATGAATTCGTGCGGCCGGTCAAGGAAAAGGGCGGGAATTTGCACTGAAAGTGGTGCCTTTCACGGCCGGGGCCGGAGCGCAGCCAGGAAATCTCTGGCTCCCAGACAGTTCAACACATCCTGCGGTCCCAGCCAGGCTCGGCGCAGCTGGCGGATGCCGTAGTCCATTTTTCCCAGGTTGCGGGCGTCGTGGGAGTCGGAGTTGACGGCGATCTTGCAGCCTAGCTCTTTGGCCAGGCGCAGGTCGCGGTCGTTCAGGTCGAGGCGCTCGGGAGCTGCATTGTGCTCCACTGCCACACCGAGCTCAGCTGCGCGGCGCAGGACTGCGCCGAGATCCAGCGCAAAGGGCTCACGGCGCAGCAGGAGGCGGCCGGTAGGATGGCCCAGGATCCGCACGTATGGGTTTTCAATGGCTTTAAACACGCGTGCCGTGGTTTCTTCGCGGCTCTGATCAAAACGGGTGTGGACGCTGGCGATGACCACGTCCATCTGAGCCAGCACTTCGTCGCCCAGGTCGAGCGCGCCGTCGGCGAGAATGTCCACTTCAATGCCGGTGAAGACGCGAATCCTCCCACCCATCTGCTTATCTACCTCGCGGATACGTTGCACGTGCTCGAGTGCCCGCTCTTCATCCAGGCCATTGGTCATGGCCAGATTCTTGGAGTGGTCGGTGATGGCGATGTACTCGAAACCGCAGGCGAGAGCGGCTTCGGCCATTTCGCGGATGGAGTTGTGGCCGTCGGTGGCGTGGGTGTGCATGTGCACGTCGCCGCGAATGTCGGACTTTTCAATCAGCCGGGGCAGGGCGTGGTGGGCCGCAGCTTCAATTTCGCCCAGGTTCTCGCGGATCTCAGGTGGCATCCAGTCCATGCCCAGCGCGGCGTAGATCTCCTCCTCGGTGGCCGCGGCCACAATGGACTCATCGTCTAGCCGCGCCAGAGCCCACTCACTGAGGGTGTAGCCCATTTTGAGCGCACGCTGCCGGAGCGAGACGTTGTGGGCCTTGGAGCCGGTGAAGTACTGCAATGCGGCGCCGTAGCTGGCCGAAGGGAGCAGGCGAACATCGACCTGCAGGCCGTTTGATAGATGAAAGCTGACCTTGTTCTCGCCTTTGGCGATCATGTCGTGAATGCCTGGATAGGCGGCCACGTATTCGACCGCGGCAGCCGTATGCTCGGGCGCGCAGGCCGGCCCGGTCACCAGCAGATCCAGGTCGCCGTTGGTCTCGCGACCGCGGCGCAGGGAGCCAGCGGGGGTTGCGCGTTCAATCCCATCAAATGCCAGCAGGTAGGCAGAGATGCGCTGGGCAGCTTCCTCGGCCACGTCGATCCGGAAGCGGCCGGCGCTGCGGCGATAGTCGTCAATGCCTTTGCGTAGCTTTTCAATCTGCTTCTCGCCCATGCGCGGCAGGCCGACCAGGCGGCCGGCTTCGATGGCTTCGGCGAGCTGGTCGATACCGGAGATTTTGGCGGCATCCCACAGCAGCGCGACGGTCTTGGGGCCCATGCCGGGGAGTTTGAGCAAATCCAGCAGGCCAGCACCATATTTAGCGAGCAGTTCGTCGCGCAGGGGCAGTGTGCCCGTTGCGGCAATGGCCTGCAGGTTGGCGGCCATGCCTTTGCCGATGCCTGGAATCTCCAGCAGCCGGGCGGTTTCAGGTGCGGCGGCTACCAGGTCGACCGTGGTTTGTTCGGCGGCTTCGGCGGCTCGGCGATAGCTGCGGATACGAAAGCTGTCACCGCCGTCGATCTCAAGCAGATCGGCGGTCTCAGACAGCAACCGGGCCATCGTGGGGTTGTCCATCGGATAGGTCTCCGATGACAGTATCTGATAAAGCAGGGAACAGGGAACAGTCTAAAGCTTGCGGGATGGGCGCTGCGCTCAGTTCACTTGTTCATTCACTTGCTGCTTCTCTGACCGCCAGAGGGCAGGTTTGCGAAGCGGAGGGGACGGGTTGCGGCGGACGGGCACACCAGCATTGCTGGCTTCCGCTGGTCGGAAACGCGACATAGTGATTGAGAGCTTCATGCCGAGCACACGCATCGTGCACCACGCGCGGGGTGGTCTTGCCTTACCCCCCGGCAGATTACGCCGAGTCAGGCTGCGCTGTGGGCTGCGGCGTCTCTGAAGCGAACCACCGCATCGGCCTGGGGACCTTTTTGGCCCTGGACGATGTCAAATTCAACGTCATCGCCCTCTTTCAGCGTTTTGTACCCATCCAGCTGGATGGATGAGTAATGAACGAATACATCCGGCCCGTCTTCACGTCCGATGAATCCATAGCCCTTGGCGTTGTTGAACCACTTGACTTTCCCTTTGTACTGAGCCACAGGCTCCGCCTTCCTTTTTGACAGCATGGAGTGCAGGCGAGCGATATCGATGGGGAAACACCCGCCCTCATCAGGTAAGACGCGTGAAGTCGACGAAAGGTTGAATCAGATTTTAACGGCGGGTCCCGCGAAATGGGATCGGGGCGGCGTGAGAGCGCCTTCGATTCAAATGTTGCCAGCTGTTGTTCATGCCAGGTGGCATTTTCCCGGTAAAAATGCCACTGAGCCTCTTCGTTTGTTTAAGGAGCAGAATCGAAACGGCTGTAATCGCAAGCCCGGTTCGGAACTTGTTGAATTGAGAGAATGTAATAAAACCGGTCTCATCAACAGGAGCATCGACTCGCGGGAATCATTCGACCCGCTTTGTTGCGGGTTTCACAGTCGGCCCAGCAAGGGCTGTGACACTTATGAGATCGGTCGTAGGAGGTCGCAGCTTATTTCTTGCGCTTTGCGGCCTGCTTACGCGCATAAAGCAGCACGCTGGTCAGAGTTTTACCGTCCAAAATCTGCCCCTTCTCAATCATCTTGAGCAATTCAGACAGCTTTACCAGGCGGAACTCGATCTGCTCGTCGGCCTCGGGGTGGGCGTCCCCTGCGACGAGGCCCTCGGCGAGAAACACCTTCATTGACTCGCCCAGAAATCCGGGACTGGCGTAGTACTCCACCAGCGGCTTCCATTTCTTTGCGGCGTAGCCGGTCTCCTCGGCAAGCTCACGCTGTGCGCCTTTGAGCGCGTCTTCGCCGGGCTCCAGCTTGCCGGCCGGCAGCTCCCACAAGAACTGGTTGGCGGCGTGGCGGTATTGGCGCTCGATCACGATCCAGGGATTCTTCTTGCTCTTCGAAGTGTCGACGGCCAGGATCACCACGCTGCCGTTGTGACGGATTACGTCCCGCTCGCTCGGTTTACCTCCGGGTTCAAGCAGCTTGTCGTGGAGCACGCGAAAGAGCGGGCCCTGGTAGACGACCTTGGAACTGATGATCTGCGCCTTTTCAACAACGACAACCCTGGGGGTCTTCAGCTTCTTCGCCTTGGCGGCCTTGACCTTTTTGGGCTTTTTTTTCGGCTCGATCTTTGCTTTGGCGGGTTTCGCTGCTTTCTTTTTGCTGGCCATTCTGCTGATTCTCCTCGGTGCTCCGTAAGAGAGAGTATACGCACTGCTCTTGCGCCGCCACGATCATGATTGCACCAGTTCTGCATCGATTGCGCCCGGCGTGGCATCCTTAACAGAGCCGAATCGCATTGCAACAGGAAACCGACCAGCAAGGGAACGAATTGCCGACCGCAGAGTGCTTTCCAATTACCGTAGCGCCGGGCCTGCACCGGCTGTTTCTGGACTACTGCGCCGGCAACGCTGCGGCGCGCCCTTTCTATGCGTCGCTGCCCCCGGATGAGGGCTGGCAGAAGCGGCCGGCGGTTCCGGCGCACTGGCCGGAACTGGTGAAACTGCTTGCGGAACAGAATCCCGCGCCGACGGCAGCAGCTTCTGTGGCCGCACTCGCAGCTGGCGCCGGAGTGGTGGTTACGGGCCAGCAGGTGGGCCTGTTTGGCGGGCCGCTGTTTACGCCGTTCAAGGCGGCGACGGCGGTGGCACGGGCTCGACAGGCGACCGCGGCAGGCGTTCCGCACGTGCCGATCTTCTGGCTGGCAACGGAAGACCACGATTTTGCCGAGATCAACCACGTTACCTTCCCCGCACGCCACGAGCTTCGCAAGCTGGTGTACGAATCGGCGCCCGCAAACCCGCTGCCGGTCGGCGGACTTATTCTCGACCACTCAATCACTCCCCTGGTGGATCAGGCGTGGGAGCTGCTGGGCTTCTCCGACGCCATGGAGGCGCTGGCCGCGGCTTACAAGCCGGGGCGGACATTTGCAGAGGCCTTCGCCGAGTTCTACTCGAAGGTTTTCTCGGATCAGGGATTGCTGGTGCTGGACGCGAGCAACCGCGCGATTCATCGTATTGGCGCACCTGTGTTGCGCGCGGGCCTGGAACGTGCGGATGAACTGCACGCCAGACTTACCGAGCGTAATCGCGAATTGGAAGCTGCGGGCTACCACGCGCAGGTGGCCGTTGCGCCGCAATCGAGCTTGTTGTTCCTCATTGACGACAAAACAGGATCGCGGCTGGCACTGAAGCGGCTTGCGCCCACGGCGGCCGAGCCTGACGGGCTATGGCATGCAGGCCGGCAAAGCTTTTCGACCGCTGACTTGGTGTCAATTCTGGAAGCCGAGCCGGAGCGTATCTCTCCCTCCGCGCTGCTGCGGCCCGTGCTTCAGGATTTTCTGCTTTCCACTTCGCTCACTATCGGCGGACCGGCGGAGATCGCGTACTTTGCCCAGTCGGCGGTGTTGTTTGAAGCGATTCTTGGACGCAAGACCCCGGTCCAGCCGCGTTTTTCGGCGACGTTGATTGAACCGGCGATTGGTGAGCTGCTGCGCAAGCATGAGCTGACGCTGGAGCGGGTCTTCAGCGCATCGGGCGGGAATTTGGCTAAGGTGCTCGCGGCGCGGGCCATGCCCATTGAGGGCAAACAGAAGCTGGCTGCAGCGGGTAATGCGCTGGACAGCGAGCTTTCCACACTGCTTGACTGGATGCGCGCGCAGGACGCCGGGTTGGGGCGTTCAGCGGAGACGGCGGCGAGCAAGATGCGCTACCAGATGAATCGTCTGCGGACGCTAGCGGCGAACTTCCAGTTGCAGCGCGAAGTCTCGATTGGAAGGCACGCGGACGCCATTAGCCAGTCGCTTTATCCGGGCGGTGGCCTGCAGGAGCGACTGCACGGGGCTGCGTTCTATTTGGCGCGCTACGGATTTGGGTTGGCGGAAGAGATGACGGCGCAGGCGGCGGACGCCTGCCCAGGGCATACGGCGCTCTGGCTGTGAGGAGCCAAGCGAGATAGTGAAGCAGCGAAAGAGTGAATCAGTGAAAGAGTGAATCAGTGAAAGAGTGAAACACTGAACGAGCAGGTTGCGAAGACGCGACACCAAAGCCCCGATTCACTTTTTCACTTCTTCACTCTTTCACTGTCTTCTTCACTCTTTCACTGCCTTCTTCACTCTTTCACTGTCTTCTTCACTCTTTCACTGTCTTCTTCACTCTTTCACTGTTTATCCCCTCCTTCACTCATTCACCGCTCCACCGTATAATCCTCCCCATCGCCTGGAGGTTCCTTGTGAAACGCTTCTTTGCCATTGCCGTCCTGGGTCTGCTGGCGCTCTCCGCGGCGCGGGCGCAGCAGAGGCCCTGCGCTACGCCTGGAACGAACAACGACTTCCTCGGCATCCAGACCGTGCGCCTGTGGCCCGGCGATGCTCCTGAGGCCAAAGGCAAGACCTGCGATGACATCCCGACTCTTTCCATTTTCGATCCGCCAAGCGGCACGGAGAGCGGATCCGCGGTGATTGTGATGCCAGGCGGCGCATATGTGGGCTTGTCCGGCGCACTTGAGGGGCGGGAGATTGCATCATGGTTTGCGGCGCGCGGGTTTCGCGCTTTTGTGCTCAGTTACCGGCTCTCGTCCCACGGCTACCTGCTGCCGATCCCGCTGCTGGATGCGCGGCGTGCAGTGCAGACGGTTCGTGCGCGAGCGCTGGATTATCACATCGATCCCAAACGCATTGTGGTGATCGGCTTCTCGGCCGGCGGGCATCTGGCGGCGTTGTCGGGTACGCAGTACGTGCCGGGCAATCCCGACGCGGATGACCCGATTGAGCGCGTCTCCAGCCGCCCCGATTACCTGGTGCTCGGCTATCCGTGGATTGGCGCTATTTCCAGCGACACTTCACACCTGAGCTACTGCAAGCTCTTCGACGTGATGGACCGCTGCGAGGCGCTCCGTGTTGCGTATTCGCCGGACTTGTTCGTGACCAAAGAGACGCCGCCCACGTTTATTTATCATACGTTTGACGACCAGACGGTTCCGGTGGAGCAGGGCCTGCGGTTCTATGAAGCGCTGGTGAAGGCAGGCGTTCCCTCAGAGTTGCACATCTTCGCCAAGGGCAGGCACGGTAGCGGGCTGGGCAAGGGCGATCCATCTCTGGATCAGTGGCCCGCACTGCTGGAAACATGGCTGCGCGCCCAGGGCTTGATCAACCACGATGAGTCCTCGGCGGCGCCTAAATCGTCTGGGATAAAGTAAATCCCCTCAGACCCGATCGCGAAGTCTTCCATCGCGATGCTGCGAAAACCCATTCTCCTGGAGGTACACCACTCATGAAGACTGCCCACCGGCTTGCACTTTGCATGCTCGTTGCCTTGGCCTCTCATTACTTAGGCCCCGTAACTCGCGCACAGGAGACACGCACTCCGGCGGCTCCAGCCGCGAATGCGGAACAGCACCGGGACAGCGATCACAAGGACGCAGACAACAAGGACGCTGCAACGCCGATTCCTCCTGAGAAGACGGTCGCGACGCATCACGAGGTTACGCTGGGCGGCAAGACGCTGAAGTACACGGCGACGGCGGGCACGCTCCTGATTCGCGATGAAGAGGATAAGCCCTACGGCAGCATTTTCTACGTGGCCTACACGCTGGACGGCGCCGAGCCGGCGTCGAGGCCAGTGAGCTTTCTTTATAACGGCGGTCCGGGCTCGTCCACGCTGTGGCTGCACATGGGGTCGTTTTCGCCGGTGCGGATTGAGACCGACAGCCCCAAGCCGACTGCCGGACCGCCGTTCAAGCTGGTTCCCAACCAGTATTCGCTGCTGGACAAGAGCGACCTGGTTTTCATCGACGCGCCGCTTACCGGGTACTCGCGTGCAGTTGGCAAGGGAACGGCAAAGGACTTCGCCGGCGTTGACGAAGATCTTCGCGCCTTCGACCGTTTCATCCAGCGCTATCTCAACGTGAACCAGCGCTGGAACTCGCCCAAGTTCCTGATCGGGGAGTCGTATGGGACCACTCGCTCTGCCGCCCTCGCCGACATGCTGGGCAACGACGGCGTGCAGTTGAACGGAGTGGTGCTGATCTCGTCGATCCTCAATTACAACATTCGCGCCGGCGGTTACGACATGCTTTACATCTCCAACCTGCCCAGTTACGCGGCGGCGGCGTGGTACTTCGACAAGGTTCCGAACAAGCCGGCCAATATTGCGGATTGGGTGCAGCAGGCGCGCGAATTTGCCTCAGGCCCTTACGCGCATGCGCTTTTTGAAGGCCACAACCTGCCTGCAGCGGAGTTCGATACTGTGGCCAAGGAGGTAAGCAAGTTCACCGGTCTAAGCATCGACTACGTGAAGGAATCAAAGCTGCGCATCTCGCCGACCAGGTTCCGCAAGGAAGTATTGCGCGACGATGCGCGCACCCTGGGCCGCTACGACATGCGGTTTGAGGGTATCGACACGGACGCCGCGGGCGAAAACCCCAGCTATGACGCTTCCGACACAGGAATTACGGGCGCATTTGTTGCGGCTATCCACGACTACCTGGCGCGCGAGCTGAAGTTCGAGAGCACAGACACCTACCGGCCAACGGCCTACGGCATGGTGCAGTGGGACTGGAAGCACCGGCCAACCAGCGGCGGCGGCTTCGGCGGGCCCGGCGGCGAGCAGTCTCAGCCATGGGTGGCTGCCGATCTGGGCAGCGCCATTCGCAAGAACCCGCACCTGAAGGTTTTCTCGGCCAACGGCTACTTTGACCTGGCCACGCCCTTTTTCGCCACCGAGTACGATCTGGATCACATGGACCTGGATCCGACGCTGCGTGGGAACGTGCAATTTGGCTACTACCCCTCAGGGCACATGATTTACCTGAATGTGGAGGCTCTGCACAAGCTGAAGGACGACCTGGCGGAGTTTATCACCAAGGCGGAGTAAGTAAAAGCTGAAAAGGAAGTTAGAAGCAGATTCGAAACGACGTGCGCAGCGGTTTTCATGCAATGGAAAACCGCTGCGCACTGGCTTGAACTGCTTCGGGATGTGATTAGGCCGAAACGGGCCCCAAAATTAGAGGCGGGCCAACGGCTTCGGGAGTGGAAGGACTTCCCGGAGCCGTTGACCCGCTGGACCCTGAACCGGGTCTGGGTGGTATTCTTAGTCTAGGCCTGTTCCCACCAAAAGCAAGCAGTATTTTGAACAATATTCGTGATTCGTGACAGCAGTCACAGGTCCTCGGCGATCGAGTTCCGACTTCGTTGACCGTGGGGGTCTGGCCCTGATAGAAAAGAGTGTTCCAAGCGCAATTCCTAAACTAACCGCCAAAGCGAACCGATACCACCATGCAAGAAATTATTCAACAAATCGGTGCGCTTCTTCTCGGCGCCATCCCAACGGCTCTGCTGTTTATCGTGCTGGTATTGGCCTATCAGTTTCTGATCCAGGGACCGCTGAGTGCCACGCTCAAAGAGCGTCGTGCCCGGACCGAGGGCGCGCTGGAAGACGCGCAGAAGGCCATTGCCAAGGCCGAGGCCCGCGCGGCCGAGTATGCCGCCAAGTTGCGGGAGGCGCGCGCCGAAGTTTACAAGGCGCGTGAGCAGCGTGTAAGGCAGTGGAACGCCGAACGCGAGGCTGCCCTCGATACTGCGCGCAAGGCCGCGAGCCAAAAGGTGAGCCAGGCGCGGGTTGAGCTCGAAGCCGAGGCCGCTGCCGCCCGGCAGACGATTCAGGGTTCCGCGGCGGAGTTGGCCAGTCAAGTGGTCCGCGCGGTGCTTCCGCTGGCCGCCGGGGGTTCCCGTTGAGAGATTCTGCTTTGAAATCTTCGACTTTGCAGCGGCGCATTTCCAATCGCTTGTTTTGCTTCGGGCTTGTCGCGGTGCTGGCTGCAGGGCTGACGGTTGCGCCGCTGCGCGTGATTGCACAGCAGGCGGCTCCGGCAGCTGCTTCACAAGCGTCCGCGGACGCGGCTGCTGAAAAACAGCACAAATCGGCGGAGAAGGAAGCGGACGAAGAAGCGGCTAACCAGTTCCGCCACAACCCGCTGGTGAAGTCGGCTGCCAGGATGGTGTATCACGACAGCGGGGCTGCGCAGGAGTTGCAGGACCAGCACGATGAAACCATCGCCACGGCCACTGAAATCCTCAACTTTGCCATCGTGGTTTTCGCCATCGGGATTCCGGTTTACAAATACCTACCCAAGTTTCTGCGCAATCGCGCGGAGAAGGTGCGCGCGGACATTGAGTCGGCACGCAAGGTGACCGAGGACGCCAATTCCCGCTTGAGTGCGGTTGAGGCCAAGCTCGCCAGCCTGGGGGATGAGATCAAGAAGTTTCGCGCCGAGGTGGAGGCCGAGAGCCAGCAGGACGAGGCGCGCATCAAGGCAGCACTGGCCGAGGAGAGCGCCCGCATCGTTGCATCCGCGGAGCAGGAGATTGGCGTGGCAGCTGCCCAGGCTACGCGCGGGCTGCGCAGCTTTGCCGCCGAACTGGCTATTGACCAGGCCGCAAAGCAACTCATCCTGACGCCGGAAACCGATCGCGCGCTGATCGCTGAGTTTGTTGGGGCTGTGTCCGTTCATGGAGAAAAGCCGAAAGGAGGGCTGAACTAGATGGCCGCCTTTGTTTCCCGCTACGCCAGCGCTTTTCTCGATGTGGTCACGGCTGAAAAGCTGGACACGGTTGCAGTCGAGCGGCGGATCAACGACTTTCTCGGTACGTGGGACGGAAGCCCTGAACTGCGCGAATTCTTTGTCAATCCTGCAATTCCCGCGATACAAAAGGTGGGGATTCTGGATAAGTTGAATGCAAAACTGAAGCTCCAGAAGGAGCTGCGCAACCTGTTGGCGGTGCTGATTAACAACGGCCGCATCGGCCAGGTGCGGGATGTGATCGAGGCTTATCGCAAGCTGCTTCAGGAGCAGCTTGGCATTCGCCAGGCGGAGATTGTGACAGCGCGCGAGTTGAGTGAGCAGGAGCGGAGCGCGCTGGTGACGGATATTGGCAGGCTGGCTGGTTCGCAGATTGAGGCCAGCTTCAAGCTCGATGCGAGCATCCTCGGCGGAACAGTAGTGCGCATCGGCTCCACGGTTTATGACGGATCAGTGCGCGGACGCCTGGACCGCCTGAAGGAAACGCTTGTCAGTGGTCAGTGATCAGTTGTCAGTGGTCAGTTTTTGGGTGAAGAGTAAACAGATTTTAGTGTTCAGTTTTTAGTGGTCGGTAGTCGCTGCCTGGAAACAGGCGCTCCAGGGTCAAAGATCGGTCTTCCGCAAATGGATCACCGGGAACTGATCACTGACCACTGAGAATTGACAACTGTAAGGACAGAAATGGCTCAGATCAAGGCAGACGAGATAACGCAGCTACTTCGCGAGCAGATCGCGAACTACGATTCAAAGGTCCAGGTCGACGAGGTCGGGACCATTACATCGCTGGGCGACGGCATTGCGCGCCTGCACGGTTTGGACAAGGTCATGGCCGGCGAGTTGCTCAGCTTTCCCCACGACATTGCCGGCTTGGCGCTGAGTCTCGAAGAGGATTCGGTAGGCGCGGTAATTCTGGGCGACTATACCGAGCTTCGTGAAGGCGATGAGGTGAAGCGCACAGGCAAGATTCTCTCCGTGCCGGTGGGCGAAGGGATGATTGGCCGCGTGGTCAATGCGCTGGGCATTCCCATCGACGACAAGGGACCCATCGAGTCAAAAGAGACGCTCCCTGTGGAGCGTCTTGCGCCTGGGATCATCGATCGTCTTTCGGTGAAGGAGCCCATGGCCACCGGCCTCAAGGCCATTGATTCGATGATCCCCATCGGTCGCGGCCAGCGCGAGTTGATCATTGGCGACCGCCAGACAGGCAAAACCGCGGTGCTGCTGGACACGATCATCAACAACGCCAAGAACGACCTGATCTGCATCTACTGCGCGATCGGCCAGAAGCGGTCCTCCATTGCTCAAGTAGTACAGACGCTTACCGAGCACGGCGCCATGGGACACACGGTCATTGTGGCTGCATCAGCCTCTGAGCCTGCACCGTTGCTTTATCTTGCGCCTTACGCGGCCACGGCTATCGGCGAGTATTTCCGCGACTCGGGCCGGCACGCGCTGGTGATGTATGACGATCTCTCCAAGCACGCCATGGCTTACCGCGAAATCTCGCTGCTGCTGCGCCGGCCGCCGGGTCGCGAAGCTTATCCGGGCGATGTGTTCTATCTCCACTCGCGTTTGCTGGAGCGCTCGGCCAAGCTGAGCAAGGAACGGGGCGGCGGCTCGCTTACAGCGCTGCCGGTGATTGAAACCCAGGCGGGCGACGTTTCGGCTTACATTCCGACCAACGTCATTTCGATCACCGACGGGCAGATCTTTTTGGAAACCGATTTGTTCAACTCGGGCGTGCGTCCGGCTGTGAACGTGGGTCTTTCGGTTTCGCGCGTGGGCTTCTCGGCAGCGATCAAGGCGGTGAAACAGGTGGGTTCGACGCTCAAGCTGGACCTTGCGCAGTATCGCGAACTGGCGGCTTTTGCGCAGTTTGGCTCAGATCTCGATCCACTTACGCAAAAGCAGCTCAATCGTGGGCAACGTTTAACTGAACTGCTCAAGCAGCCGCAGTTCCATCCGCTCACGTGGCAGCAGCAGGCTCTGGTGCTGTTTGCGGGCACGCAGGGTTACCTGGACGATTTCAAGGTATCGGACATTCGCGCGTTCGAGGATGGCTTGTACAAGTACCTTGACAACGCGCAGACTGCATTCATGGAAGAGCTCACGACCAAGAAGCAATTTGACGACGACCTGCGCGGCAAGCTGCATGCAGCGTTGAAGGAGTATTCGGCAAACTTCAAGGCGGAGCTGGAAGCGGCGACGGCAAAGACGTAGAAGTGAGGTTTGAGGCTTCAGGGGTCAGTAAGATGGTCCGATCATTTCGCGACTTAATCGTTTGGCAGAGATCGATTCAAATGTCTGTCGCGGTCTATCGGCTGACTGAGCAGTTCCCCAAGGAAGAGCTGTACGGGATAACGAGTCAAATGCGCAGGGCTACAGTTTCTGTTGCCAGCAACATTGCTGAAGGCCATGGGAGGCTCAACAAGGCGGAATACAGGCAATTTCTTGGAATCGCCCGTGGATCGAACTTTGAGCTTCAGACGCAGCTGGAAATTGCAAGAGAGATGAAGATGGGCGACTCCAAGGCGCTGGCTGAAACCGAAGGGGTATCGCACGAAGTTGGAAAGATGATTTTTGGGATATTGGAGGCGTTCAAGGCAAAGAGTTCGGAGAACTGATCCCTGACCCCTGAAACCTGATCCCTGGAAGGCTTATGGCAAACGTACTCGATTTACGGCGTCGCATCCGCAGCGTGAAGAACACGCGGCAGATCACCAAGGCCATGAAGATGGTCTCGGCGGCGAAGCTGCGCCGCGCGCAGGAGCGGGCTCTCGCGGCGCGGCCTTACGCCAAGATGATCACCAGCGTGCTGGAATCGCTGACCCGACGCATTGAGATCTTCGATCCGGAGACGGGCAACCTGCGCCATCCCCTGTTTGCGACGCGCGAAGAGAAGCGCATCCTGCTGGTGATCGTCAGCGGCGACAAGGGATTTGCGGGCGCTTTCAACGCCAACATTCTGAAGACGGCGTTCCAGTTTATCGGCGGCAATCCGGACAAGGAAATCGACATTGAGGCCGTGGGCCGCAAGGGACGCGACCAGATGCGCCGGCATTTTCCGGCGGCCATCTACAACGAAATTACGGACGAGAACGGAAACAAACGCCAGGTTCGCGACCGCAAGAAGAAAGTGGAAGTGACCGGCGATCATCCGGGCATGCTGACGAAGCTTGAGACCGGGCGCGTGTACGAGCTGGCGCACAACATCATCTCCCGCTACGTGCATGAGGAGATTGACGCGGCTTACATCGTCTACAACGAGTTCAAATCGGTGATTGCACAGCGGCTTGTTGTGGAGAAGATTTTGCCGATCATGAAGATCGGCATTCCGCAGATCACCGGCGCCACCGAGCCCACGGAAGAAGAGCGCCAGCGCACGGCAGAAGCCGCGGCCAGTGCGGGGATTTCGCTGGAGCCGGTGGACACAGCCGAGGCCGATGCGGAATCGAAGAAGTTCGGCACTTCGCAGGTGGACTACATTTACGACGAGCCGGCCGAGGAGCTGTTTAACGGCCTGCTTCCGCAATACATTTTTTCCATGCTGTATCACGCAATGACGGAGTCGGTTGCCGCGGAGCATGCGGCGCGCATGACGGCGATGGATTCAGCAACCAACAACGCCTCGGACATGATCGACGCGCTCACGCTGCATATGAATCGCGTGCGCCAGGCGGCCATTACCAAGGAGATTATCGAAATTGTAAGTGGAGCGGCAGCGCTGTAAAACCAATGCGTTTCCGAGCAGGCCACCAGCTTGGCGGGCCTCGACAACATCGCCGAGTCCGTACAATTGCGTGTGCGGAGGGTTTATGGCCTACAACTATGAGGACTCCCGGGGGTGGACGGCCCTGGGGCCAAACATCAGCGGCGTGAAGGCCTTGCTGGACGAGGTGAGAAAAAGCGCACCGCGGAAGGCATATCCTGCCCTGCATGAGCTATTAACCGAGGGCAGCACCGCCTCTCCAGGATTGTTGAAAGGGGAAGCTCAGCTGCTGGCGGAGAAGACAAAAGACAAGGATGTAAAGGATACGCTTCTCAGGTTAGCGGACGTCGCGGCAAAAGCGAAAGGGAAACTGATGATCACTGGCTGAGTTCGGCTAGGGGAGTGGAATGGGGGAGGAGAGATCATGGCAACCCGTGTTAGTTTTGCAATTCCTCGAAGGGAAATCGAGCAGACGGGCATAACATTCACGCGCAGGACGGATACTGGGCTGCATGGTGAATTAACTGTGCGCAAGAATCATTTGGTATGGAGATCGACGAACGATCAGTACACCTACGAAGTGCCCTGGGGCGAATTCGAGGTGTTCGCGGTGAAGAAGGGGAAGAAGGTTCGTCAGAAGGCAACCCCAGTCAAAGGGTCTAAGAAGTTGAAAGGCTCCGCTGCATAGCGAGAGGACAAGACAAAAATGGCAGAAAATATCGGCAAGGTAATTCAGGTTTCGGGACCGGCGGTCGACGTGCAGTTTGAAGAAGCGACGATGCCACCCATTTACCAGGCACTGCGCGTGGTCAGCGACGGTTTTACCGTTCCCACGCCCATCAACGTCATCCTCGAGGTCCAGCAACACCTCGGCGAAGGCCGCGTCCGCACCGTGGCCATGGAAGCCACAGATGGGATGGTGCGCGGAATGAAGGCCATCGATCTCGGCGGCCCCATTCGCGTACCGGTGGGCAAGGAGACGCTGGGGCGCATCATCAACGTGATCGGCGAGCCGGTGGACGAGCTTGGACCCATCGGCGAAAAGTCGCGCATGCCCATTCACAGGCCCGCGCCGCTGTTTGACGAGCAGACCACGCACGAAGAGATGTTCGAGACCGGCATCAAGGTGATCGACCTGATCCAGCCGTTCTTGAAGGGCGGCAAGATCGGCCTGTTTGGCGGCGCCGGCGTGGGCAAGACCGTGGTCATCATGGAACTGATTAACAACGTGGCCAAGAACCACGGCGGCTACTCGGTGTTTGCCGGCGTGGGCGAGCGTACCCGTGAAGGTAATGATCTCTGGGTCGAAATGACCGAGTCGGGCGTGATCAAGCCGGGTGACTTCGCCAACTCGAAGTGCGCGCTGGTGTACGGCCAGATGACCGAGCCGCCTGGAGCGCGCCTGCGCGTGGCGCTGAGCGCACTCACGGTCGCAGAGTACTTCCGCGACGTGGAGGGATCGGACACGCTGCTGTTCATTGACAACATCTTCCGCTTCACGCAGGCGGGGTCTGAGGTTTCGACCCTGCTGGGCCGCATGCCTTCGGCTGTGGGCTACCAACCGAACCTGGCTACGGAGATGGGTGAACTGCAGGAGCGCATCACGTCCACCAGCAAAGGATCTGTGACATCGGTTCAGGCCGTCTACGTGCCCGCTGACGATTTAACCGATCCTGCGCCGGCAACGACGTTTGCTCACCTGGACGCCACCACCGTGCTCAGCCGGCCGCTGTCGGAGTTGGGCATCTATCCTGCTGTCGATCCGCTGGCTTCGACCTCCCGCATTTTGTCGGCGCGCGTGGTTGGCCAGGATCACTACGATGTGGCCCAGGGCGTGAAAAAGATCTTGCAGCGCTACAAGGATCTGCAGGACATCATCGCAATTCTCGGCATCGATGAGTTGTCTGAAGACGATAAACTCACCGTCGCTCGCGCGCGCAAGGTGCAAAAGTTCCTGTCGCAGCCGTTCCATGTGGCGGAGCAGTTCACCGGTATTGCCGGCAAGTATGTGAAGATTGCCGACACAGTGCGCAGCTTCAAGGAAATTATTGAAGGCAAGTACGACGATATTCCTGAGCAGGCGTTCTATATGCAGGGATCGATCGAGGACGTGCTGGCCAAGGCCGAATCGCTGAAGGTGACGGCGTAAAAGCAGGCGCTAGCTTCTAGCTGTTAGCCTCTAGCTGATTCCTCCGAGTGGAAGCGGCGGGGTTTTAGCTAGAAGCTAAAAGCTAGAAGCTAGAAGCTCAGAAGGTGTTTATGTCGGAAGAAACAAACCAACTCCGTGTACGGCTGGTGACGCCGGAGCGCACGCTCTTTGAGCATGCGGCTTCGGCGGTGGAACTGCCGGCCAAGACGGGCTACATGGAAGTGCTTTACGGCGCTGCGCCGCTAGTGGCCGAGCTGGGCGCGGGCGACGTGACGCTGCACGGCGGTCCGGACGGGCCGGAGAGCATTTCGCGCTACAACGTGAGCTGGGGATTTGTGGAAGTGCTGCCGGATCGGGTGACGATTCTGGCGACGGACGCGCTGAAGCCGGAGGAGATCGACGTGCCTCGCGCCAAGGAGCAACTCGCTCGCGGCAACAAGCAGTGGAACGAGGCGGGTGATAGCGAAGAGAAGTACGCTGAAGCGTTGCATGTCATCGCCGAAGCTGAGGCCAAGATTGGCTCGGCATCTGCGGAAAAGCACTGATTCGCTCTGGAACATTCGAGAATTCAACCAGAAAAGCTCTGCTCAAATGAGCAGGGCTTTTCTACTTTACAGTGGCTGTCTTAGTTTTACCGCTACCTGCAAGCCAATTCCCCAAAGGGCGAAGAAGAGGGACCAGGGGAATAAGCCACGCGTACTTGTGGCGAAGATATTGCCTCTTGAGCTTTCGCATCCAACTATCCGCGACATCTTCCTTCTCGCGAAACTCAGGGCGCGTTGTGTAGTGGATGTGATGGCCGACCTCATGAAATAGCACTTCGCCGAGCAGAATATCGCGCACGAATGCCAACTTCAGCCACCATCTCTTTTCCCAGTGCTTGAGCGTATTGTCGACGAAGATCTGAATCCATGCCGGCTTGCCCTGCCAAGCCTGGCGGTAAAGACCGCGCGCCTCGACAATGCGAGCTTTGCGCCCGCGCGACTTTGTCACTGACCGGCGCATCTCGCGGGACAAGCCTGAAGAATTTGTCAGGACGACTTCGCTGAGTCCAACCAGATACTTCGGGGGCACAGACTTGAGCATTTTTTCGATGATGGGAACCGGGTTAAAAGGCGGCTTGTATCCTTCGAAGTGTGCAAAGACTTTAGGGATTTGCGCTGGAGCGGCGCCCACACTTTCAATTGCCTTTGGAGTTTCTGGACTCATCCGCTGATTAACCTTCTCTGGATTATTGCAGGGAACTACATTCGCCGTCCGTGACCAGCGCAGCGGTTGCGGCGTTTCAAGCCGATTTCACTGCTTCAGAATCCAGCTTGCCATCTTATCCAGCGCCACCGGCGAGATGGTCTCTTCAATCTGGCCGTACTCGGATGGAGCGCCGGTTTTTGCTGTCTGGAAGAGATGGTTCAGGCCGGGCAATTCATCGACCTCGAAATGCTTGTTGCCTGCTTCCTCCAGCGCCTTGCGAATCGCTGGAAGATTGAGCGCCGGTGGAACCTGGAGGTCGAGCGAACCGTTGATGGCCAGCACCGGGATGGTGAGATTGCGCAGCGCAACGGCGGGGTCATAGGTGATGAAGAAGCGGAACCATGGCGACATGACAGCCCTGGTCTGCGCGGCAATCTGCGCGTCGGGTGTTCCCTCTGCCGCCAGCTTTACGCCCAGCAGCCGTTCCAGGGTCGCGGGATCCTTTTCGGTCTCGACGAGATGCAGCGTTTCGCGCTCCGCTTCGGCGTCCTTGTCGACCTTTTCTTTGCTTGCGCCACCGGCGACTTCGATCAGGCGAAGTTGCTCTATGATGATCTGGTCGCCGGGCACGCCTGAGCCGGCCATCATGACGATAAATGCAACATCGTGGTCCTGTGCCGCGACCATGGGGGCGATGATTCCGCCTTCGCTGTGACCGATGAGCCCGATCCTGTGGGGATCGACTTCGGGGCGGGATTTCAGGTAGGCCACGCCGGCTTCGGCATCAGCGGCAAAGTCGGCTGTGGTGGCCGTCGAGTAGTTTCCTGTCGATTTGCCCACGCCTCGCTTGTCTACGCGAAGCACCGCAATTCCCTTGCGGGTCAGGTAGTCGGAGAGCACCAGGAAGGGCTTGTGCCCCAGCAGGGATTCGTCACGATCATGCGGGCCGGAGCCGACGATCAGCAACACCGCGGGAAATGGTCCCGCGCCTGGTGGAAGGGTCAGCGTGCCAGCCAGCGTGTTGCCGGCCGCTTTGTTGGTGTAGGTCACGTCCTGCTCTCGATATGGATAGGGCTTGACGGGATTCTGCGGACGGCGCAAATCAAGCGCGGTTTCGTCCTTGATGCTTTCCAGCTTCAGCGGGAACGGGCTGCCGCCCTGCGTGAACGTGCCGTCGATGGCGCTCAAATCCGCCGCAACCGTTCCTTCGTATTGAATCCCAAGCCGCGTGAGCGCGATGCTGACTCTGCTCCCGTTTTGCGTGATGGAGCTTGCGGGAATCCAGGTTGGGCTCTGGTCGGGGCTTTGCATCTGCGCGCTCAGGCCACCGCTGGAGTTTGCGATCTTGAATGCGATGCGAAGCTTGATGGCGCCCAGATCGAGGCTTCCGAGCCACAAGCCGGCAATGGATAAAGGTGCGGGGGATGAAGGCGCGGCAGGCTTCGGTTCGGCCTGCGCAGCGCAGAGCGGTGAAATTGCCAATCCACAAATTGCAACCAGGGCGAGTTTTTCCAGGAAGCTGGTTTTCATCATTCTCCTGTCTTCGAGTGGAGACTGGTCTCAAAAACCTCTCTGCGACGATGCAAATGTTTATAGCAGACAAACGCGCGCCAGGCTGTGCGCTTTCCATCGCCATTCGGTCCTGCGCCGGGATTGCCGGGAAAGTTCACCTGGGTGGGCTGCGCCATCGTCCCAATGCGCTGTTCAAATTGCAGTGCAAGCGCATACAATCCTTGCTGGAACGCCATGTCGAAGAAGAAGCAGGACATTTTCGAAGTTGCCTGCCCCGATTGCGGGGCGATGCTCAGGATCGACGCGGAGACGGGTGTGCTGGTGAGCCACACCTCGGCACCGCGCAAACGGATGTTTGAGGACCTGGAGTCGGCGGCCCAGGCGATGCGCGATCAGAATGAGCGCAAGGAGTCAATTTTCCGCCAGTCGGTGGACGCGGAAAAGAACAAGGCCGATCTGCTGGAAAAGAAGTTTGCCGAGGCGCTGCGCAAGGCCAAGGAAGCGCCGGACGTGAAACCGCTGCGCGAGTTTGATCTGGACTAAAAACAATGGGGACCAAAGGATACACGGGATTTCTATCTCGATTTTCCCGCAGTGAGCAATCAAGGTGATACTCTAGACACCGTTCCCTCTCTCCCGGGAACCATGCCCGGAGACCGAAGGAGAAACCATGGCGGTTGAGCAACTGAGTGAAGCACCGAACGAAACGCGCATCGATCTGAGCATCTTTGACGCCTTCAGCGGCGATTGGACCAAGTACGCCGCATGCGGAGCCCTGGTTGCGGGAGCCGCGCTCATTCTGAGCCAGCAGCGCCGCGCCGGGCTGGCTGTCAGTTGCGCCGGAACCGCTCTGGCACTACTTGACCAGAAGGACGCCGTGAAGGCATGCTGGGACGCGATTCCGGGCTACCTGGACCAGATTGAAAGCGCTCTTGCCCAAGTGCAGGATGTGGTGAGAGACGTTGCGGATGGTCGCGCAAAGCTGGCGCGGGTCATAGAACCGTAGCCACCCGCGGAAGCTGCCCGATGAATAGTCAGGCCGAAAATCCCTCAACGGCTTGGCGTGATCACTCTAAATCCCCAATTGCTTGCGGCCTTCAACGCTGATGCGGTGCGGTGTCCACCTCGGCTCCCACACTAGGGCGACTTCCACTTTGCTGATGTCCTGAATGCCGGCCAGGCGGTTGTGCACCTGCTCGAAGATCAGACCGCTGGCCGGGCATTGCTGTGTGGTCAGGGTCATGGTCACCTTGACCCACTGGCGCGGCCAGGCAGGGGTAGAGTGCGGATCGGAGCCGGTGGATACGCTGTAGATGAGGCCGAGGTCGACTAGATTCAGCTTCACTTCGGGGTCGAAGCAGTCGCGGAGTGCAGTGAGGATGTCGGCTTCGGTGAGCATGGCTAGTTATTCCGCTCCTCAACTCTTCCGTTCAACGAGATAGCGGGCAACGGCTTTGAGTCCGTCGGCGCGGTCGCCGTAGGGTTCGAGGGCGGCAAAGGCTTCTTCAATCAGGCGGGCGGCGGCGCGCTGACTCTGCTCGACGCCGAAGACGGCCGGCCAGGTTACTTTCTCGGTCGCAAGGTCCTTGCCGGCGGTTTTGCCCAGCGCGGCCGAATCTTCGGTGACGTCGAGAATGTCATCGGCAATCTGAAAGGCGAGACCGGCTTTTCGGCCGAAGACATCAAGCCGAGCCATATCGTCCGCGGTCGCGCCTGCGTAGACGCCGCCGGCGACGACGCTCACCCGGATCAGTGCGCCGGTTTTGGCGCGGTGGATGGCGTCTACCAGTTCCGCGGTGGGCTTTACATGCTCACTTTCAATATCGAGCACCTGACCGCCGATCATGCCTTCCACGGTTCCGACGGCGTTTGCCACGAGGCGAAGAATTTGCACGGTCGCGGTCGGCGGTGAGGCCAGATTTGCCAGAACCTCAAATGCGCGGGTTTGCAGAGCATCGCCGGCCAGAATGGCAATTGCCTCGCCGAAGACCACGTGGCAGGTGGGCTTGCCGCGGCGCAGGTCGTCGTTATCCAGGGCTGGCAGGTCGTCGTGGATAAGCGAGTAGGTGTGCAGCATCTCAATTGCCGCACCCAGGTTTTCAATGCCTTTTGGGAGTTCGCCGGCGATGGTCACTGCAGCCTGGTAGCAGAGGAGCGGACGAAGCCTCTTGCCGCCGGCAAAGGTGGAGTGGCGCATGGCTCCATGAATCGACGAAGGCACGGTCTCCACGCTGGGAATGAGCTCATCCAGCGCGCGGTCAGTCAACTCCGCGGCCTGCTTGTTCAGCAATTTGACATCGACGGCCATTGTTTTCATTTTAGACGAGGCTGCCTGACCCTCATCTCAATCAACCAAAGCCCTGTGAGCAGCAACACGGAGATGCAGGAGATCCAGCGACCAACGAGTTGGTCGGCCGTGGTGGTCCAGTCAACTGTCACCACGGCATGACCCTGGGGAACCGGCAGCGCCATCAGGCCATCATCGCGCGGCGGTAGTGCGCCGGCGGGCTTTCCATTTACCAGTAAACGCCATGCCGGATAGGTGCGCAGGCGCAGAATCAGCGCGCCGGGGTGCGGGATGTTCGCGACAATCTGTAAATGTTCGGCTCCGGCGTGGGCTGGCTCAAAAGTTGCGTCGCAACTGTGCTGCTGGGCTGTCCATTCAGGCGGGTCGTCGGGGATTGCGGTTGCAACGCCAAGCTCGGTATCTGAGTCGCTTACAAGGCAGGCGAAAGGCAGGTTAGTGGCGAGGATCGAATTGTCCGCGCTCATGGGCTCGTACTCGTCGGTGCCGATAAATCCCTGGCCGCTCTTGTAGGTGTCGAGCATGGGTGCAACTGCGTCTTCGTCGTCGCAGGGCTGGTAGAAGGTTCTGTCCGCCAGCGCGGTCATTGCCAGGAAAGCGGCGACGCAGGCAGAAACCACTGCTACGCGCCGACCCAGCCGGGAGCAATTTACTGCCGCGACGAGGAAGATGGCCATGGGCGCCTCAAGGACAAGCAGCCATCGCCAGGGAAATTGCAAAAAACGGAGCTCGGGCAGGAGATTCCACAGTGGGCGTGAGCATGAGAATTGGAAAAACAGGACAACAAAAGGAATCACTGCGAGCGGAAGCCAAAATGCGCGATCTCCCGGCAAGCGCTTGCGCAGCCAGCTCACCAGCAGGCCTGCGAGCGTGAGCCCGATCATGGCGACCGCGATGGTTGACGCGGTGTGCAGCACTGCATCGTGCAGTGCCAATGACGGGTTGGCGTGGCGCGCAAACAGCCAGTTGTTTTCGAGGGTCTGGCCGGGGTCTTCGGTGACCTGGTGAATATCGACCCAGCGCTGCTCCCAGGTTGCGGGAACTAGATATAAAGCTACGAGGCCCATTCCGAGCGCCGCACCAGCGGCCATGCGCAGCACTGGCGCCCACGAACGCACCAACACGGTCACAATCATGGCGACCGCGGCGAGTGTGTAGCAGGCCATCAGGCCAACGGTGGGGTTTGAGAGCCAGGCGCCTGCAACGGCCAGCGCCAACGGCACGGCGGACCGATCAAAGGCGCGCCGCCACTTTGGGCCTGTCGAGGAGGATTGATCAAGACCGCGCAATCCATAGAGCAGCACCAGCGGAATCCAGATGCCGCCGGCGAGCTCTGCGAAGGCAGATCGCTCGTAGGACGTGAAGAGCGCGTAGCCCGAGAAAATGGAAACGCAGCCGGCAATGGTTGCTGGAAAGTCGGACAGCGCAAGGCGGGCAAGTGCGCGCGTACTCAGTCCCGTGCCGGCCAGGAGGAGAAACGTCAGCGCTACGGGAACGAGAGTCCAGGGAAGAATGAGGCCAAGCGCCGCGCCCATCATCCAGGTGAGGGGCGGATAGAAGATGAAGCGGGGTTCGCCGGCGCCAAAGTTGGCGTTGGGCGTCCAGTGTGGGTAGGGGATTCCCTGCTGCCAACTGTGAAAACAATCGAGCCAGGAGACGAGATGGAAATCGAAGTCGTGCCCGCAGGAGTTGCCGCGCATTAGCTGTGGGGCGACGGCTACGAATGCGCCAAGGAGAATGACGGCTGGTCCGATCAGGCGGTGCCAGGTCTTTCCTGATCCCTGTTCCCTGATCCCTATTCCCTGCCTCTTCATGGCAGCAGGCGCAGCGTGTGCTTTGTCTGCGCGGTCACTGCTGGGGCGCTGAAGGGCAGCGCGAAGGTGGTTCCGTTGTAGTAGTCCTTCCACTGGTCGCGGAAGTAGGGGCTGTATGGGTCGCTGCTCTCGCCAAGCACAATGTTCTCCGTGGAGCCGTCCACGTTGCTCCAGTCCATGGTGAAGCGCTGCGATGGGCCAAAGGCGCGGCCCACCTGCTTGACGGTGGTGTCGTCGCCGTTGAGCGGCTGTGCGCCGGTTCCGGCAATGCGGCTGATGACAGGCAGGTAAGTGGCGAGCGGATGCTCGATGTCCACCACGTGCCAGCTTCCGTAAGTCCATTGGCTGAGGTCGGCGGGTGCCTTGCCATCTGCCATGCCGCGACGCACGGCCGCGGTGAGCAGCGCGTCCCAGTTCCTGTAGCCTGCGGGGAGCCAGTCGGGATTGGCGTGCATGACAATCTCTTCGGTGGCAAAATCCGATTCGCCCCACGAATAATCCCCGGCTGCCTTGCCCAGTTTGGGCACAAAGACCAGGGGCCAAAGCGAATGGCGCGTCCAGGACACGATGGATGCGGCAACGGAGTCAGTGCTCAGCCGGCCGTCCCAACTGCGCATCAGGTCTGCGGCTTTGCGCAGACGGTTGTCCACGCCAGGCGTGTGGTCCACTGCGTAGGCAAAGCGATGCGCCAGTTCCTGGTCCACTTCGCTGTACACGTCGGTCTGCACTGCCAGCATGTCCTGGGGCGTGAGCTTGTCGCGCCCTTGCAGCGACTTGTAAATGCGCTCGACGCGATAGGGATCGATCCACTCCAGCGAGAGCGGGTAGGGCGACTTGTCGGTGGTGACGCGCGAGTTGGCGGTAGCCACAAATCCTGAGGGCGGATCGAGCACGTTGGGCATATCGTCGAAGGGAATGTATCCCTGCCACTCGTGCGCTGTGTCTCTGATGGGCACGCCCATCAGCCCGCCGGGCCGCAGCGGCACCTTCCCGATGGCGTGGTAGGCGATGTGACCCTGATCGTCGGAGTAGACAAGATTTTGCGTGGGGTAGGGCCACAGGCGCAGGGCCGCGGAAAACTGCTCCCATCCTGGGGCCACATTCATCGCGTAGAGCGGAATCGAGTTCAGCGTTTCGTCGTAAATAGACCACTTCAGCGCGATCGGACGCTTTTCCTTGGTAAACAGCGGGGTCAACAGGGGGCCGTGCGCGGTCAACTGCACGTCGACGGCGACGTCTTTCCCGGCTCGGACGTGAATGATCTCGTGATCAACCTCGAGCGGCTTCCAACTGCCGTCGTGAGACTGGTAATTGCCTTTGCCGTCGAGCTTCTCCACGTAGAGGTCCTGCACATCGGCATAGAGCGCTGTGAATCCCCAGGCCACGTGTTCGTTGTGCCCTTCCACCACCATCGGCATACCGGGAAGCGTGACGCCGGCGGCGTGATAACCCGGAGCGCGGAGGTCGGCCATGAACCAGATGTTCGGCTCGGTGATGGGCAGGTGCATATCGTTGGAGAGGAGCGGCTTGCCGTTGGCGGTGTGGCTCCCGGCGACGACCCAGTTGTTCGAACCGGGCGCGCAGCCTGCACAGTCGGGCAGCCGGAGAAAGGCGCGGAGGGCGCTGGGAATCTGGCCGGCTTCGAGGCTGGCCAGAGAATCATGTTCTGGATTTGCGGCGCTGGCTTGCGTCCGGTCATCGTCGTCGTCGCCTTTGGTTCCGGCTGGGGGAGGGTGCGGCTGGCTCCAGTCAATCAATTCTCCGGTGGGTGGATGATCGCGCCACGAGCCGACCGGATAGAGATCGGATTCCAGCTTTGGATTATTGAGCGCGGCTGCTACCTGTTCGCGGCCCAGCTTGCCGTACAGGTGCGTGTCGAGCATCTCGCACATCATCATGACGATCGAGAGCGAGTCCACGCCAGTCCAAGGCTCGGGCTGATATGTCAGCAGCCGGAACTCGGCGGGAAGCGCGTTGGCGTGCTGCGCGATGTAGAGGTTGACGCCACGCGCGTATTCGTCCATCCGCGCGCGATCGGCTGCGTCGAGGTTGGCGTAGAGGCGCTGCGCGGTGCGGCGAAACTGCAGCGTCCGCTGCGTCTTGTCGTGTTGCACCAGCGAGGGGCCGAGGATCTCCGCCAGGTCGCCGTTGGCGTTGCGACGGAAGGTATCCATCTGCCACAGGCGGTCCTGCGCGGTGACGTAGCCCTGCGCCAAAAACAGATCGTCCTGCGTGGCGGCTTCAATATGCGGAACGCCGTGGGCGTCGCGTTCGACGGTGACGGGTGCGGAGAGACCGGGAAGATGGAGTTCGCCATCAAGCTGCGGCAGGGCGGTTTTCTCTGCCGAGCGCAACCAGAGAATGCCTGCGCAGATGGCCAGCGCCAGGAGCACGAGGAGAATGCCAGACGAGCGCAGGAGTATGCGCGGCCAGCTGCGTTTGCGTTTGGCGGCTGAAGGCGCGGGAGAGAATTCAGGGGTCGGGTGTGCAGAGTCAGTGTTGGCCATCGGTCAACAACAGGATAACGCGCCACCGGTAGCGGCGACAGTTAAAGACAAAGTGCGGATTGGGACATTTGTTGCGTTATGGCAAAAGCTCATGGGGTGAGTTAGTAGTGGCGGAATCCGCGGCAGTTGACCCTTCATGCGCTGCGCGGCGGTAGATCAAGCGGCCGGGAATGAAATGGGCAAGAGGCGAAAGAAGAAGTCCTGTGAATGCACCGATGCCGCCGAAGATGGTGGCTGTGATGACCTTGGGAGTCTCATCGCCGGGCTGACGGGGTAGTGCGAACGATCCCCCGAATCCAACGACTGCCAGTGTGCCGATGAGGATGTTCCTGTTGCGTCTTTCATCGTTGAAGCGAACTTTTTCAATCTCGCTGCGCTCGAAACGGAATTCGCGATCTCTGAATGGCGAAGCGCAGAAAAGATCCTGGTTGGTTGCGCCCGCAAACAGGCACCGCAGCGAGCGGCCGCTGCCGGTGGTTACGCTTATCTCATCTCCGCGCGCAATATCGGCGACGCGATTCCAGCCTTGCGCGCCGGCAGGATTGGGCGCATCGGGCAGCGCCTGCGTGACCGCGATTGCCGGCGTCAACCAGATGAAAACAAGCATTGGAAGAATGAATCTCATAGGCACCATCCGCGACGTGATGTCGATTCCGATTTATGTCAAGAGGACGAGCATGAGAATGCAAAGCGCAATCAACAATCCAATGACAATGTGGTGAGACATCGCGATTACCCCTCCTGCGCATCGTGTGGCATTGCCAAGCCTGGTGAAGTATCGGCAGGCTTGATGAGAAGATCCTAGGGATTCGCGCGTTGCGGAGGGAGTGTGGTTGGGACAGTATCGACAGTGTCACAGGGGCATGTAGCGTGGGTAGGCCTTAACAAGAAGCAAGATTGGCCGTGCCGCCACAAGGTCCGTGCTCTCCCGCCCTTGCGGCAGAAAAAGGCCGCAAAAAATGGGGCACGGGGCGTCTGTGGATGAGGCACAGTTTCATTCCATGTGGGTCGGCCAAGCTGGTGGACGAACTAGCTGGGAGAGCTGTCCTCATCGCCGGCGAGGGTGGTCTCCATTGCGCGCAGAGGCGCAACGGACGCCGCGTCAAGCAGCGTGAAACGCATGGGGAACACTCCCGCAGGCAACTCAAGCGCGGTGACTGAATCACAGACTACGCCCGTGGTTGCGTCGAGGCCGCGCTTCCAGCCGGGCTTGGTCGGGTCGCAGACCAGCAGGCTCTCCGGCGGCAACCCAGCGGCGACCAGCATGGTGCGGCCGATGCGCTGAAACTCAGACCAGCGCGAGGCGATGCCGATCAGGTCGCCGCTATGTTCGGGCAGGTATCGCTTGATGTAGAGTTGCAGCTCCGCGGCGACGGGATGGACTTCAAGCGTGGTGAGCTCGAATGCGGCGGGAAGCAGCTTGCGCACCGCAGCGGCCTTGCTGGGTAGCACCACGTGCATTGAGCCTTCAAGATTGGCGGGCTCGGCACAGGCTTCTGGAACGCAGCCATCGACGGGCAGAGCGAGCGCCTGCGACATCTCGTAGGCAACAATCTTGCACAGCTCGGGATCGGGCTCGATGATCATCCAGCGCGACGGCGGCTGCAATGCAAGCCATCTGCGCAGGCGCGCGCGCAACAGTGCATGTGAAGCGCCCACTTTGCGCGCCCGCGCGGCCAGTTCCCCGATGAGGTGATCGACGGTCAGCTCGGGCGTGCGCGGCGAGGAGGGGCCTGTGGCGCGCACAAACACGCCGCTCCCGTGGCGGAACTCAAGCCAGCCGTCGCGCTCGAGTTCTCGATACGCTGCGCTGACCGTGTTGGCGTGAACGTCGAAGCGCCGCGCCAGATCGCGCGTGGAAGGAAGGCGCTGACCCGGCTGCAATTCCTTGCACAGAATGGCGAGCGTAACCTGGGTGACCAACTGCTCGCGCAGTGAGACTTCGCCGGTGCGGTTGAGCCAAAGACGCATGGTCTATCCAGTAGCCTGTTCTGTGAGCCCGGCAGCCGCGGCCAAATGAGCAACTCCGCGCTTTCCGCGGCCATACAACGCAAGCAGCGCCAGCAGCAGAAGCAGAATGAGGGGGATGATCAGCAAGCTGCCTTCCGGACCGTCCGTTCCGCCGCTCCAGATTGCCGCCCCCGCTGGATTGGTTGTGAGCAAGTGGCCCTTTGCGGGCAGGCCACTGTCCGGAGTGCCGTAGAAATAGGTCTCTGCCCAGTCCCATGCCGCGTGGAAGCCGATGGCCCACCAGGCCGAGCCGGTGAGTTTCACGCTGACACACAATGCGAACCCGACCGATGCGGCAGCAAAGATGCCGATCCAGTTTTCGCCGCGGTTCCAGGTATGGATGGCGCCGAAGAATGTCGATGTGACCCAGGCGGCTTGCCAGAAACCGGAGCTTTCGGACCTGAGGCGCTCCAGCAACAGGCATGGAATGAGCCCGAGGGCCGCGATCAGATACACTCCTCCGATCCCGTTTCCCGCGCCTCTCCGCGTGAGATCGCAGAAGATCAGCGCGATAGCGCCCAGCGCCCACCAGAAGTTGATTCCGCGTGTGAGTGTGAATTGCAGATAGCAGCGGAAGGCGCCCTCTTCGAAAAATCCCACGGTGAGAAATGCCAGTGCCCATAACAAGCCAAACTTGAGTACGGCAGCGCCGGAGAGCGCAACCGGGCCAAACCGCAGCCAGCCACCCCAGGCCAAACCGCCAATGAGCGCCGAGAGAGCCGCGAAGCCGATTACGAGGCCGGTGGTGAAGTGGAAGATTTTTCGAGGGCCGGCCAGGTTAAATGCCAGCAGGTTCCCCGGGCGTCTTTCCACCTTGGCGACAATTGCGGCGGCTGCGACCAACGCGAACAACTGCACCGATTCGCCAAGAGTCACCGTGAGCGCAGACGTTCCCTCCAACCAGTCAAGAGGGAAAATCATGGAATAAACCGTTCCGAAGAAGACGTATCCGAATTCGCGGAAGATGTAGAAGAGAGCGCCGAACAAGGCCACCGACCATGCGACACGCATACCCTGGTTGCCAAATAAGAGCCGTTGCAGGCTGTCTGAATCACCCGCGAATGGGAGCGAACCTCGACCATCCCGAATCGAAGGATCGGCCGGCGCAGGCCCGACTCGCGAGGTGTCCGTGGTGGACGGCGGATTCTCCTGCTCCATGCTGGCCTCTTCAAGGGAGACAACAATTCTGTTGAGTCCCAATGAAGATACTCTACGGCAGCGAAGGCTTCAAGTGGCGGGCGGGGCAACGCTGCCTACTCGTCCCGCAAGGCCACCATGGGATCGATGCGCGCAGCCCGGCGCGCCGGCAGCCAGCTTGAGAGGAGCGCCACCGCGGTAATGGCCGCCGTGATGGCACCGAACACGAGCGGATCGTCAGGGCGCACCTCAAACAGGAGGTTGGCAACGCCGTGGGCCAGCGCAAAGGCCAGCGCCAGTCCCGCTGCTACGCCAGCCGCCGTAAGCCAGACGGCGCGGCGCAGGATCATGCGCAGCACATCTTCGCGCTGAGCGCCCATGGCCAGCCGCACGCCGATCTCGCGGGTCCGTTCGCCCACCAGGTTGGCCATGACGCCGAAGATGCCGATGGCCGCGAGAACCAGCGCGACCAGGGCGTCGAAGCCGAGCATGGCCGCCACATAGAAAATGCCGGTCAGGTTCAGGCGGATTAGCTTCTCAAAGCTCTGCACTCCATCGAGCGGTAGCACCGGGTCAATGGTAGCCAGAACCTTGCGCACCTCCGGAGCAATTGCTTCCGGATCACCGCTGGTGGTGATTGCGTAGGTCAGGCCGGATTGAGGCAACTGCAACGCATCGGTATAGACAGCGACCGGGCGCGACCTGTCCCATAGCGTGTAGCTCGTCTCTTCAACCACGCCGACGATGGTCAGCCAGGGCGTCTGCTGGGCGGTTCCAGTTTTCATACGAATGCGTTTGCCAACCACGTTCTCACCAGGGAAATAGCGGTCCACGAGCGACTGGCTCACAACAGCCACAGGTTGAGTGTGCAGATCGTCACTGTCCGTAAACATGCGCCCGCCGATGGTGCGGATATGGAACTGGCTGAAATAGCCGGGAGAGACGGTGAGGCGCATGGACGGCTGCGATTTGCCCGGCGCCAATGGACGATTCTCGATCACGAAGTCGTCGACCCAGTCGTTGTCGCTGTAGGGCAGAGCACTGGTTGCTTCGGCATGCTCAACGCCGGGCAGTGCCTGCAATTTTTCCAGGCTCTGCTTGTACCACGCCGCCATCTTCTGCGGCGTGTCATACCGCGCGGCGGGCAGATGCATGTCAAAGACCAGCGTTTGAGATGGGTTGTAGCGGTCGGCAAGATGCAGCATTCCATACATGCCCTTGCACATGAGCGCGGCGCCGATCACAAGAGCCACGGCCAGCGAGATTTGCGAGACGGCCAGCAGGTTGCGCAGCCTCTGTCCCCGCCCGGCGCCGACCACCGAACGCGAGCCGGACTTGAGCTGATCCACAAGATTCACGCGGAGTGCGGCCAAGGCCGGCGCGAAGCCTGAAACCACTCCGGCCAGCAGAGCCAGAAACAGCGACAGCGCCAGTGCGCGCCCGTTCAGAGAGATGTTCGACCAGCCGGCAAGGTAGCGTGCCACGGACTCCGGCATTGTGGCCTGGCTCACCTGCATATAGAGCTCGGCGAAGGCTAGGCCGCCGGCACCACCAATCAGACCCAGGAGGATGCTCTCGGTGAGCAGTTGCCGCAGCAGGCGTCCGCGGCCAGCGCCCAGCGCGGTGCGCATGGCAATCTCAGGCCGACGCGCAATGCCGCGCGCAAACTGCAGGTTAGCAATGTTGGCGCAAACTACGAGCAAAACAAAAAAGGTAGCGCCCTGGATGAGATCGAAATAAAGAGGAGTGTATTCGCCGTTCATGTCGGTGAGCAGCGTCTCCACCTTCACCTGCCAGCCCTGGTTGGTGGCCGGATAGGCTTTCGAGAGATGCTCTGCGATCACACTGAGTTCCGCTTGCGCCTGGCCCATGGTTACTCCGTTGCGCAGGCGGCCAAGCACGAGAAAATCGTGCGAGCTGCGGTTAGCGAGCTGTGCATCGGTGGGAGCGAAGGGCAGAAACAGATCTGCAGTTGCCGGATATTGCATGGTCTTCGGCATCACGCCGATCACGGTGTATGCGTGCTGATCCAGTTCGATGGTCCGTCCAAGAATGGCGGGATCTGAAGCGAAGTGCGACTTCCAGAAGTTGTAGCTCAGGACGGCAACGCTGTTGCGGCCGGGCTGCGACTCCGTCTCATTGAAAACGCGGCCCAGAAACGGGTTCGTGCGCAGTACTTTGAAGAACGCGGGTGTCGTCAACGAAGCCTGCACGTGCGCCGCGTCCCCCGCCCCGGTCAGGCTCATGTCGGCGAAGCCGCGCACGGCCATCGATTCAAAGGAGTGGCTTTGCCGCTGCCAGTCCTCAAAATTCGCCAGCGCAACCTGCCGCCCGTCGATGCTGTTCTGCTGCTCATAGACAGTCACCACGTGGTTCAGATCGGGCACCGCCAGCGGGCGCAGCACCACCGCATCCATGATGCTGAAACTGGCCGTGTTGCAGCCGATGCCGACAGCCAGGGTTAAGACCGCGGTGATCGTGAATCCCGGCGACTTGGCCAGCTGACGGAACGCGAACTTGAGGTCGTAGAGCAGGTTCTGGAGCAGAGTGAGCACAGAATCTCCCGTGGAACGTAGATTTCCGTGTGAGACGGCATGAAGCATAAGCGCAATCCAACAGCCAAACAGGAATCAAATCAAGTTGTTGATTCTAAACAGAACAGGCGGAATGGAGCTTCGGGAGCCCACGTATTGCTGTTCGGATTTGGAAAATTTTGTTCACAAACGGACAGTAGGACAGTTCTGCCGCCGGCTGTAAACCCGTCCCGCCTTGACACTTTGAGCCGCGCCCTTGATGCTTAACAGTTCCGGTAGTTCAAATCTTTAGCTCAGCGGAGTGCGGGTTTTGCGGGTTCGCGTCTTCTACCACGACAAATGTTTTGACGGAGCTTGCTCAGCCTCGCTGTTCACGCGCTTTCACCGCGAGTGCGTCAACCCGAATGCGCAGTACGAGTACCACGGCCTGGTGCACCGCGCGGGCGCGCTCTTTGACGAACGCGAGTTTACCGGCGACGAGAACGCGATTGTCGATTTCAAATATTCCTCCTCGCCGCGCATCACCTGGTGGTTCGACCATCATCTTTCGGCGTTTCTTACTCCCCAGGACCAGCAGAACTTTCTTGACTGCCAGAAAGACCCGGTCTGCGGCGCACACAAGTTTTTCGATCCGGAATACACCTCCTGCACCAGCTTTCTAGCCCACATCGCCTCCACACGTTTTGGTTTTAAGACTGAACCAGTGGCCGAGCTGATCAAGTGGGCCGACATCGTGGACGGCGCGCTCTACGAGAGCCCCGAGTCGGCCGTTGAAATGGCCGCGCCGGCGATGAAGCTCACGCTGATCATCGAGTCCACGCAGGATCCGCTTTTCATTCCGCGCCTGATTCCGCTGCTTACGGAACAGCCGCTAGCCGAGGTGCTGCGCCAGCCGTTTGTGGCCGATCTTTTGCCGCCACTGCTTGAGCGCCACCAACAGGCGCTTGAACTGATTCGTGAGCGCAGTCAAGAACGCGACGGCACCATTTTCTTCGACATCACCGACCATCCCACCGAGGGGTTCAACAAGTTCATTCCTTACTATCTGCACCCTGACGCGGTTTACTCGATCGGCCTCTCAAGGTCGAGCTTCCGCACCAAGGTTGCCGTTGGTTCGAACCCCTGGACTAAGGTTGACCCCGCGACGATGGTGAACCTGGCGTCGGTCTGCGAGCGCTACGGCGGCGGCGGCCACGCTCGCGTGGGAGCCATCAGCTTCCCGCCCGATCAGGGTGATCGAGCCCGCGAGGCCGCGGCGGAGATCGTCGCAGAGCTCAGGGCGCATCAGCGAGCGAAATAATCCCTCCAGATGCTCCGCGATGGCATTTTCGGTCTGACAGTGTTTGTTGACCACCTGTGCCTCTGTGCTCTCCCGCCGACTGCGCATAGAACGCACAATGGACAGGGCGCAGTGCTGTCGGTGCCCCGCCGGAGCTGGCTATACCTTGGCGTGCATGCTTGGCCAGTCGGCGCGGCGGTGCTCCAGGAACGCCTTTACACCTTCCTTGAAGTCCGCTGTGGAGCGCTGCTGTGCATTGGCTTCGATGGCGTCTTCCAGTTCCTCATCAAGCCGCCGCTTGGCATGCTTGGCCAGGAGGCACTTCACCGCGCGCATGGCCTGGGGGCTGTTCAAGAGCAGAGTCTGCGCCAGCGCGTAGGCTGAAGGCATCAGATCAGCGTGATCAATGAGCTGGGTTACCAGGCCGAGTTGCAGCGCTTCCTGGGCTTTCATGACTTTGCCGGAAAGCAGCAGCTCCCGGGTGCGTAGCTCGCCTACCTGGCGAACCAGGAAGGAAGCCACGATCGCCGGAATATATCCGACGCGCACCTCGGTATAACCGAACTTGGCCTCGGGAACGGCGAGCGTGAAGTCGGGAATAGTGGCCAGGGCCATGCCGCCGGCAATGGCAGGCCCATTCACTGCAGCAATAATTGGTTTGGGGAAGTCGTAGAGCGTGCGCAGGACGTGGGCCATGTTTTCAGAGTCGAGACGATGTTCCTGCGGCGTGCGCGCGTTCATCGTCATCAGGTGATCCATGTCGAGGCCGGAGCAGAATGACGGTCCAGCGCCAGTCAGGACGACCACGCCGCAGTCGCAGTTCTCGGCTTCGTGCAGCGCCTGGGTCAGTTCCTCAATCAACATCGGGCTGAGCGCGTTGCGCTTGTCCGGGCGGTTCAGGGTAATGGTTTTGACACCGTTTTCCGATTTGGTAAGGATGTAATTGAAGCGGCTCATCGACCTCTCCTTCGCAGTGGACTGCGAGATAAATGATGCAGCGGAACAGCCTATCGTAGCGCCATGGGATCGGCGAACGCTGGTGATTAGAGTCACACCGGGCAAGCAGAGTTGCGCTAGAGCCCGCGATCAGTACGCATTGCACTGTTTCGCATTCGAAGGTTGATCGTCAAGCGCAATGGTCGCGGCGCAGCCGTTGGCGGCTACCGGCAATGGGATCCACCGGCATACCGTGAAGACACTTGGATTCCATGCGACCCTTTCTGGCTGGCCCCCGACACCCGACCCCGGGTTTCGGGGGGCGAATTGCCTGTTTTCAACGCGCTGGAGGAAGGGTTCTGTCGTAAAGTACATTGTTTTCAGAAATCTGGAAGGCAAAACCCTGAAAACGGTGATCTTGCCGGTACACGTGTGCGAGGTCCGAGCCGGACGGGATGCCGCGGCGGGTCCGCGCGAAATCCATACCTCTCAACTACAGGTTAGTGGATTGAGGGAAGTAATCGGCAAAGGGGTGAACACAGAAGGCGCTGATAATAAAGGGGAAAGCATGAAGTTCGGAAGAGCGGGGCCTTGACAACGGGTCTGTTCCCAATAAAAAACGCGCTACGCCCTCTTCTTCACATACCGCCGCCCGCGAATCTCATATTCTCCGCTCGCAACCATCCCAATCGCCTCGCTGTATGCGATATGCTCCTCCACCAGGATCCGCACCGCCAGCAGATGCGCATCGTCTGTGTCTTCCACGGTAATCGCGCGCTGCACCACGATCACACCGTGGTCGAGATGCTCATCCACAAAGTGAACCGTGCACCCCGCGATCTTGACTCCGTACTCAAACGCCTGCGTCTGCGCCTCCATGCCTGGAAACGCCGGCAGCAGCGCGGGATGAATATTCAGGATGCGATTGGGAAACGCCGCGATAAAGCCCGGAGACAGCAGCCGCATGTACCCAGCCAGGCAAACCAGTTCCACGCCATGCGCACGCAGGCACGCAATCACGTCGGCATCATGCTCTTCGCGCTTGCGTCCCTTTGAGACGAACACCTCGCACGGAAACCCCAGATCCCGCGCTGTCTTCTGGCCGCCTGCATCGGCCACATTCGAGATCACTACCGCGATCTCCACGTCCTTCAGCCGTCCCGCGCGAATCGACTCGGCAATCGCCAGAAAATTCGATCCCCGCCCCGACAACAGGACCCCTATTCGCAGCTTCCCTGCCTGTGCACGCACCAAATCCAAAGATCATTCCCCTGGGTACCGACCTGCCAACTTCGCGCAGCGACACCAATGTTGCGAAGCAACGCCAACCTGCTCACGTTTCGCAGCGACGTCGCTTTACGTGTAATGCACCTTGCGATCACCCTTGACCACGCGCCCAATCACAAAGAACTTCTCCTCCGCCCGCACAAGAAGATTTTTCGCCCGCGTAAACTTCTCCGCCGGGATCACCGCAATCAGGCCTACGCCCATATTGAACGTGCGCATCATCTCGTCTTCCGCCACCTGGCCCAGCGTGCGCAGATGCTCAAAGATCGGCAGCACCGGCCATGAGCCTATCTCCACCTGCGCTGCCGTGTTCTTGGGTAGAATGCGCGGCAGGTTCTCCGTGATTCCGCCGCCGGTAATGTGCGCCATCCCCGCCGTCACGCCGGCCGCCACCAGCTTCTGAATCACGTGCAGGTAGCTGCGGTGCGTTTTCATCAACGCGTTCCCGGCCTTTTCCTTGATCGCCGTCACATATTGCGATGGCTTGTAGCCGGCAACCTCAAAAAACAGCTTCCGCGCCAGCGAATAGCCATTCGTGTGCAGCCCCGTCGACGGCAGCCCGATCAGCACGTCTCCCGGCTTGATGCCTGCGCCGGTCACCAGCTTGTCGCGATCCACCGCGCCCACAATAAATCCCGCCAGGTCGTACTCGCCCTCTGTATAAAAGCCCGGCATCTGCGCCGTCTCGCCGCCGATCAGCGCGCATCCATTCGCCTTGCACGCTTCTGCCAGGCCAGTTACCACCGCCTCCGTCACTTCGGGGTCCAGCCGTCCGCTGGCAAGGTAATCCAGAAAGAACAGCGGCGTTGCGCCCTGCACCGCAATGTCGTTTACACAGTGGTTCACCAGGTCCGCGCCCACCGTGTGGTGCATGCCCAGCTCGAAGGCAATCTTCAGCTTGGTGCCCACCCCGTCGGCCGAACTCACCAGGATCGGGTTCTTCCACCGCTGCATATCCAGCCGGAACAGCGCGCCAAACCCGCCAATGCCGCCCAGCACGTTGCGGTTGAAAGTCTTCTGCGCCAAATACTTGATGCGATCCTTGGCGCGGTCGCCGCTCGAAATGTCGACGCCGGCGTCAGCATAGGTCACGGGTTTTGTCTTGGGCTCTTCTGGCACGATGAGGGTTTCCTGCGGATGGATTTCTTTGAGCGGCAAATGGCCGGAAAGGTCGATTCTAGCAGGATTTTCCG
Source organism: Occallatibacter sp. (assembly GCA_050014515.1). Classification (GTDB taxonomy): domain Bacteria; phylum Acidobacteriota; class Terriglobia; order Terriglobales; family Acidobacteriaceae; genus Telmatobacter. The sequence goes on from JBEKDE010000020.1 coordinate 49,934, forward strand.
AGGACACCTGTGCAAGCAGCAAACAGCCGCGTGTCCCGAGATTTTAATTTCTTCCGAGAAAAAGGTAAAGTCGGCTTGACACCGACTCCAGCCCGCGCTACTCTGATTTGGAAAGCTTACTTTACATGACGCCGACCATCACAAATCGAGTAAAGGAGCTTCGCAGTCTGCGCGGCTGGACCCAGGAACAGCTTGCCGAGGCCGCCGGCGTCTCCCGCCAAAGCATCAACTCCATCGAGCGCAACCGCTACGTGCCCAGCCTTGAGCTGGCGCTGACCTTCGCCCGCGTCTTTGCCTGCCCCACCGACCAAATCTTCCAGTTGGAGATCGAACCATGACCCAATCCATCCTGAGCAGAATCCCCTTCCTGCGCGACTTCGTCGATGAGCGCTTCCTTGAGCACCGCCGCCGTTCTACCGCGGCAGCCGGCATCGTTGCTTGCCTGGTCGCCGTCGGCCTCTTTGAATATCGCTTCTTCGTTAACCACGTCTGGAGTTGGGATCTGCTTGCCGTCGCGCTCTCCATGGTGGGCGTCAAGCTGTCCATGATGCTCTGGTACCGGTTCACCGACTGATCTGAAAGGAGTCCCAAAATGTCTTTCAAATTTCGCCAACTCGACCCTAAAAGCCGCCGCCTCATCGCCGCTGGCAATCTCTGCCTGGCTGCCGGCCTGCTAATCTTGAATCTCCCACACCCGGCCAACCAAACGGAACGCAACTGGTTTCACGGCATTGGCGGCTTCCTGATCGGGCTTTCCATCTCAATCAGTCTCTCGGCGCTCTTCGTCGCTCGCCGCTGCAACTGGATAGATCGCGCTGAACACAATTCACCCGTTGCCCACTGATTTGTTCGGCACATACGTCGTATTGGAGGGACGCCCATGATTCTCCGCAAGCTGCAGAGCTCGCCGGAAAAGATGATTCCCGTTGCCATGATGTTTGTGTCGGTTGGAATGATGTTGCTCGTCCTCGGCATCGTTTGGCACAAGCCCTTGATTCACTCCGCTCCGGGAACCGACTGGAACGATTTTCTTCGCGGCTTCGCCCTGGGCATTGCAATCGTTCTTGAAATTACTGGCCTGGCAATTGCCCTTGCCGCGGCTCGTGCCAAAAAAGCTACAGAAACCGCTGCCGCTCCTCTGCCGTAGGCAGCGGACAGCTTTCCAGCCGTCCCCAGATCCGGTACCGCCAGCGCGCAATCAGCCGATAGCCAAAGTCCCGCACCGGCCGCGGAATCCAGCCAAGCAAACGAGCAATCGCTTTCCACGGGCCCGGCAACTCGCGCAACATCGCCAGCACTGCATCTGATCGCATCAAGACTTTCTCTTCAGTCCCACCCGCTTCCCGCGCAACCACAATCGAGCTCGGCGCGGACGCCACCGCTTCCGTCTCCAATATCCCGTTCCGCTCCAGAAGCCCGGCCACCAGCGGCGACTCGGACGCCACAAATCGCATCCTGTCCCCTCGGTCCCTGCGCAGGAACCACCGCACCGACCGGTTGCAAAGCCCGCAGCGGCCGTCGAAGATGACCAGCACCCGTCCGTCGAGTTCAGTGAATTCACTCACACTCATCGAGATGTCCGTGCAAGAAGAAGTGATTCAGCTCACCCAACCCGCAACCTTCCACCTTCTATACTGAACCCATCATGAGCTCGAAGACGCAAGCGTCCGTCCGCACACATTCCCAGACTCTCCAGCAGCGCGCCGAGCAATTCTTTCCCGGCGGCGTCAACTCGCCGGTGCGAGCCTTCCGCGCGGTCGGCGGCGCGCCGCCGATCGTGGAAAGCGCCATGGGCGCCTGGATTACGGATGCCGACGGCAATAGGTACATCGACTACTTCGGCTCCTGGGGCCCCATGATTCTCGGCCACGCCTTCCCGCCCGTGGTCGAAGCCATTCAGCGCGCCGCAGCCAAGTCAGCCAGTTTCGGCGCTTCCACCGCCGCCGAGGCCAACCTCGCCGAGCGCATCATCGCCTGCTACCCCGCCATTGAAAAGCTTCGCTTCGTCAGCTCCGGCACGGAGGCCACCATGTCGGCCATCCGCCTGGCCCGCGCCGCCACCGGCCGCAAGATGATCATCAAGTTTGAGGGTTGCTACCACGGCCATTCCGACGGCCTGCTGGTCAAAGCCGGCTCCGGCGTCGCCACGCTGGGCATTCCAGGTTCAGCCGGCGTACCCGAGGAGATCGCCCGTCTCACGCATGCCCTGCCCTACAACGACATCGCCGCGGTCGATGCCGCATTTGACGCCCATCCCGACAAGATCGCCGCAATCATCCTCGAGCCTGTCGTCGGCAACGCCGGCTGCATCCCACCCGCTCCCGGCTATCTGGCCGGCCTGCGCGCCCTGGCCGACAGAGAAGGCGCACTGCTCATCGTCGATGAAGTCATGACCGGCTTCCGCGTGGCCCTCGGCGGTGCATGCGAGCTATACAACCTGGACCCCGACCTCATCACTCTCGGGAAAATCGTCGGCGGCGGCCTGCCCGTTGGCGTCTTCGGCGGGAAACTCCGTTTCATGGATCTCCTCGCCCCGCTTGGGCCGGTTTATCAGGCTGGAACCCTGAGCGGCAATCCATTAGCCATGGCCGCCGGGATCGCCACGCTCTCCTATCTTCAAGACAATGCCGCTGAGGTCTACGCAAAACTCGAAGCCACATCCAGGACCGTCTTTGAAGGCGTTGCTGCCGAAGCAGCGAAAGCGGGAATCCCTCTCACCACCAACCGCGTCGGAGCCATGGGCACCTGGTTCTTCACCGCCGATCCGGTCACCAACTACGACGAAGCCGCCAAGTCAGACATCGCCGCCTTCGGCCGCTTCCATCGTGCCATGCTGGATCGAGGCATCTGGCTCCCGCCCTCGCAATTTGAAGCGGCGTTTCTGTCCACCGCCCATGGCGAAGCGGAGACCGAAGCCACGATAGCCGCCGCCAAAGAAGCCTTCAACGCCGTGAAATCCCAATAGAATTGTGCGCTCCATCCATTCCGCTTTTTGGGTGCAGAATGGATGCGAACCATGAACCTAAAGCATTTCTCCTTCTGCTGCCCACCGAAGCCTGCACACTCAAGTGGCGATTTCCTCAAGAAATCGCCACCCTGAAGAATCCGGCAATGGCTACATCTAAAGGAGAAATGCCTTAGTGCGAGCCTCCCGCGAGCGGCTGCCGCACCGCAGGTTCCCAGGCATCCACCGTCACAAACCGGTGGCTGTCCTTGTATCGCGCCAGCAGCCGCCCCGCCGCATCCACCGATGGCCCTCGATTCCCGCGTCGTTCCAAATGATTTCCATCGTGCAACACGATATTCGCCGCCAGTCCGCGCCGCTCCAGCCCGTCGATCGTCTGCGAAATCCGGCCTGCAATCCGCGCGGCTGAAGGCTCTTTCCAATCCGAAGTCATCGCATTCCAAAGCACAGTCGTCAGTCCCAGTTCGCGCGCAATCTTGAGCACTGCGGGCCGGCGCGCCCCAAAGGGCGGCCGAAAGAACCGAACCGGCACGCCCGCAGTCTGTTCCAGAATCTCCTGGGTGCGCTTCAGCTCCTCGCGAACTCGGCCTGCCGCCGTAAGCGCCAGGTTGGGATGACTCCACGTGTGGTTCCCAATCAAGTGTCCACCCTCCACAATGCGCCGCACCAGCCGTGTCTCCACCTTGGCGCGGCTGCCGATGAGAAAAAATGTCGCCCGCGCATCGTAGCTGGCCAGCAAATCCAGAAGGCGCGGCGTCCATGCCGGATTAGGGCCGTCGTCGAAGGTCAGCGCCAGTTCTCCCGGTTTGCGCGGCGCCGTCATTGTCGGCCCAAAAACCTGCGATCCCGGCCAAAGCGCGGCATAAGCGCATCCGCCCCACGCCAGTCCCACGGCGCCAACCGCGCCCAATCCCGTATAAATCCCTGTCGTCAAAGGAGAAAGCATTGCTTTTAGTGTGCGGTGCAGGACCAGACCTCCGCAAGCGGAACCCGCCAGCCAGCAAAATGAGACGCCCCAAATCGTGGGACGCCTCCGTTGCATCCAATCCACACAAGAGGCGTATACTCGCTCTTGTTCGGGTCGCATCCTGAGTCTGCGGAGCGGCACTGGAGACAATCATGAGCCTCACCAGCTTCCCCGGCACGAATTCTTCGCCCAACGGCGCACCCATCACAAAAATCACTATGCCCGCGCTCACTGACATGAAGCGCCAGGGCAAGCCCATCTCCGCGCTCACCGCGTATGACTACGCCACCTCGCGCCTGGCGGACGAAGCCGGCATCGACTTCATCCTGGTTGGCGACTCGCTGGCGATGGTCATTCTGGGCCATGAAAACACCCTCGCCGTCACCGTAGACGAGATGATCCACCACACTCGCGCCGTTCGCCGCGCCGTGCATCGCGCCCTGGTTGTGGCCGACATGCCCTTCGGCAGCTACAACTCGGTAGCAGAGGGCTTGGCCAACGCCGTCCGCTTCGTCAAGGAAGCCGGCGCAGAGGCCGTCAAGATCGAGGGCCCACGCATTGAGCTTGTCCACGCTCTCACCGAAGCGGAGATCCCCGTTGTGGCCCATCTCGGCCTGACCCCGCAGAGCGTTCACCGCATGGGCGGCTACCGCGTGCAGGCCCGCACCGCGGAGACCGTTTTGCAGCTCAAAGCCGACGCGCACGCCCTTGCGGACGCAGGCGCAGGCGCAATCGTGCTCGAAGGCATTCCCCGCGAAGCCGCCGCGCAAATCACCGCCGAGCTTCCCGTTCCCACCATCGGAATCGGCGCCGGTCCGGACTGCGACGGCCAGATTCTCGTCTTTCACGATCTGCTCAACCTGACCTTCGCGCCGCCCGCCAAGTTCGTTCGCCGCTACGCCGACGCCGGCACGCTGATCCGCTCCGCCATTGAGCATTACCGCGAGGATGTTGAGCACCGCGCATTTCCGTCCGACGAAGAGAGCTACCACCTGCCCGAAGCGGTGCGCAAGGCGCTGGACGATATGCAGCAAGCCGCGACGCTCCGCAAAGCCTGATGGAAATTCTCCGCACCGTTGCAGAACTTCGCCAATGGTCCCGCGCTCATCGGGTGGCCTCGCTCCCTCGCACTTGGGGACCGGGAAATGAATCCTCCACCATCGGCTTGGTCCCCACCATGGGCGCACTCCACGCCGGTCACGCCTCGCTGATTCGCGCCGCTGCAGCCTCGTGCCAATATGTAGCCGTCAGCATCTTCGTCAACCCCACGCAGTTCGGGCCCAATGAAGACTACGCCCGCTACCCGCGCACGTTCGACGCCGACTGTGCACTCGCCGAGTCCGAAGGCGCAACGGTAGTCTTCGCCCCTTCGGTAAATGAACTCTATCCCACAGGCAAAGCCACAGTGGTAGACGTAGAAGGGCTGAGCGCCCGCCTCGACGGCAAATCCCGCCCTGGTCACTTTCGCGGAGTCGCTACGGTCGTCTCCAAGCTCTTCATCGCCGCCGAACCCGACCTCGCCTTCTTCGGCCAGAAAGACGCCGCCCAGGTCGCCGTTTTGCGCCGCATGACCACCGATCTTCTGCTGCCCGTCGAGATCGTAGTCTGCCCCATCGTCCGCGACGCCGACGGCCTGGCCCTCAGCTCCCGCAACATCTATCTCAGCGCTGTCGAGCGCACCCAGGCCCTGGTCCTAAGCCAGGCCGTCCGCAAAGTCGAGGCTCTCGCAGCCGGCGGCGAGCGCCGCGCCAGCGTTCTGCTCGAAGCCGCGCACCAGCTATTCGCGGCAGTGCCCGAAGTTCGAGTCGACTACATCGCGCTGGTCGACTGGGCCACGCTGGAGCCGGTCGAGCACGCCGTCCCCGGCACCCTGTTTGCCGTAGCTGCGTACGTCGGTGCAACGCGGTTGATTGACAACGCGGTCCTGAAGTAGTACGCAAGGAGCCGGCTGCTATTCATCGTCAGGCGACCCTAGGCGCGTTCGCATTTTCGCGCTGCCATATTCGCCACGAGTGCAGAACCTGCAGGTACAGAACGGTCGCTTACCCTTCGATGTGGGAGAAAACCTCCAACCGATTACCTGGGGCAGCTGGCGTGTTTTGTGAATTTCGTTTGCTTCAATACGTCGGGGAATGATTACCTCCCATCCTGCCGAATTGTCCGCCTTCAAAAAGTGCTCAACCGCGGCGGACGCGGTCACAAGACGATGAGAGTGTCCATAATGACCGATCCAGACTAATTGTTCATCTGGGACTCGAAAGTAGATTCCGGCGATTGGTCCCTGATTTCGCCGCTTCAACTCTCTCAGCCATTGATGGGAGGCATAAAAATTGCGCGCAACGGGCACGGCGTAGATTCCTGCGGGAGATGTACCGACACCCTTGCGCAAGCGGGCAATCCCATTTCGGCGAATCCGTGGGACGCGCGACTCAGCCGTCAAATGAACAAACATCGCCATCTTCGTTCCACTGGGATTCTACAAGAGCTATTTGTTTGCAGATTATGAGCGAAGATTTGTGGTTGCATCCCCCTCGCCCAGGTTGCAATCTGTAGTCAATGCCGGAGCTCCCCGACATCTCGGCCTACATCACCGCTCTCGAAGCCCGCATCCTCTCGCAGCCTCTCGAGCGCGTCCGTCTGGCCTCCGTCTTCCTGCTTCGCACCGTCGATCCTCCACTAGCCTCTGTCGAGGGCCGCACCGTCACTGCCCTCCGCCGCATCGGGAAGCGCATCGCCATCGGTTTCGAAGAAGACGTCTGGCTCGTCCTTCACCTCATGATCGCCGGCCGTCTCCACTGGAAACCCGCTGGAGCCAAACTCGCGGGCCGCAACGCGCTTCTCGCTCTCGACTTCCCTACCGGCTCGCTCACCCTCACTGAAGCCGGCAGCAAGCGACGCGCCTCTCTCTACGTTCTGCGCGGCGAACAGGCGCTCCACGACATCGATCCCGGCGGTGTCGAAATCTTTTCAACCGACCTGGCCGGCTTCCGCGATGCGCTCACCGCCGAGAACCGCACCCTCAAGCGCGCCCTCACTGACCCGCGCCTGATCAGCGGCGTCGGCAACGCCTACTCCGACGAAATTCTGCACGCCGCCCAGCTTTCGCCCGTCACGCTTACGCAGAAACTCAAGCCCGAGGAATGGGACCGTCTCTTTGCCGCAACGCAGTCCACGCTGACGCTCTGGATCAACCGTCTGCACGCCGAAGCCGACAAGTCGTTCCCTGAAAAAGTCACCGCATTCCGCCCCGACTTCGCCGTTCACGGCCGCTTCAACCTGCCCTGCCCGCGCTGCGGTGAGAAGATCCAGCGCATCCGCTACGCCGACAACGAAACCAATTACTGCGCCCGCTGCCAGACTGGCGGCAAGGTCCTGGCTGACCGCAGCCTCTCCCGTTTGCTCGGGTCCGACTGGCCGCGCACGCTTGACGAGTTGGAAGCCCTCAAGCGCCGTTAACCCGCTGTGTACGCATCCAGCTAAATCGCTTGACACCCTCCTGCCCGCTGCCTCAAAGTCATTGGCACGACTCCTTTCATACCGGCCGGCCAGCGATATCCCCCACTCCCTGTGATCCCGGGCCCACGGAGCTGAGTTTCTGTTTCTATCTGGAGGATTCGCAATGGTCCATCAACATGTAAATCATCTCGCTATCCTGGTTGCCGCCCTGATCCAATGGGTCCTTGGCGCGTTCTGGTATTCCGTTGCTTTTGGCAAGCTATGGCGATCGCTGGTCGGTCAGAAGAATGGCTCAACCGCATCCAGCGCGGCAGTTGCCATGATCTCCTCGTTCATTGGCGGCCTGTTCACCTCTTTTATCCTCGCGCATGTCATCCTCTGGTCCGAGGCCACCAATTTTCCCTGGGGCTCGTTCATTGGTTTCATGTGCTGGCTCGGCTTTGTTGCTCCGCTGCTCTTTGCGCAGACCCTTTTCGAGAAGCGCTCCTACTTGCTCTTCGCCATTAATGTCTCCTACTGGCTTTTCGTTTTCGTCATCACCGGAGGACTGCTGGCACAGTGGCAGTAACGCAGAGCCAGCTCATTCAAGACTCTGAGAAACGGTGTTTGCCCATTACAATCGAGCCCCTTAAAATCGAGCTATGAGCAAAGCTGTCGTCGCAACCTCCCAAGCCCCCGCCGCCATCGGACCATACTCCCAGGGCGTGTGCGTGGGCAACCTGATCTTCACTGCCGGTCAAATCGCGCTCGACCCGGCCACTCAGCAAGTGGTGGCCAGCGGCATCGCAGAGCAGACCACCCAGGTGCTTGAAAACCTCAAGGCCATCCTGGAAGCTGGCGGTAGCAGCCTGTCCAAAGCAGTCAAAGCCACCGTCTTTCTGAAAGATTTCAACGATTTCGCAGCCATGAACGCTGTCTATGGCGCATACCTGGCGCCGGAAGGCGTGACCCCGCCTGCCCGCACCACCGTCGAAGTCTCACGACTGCCAAAAGACGTGTTAGTGGAGATCGATCTGGTCGCCGAAATCTAGGATTGGGTGCCCCCGGGTCTCGCTTTTGAGACCGGGGTTGGTAAATTCTCATCTAATGGCCATGAGCGATACATCCGAAAAAATCGAACGCACTGACGCCGAATGGCGAGCCCAGCTCACCCCCGAGCAGTATGAGGTTCTGCGCAAGAAGGGCACCGAGCGGCCATTCACAGGTGCTCTCACCCAGAACCACGAAACCGGCAACTACCACTGCGCAGGCTGCGGAGCGCTTCTGTTCCTCAGCGGCGCAAAATTCGACTCCGGCTGCGGGTGGCCCAGCTTCATGATTCCCGCCGAGTCCAAAGCCATCCATGAGCACGAGGACCGCACCTTCGGCATGCGCCGCGTTGAAGTCACCTGCGCCCGCTGCGGCGGCCACCTCGGCCACGTCTTCCCTGACGGCCCCGCGCCCACAGGTCTCCGCTACTGCATCAACTCCGCTTCGCTGACGTTTACCAAGGCGAAAGAGAGCTAACCCACATCGAATCCACCAGGGCGCGTTACTCTGATTCCATGAAGCGCGCCCCATTTCCCTTCGTGATTGCGTTTTCCCTCGGCTTGGCCATCGCTGCCGGTAATTTGCCGGCACAACCGCCAGTTGCTCCGCAAGAAGACCTTGAGTTGGATGGCCAGTTGCTCGCCATTGCTCAGGCGCACCACGGCCACGTCTCCCTTTACGCGCACAATCTGAAGACCGGCAAAACTGCCTCGCTCGATCCGGATCTGCCCGTCAAGACTGCCTCAGTCATCAAGCTGGGCGTCTTGCTCGACGCCGCCGAACAAATTCGCGCCGGCCAAGCCTCGCTTTCTGAAAAGCTTACCCTCACCCATGAGAACCAGGTGCCCGGCTCGGGCGTCATCGGGCAGCTTACCGCCCCGCTCACTCTTACCCTCGGCGACACGCTCCACCTCATGGTTGTCCTCAGCGACAACACCGCAACCAATCTCGCCATCGACCGGCTCGGCCTGGCGCACATCAACGCCACCATCCGCACCGCCGGCCTCAAGCAGACTGTGCTCTACAAGAAGGTCTACAAGCCCGCCGAGGGCCCCATGCCTGCCGACCAGCCGCAGTTTGGCCTGGGCAAGACCACCGCCCGCGAGATTGCCTCCATCATGGAGCGTTTCGCCGAGTGCCGCTTGTCTCTCGATGGGTCAGCTCCGCTCCCGGGCGACGGCCCGCTTTGCGGCGCCCTACTCCACATGCTGCGCAGCCAGCAGGATCGCGACAGCTTGCCCCGCTACCTTGAAGCGCTCGACACCAGCGAGCACGGATCCGCCATCGCCAATAAAACCGGCGCACTGGACGCGGTGCGCAACGACGTCGCCCTCATCGCCACCAAAAACGGCCCGGTCGTCATCGCCGCGTTCACCTGGGACAACGCCGACCAGCGCTGGACCGGCGACAATGAAGCTGAACAGACGCTCGGAAAGTTGGGCAAAGCCATCGTCGATCGCTGGTCGCCCGCAGGGCTCGACGCCGGGGCATTTCCCTGGGAGAACCCGCTCGCGCCAACTCCCACCGTGCCAAAACCCTAGCCAGGTTTCAGGCACAACAAAACCCCGTCCGGCCTGGACGGGGTTCGTGTCGAACTTGAATTGCGAGGGCTCCGGCGTCAGCCCCACCAGCAGGCCGTCAGCTCGCCCGGGTTACGCCTTGGCGATTTTCCCGCTCTTGATGCAGCTGGTGCACACCCTGATCCGCTTCGACGCGCCATTGACCAGCGCCTTGACGGCCTGCAGATTCACATTCCAGCGCCGCCGCGTGACGTTGTGCGCGTGAGAGACGTTATTGCCAAACTGCGGGCCTTTCCCGCAAATATCGCATACCTGTGCCATGACTTCACTCCAGAATTTTCTTGTTGCCGCCGGGAATTTGCTCTTCGAGCGCATTGCATCATGCTCAGAATAAGCCGGCTCTTCGGGCGCGTCTGTAAGACGCACCACCCCGACAGCTTGCCGAATCTCCAGTATACCCTGAAACCCGTTTCCAGCCAACTTCCAACCCGGATCGCCGCCGCCTCTCTGCGTCACACGCCCGGACGAAGCCCTGTTGTACACTGGCTTGGCACCCGCCGCCTGGCCCTGCTTGGAGTGGCCTTGCTCCTAGAGCCTGATCAAGGAACCAGGCGTGCCATAACCACCCTGAGAGCAATGCGCCGAAAGGTCAGGCTCTTTCGCGCGCACCAGCCCTCTCAGCCCGCATCCACGGGAAGGATTGGCGCCTATCTATGAGAACGACCACCGCGACGCATGCCCGGCCATTGACCAAAAACAAACACCTCATCCGCTGGGTAGAAAAGATGGCCGCGCTCACCCAGCCTGACTCGATTCACTGGGTCGACGGCAGCGAGCAGGAAAACAATTGGCTGTGCGGCGAACTGGTCGCGTCCGGCACCTTCATCAAGCTCAATGAAGAAAAATGGCCGGGCTGTTTTTACGCCCGCTCAGCGCCGAACGACGTTGCACGGGTCGAAGACCGCACGTTCATCTGCTCGCTGTCCAAAGACAGCGCCGGCCCCACCAACAACTGGGAAGACCCCTACGCCATGCGCCGCCGCTTGAAGAGCCTTTTCTCCGGCTGCATGCGCGGACGCACCATGTACGTGTTGGCCTTCAGCATGGGCCCTGTCGGCTCGCCCATGTCGCAGATCGGCGTGCAGCTCACTGATTCCCCCTACGTCGTGGTCAACATGCGCATCATGGCGCGTATCGGGCTGCCCGTTCTGGCCGAAATCGACAAGGACGAAAAGCGCGTGGTGCCCTGCATGCACTCGGTGGGTGCGCCGCTCGAACCCGGTCAAAAAGATGTGCCGTGGCCCTGCAACGACGAGAAGTACATTGTTCACTTCCCTGAAACCCGCGAGATCTGGAGCTACGGCTCTGGCTACGGCGGCAACGCCTTGCTGGGTAAGAAGTGCTTTGCACTGCGTATCGCCTCCAACATCGCGCGCGATGAGGGCTGGATGGCCGAGCACATGCTCATTCTCGGCCTTGAATCTCCCAGCGGCGAAAAGACCTACATGGCTGCGGCGTTTCCTTCCGCGTGCGGCAAGACCAATCTCGCCATGATGGTGCCGCCCGCGGCCTTTGAAGGCTGGAAGGTCTGGACCGTCGGCGACGACATCGCCTGGATCAAGCCCGACGCCAACGGCCAGTTGCGCGCCATCAATCCTGAAGCAGGATTCTTTGGAGTCGCGCCCGGCACAAGTCCCAAGACCAATCCCAATGCGGTTGCCACGCTGCGCAAGAACACCATCTTCACAAACGTCGCGCTCACTCCCGACGGAGGCGTGTGGTGGGAAGGCATGACCGACATGCCGCCCGCCGAACTGCTCGACTGGCGCGGCGACCGCTGGACGCCAGAGATCGGCAAAGCCACCGGCAAACCCGCCGCACATCCCAACGGACGCTTCACCGCGCCGGCATCGCAATGCCCGGTCATCGACGCCAACTGGGAAGACCCAAATGGCGTGCCCATCAGCGCATTCATCTTCGGCGGGCGCCGTTCCGCCACCATTCCGCTGGTCTACCAGGCCTTCAACTGGAGCGCCGGCGTCTACATCGGCGCCACCATGGGCTCTGAAACCACCGCCGCCGCCGCGGGCGCAGTGGGCAAGGTGCGCCGCGAGCCCATGGCCATGCTGCCCTTCTGCGGCTACCACATGGGCGACTACTTCCGTCACTGGATCAAGATGCAGCGCACGCTCACCTCCACGCCCCGCATCTTTCACGTGAACTGGTTCCGCAAGGACGAAGATGGAAAATTTCTCTGGCCCGGCTTCAGCGAGAACATGCGCGTGCTCAAATGGATCGTCGATCGCGTTCGCGGCCGCGCGCAGGGCAAGGAGACGCCCATTGGCTGGACCCCGCACTACGAGAGCATGGACTGGACCGGCCTGGATGTCTCTCGGGAACACTGGGCGCAACTGCAGGAAGTCAACCGCGCCGCCTGGCGAGCCGAACTCATCGGCCACGAAGAGCTGTTCCTTGACCTGCATGACCACCTGCCGCCGGAGATGATCTATGAGCGCGAACTGCTGATTTGCCGCATCTGATCGGGCTGCGCCTGAAACTGGTAATTCGCAAACATGGTGCGCATGGGCAGGCTTGAACTGCCATCTCAGGCTTCGGACACCTGGGCTCTATCCGTTGAACTACATGCGCAAGAATCAGGTTGGAGAGCCTACTGAGAGTCCAGCTCAGATTCACGGTTTAGAAGACCGGCGTCTTTTGCCTTATAGCGAAACCAGAGTAGCTGTACCCGGGAAGCACGATGCCAAGTGGCTTTTTCCTCAAGAAAAAGCCACCTCGCGCACTCTCGGCAAGGGCACGTTTACTCTGGTTTCGCTCTAGTCGTCCACCGGCTTTCGCCGACCCACGGTTGGATGAAACGGGCGGAGGGAGCAGGGGCCTTCAGGCCCCTGAATGCGGCAATAGGCTACGATGGCCTTTAGGCCCGGGCATC
>JBEKDE010000021.1:0-61450 GCA_050014515.1 Occallatibacter sp.
GCTTCAGTGCGCCGAGGCTTTCTTCGAGCGGGGTGCGCGGGTCGATACGGTGCAACTGGTAGAGGTCGATCCGTTCGAGTTTGAGACGGCGGAGGCTCATTTCGACACATTGGATGAGGTAGCCGGCGCGGCCCACGTACTCGGTTTTGGCCGGTCCCTGGCGGGTGATGCCGCCCTTGGTAGCAATGACCAGGCCGGACGGATAAGGATGCAGCGCTTCGGCAATGAGGCGTTCGGCGATCTCGGGGCCGTAGGCGTCGGCGGTGTCAATGAGGTTGACGCCCAGTTCAACGGCACGGCGCAGGACGCGGTGGCATTCGGCAGGATCGGCCGGCTCACCCCAGGCGCCGTCGCCGACGAGGCGCATGGTTCCGTAGCCGAGACGGTGAACGGGGAGGTCGCCTGCGATTTGAAAGGTGCCGCTGGCGGAGGCGGAAGGGACGGGATCCTGCATAGCTGAATTAGATGCTATCGCCCTCGGGTCGGTATGGCACAATGCTTGCAATGCGGCGCGTGGAACCCTGCGTCGGTCCGCTGCGTATCTTAAACAGAAGCGAAGTGCAAGGAGAATCAGCCATGAGCAGCGTTCCGTATCCCAATCCGCAGGCCATTTTCTATCAGCAGTATGAATCGGTGCGACGCGACGAAGTCGTCGGAATTCTGCTGGCGCTCTTCCTGGGAACGTTCGGGATTCACCACTTCTATCTGCGGCGGACGGGGTTGGGGATTCTCTACTGCATCTTTTTCTGGACCGGCATTCCGGCGATTCTCGGATTTCTGGAGTGCTTCTTTATGCCGGGGCGGGTGCGCGAGTTCAACGCCATCCAGGCTGCGGGGATCGCGGCCGCGCTGGGGATCATGATGCCGGGATGGGGCCAGCCGCTGAACGTGACGGTGAATGTGCCGCCGACGACCGGCCAGCCGGGAGCGCTGATTGCGTGCGGACGCTGCCAGCAGACCAACCCTCAAGGTGCGCGATTCTGCTCGGCTTGCGGAGGGACGCTGGCTTAGGCACTCGTCATAACTTGCACTACATGTTGGCGTGACCGGAACGCATGGACTCATTGAAATGCGGTCTGCTGAAGTTGAGCGCCGCTTCGAGCGCCGCCTGGTACTCTTCAGCGCGGGCCAGCAGCTGCGGGGTTGCGGCGGCAAATTCGCCGTCGAGTGCCATGAGGCCCTGGCCAGCCTCGTCGCCTGCCATGCGCAGCAGGTCAGCCTCAGTCGTGTTGAGATATTGCGCGTCGCGGGGGTCGGCGATCCATACCGGCTTGCCCTCGCCCAGAACTCCAGAGAGCCAGTAGACCTTGCGCAGCAGGTATTCGAGGCGCTCTGCGTCGTTGGTCTCAGTGAAGAGGAACTTCTTTTGCCAGCGGCTGTAAAAGCGGGTAGTAACGGGTACAGGCTGGCGGTTGCCCGACTTTACAAATTCAAGCTGGCCAAAGTCGACAGTTTTGCGCACCGCGTTGTAGACGAAGGACTCGGCAAAGGGCTGCTCCATGGCGGGCACAATCTCAGCGAAGGTGAGCGTGACGGACGCGGCGACCTTGGCATGCAGGTTGTGCGTGCCCCCGTCGGCCAGGTGAATTTCGCCGTGAACGATGTAGGTGTCCGCTCCTGAGGTGGAGCGGTGGAAGGGCCACTGGAACTGGCCAAAGGCCAGGGGCAGGCCACCGAGAGTCACGTAGCACTCGGGACGGGGATTGCGCAGGCGCTTGGCTTCGCCGGCCAGGTGAGCCGTGATGGTGGGCAGCAGGTCGGGCTTGTTGAATTCGAAACCCTCGCTCAGTTCCAGGCGCAGCGTCCGCCCGGCGGCGTCGCCGGTAGTGAGCCCGAGCTGAAAGACCGCAGTGGGCTGACCATGGAAGTCGGCGCCTTCAGTAGTGGAAACCAGAGCCAAACCGGCCTTGGCGGCAGCGGCTTGCACAGAGCTAACGAGATTGGACTTCAAATCAACTGTCATTCGGAAAGAATCCTGCGTTGGGAGTTGCTGCACTCCTATTCTAAGGGAGGAGCGGGGCGTACGTCGCATTTACAATGGGAATGTGCAGCCTGAGAACGCTTCGCCGATCATATTAGCCGAGAACCTGACCAAGGTTTATGCGGCCGGCCGACTTGAAGTCACCGCCGTACGCGGGGTTTCGCTTGCCGTGGAGCGCGGAGAGTTTGTGGCCATTGTGGGGCCGTCGGGTTCGGGCAAGTCCACGCTGTTTTATCTGCTGGGCGGGCTGACCAGGGCGACCAGCGGACGCGTGGTGATTGATGGCATTGACTTTGCCACGCTGAACGACGCCGAGCGCACAAAGTTGCGGAAACATCGCATCGGCTTCGTTTTTCAGAAGTTCAACCTGCTTTCTACCCTTTCGGCGATGGGCAATATCGAGATTGCACACGCTGTGAGCGGGCGCAAAGAGCCGCTGGATCTGAAGTATCTGGACCAGCTGAGCGATCTCTTGTCGATCAAGGGACGGCTACAGCACCGGCCGTCGGAGCTGAGCGGCGGCGAGCAGCAGCGGGTGGCGATTGCGCGGGCGTTGATTACCCGGCCGGTGATTGTTCTGGCCGACGAGCCAACGGGCAACCTGGACACCAAGAACTCGGATGCCGTGCTGGAGATGCTGGTGAAGTCAAACCGGGAATTGGGCCAGACTACGCTGATGATCACGCACAATCCCGAGGCGGCTTCGATTGCGAGCCGCATTTTATATATGCGGGACGGTCAGATTGTGCGGGAAGAAAAGGGTTCGCGGCCTGGATTGGCGGCAACTGCAGTGCCGGCGACGATCTAGGGCCGTAATGGTTTGCGCCCGAAATGCGGTGCAGGCGGTTTGACCTGCTTTTGGCCGCCCGGTATACTCAGTACTGCAACAAGCGGGAGTAGCTCAGTGGTAGAGCATCGCCTTGCCAAGGCGAGGGTCGCGAGTTCAAATCTCGTCTCCCGCTCCATTCCGCCCTCCGGCGCCTGCCGGGTTGGCTACGGTGGTCTGGAGCGATAAGCACACAATGAGGCAGCCCTGCCAAGGCGCGGTACCCAAGTGGTAAGGGAGAGGTCTGCAAAACCTTTATGCGTCGGTTCGATCCCGACCCGCGCCTCCAATCTTTCCTTAATAAAATCAATTCGTTCAGGGCTTAAGTCTGTTTTTCCATATGAATCTCTGGACTACTGGAAGCCGTCCCTTTCATGCCGGATCCTGAGATGTCGAGAAGGCAGAAGACCCTGACCTCACATCACCCTAAGATACCGACGATGTCCATGGCAGAGTTCATTGGACGTGCGTGATCCGTGGATCCCCCCTGTGAAAACACCACGCCTCTTTGAATTAAGCGAGAGATTGAGAGATATCTTCCAGCCAAATCCTCACTGGGAATGCTGGGGCTCAGTTTTTCAGTGATAAGATGCGCCTGAGTCTCCCCCGCTGACCGCGACCCCGACGAAGGAATCAGCACAGCCGTAGTACAGCCACCAGGCATGGTGAAACCAGACGAGCCCTTCGGCAAAGGTCGTTCCGGCGGCGTATTGACCGCTGCGTTCGAAGGGAAGTTGTGGCTGGAAGACAGGAGTCTTAGTGCGGCTGAGGAGATGCGACGGGGCGTGAGGATCGAAGATTGCTTGCTCCACGCTGTAGGCGCCGAGCCCGAGTTTTGGATCGGCGAGTTTCGGGTTAGTGGAGTTCCTCGCGTTGTAGAGCACGACGATGCCCGCAGAAGTCAGCAGGGGCGGCGGCCCGACTTCAGGGAATGCGCTATCGGGTTGGCCGTCGCGATGGTCGAGCACAGCGACGGGCTGGCCGGACGCATCCTCGACTGGCTTCCAGTGAATCAGATCGGTGGAGCTGGCAAGGCGCACCGGCTTTTCTCCCCAGTACATCCAGAAAGAGCCGTTGATCCGCGCTGCAACGAGTTTGTCACCGACCAGCTGGGTGAGGATGCCGGCGGATTTGTAGTGCATTCGGCCATATTTGCCTGCGTCGCCGAAGGCCGGACCCTGTTTGATCCAGTGGACGAGATCGGCTGATGTGGCGACGCCAACCGAAACTGCAGAGCGCTTGCGAGACCATTGCGTGTAGGTCATGACGTACGCGCCGTCTGGCGATTCAACGATACGCGGGTCTTCGACGCCGCCTGGAACCTCGCGTGAAGCTTGTTCATCGTTGGCGGCAAAAAAGACGGGAGCACCCTGGCGGGTGAAATGAATGCCGTCGGCAGAGGTTGCCAATCCGAGGCGGGACACATGCATCCCGATTGCGTCGGCGCCGCTATCGTCTTCCGCACGATAGAGCACGACGACTTTGCCATCGCGCATCACAGCGGCGGGATTGAAGGTGTGAAGCGCTTCCCAGTGAGTCTGAACGCCTGTAACAGGATCGAGAAAAACTGAGGCTGGATTGGGCGTGATGACCGGTGCATTCGTTGGACGCGTCCACTGCGTGAGAGTCTGCGCGGAAAGCGCGGAGGAAAGCGTTAACAGGAGCAGTAATTTCATGAGAAGCCTTGCTGAAGAAGACCTTTCCGACCGTCGCAATCCAGCAATGTGCAGACGGTTGAAATCATTCTGTACTTCGCTGACTATCCCTGGCAAGAAGGTCGATCAATGGGTTGAGCGCATGCTGGTTCCGACGCGTCGACAGACTAGAGCGTTTTTGGAATACATATAGACTTTTTCAGTACCGTGAAAGGTGGCTTTTTCTTGAGGAAAAGCCGCTTGAGTGTGTGCTTTCGGTCTACACCAACTCCGAAAATGCGATAGCACGAGCATGCAATCATGCCGGAACGCTTCCTTTGAAAAGTTCACCGCCGATCAACATACGGAGAGATTCGGATTTGCCGTCTTCGACTTCGTGCAGTCCGACATCTCGCGGAAAGGCGGGCGGCGGGGTATTCGCTATTTTTAACCTTCACTACTGCGAATCTGGATTGACTGGATTGACATTTAGGTCGCTTCCTCCACTCAATGGAGAATGGCGCCAGCCACGTCTTTACGGGAGGCGTCCCGCGATCGCCTCCACCGGCACCAGCGTGACGTAAACCCGCCGAAACAATGGTCCGCAAGAGTCTTCAAAATATCCAGCGGAAATCATTCATTTTTATCTCGATCAAGGGGCCTTTGGTGGTCCTGAAACGACAGCTTGTAAACCAGTTCAGTCCCCCAACCATCAGCACAGGCTAAGCAACTCGACATTGAGGCAGAGTCGCCGAGAGGCATGTTCAATTGGCAGTTCGATTATTCATCGCGGGAAGGATGTGTGGGCTGCCAGCAAAATGGCATGGAGCAGGACAAATCGAAACCCATCAACATTGGTGTATTTCGCGACTCCGCCGTCTGGCCTGCAGACCGCGTCGAGTTTGCACGATGGAACAAAGTGCTTTTAGGTCAGCCGAATAAGGCCGGCACTACCGGTGAGCGAATCGGTCGTGGGCTTTGAAGTGGAATGGAATCGAGTCAAATCTCAATAGCGTCCGCCTAGGATTTTCCAGCAGGGTTTGTTGAAAAATACTGATTGAGCCCCGCGGCAACTTCTTTCAGACCGCGAGCCAAATCAACATCGAGTGCCGCAACGATTGCCGACATCTCCTTGCCCTGTACCGGCTCGGATTGGGAATAGGAATGCCTCCAGACGACCTTTCCCAACTTTCGGTCATAGAGTTCGAATTCCATCGAAACCAGTCCCGAAATGCCGGCGCCATCGACCTCCTCGAAGTCAACGAGCCGCCCTCGGACGACAAACTGTCCGCTCGATATACTTGAAAGGTTCTCGACAGACTGGTAATTCCCGGATTCTCTCAGCAGTCGAATCAAGCTGCTTTGGATCATCTCCACGGGCGGCTCTTCCCACTGGCTGTACTCGTAGGTGCCGATCTCATTGCCGCCAATGCGATATGCGATCGGCGATCTCCGAAAAATCTCCGGACCGCCGATGCTCGCAACCACGAGGGACACTGCCTGTGGGGTGGTGGAAATCGCGGGCGCAGTGAGGGGCTGAATGGTGTAGTACTTGATCGGTTTGGTGCTGCCGCATCCGCTCAGGGTCAAGGCGAATACCGATAACAGAATTGAACGGATTGTTCGATTCATTGTGAACCTCTTTCCTTTGCCCTCAAGCTCGTTTCAAGAGCCCTTATTCTATTCCGCCCCTGACCGCAATCAGCCGGATGGAAGCAGCAACAGGTCATCCCCCAAAAAGCTTACTTCATCGGGTCTCCAGGCTTGCGATCTTTCAAGGTACTCCCACGAATCAGGAGAGAAGGATTGTTTTTCAACGAATCCGTCAGCTCTTTAATATTCTCCGTGGTCGCGCGGATGTTCAAGATGGTTTGATCGATATTGTCCGCGTTGTTGTTGGTAGTGTTCTTAAGCTGTTCCATGAGCGATGAAGCCGTGGACATCGTCTCTCGCAATTCGATCACTATGGTGCGGATGTCCTGATGATTCTCAACCACGAGCGAATCGACGTGCGACAGGACAGTGTTGGCTTCATTCATCGTTGTTTTGAGATTGTCCAGCATTGGCAGGAGCTGGGCGGTGACGGCCTGTACGTTTGTCAGACTCGCCGCAACCTTCGGGCGGCTATCCGCGAGCATGGAATTGATGTTGCCCAGACTGGCGCTCACGTCCGCCCGGTTCTTATCGTTGAGCAGATCATTGACGCGGGCTATCGTCACTTGCAGCTCAACAAGGCGCTGATTCAGGTTATCGAGAGCCTGGTTCGCAACGGGCGCCAGGTTTCCGATCACATCGCCGAGATCTCCCAGTCCGAGCGTCTCGGCGGATTTCAACTCGCTCCCCGGCGGAGCCAGGGCGCCGCCCTTAGTACCGGTGCTGAGTTCCAGGTAATTGTCCGAAAGGGCTCCGAGGGCGGTGATCCTCGCAATGCTATCGGTCTTTACGGGAATGCCAGGCCGTACGGTGAAGTCGATCTCGATTCGTGTCGAGTCCTGGGGATCGACGCGCACGGTCTTCACCTTACCCGCATCCATGCCTCCGTATCGCACCATGGCGCCAGGTAGAACACCTCCGGCAGACTTGAAAAATGTGTAGTGAGGGACGCCGCCCGCAGAAAAGGTCCCCGCCACAGCCAGGATTGTTCCAATCATCAGCGCCGCTGCGACTAGTACGAAGAGGCCCACCGCCGCTTCTTCACGCTTGCTTTTCATAGCTCCCTCATTCTCAGTGGCTCCATGCCCTTAGCTCCTCGTGGTGATGTCGTCGCCGGTGAGCATCTGCAGATAGTCGAGTTCCTCGGTAACTTCCGGCTCCGGCACGCGGTCAAGAAACTGACGCACGCGAGGATGAGTGCTCGCCATGAACTCCTCCCTGGTCCCCATCGCCACGATATGTCCGCGGTCGACATAAACCAGGCGATCAGCGATCAGGAACGCACTGGACAACTCGTGGGTAACGACCACCATGGTGATGGCGTAGGCCTTCTTCAGGTTCAGAATCAGTTCATCGAGTCCCGCGGCGATGATCGGATCCAGCCCCGCCGACGGCTCGTCGAAAAACAGGATTTCGGGGTCCATCGCGAGTGCCCGTGCTACCGCCGCGCGCTTTTTCATTCCCCCGCTTAGCTGCGAAGGCATGAAGTGCTCAAAGCTGCCCAGGCCAACCTGTCCGAGCTTGATCCGCACCATGATCTCGATCGTTGAATCTTCCAGATCGGTATGCTCGCGCAGCGGCAGTGCAACGTTCTCGCCTACAGTCAAAGATCCAAACAGGGCGGAACCTTGAAACGACATACCCATCTTTTTTCGAATGGCGTCCATCTCGCGTTCGGAAATGTTTGCCGTATTCACACCTTGAATCCACACCTCGCCGGAGTTGGGTTTTTCCAGGCCCACCAAAGTCCGCAACAGAGTGCTCTTCCCTGAGCCCGATCCGCCCAGGATCACAATGGTTTCTCCGCGCCGCACGTCAAAGGTGATGCCGTGCAGTATCTCGCGATCGCCATAGCTCACGCGAAGATCCACAACCGAAATTGCCGCTTCTGCCGCGCCGGCATCATTCATCGTGAGCACTCCTCGTGCAGCCGTTTGGCGGCTACGGTAATGGCACGCAAAGGGTCCGAATTCAGGCGTGGGGACGGCTCTGGTAACTCCGCGCCCATCCCTTTGTTACGACGGGTTCAGAAAATAGAACAGGGTCGTGAACACCAGATCGACCGCAATCACAAGTGCGATCGACGTAACGACAGCTGCCGTGGTCGAGCGCCCTACCTCCTCGGCGCCCGCACCGGTGGAGAATCCTTCCTTGCATCCAACTGCCGTAATGACAAGAGCGAACAACGCACTCTTGATGAGGCCTGTATAAACGTCGTGCAGCACAATCGCATCGCGTGTCGCCTGGAAGTAGGATCCGACGGTAAAACCGGCGCCGGCGACACCAAATACACTGCCGCCCACAATGCCCATGAAGTCAGCCCATACCGTGAGACACGGCACCATCACCAGCATGGCCAGGAACTTCGGCGCAACCAGGAAGGCAACAGGATTGAAGGCCATGGTCCTCAAGGCATCCACTTCCTCGGTCACCTTCTTGGTCCCTATCTCCGCGGCGAAAGCAGATCCCGATCGTCCAATGACGACGATGGCTGTCAGAAGCGGGCCAAGTTCCCTAAGAATCGAGACAGCCACTGCTCCGGCCACAAACTGCATTGCGCCCAGTCGGCGCAACTCATACGCGCTTTGCAGAGCCATGATCAGACCCACAAAGAATGTGATTAGCGAAACAATGGGAATCGCCTCCACTCCCACTGCCATCGCCTGCTGGATTGCCCGGTGGAGTCGAAAGGGCTGACCGCGAAAAGGGCCTACGAAAACGAAGTAAACCGACTGGCCGGCGAGGGTCGCCAGGCCTCCGATATACGCCAAGCCTCCGATCGTCCATTCCCCGACCGCGCTCGGCAAAGTCTCGATTTTCCCCAGCATTCTCATCGTGCGGCCCTTCCGTTCAGGGGAGTTGCTTCAGCGGCATTCCCAATGACCGATTCCATGGCAATGGCGTCGGTCACGCTCCGATTCAAGCGTCGAGCACCTGTGCTTCGGTTTCCAGTATCTCGAAGACCCCGACCAGCCTCGTAAGCTGCAATACTTGCAGGACAGCACCGGTCACTCCGAAGAGAATCACCCGCTTCCCGGACTTGCGGCCCTCTTTGAGGACTTCCACCAGGGATGCGATACCTGAGCTGTCGATGTACTTCACCAGCGTCAGATTGATCGCAAGACGCTGCGTCCCTTTAAGAGACTCCAGGGCTGCTTTGCGCATCGGCGGCGAAGTCTCAAGGTCAATCTGGCCGGCCACATCTACAATCACGGTATCTCGTTCGTTTCGAGTTGAGAACTCCAGTTTTCTGTCCATGTGCATCCTTTGCTGGCTCTGACCGGGAGCCTTTTTCCGCCGTCTCTCGTAACTCAACGAAATACATAGCTCCAGAGTCCGCATTCCCTCCGGGCCTTCCTGGATTATGCCCCTTGGGCAAGTTCGTTTGCGCCAGGCAGGCGTTTGATGAGCTTCAATTGATTTCCCTCAGGAACCTGTTTGTAGATCACTTCATCCATGATTGCCTTGATCAGGTGTGTACCGCGGCCGCTCAGTGCAAACTCATCTGCACATGGGGCGCAGATCTTTGCCGGGTCCGGTGCTTCACCCTGGTCCAGCAATGTGAACTCCATCTGTTTCTCACTGACCAGACAATCGAATTCGACTCTCTGGTCGTGACGATCCTTGTAGGCGTGTCGAATGATGTTGGCCAGGGCCTCGTCGACTGCCAAAATGACAGCGTTGCACTCCTCTTTCGGCAGACCAATCGTCATGCTCAACTCGTCTATCGCGGCACGGACGACAGACAAGAAGCGAGGATGGCTCGGCATATCCAGTCTCAGATGAATGCTCATTTTAGTGTGGTAAGGAATGACCAATAGTGACTGTTCCTCAGGCAGAGCCTGAGAACTTACGGTTGCCTGCCCCTTAAATCGGGCCTAATTACAACCGGGCAAAGCAGCTACAACAGCGCGGACCTCGCTAAATAATCAGCTTCTGCGAAACAAAAGCAACAGCGGCAGGCATGCTCCCAGAATCCTCAACGTTTGACTGTCTTCTGAGCCTAGTTGGGGAAACTTGCGTTTGATTAAAGCATCCCGTTTGCCTTTAGTCAATTAGCCTTTGCGCCTCCCCCTAACCTGAGGATTCGATTGGTTCAAGATTGCTGATTGCGACGCTCCAATTGCCGAATATAATCCGGCTTCATCGCGATCGAATATACCGCTTCGGATTAATGAGCGCATGCGTAGAGTGGACGCAAGCCAATGGCCATCGCAGGACGACGCCGATTCTGGGGTGGTGCCTCGCAATGAGTTAGCCGCCCCACAAAAAATGCGCCGGCAGCACTTCTTACCTGTCCCGAGAAACTGGTAATATCCAGGCTTGACTGATCGCATTCAAACCGGAAGCTCAAGGCTGGCGCCTCTACTCGGCCTGGCCCTTGCCATTGCCATTCTCTACTTCGCACGGGAGCTTCTTATTCCGCTGGCATTTGCGCTTTTGCTGGCTTTCCTTCTCACTCCCATGGTCAAGCGGTTGGAAGGCTGGCGGATCCCCCGCGCGGCGGCGGCGAGCCTGGTGCTGGTCGTGGCATGCGCTCTGCTTGCGACCGTGGGTTGGCTCGCGATGGCGCAGATGATGGAGATCGGCGGCCGGCTGCGCGCCGATACGCAGAATATTCAGCGTAAGATCGCGGCGCTGCAGGGACGCTCGAGCAGCATCAACGATGCCATTTCCGCTCTCGAAGATGTGGGCGTCGAGATCAACAACCCAAAGCCGCCGGGGGTACAGGCGCCTCTGAAGGTCGAGATCGTTACTGAGCACAACATGATGCAGGCAATCCGCGAGTATGCGGGTAGTGTGCTCAAGCCGATGGGCACTGCCGGCCTGGTTCTGATCTTTACGCTGTTCATGCTGGTCGACCGCGAGAACCTGCGCAACAGGCTGCTGCGGTTGTTGGGTGAGCAAAAGCTTCAGGCGACCACCAAGGCAATGGACGACGCGGGGCGCCGGGTGAGCCGCTACGTGATGCTGCAGTTCGGTGTGAATGCGGGCTTCGGGACGGTGATTGCGCTTGGCCTTTGGCTGTTGGGCGTGCCGAGCCCACTGCTGTGGGGCGCGCTTGGCCTGATGCTTCGATTTCTGCCCTACATCGGGCCGATCATCGCGGCACTGCTGCCCTTTGCCGTGACGGTTGCGGAAGCCGATGGATGGCGCACACCCCTTAGTGTGCTTGCGCTTTTCGCCGTGACGGAGGCCACTGTCGGAAACATCATAGAGCCAATGCTCTACGGCGTTCATACGGGTCTTTCGGCCGTTGCGCTTTTGGTCTCAGCGGTATTCTGGACCGTGATCTGGGGTCCCGTGGGGCTGGTGCTTTCAACGCCGCTGACGGTTTGTCTCAGCGTGCTTGGGAAGCACTCGTCGCAATTCGAGTTCTTGAGCGTGGTCCTGGGCGACGAGCCAGTGCTGACTCCCGACGTGATCTTCTATCAGCGGCTACTGGCGCTCGACCAGCATGACGCTATGAATATGCTTGAATCGATGGGCAAAAGCAAGCCCCTGATCACGGTCTTCGACCGCATCGTGATTCCGGCACTGGCCATGGCGGAACGCGATCGGCAGACTGGGCAGCTGGATGCAAAGCGCGAGGAATTCGTCGTGCAGAGCATCAACGAATTCATGACTGAGCTGATGGAGGCCGATGCAGCGACCAGGGTGGTGCCGGAAACGCGGTCTACGCGGGTGTTTTGCATACCTGCGCGGGATGCGGCAGACGAAATTGCGGCGGCAATGTGCGCGTATTTTCTAACCCAGGAGGGCTTTCCGGCGATTAGTTTCCCGGTGACGGATGCTCCAGCAGAGTTGGTAGCGAGCGTCGAGTGCCGGTCGACCGACGTGGTATGTATTTCTGCGGTGCCTCCGTTCGCGGCGGGGAATGCGCGGAAGATCGCCAAGAGCATCGGGGAAGAGGCGAATTCGCCAACGCTGATCGCGGGCTTGTGGAATTTTGAGCGTGCCAGCGAGGCTCGAATGCAACGGCTGGCAAAATCGCTTTCAGCTTCGGTGGCTACAACTCTGGTGGAGGCAGTAGCGCAGGTTCGGGCGGTCGATGCGAGGGCAGGCGGAGCAACTAAGTGAAGCGCCGGTTGTAATCCATGCGAAGCTGCAACGGAATCTACTCCCGCCTTGCGCGTTTTATTTTGGCGGAGTTGCCAGGATGAACCAAGGCGCAGAAACTAATGCAGTTATCTCAGACTCTCAACAGGTCTGCAAAGCCTTACTGTGTCGGTCCGATTCCGACCCGCGCCTCCAATCTCTCCTCGATTCGGGACTTCGTTCCCGTTAGAGCATTTTCGGAATACATATAGACTTTTTCAGTACCGTGAAAGGTGGCTTTTTCTTGAGGAAAAAGCCACTTGAGTCTGTGCTTTCGGTCTACACCAATTCCGAGAATGCTATAGTCCGGAATGGACGTGAATCGGCGTGAAATCGCATCGAAGGAACACAAAAGCTAGACACGCTCGGTTGGTCCGCTTGATGATCACCCGTCCCGGAAAAGGCATCCAAGAGGTGTTTACGATTTCGGCATTGAAGATGGGCTTGCCATCTGCGTCAGTCAAGTTCAAATGGAAGGGTGTCTCTTCGCCTGCTCCAACCGGGCCTGTGCCGGCGTCAAAGCCGAGTCTCGCTGCGCTCGTTTCGCGCGTTGCCTCGATTTGAATGAATCACGCTTTGCCTGATGGCGGGATTGGAGGGTGGTCATGCAGCTGCAAGAGAAGGGGAGTGCCTGAAACAGGCGCTCCCCTTCTCTGTTCGAACTAACCGATGCGAACGATGCGTCTTCTCACTGACTGGCGAGAACACCTCTATTGCACGGTGACCGATACGGTTGCGGTTTGTGGAGTTGCCGTGGAGCCGCTGGGTGTTGCAGTGATAGTGGCCGTGTAGGTTCCCTTCGTTACGGTGTTCACGCCGTTGCCATTGTTGCAGGCCGAAAGCCCTGCGACGGCAAATACCAGGAACACCAGGCTGAGCATCGAGAATGCCCTGCGGTTGAAGCGGCGGAAAGCGACGCAGAAGAACAATCCTGCCAGGCTCAATCCGCCCGCGTATTTTGCGAATGGAAGCGTCTGCGGATGACTGTTCGACGCACTGTTCGTGGTCCCGATTACAAGGGTTGCCTCCGCGGTAGTTCCAGCGGAAAGCGTCACCTGCGTGGGGTTGACGGTGCAACTTGCATTTGCTGGCAACCCGGCGCATGTGAAGCTGATACTTCCGCCGAAGGTTGCGTTTGCGGTGAGCGTGAGCGTTGCCAACGCCTGCTGCCCGACTGTCACGCTGACGGAACCGGGGTTGGAAGCCAGGGTGAAGGCGGGCGCAAGAGTGGTTACGGAAACGCTCGATGCAGCCGAAGTGTTGGGGTTGAAGTTGCCGTCGCCGCTGTAAACCGCGGTAATGCTGTGGGACCCGACCGCGAGCGTGCTTGTTGAGTAGGCCGCTGTTGAGCTGCTCACGGGAACCGAGCCGAGTAAGGTGGTTCCGTCATAGAAGGCGACAGTGCCGGTAGGAGACGGCCGGCCGGCGAGTGTGGGCGTCAGGGTCGCGGTGAGAGTTTCGGTTTGCCCGAATGCGATGGACGCCGCAGAGGATGTAAGGCCGAGCGTTGTTCCGCCCTGTCCAAGGTAGAATGCGGTGCCGTTGGCGGTGGCAACTACAAAACCAACGGAATTGTCGTTGAGGAAATTTCCTGGGATTGGCAGAGAGGATGCGAGCGACTCCAATGAATTGACCGGAGGCGCGAAACTTCCTTGGCCCGTGCCCAGCAGCGTGGAGAGACCATAGTAGGTGTTCGGTTGGTCCGTGGTGAGATAGAGGGAAGCAACGATGTCCGGAATTCCGTCGCTGTTAACATCGACGAGTGCGCCGTTGAGGAAGAAGTTGCCTGATGCAAGCTGGCTGGAGTCTGCGAAGGTTCCGTCGCCGTTGCCGGGCAGCAGCACGATGCCGGCGGATTCCTCACTGCCAATCTCCACCACATTCACGTTCCCTTCTGAGAATGCGATGAGGTCGGGCTTTCCATCCTGATTGAAGTCACCCGCAACTACCTGGCTGACGACTGCGTTGGACAGCACTGCGGTACCTGTCCCGAAGGTTCCATCTCCATTGCCCAGGAGCAGGTCGACAGCAAAACTTCCAGAACCGTCAAACGGATCGTCGACGAGGATGAGGTCCAGGTTGCCATCCATATTCATGTCGGCAATGGTTACCGAATACAACTCACTGCCGCTGGCTGTGAACACAGGAGTTGAAAATGTTCCATTGCCCTTTCCGAGAGCCACAATATATCCGGAGGGAGTTCCATCGGTGCCGCCGCAGGCAGCATCGCCGGGGTAGGCTACGACAATGTCGACATTTCCGTCGCCGTTTACATCCCCCGCTGCGGCGTAATTGAGCGAGCAATCGAGTGATGGCATGGCGAGAGAAATGGGATTCTGAAATGTTCCATCGCCGTTGGACAGCGCGACCGACAGGCCATTGCCGAGCGCTCCATCGACGATGAGAAGATCCTTCTTCCCGTCGCCATTGAAGTCGGCTGAGACCGGCTGGAGGAAGGCCAAGGTGGGATCGGCAGTTGCAGAAACCGCGGTCACATAGGTAAAGCCGCCCGTTCCATTGCTCAATGCGGAGACAACGTAGGGTGCTGCCTCGGCTTCATCGAGGAACAGTGGATCTGTCAGGCCGTTGCCCACAATGTCTCCTGCTGCTTCCAGATCCAGCTCTTCGGGCGCCGGAAAACTGTCGGTTGTGGAAGAGAGCGTCAGCGCACCTTGAAATGCGCCTTTTCCGTTTCCGGCAAAGATCGATACCTGCTTATAGTCGCCGCCGAGTTGCGCAATATCCGCATTGCCATCACCAGTGAAGTCCGCGATAACCAGCGACTGCTGGTCGCCTGAATCATTGATGTAGGTATTTCCGTTCACCGGCAGGCTGAAAGTACCGTCGCCCTTGCCGATCCAGACATTGAGCGGCCCGATGTTTTGGACGATGTCGGGAATTCCATCTCCGTTGACATCGGCGTAGACGTTTTGGATCGGCTGGCCAAAGTTCGCGGTCTGCACTGTCGAAGTGAAGCCGCCAGCGCCGTTGCCCAGCGCGACGTTCAAAGCGCCGCCACCGTCAATTGCAAGGTCATTATTTCCGTCGTTGTTCAAATCAAGGATCTGGACGCCGGACGTTCCAAAGATGAGGAAGGGGAATCCGGGAGGTGCCTGAACCGGGATGGAGATGGGGTTAGTGACATTGATGGCGCCAAATGAGCCGTCGCCGTTGCCCAATGCGATGGTCGCAACCACCGCTCCGGCGCCTTGTGACGTCTGTTCTTCGATGTCCGCGGCGAGGTCAAGCTTGCCGTCGTTATTCAAGTCGCCCAGGGAGATGCCGGTGGAGCTTGGAATCTGGTCTTGACCGGGAAATGTCACGCTCTGCGTGAGGGCTGCTCCGGGGGTAGTGAAACTTCCGCTTCCCGTTCCCAGGTACGACTGCACGGTAATACTGGTGGTGGTTTGAGATGTAACGTTCGACGCAATAGTGACAATGTCGGGGAAACCGTCGCCATTCACATCACCCACCGCGATGGAGCCGATGGAACCATAATTCGCACTAAGTGCAACAGTCTGCGCTGCGCCGAATGTTCCATTCTTCTGATTCAGGAAGACAATGACAGCGTCGTTGTTGCTGTCGAATTCAACAACATCGGGGTAACCGTCGTTGTTGACGTCCACGGCGAAGCCCTGCTGAATAAAGCTGGACGAGTAGTTGGGGTTGAGGTAAGAGACTGGCGCGGCAAGACCGCCTGCGCCATTGTTGAGAAGGATATTCAGCGTTCCGTCAGCTTGGAGCACCGCGATGTCCGGCTTGCCGTCCTTGTTGAAGTCGCCGGTCAGCTCGACTGTGACACCGCAATTATAGGGGTCAGTAATGCAGGAGGCTTCGAGGCGTGAGGGATAGAACGGCGCCGTCACATATCCGCCGAAGTTCGGCAGCGTGGAGGCTGATGCAACGTCCCGCCGAGTGACGGCAGCGTTTGACTGCGTGGGTTTAGCGCCGGCGTTTGCAGCCAGTCGCGCTTTGAGGTAAGGCTTCAGCAAGCGATCGGCGGGAGTCTTTGCTTTGGACTGCGGCAGCGGAGCAACGGCTGCTTTTGCATGCGAGCGCTCGGTCACAGGCCTGGTCTGAGAAACGGCGCCAAGGGGCAAAACCACAATCAGACTGAGAAGAACTGATTTCAAAGACATATTGCCTCACATTTTTCAAATTTGATTCATCAGTAACTGCGCACAACTGCACGTCATGAATTCAAAACACGCTTCAATCGATCTCACTCGATGCTCTTCAGTTGACGGTTAGGTTCACCGTAGTCGTTTGCGTGGTCTGGCCCGCAGATGTCCCGGTGACGGTGACCACATAGCTTCCAGCAGTGGTTCCGGCATTGCCGGGATTGGGATTAGAAGTCCCGCCTCCTCCGCAACCCAGGACAGATGCAAACGCAGTGACAGCGAGCAGCGCCACGAGGTGACTCCAGCGCCGACGCCGAAGCGGGATGCAGAAGAAGACCACGATGGCCAACGAGACGCCGCCGGCTGGACCGTAGATTCCACGGAGTGGATAGCGAAGCGCGGCTGAAGTGGCTGCGGTTGAATTCACGGTAAGGGTCGCAGTCACTGCGGACGCTCCTGTAACGCTTACGCTCGACGGAATGGTGCAGGTCGGCACATCGTTCGGGCTGGTGAGGCTTGTGGTGACCGCACAGGTGAGACTCACGGCCGCCGCAAATCCGCCAGAGGGCGTGACGGTGATGGTTGAAGTATTTCCCGACACCGCTCCGGGATTGATGCTGAGGTTGCCGCTGTTTGTTAGCGCGAAGCTTGGATTGGCGGGCGCAGTCACCGTGAGATTCACGATTGTGCTTGCCGTAATGCTGCCCGTGGTTGCATCGGTTCCGGTTACTGTAATCGCGTAGGCCCCCGGAGTCGTCGTCGCCGTTGTGCCGACGGTGAGTGTGCCGCTTGCCGAAGCGGAACCAGTGATGCTAAGGCTTGTGGGCACGGTGCAAGTCGCGGGACTGATTGCAGACGTGGGCTCCGTTGTGACCGCGCAGGTTAGATTGATGGTCCCCACATAGCTGTTTGTGGGCGAGGCCGTAATGGTTGCGGTGTTCGCTGTTGTCGCGCCGGCAACAAGAGAGAGTGAGCCGCTGTTCGCGAGCGTGAATCTGGACGGGCTGACGTTGATCTGAACGGTTCCCGAGGATCCCGTGTAATTTCCGTCGCCGCCATACGTCATGGTGATGGTGTTGTTTCCCGCGGCCAACTGGTTCCCTTGAAGGGTGATCTTGACCTGGCTATAAGCTGGAAGCCCTGCTCCAGCAGCAAGGTTTGCGGGAGTGCCGATGGTGCTTCCGTTGGCAGTGAGCGTGATGGCTCCGCTGGGCGCGACTCCGAGGCTCGCCGAGTTGACTGTCACTGTGAGGGTGACGGACGCAGCGGAGGGAATTGAAGTGCTCGATGCTGTGCCGGAAACACTCGTACCGGCTTGGACCACTGTGATCGGAACAGGCGCGCTCGCATTCGCGTTGTAACTCGCGTCTCCCGCATACTTGGCAACTATGCTGTGTGCGCCAATGGAATACGCGGGAAACGACGAGCTATCGATCGGCGGATAGGAGGCCGTGCTGGAAGCGCTGATGGGGGCCTGCCCGAGGGTTGTTCCGCCATCGGAAAAGACGATGCTGCCGGTAGCGAGCCCTTGCGTCCCATTTACGCCTTCGGCCGTTCCGTACACCTGCGCGTCGAGGAAGATCTCAGAGCCGTATGGCAGAGCGGACAAACCACCAGGGATAGGACTCCCGGTGTTGGGATTGTAGGCGGAGACGGTGAGCGCAGTGCTGCTTGCTTCCGGCGCGATGGTGACGTTGATTGCTGGCGTGGAAGTGGAGGCCGCGTCCGTCACATCGCCTCCATAACGTGCGTAGACCTTGTAAGTCCCGCCGGGAAGTCCGTTGTATGTTGCGGAACCTGTTCCGCCAGACAAACTGATCGGTAACTGGCCGTTATTCTGCACTCCACCGGAGACCTCATTCGCGGTGTCGACTATTCCTACAACTCCAGTCGCGGTATTCGGCGCCACGCCCACGTTGAAGGCAAGCTTGCTTCCGTGCGTCACACTGATCGGAGCCGTGGATCCGTTGATAGAGAACGAAGTTGTTGTAGCCGTCAGGGAGACGGAGTTCCAGTTGGCAACCAGATTGGCGACATCGACGCTGCCGAGACCTGAGGCCTGATCGTAACCCGTCCCCGCGTTATAGCCAGTCATGAAGCTGTTTGCACCGCAGCCGGAACTTCCGCCCACGCAATAGACAGAGTTGTTTCCAACAGTGATGTCATGAAACACAGTGGAGTAATTTGAGTTGGCCAGTTGATAGAGAACGTAGTCTGCCTGTCCGAGCCTCGATCCAACCTTTTGCTCCACCAGAGCGAGAATGCCGGAGAACGCCGGGGCCGATGTCGACGTGCCGCCATAGCCGCTGAATCTGGCTCCATCCACAAATTGACCGGCGGACGTCTGGCAGTCGGGGGGATACGGCGCGGTCTGCGCGCAGACTAACCAGGTCGCCGCATAAAGGCCGTTGGCTGCGAGAAACGAAACATCTGGAAGGTCGCGCGCAGAATCATTCGGCGTGAGCGTGGTTTGAAAGGATGGCTTGGCGTAGACAGAGCTTGCGCCACCGCCCGCCGCTATGACATTCGTACTGCCCTGGATCAGCAACGGCACGTTATCGGCAAGCGCGGTATTCACCTTTGTGGAGTCATTCCAGGGATTTTCAGGAATGTATGAAAGCGCGGTGCGATAGTAAGGGGACGATCCGCTGGTCGTATCGGAGACGTAAGTGGAAAACGAGTTCGCGAGCACGTCAAAGTCGGTGCCGCCGGCCGCAATGTTGTAGGGCGTGGAAGCTAGGGCGTTCACGGCCAGGCCGTTCTGCGCTGCGGGTGAGCCGCTGGAGTCGCATGTTGCAGAGCCGCTGTCGCCCGCCGACACAACCACGCTGATTCCCTGCGCGGCTGCTTGCTCATTTGCTTCCAGAAGCATCGCATTGCCGGCAGTGCCCATGTCCGCTTCGCACTCGCCGAAGCTGATGTTCAGGATGCTAACGGTATTGTCATCGATGGCGCGAAAGATGGCGTCGAAAAGTCCAGCCTGCAGATCAGTGTTTGAAGAGATGTAGAAATAAACCTTGGCCCCCGGCGCAAGACCGCCGGCGATCTCGTTATCGAGCACCCCTTCGATTTCGTCGCCATTCACTCCGGGGTCATTGCCATCGATGATTACCGTTGGGATATTGGCCGTGGCCGCTGCCTCTCCCAGGAAGGCGACGCGATAATTCGTGATGTAGGAAAGCGTAATATTGGAGTCGCCGGCAATGCCGATGTTTACCCCGGTGCCATCGTATGTAGTGCCCGAATAAGCGGGGTTGAGCGCAGCATTGGGTGTGTCGTAGATGGTTGCAGCGTCGGCCGGATCGGCAAACAGGAGAGGCGTGGTTCCGTCGAACAACGTGAAATCCGGCTTGATCGTTTTGGTGGCAAAGTCGTACGTGCCGGTGGCGCTCGGCTTGTTTTGCGGCTTTGGTTGAAAGTCGTTGAGATGGGCTATGCCTTGTATGACGGGCGCAAGCGCCGCCGGTATCTTCGGGTCACTCACATTTGCGAAGTGATGCTCGCCGTTCACATCGAATGCGTGAATCGGCGTGTGGAATGCGCTCTCAAGCTGGCCGATGGTTCCGGAGAACTCAATCGCATTTCGCGCCTGCGGCGTCGCTTCGATTTTGAGGCCATGTCCCTGTAGCCACGATTCAATCGTCTGCAGATCGGAGTTCCCTACTCCGTAAGCTGCACCGAACTGCGCTGGGGTCAACCAGCGATGGTAATTCGGTGAGGAACGGTCCTGGAGCGAAGCCAGGTAATCGTTGAGGGACGACTGCTGGGCCGCGCTACGCCGCAGAACAAGAATGACGCGGCCCGTAGGCTCAGACTCTGGTGCGGCTCCTTGATCGAAGCGCGCCTGTGCGAGCGGATGAATGTTGCCTTTCAGTGAAACCAGTTCCGACTCATCAATTGGCTGTGTGATCCGCGCCGCGGGTGAATCGCCCTGGGCGCCCTGGGCATAGGCAATGACTGGCAAGCACGCGCTGCCCACGCAGCCTGACGAAATGAGTAATCCGACAACAAGGTTTCGAAAGTGCATTATTCTCCCATGGACAGCATCAAAGTTTTTATGGCCATCCGAAGGTTTGATGGCCGACGAGGTTCAAGGTACGAATCGTTGGTGGGATGGTGTTCGAGCGCGTCGGAATAGTTCTCGCGTCATAAGCCTTAATGCATCGGAGCAATCACGCACTTATAACGGTGGTCCGAATCCGGGTTCAGTGAATGGCTGAATACCGTGACGCAAAACGACATCGCTCTAACCTTTCAAACCAGTGAATGAGGAACTGTCCGCTGTGTTGGCTTGCTCGCTGGGGATCTTCAACTCTCGGCGCTGAACGTCTGTGCAAGAGCCCTCTGAGGCCCGCTTTTGAGAGAAGCCTATAACAAAACGTGCACTTCATCCACGGTTCATCACTGGATTCAAAGCACATTTCTGCGAGCCGTGCATTTTGTGCGCCGGCCCGTCCCCCGCGCATGGCCTGGGCATCTTTAGAATGGAGCAATGCGGCAACTCTCCGGCGATTCGCGGGCGCCATCCTTCTGGTCTGTTCAGTTGGCTGGGTGGATGGTCTATATGACCGTCAACGTGGTCTCGTCGATTCCATACCGGAATCAGCCGGAGTTCCTAGCTTACTGCGCATTCCGCGGCGCGCTGTTCTTAACTGCGTTTCTGGGCAGTTTCGTCATGTACGCGCTATGCCATTGGCTGTGGATCAAACAGTTCTCCATGCTTCGCGTAGTATTTGTTTGCGTTGCTGCCTCCTATCCCCTGGGGATTCTCGGCGCCGCCGCGTCGTTCTGGTCCGAGATTCATCTTGGCGGTGCGCACAGACCGCTCAATTGGGGAACGATCTTCGCAGCCGCTCCAGGCGGAAGCTTCATTCTGATTGCATGGAGCGCCTTGTATTTTGCAATCAAGCACTATTTCGCGCTGGAGCAAAAGAGCCGGCAGTTGGTGGCCTCGGAACTGCTGGCGGCGGAAGCGCAGTCGATGGCTCGCGAGATGCAGCTTCGCGCCTTGCGCTATCAACTGCAGCCTCACTTTCTATTCAATACGCTGAACGCAATCTCTACCCTGGTCCTCGACAATCAACCGCGGGTAGCTACGCAGATGATCAGTCACCTGGCCAATCTCCTGCGCAGTACCCTCGACTCCCCAGATAGAGATATTGTTTCGCTGGCTGAAGAGATTGCGGTCACGGAGCAGTATCTTGCGATTGAAGAGGTTCGATTTGGCTCGCGCCTCAAGGTGAGGCTCGACCTCGATCGCGAGGCAATGCAGACGCAGGTTCCGCGCCTGCTGCTTCAACCACTGGTGGAGAACGCTATTCGACATGGCATTGCGAAGCGCGCAGACGGCGGCAATATCGTCATTTGCGCCACTGTGAGTAACGCGACACTTTCAGTGCGCATCACGAATGAATTGCCGGAAACAGTCAGCGCGACAGCTTACAACGGAACCAAACAGTGGGGCGGACTGGGCCTGGTGAACGTGCGCAAAAGGTTGGAGCAGTCCTTCGGCGCCGCAGGAAAACTCAATACCAGAAACACTCCCGAGGGCTTCTTTGAGGTGGTCATTTCACTCCCGCTCGCCCTCACTCCGTTTGCCGTCTCCCAGCAAAGCGCTGCGGGACTTGTTCGAGAGTAGATGAATGGTCATCAGGGTCCTGATTGTCGATGATGAGCCGCTGGCGCGGAAAGGCATTGCACTGCGCCTGCGTGAATATCCCGATATTGAAATTGTCGGGATGTGCTCGGACGGCAAGCAGGCAATTCAGCGTATTCCCGAACTCGCGCCGGACCTGGTCTTCCTGGATATACAAATGCCCCTCGTCAGCGGCATCGAGGTCCTGCGTGCGCTTCCCGCCGAGACTGTTCCCGTGATCATTTTTCTAACGGCATTCGATGAGCATGCCCTGGCAGCTTTTGAAGTGCAAGCGCTCGATTATCTGCTGAAGCCCATCGATGAGGTACGTTTCTTTGCCGCGGTCGAACGCGCGAGACGACTGATCAAGCTCAAACAACAGAGCGCGCTCTATGACCTTGCTCCGATACCTCAGGAAGCAGGGCGTGAAGCCAGAAACCTGGACCCGCTCAAACGCTTCGCTGTCCGCAAAGGCAAGGAGCTGACCTTTGTTGAAGCTTCCACGATCGACTGGATTGAAGCCGCCGGCGATTATGCGGAGTTACATGTCAAGGACAAGACATATCTCATCCGAGAATCTTTGAATACGCTGGAGACATTGCTGGATCGCAATGATTTTCTTCGCATCCATCGTTCCGCAATTATTCGCCTGGATAGAATTGTCCGGATCACAGCGCTGGCAAACCGCGACGGTTACCTCACCCTCACCAATGGGACCTCATTGCGCGTGAGTAGGAGTTATAGCAAGCGGTTGAAGAACCTGTTGAGGAATCGGAAGTCGGCGGAAGCCTGAGAATAGATTGACGAAGAGGGCGGCGCGCTATAGCAATTTCGGGATTGGTGTAGACCGAAAGCACACACTCAAGTGGCTTTTTCCTCAAGAAAAAGCCACCTTTCACGGTGCTGAAAAAGTCTACATGTATTCCGAAAATGCTCCAGGAACAGGAATCTGCCGGCCTGCACTTTTCATCTACAGGCTCACTGGTACGAGCGTCATGGCGAACACAAGAACGTCTCGGTTGCCGGGCAAGCTGACGCTACGCACCACCTTATTCACATCGAGCATAAAGGAATAGGCAGAAATATAGAATGAATTGGCGTCAGTTGAGCCGTCCGCAACAAGACGATAGGGCATGGTCACAGCTACTGATTCTCCCGTGAATCGACCCTGCTGCGACCAGTCGCTAAGGCTCTGTGTGAACGAAGAGGATGTCCCGTCAGCGTAGTTGACGATGAAGTCCTGCATCTCCTGATCGCCGTTGACGGCGGTTGCGAGAATCTTCAGGCTGGCGAATTTGCCCGCCGGAAGCGCGACTGTCGAACCGGTGACCGCGTCGTGTTTATCGGACGGTCCGAGTTTGAAGACAACTCCGTCTCCAACCTGGTCCGGCCCGAGCAGTTGCCTGGAGAAAGCGTAGCCATCGTTGTCGAGACTGTCTGTCGGCGGGAAGGTCGATCCGTCGCTATAGATCCCGGTGATGTTATACGCCGCCGATAGATCGACGGGGACCGTTCCAGTTAGAACGGGAGTTACTGTCACGTCGAGGGTGGCAGTATGCGATAACTTGCCCGACAGACCTTGAATGGTGATGGTCGCGGACGCCGGAGCCGTTGAAGCGCTTGCCGTCAGGGTCAGTGTGCTTGTGCCGGTGCTGGAGTTGGGACTGAATGTGGCTGTTACTCCCTGGGGAAGGCCTGACGCGGTGAGGTTGACATGGCCATTGAAGTCCCCAAGCGGCATCACCATGATGTTGTTTTTCGCGGACCGTCCCTGCGGAATCGATACGCTGGTCGACGATGGAGAGAGCGCAAAATCGCCTGGTCCGAGACGCGGCGAGGGAAGCACATCGTAGAGCGGTTGGGCCGGTTTTACTTCAGGATTTTCATCAGCCACAGAGATCGCCAGGATTCGAATCTTATCGTTGTCTGGCAGGGTGAGGGTCTTCGCTCCCTGTGGCAGGTCGATTGCATATCCAAACAGATAGGAATAGGCATAGGCGACATTTTGACCCGCCGCATCATGGTAATGGTTGGAATACCAGGCCAGATCCGCGCGCTTAATGAAGCCGGGTTTCAGACCCGTCATTTCGCCGTAGTTGTCATGCGCGACATCCTTTGAACTCCATTGGCGGTCGTCCCACTGACCAACGAAGCCACTCCAATCCTGAATGTTGATTGCGGTTTTCCTGCTTCCTGCCGCGAAGGTGGCCAGCTGGTCTCCATCGGTTGATGCTGCCAACAGGTAGACGCGATTGTAGCGACCTGCGGGTAGGTCGATCGTCTGTCCTCTTGCCACGATCGCGTTAGGTGCACCGGTCTTGGTAGGACCAAGATGAAATTGGACATTGTTGAAGACGACTTCTGATGGGAGCGCTTCAGCGGGCAATGCATTTCCCTTTCCGTCGAATCCGGTCGTGGCAGCTGCGCCGTGGTTGCTTGCGGTAGCTGTGTCATAGGCCAACGCGAGCGGCTGAGACTGCACACTCTTCACTGAAGCTGCGGGTTCGGAAAGACGCAGCGCGAATGTACGCGGCTGATATGCGGTGAACGAAGTGACGAGCGCGCCCGCACTCAAGGTAGCCGACCCCACCGGCTGTTCCTGGCCGTTGACTTCGCGCGCGCTGACGATGGGCGCCGAAAACGAGACGTGGACATGCGGCTGCGGTTTGCCATCGAGCTCAACCATGCGCAGGATGACCTCATCAGACTGTTCCGCCTTCTTCAATGCCAGAACCCGAATTCGCGGATTGTCCACTTTGAGCAGAGAGAAGCTTGCACCCAGCGGACCCGCGTGCTTTGCGGACTCGAAGGCAATGAGCGATGCATTCAAGCGCTCCGCCTGCCAGTCCGTTTGTGCTTCGCGCCATCCGGCTGCGTGTCCGGCGATGCCGTAAACAAACTCGTGATGGCCGATGTCTTGCGTGCCCTGGTCCGCGTATCCTCCGGCGGTGCCTGGGGTACGAATCAATGTCAGGCGGATGGTGTGATCATTGGGTTTGTCCGAACCATTCTTGCAGTCGGTGAGAATAGTGGCGCCGAATGCGCCGCTCATGTCAGTCAAGTCGATCCACTGATGCGACGGCACTTCGAATTTCTTTGGCTCCGCAGTGGGCCTGTCGATGGTGCCGATGTCCCAGTTATAGGTGGCAAGTGTGTTCGAAGCAGTGAGAGGGAAGACTGCCTTGAGGTTTGATTGCCTGGTGTTCCAGTCGATCACGTTTGCGAACTCGACACGCTTGCCCGCGTCGCCCGCTGAAAGACGGATGGTCTGAACGAAGCGCGACCCCGCGGTTTCCCGCGACACTTCTACTGCCACGCGCACGGGGCCATCTTCGACGACCCGGATCTGCGCAGGACCCGCCACATATGCTTTTGGGGCCGCCTGCTCCTGATCCCAATCCATATTCCAGGCCGGCCAGTGCACGGGGTTGTCGTAAGAGATGGCGAGGCGCGCCGGGGCTGCGAGCAACTCTTTGCCAGTGGTCTTGTCGAAGATGCTGGAAACATCCCCGTCTTCATTCAGCTTGACGCGATAGTAGTCATTTTCCAGCTCGTTCTTTGATACGCGGAGGCTCGACTGCGAAGCGCCGGGAGCAGCGCCGGACTGGACATCGTAAACGGCGTAGCCGACGGACGGCACGCTGGCAGAGAAGATCACTTTGCCATCCGAGACCTGTGCTGGGACCGGCTTTCCATCGGGAGCGACGACATGAACGGACTTTGGGATCTCTCCGGAGAAGTGGACGCCGGCTTCGACGATATCTTCTCGCGCGATATTCAGCGGATTGAAGACAACGAGGGGCACTCCTTTGGTCTCGGTGTTCAGTGCGGCGGAGACGCCCTCGACGGCGCTGTTCAGCACGTCGGCAAACTGGTTCATCGCGATCACATCGTCGTTCCAGGCGAACTCGTAGGCGCGGGGAGTCGCGGTTCCGGCGGCAAGGTCGTGGAAATGCTCCCCCATCGTGAGAGTCCATGCATCGTTGAGGCGTTGCAGCGGATAGGGGCGCGCGCCCAGCCACGCAGCGGCAATCGACGACTTCTCCGCCGCATCGGCCAACAGCTCTTCCTTTCTGATCCAGCGTTTTTGATAGGCTTGCGAGGTCAGTGATCCGGCGGAATGATTCGTCAGCTCCATTTCGCCGGTGTAACGCGGAAGACCTGCTTCTTCCGCGGGTGTGAAATTCAGAAACATCTGGTCGGCGGTTGCAGAGATTACATGAACCGGGCCGTCGCCAACCTTGACCACCGGCCAATCGGGATGCTGCCGACCCCCACGGAAAAACTGGCCTTCGGGTGGAATGCTCGCGGTGCCTTGCGTCACGATGGCTTCCAGGCGCTTTACCGAGTCCTCACTTGGAGCGCCGCCAATGTCGCCAGTTCCGAAGTAGTGATAATCGGTGAATACGCCGCTGACCTTGCCGTTCTGCAGCACGCGTGCAGCCCAGTCGCCCTGGTACCGTTGAAAATCGCTGTCCCGCTGGGCGACTGCAAGCGCGGCCTGTTCGCTGCTGAGAGTAAATAACTCCCGCAAATCCTTTTCATCCATCGGCTGGTTATTCTGCCTGGCCTGCTGTCTTTTCTGCTGCAGCTTATCAATACGTGCTCGCAGATCATCGACGGCGGAATTGGAAGGCTCCGGCGGCAGAGGCTTGGAAAGATCTGTTTCTATCTGGCCGCCATAACTGCCGGGGTTGAGACCAGCGAGGACGCTCTCACCATCAGGGCCGACCCACACTCCCACATTGAAAGGCGTTCCTTCCGGCGTCCGCTCCAACGATTCCGGACCGCCACCGTCCGCCGATGAACCCCAAACCAGCTTCTGTGTTGAGAAGCCCTTTACGCCGGAGTGAGCCAGGATGGTTGGAAGCGACGCGGGGAACCCGAAACAGTCCGGAAGCATGAACTCCGCGCTCGACTTGCCCAATTCCTTGCGAAACCAGTTATTCCCGTAGAGGATTTGCCGGATGATCGCTTCCGCGCTGGGGGCATTGACATCTCCCTCTTCCATGGACGAGCCAGCCGGGAACCATCTTCCTTCGTCGACATACTTCTTCAGCTTCGCGAAGTCCTCTGGGAAATACTCCTTCATAAAACGGTAGCGATTGGCTCCGCTGAAATTGAAGATGTAGTGGGGATACTTGTCGAAGAGAGTGAAGTTGTCTTCCATGGTCTTGCGAAGATATTCGTCGATAACCTGGGGATACTCCCATCGCCATTCCGTATCGAGGTGCGCGTATCCGACCACGTAGAGGGTCGGATCTTTTGAGAGGTCTGGCTTTTCTGAAGTTTGTAACTGCGCGACCGCGGTGTGGGCTACCAGAAACAGTGAAACAGCAAAAAATACAGCAGAGACTTTTCGCATTGCTACCCCCAAGTGCATTGATAAGGCATGTCGAACAAGGATTCAGCGGAAGAGACTTCCAGGAGAAAGACTAATCCAATGAGGCGACCGATGCGAGGCAGTCGGCTTCGCCGTCAGCAGGTCAGCGGCAATCAAACGAATGCAGGCTGACCGTCGCCGACCTTTGCGCGCAAGGCGCAAAAGCTGGCGACGGTCACTCGAATCAGAAGGTAATTTTCCCGGAGACTTTCAGGATTCTTGGAAAGTTATACTGTTGTGGGCCGATGGTGCCGAAACCGCTCCAGCCGCTCCCCGGAGTGTATACCGGGGGGCCGTCTCCGGGAGTGTTGTCCGGTCCGCCAAACTGTGGGGAGTTGAATGAATTGAACGCATCCACGCGAAGAGTGAGATTTATGCCTTCCCGAATCGGCGTGGTTTTAATCAATGAAAGGTCTATGTCCGGGACGGAGGGCTGGCGCACTGCTGAGTCTTGCGTGGGCAGAGTTTGCAGTCCCCATGTGTATCCCTCGACGTTCGGAATTCTACTCCAGCAATTGTTGATCGTGGTCTGATCGTTTCTGAGCCATTGTCCTACGCCGGCTCCGCCCGTGGGCCTCAACTGGCTCAGCGGGCAACTGTCGGTCCAGCCGTTATTGAGCCCTACCGGCTGTCCGCTTTGTATTTGGATCACCGAACTGAGCGTCCAGCCGTTGATGAATATTCCAGCGATCGCCGGGGGATTCGACAAGAACTGCGAACCTTTGCCGAAAGGCAGGTCCCAGACCGGGGTGACCGACAGGATCTGATCGCGATCTTGAGCGGAGATAATATGCTGCTGGTTCGTGCTGATGCCGCCGGGAACGGCAGCGGCTGAGCCCTGGAAGGGCCATCCAAATGGGTAACCATCACCGTTGATCGTCTTTGACCAGGTATAGGCGGATTGAATGAAGAGTCCTCGGCTGCTTCCATAAATGTGACGGTTGACTTTAACTTCGAGACCGTTATACCAGTTTCTGCCGATCGGCTTGTTGTATTGTCCCACCAGGTCTGGGCCCCCTCCATAACAGAACTGGCTAAGAGGCTGCAGCAGATCGAGAGCCCATATGGTTGGATAAGCTCCGCAACCGCTGCCTCCCTGTTCCGCGGCGGCTACGTTGTAGTAGGGATTGGGCACCTGCGCGATAAATACATTCGGGTTGGCGATGGCCGCCTTCCACTCCGCCAGGGATGTATTGGCTGCGGTTAACCAGACAAACGTGCGGTTCCTGTAGGAGTAATTTGCCGCGTAGCGGGCATCGACGACGAACCTTCCCGGCAACTCGCGCTGGAAGCCAAAGGAGAAAACCTCCCCGAGGGGCAGCTTGCGTTGGGGAAAATCGAATGCCAGGCCGCTGTTGCCGATATTCGTCAAGAGCCCCTGTGAACTCCCCTGAGGCACCTGGAGGGTCACACCAGCGTAGGGAGAACCCGACTGGAACGAAGTGCTGGGCGTGACGCCGCCATTCGGAGAGGAGACATAGGGGGTAGTTTCTGCGAAGCCGCCGTTGCTCCCGCCTTCCAGGCCGCCTTGGTAGACGAGGCCCCAACCTCCGCGGGCCACGGTCTTGGAATTGATGGCATAGGCAAACCCGATGCGCGGACCCACGTTGCTCCAATCGGTGTAGTAGGCATCGCGGGACTGGCCGCCGACGCCGGGGAAGAGTTGGCCGCCGAGCACCTGAGTCGGTGGAGTAATGCCCGCCGCCTGCCATGCGGCAATATTGCTGGCGTTGGCGATATTGGCCATATAGTTCGTATCGCTGCTAACAGGATTCACACAGGTCAGGCACAACCCGGCGTCGAGAGCGTTGTGCCGGTCGCGCAGGCCGCGTTGCACGTCATAGCGGATGCCCAGGTTCAATGTCAGTTTCGGAGTTACGCGCCAATCGTCCTGGAAATAGATGGCATAGACCGGCTCATCCTCCGCGTTGGTGCCGAACCAGTCGACGCCTCCGCCGCTAGGATAGCCCAGGTAAAAGTCTGCCAGGGAAGAACCGTTCCCCTCATTGGGATTGTTGCCAGGGTTAGAAGGAGACCCATTGCATTGGTTCCCGGTCGACCCCGGAACGGTGCCCCAGCAACTGCCGTTTGTGGGATTGTATTGCGTGAACCCAGCGTTGAAGCTGAAGTCCCCGTTCGGGTGACTGAAAAGGGACCAATCGCCATACCGAAAGTCGGCGATCGTCCCGCCGATATGCATGCTGTGCGATCCCTTGATCTTGGTTAAATCGACGTTCAGTTCAAGATTGGTGGTGGCGTCTGATCCCACGCCATTGCCGAAAATCGTACCGTTGCCACTCGAGTTATCGCCAAGTATGCCGCCGGTATAGCTATCGCTGACGCCGATTTCGGGAACGTCTTGACGATTGGTGTTGCCCGGAAGCGGCATCGAGAGGCCGATGGTCGAGGGAGCCTGGGCGAGGCCCAAATTTCCATCCGGCGCTATTTCCACGAACCGGGAAAAGGAGACCTTTGCGTCAAGCAGCAATGTAGGAGAAAAGGTATGGGTGACGTCCTGCCCAGCGGCCCAGTTCTCACGGATCTGGTTGATATTTCCGTTGGCGGCGAGCCCCGTCAGGCCATTGTTGCTCTGGTATTGCGACCCGGTCTGCCACTCGTAATAGCTGTACAGCTTGGTCTTGTCCGTAAGGTTATAGTCCACGCGGATGCTGGGTTGGTAATAGTGAGTGAGCAACGGCTGAGGCAGATAGTAGTTGGGACCCCTCGCAAAATTCGCGGCGCTCGTTATATTCGGCAAAGGAATATACTTCGACAGAATCGTCGCTGCGGTGCTGG
Organism: Occallatibacter sp.; assembly: GCA_050014515.1. Lineage (GTDB taxonomy): Bacteria > Acidobacteriota > Terriglobia > Terriglobales > Acidobacteriaceae > Telmatobacter. The sequence continues at coordinate 30,129 of JBEKDE010000021.1, forward strand.
TCACCTGGCCCGCGGGAAGCGTGTCGTTCGGGTACGGCGTTTGATAAAGATCGTTGCTGTTGCTGCAGCTCGCCGCTGGCCCACCCTCGGGGCAAGTCGCCGTGCCCGGCTCATAGATCGGAATTCCGGCGGGTTCGCCCGACGAAGGACCAAAATGGGTGGGATCCATCGCTGAGACAAGGCCAAAATCTATGCCCGTAACTCCGGGCGGGTTCCCATTGAATCCCGGCCGCAAATAGGCTGGAGGCACGCTCGTCGAGACTCCCGCCGCGATCGATTCGTTGTATCCTTCAAATCCGAAGAAGAAGAAGAGCTTGTCCTTCTTGATGGGCCCGCCAATGGTTCCGTCGTACTGGTTCTCCACATACCCTTGACGGGGTGTGCCGTAAAGGTTGTTCTGAAAGGTGTTGGCGTCAAAGAGCGCGCCCCCGTAGTTCTCGAAGGCGTCGCCGTGGAACTGGTTGGCGCCGCTCTTGCTGACGACGTTGATGGTCCCGCCAGCAGTTCTGCCGAACTGGGCATCGTAGTTCGTGGTCATCACGTTGACTTCACTGACGGTGTCGAGGTTGGGCGAGACATTCCAGGCTCCGGCGGACTGATTCTGGAAGGTGGTTTGTTGCGTGATATTGACGCCGTTCAGGGTGAACTGATTGGATGATCCGAGGCTTGCGTCGCCCTGGGGAGCGCCGCCGCCAATGCTGTATCCATTATTGTTATCCCAGCCGCGGGTCCCTGTACCGCCGGGACCGGTGGTGCCATTATAGGACTGGCTTCCAGGCGTGGTCCCGATCAGGTTATAGACCTGGCGCCCGTTGAGCGGAACCGATTCCAGTTCTCGTTCCTGGATCAAGTTGCCGCCGGAGCCAGTTGTCGTCTCAAGCTCTGGAGGAGCGGAGGTGACCACCACTTGCTCACTGTTTCCCCCGACCTCGAGTTTGAAATTCTGTCCAAATCCCTGCGCCGCAAACATGCGCACATTGTCCTGGACGGCAGTCTTGAATCCCTTGGCCGTAACGGTTACCGTATAGGTGCCGGGAAGAACGTAAGGGATGTAGTAGTTCCCGTCGTGGGTTGTTTGGGCAGTGTAAGTGGTTTTGGAACTTACCTCTACGGCCGTTACTGTGGCCTTGACCACCACGGCGCCTGTTGGGTCCGTGACACGCCCGGAGAGGGTGGCACGAAATTCCTGGGCCTGCGTGGATCGGCTCGCGAAAAGGATCAGAATCAGAACGGCCAGGAGCGTCGCTTGGCTCCGTGGAGTCCGCAGTCGAAAACACTCAACAATCTGCCTCATATTGGAACCTCCAAAGATTTACTTTTCCGAACACATTTGCATCAAAATGGAGTACACGGCACCCGTCTTCGGGTTGACCGAAAACGTAGCTCCCGATCAATCTCCGAGTCGTGATGAGTTCTGAAAAAACCCTGAAATTTCTATGAACACCAGCAAGTTATTTTGTTTGTGGTAGATACAGAAGCTTGACAGAGGGCTGGCAGAAGACCCTCAGCGCCGTAAATCACGGTGATTTCACCCCATGGTCTCTTTTTTGTAAGATGCTCTCGTGCTCCTTAAACCGGTAAAACCGGGAGAACCATCAACCGAGCCAACCAGGGATGGAGGAGTCTGTGGCCACCGTAGCGTCCCCTTTCAGCGGCTATTGCTTTGCAGACTATGAACTGGACCTGACACGCGGGCGCCTGACCTGCGCCGGCAAAGAATTGCACTTGCGCTACCAGAGCTACCAGCTGCTCCGATATTTTGTAGAGCGCCCCGGGGTGCTCATCTCGAAGGATGAGTTGGCGGCAGCCATCTGGAACGACATTTCCGTGACAGACAACGCATTGGTTCAATGCGTTGCAGAGATTCGCAAGGAACTCAACGACGACCCGCGGCGGCCGCGCTTCATTGCAACCATTCCCAAGCTCGGCTATCGCTTTATCGGCAACGTGGAGAAGAGTCCGCTGAAACCACAAGCGGCAGGAGCCGAAAACGGCGGTCTGCGACGGGTGGGAGCACTCTCTGGCAATTCGGCGCTTCCGAATGCATTGGGTCCGCAGTGGCTGGCGGCCGGCAGATCCCGGTGGTATGCAGCTGCTGTTTTGACGGGAGTGATGATTGGGGGTCTTTTGCTGGCTCGCCACTTCCGGGCGCAGCCTGTTGTGACTTCAAGTGCAAGCCATGCCGTCCCGGTCATCCTTCGCAGGTCGGTTGCGGTTTTCGGGTTCAGAAACCTTACGGGTGATCCGAAATCGGCCTGGCTTTCGACGGCATTGTCCGATTGGTTGAGTGCCGATCTGGCCGCAGGAGAGCAGCTTCGCGCGATTCCCGCGGAGGACGTAGCTCGAACCAGGGTCGAACTTGGTTTGCCTGAAGGCGAGAGCCTGGGTCACGAGAGTCTGACACGCATACGCGGAAACCTCCGGACGGACCTTGTCGTAATCGGTTCCTACGCTCGGTTTGGAAGCAAGTCCAATGGCGAACTTCGCGTGGACATTCGCCTGCAGGACACGGTGAGCGGTGAAACGGTATCCACAATCTCGGAAGCAGGAACGGAAGCGCATTTGCTCGAATTGGTTTCACGCGCGGGCGAGCAGCTGCGCGCAAAGCTAAGCGTTCAGCCCGTTACGCCGGACCAGGCAGCCGAGGTCGCGGTATCACTGCCGTCGAATCCTGAAGCTGCACGGCTCTATGCGGAGGGGCTCTCCAGGCTGAGGGCCTTTGACGCATTGGGAGCACGCGACTTGCTGCAAAAGGCAATTGCTGTTGAGCCTGCCAACGCGTTGCCCCACTCTGCCCTTGCAACAGCGCTCTCAAGATTGGGATACGACGCCACTGCAGCAACGGAGGCGAAAAAGGCCACAGAGCTCTCTTCACCCCTGCCTCGCGCAGAACGGTCACTGGTGCAGGCACGCTATTTTGAAGTCTCACGGAATTGGCCACAGGCAATTGAGACTTATCGGCTGCTCTTTGATTTCTTCCCCGACAGGATTGATTACGGGCTGGCCCTGGCGCACGCCCAAATTAGCGGAGGAAAGGGAAAGGACGCGGAAGAAACGATCGCAGCTCTGCGCAAGCTTCCTCCTTATGTTTCGAATGATCCAAGCATCGATTTGGCCGAGGCCAATGCCGCTGTCTCGGTGGGAGATTTGAAGGGCGCATTGGGATTATCCGACCAGGCTGCGGAAAAGGCGCGCGCGGTTGGAGCGTCTTTGGCGCTGGCTCACGCTTTGACACTGCGCGCCGATGTCCTGCGTAATTTTGACAGGCTGGATGAGGCCGCGGCCGCTGCGAACGGGGCGAAGGAGATTTTTGCGGCGGTTGGCGATAAGGGCGAGTTTGCCCATGCCCAGGCCATCACGGCTCATTTGCTCGATCTGCAGCGGGATTTTACGGGAGCCAGAAAGACCTATGAGGCATCCCTCTCGACTTTTCGCGAGATTGGAGACCGCGACGGCGTTGCGCGTGAACTGAACAACATTGCGGTTGAACTGCAGCAGCTCGGCGATCTGAAAGGTGCGCTCAAGAACCTTGAGGAGTCTCTGGCAATTTGTTCCGAACTCCAGAGCCGGGAGGATATTGCTATTGAAAAGGCCAACATCGGCGAAATATTACTGGCGCTCGGCGATCTGAAGGGCGCCGAGCAGAGTTATCGGCAGTCTCTTGATATCAGCCAGGCCAGCAATAACACCGATCTGACAGCTCATGATCTCCAGGGTCTCGGCCGCGATCTTCAGGCACAGGGCCGATTGGAGGAAGCCCGGCAGGATGAGGACAAAGCTATTTCGGTTTTTGCGCAGGGCGGGCAGACTCAGGTAATCGACGCGTACACGAGCTTATCCGGCGTCCTGCTCGATATGGGGAAAGACGAAGATGCGGCGGTTGCTGCCCGCAAGGCGATTGATCTTATGGAGAAACTAAAGTCCCCAGATCGCTACTGGACGGACTCGGAGGCTGCGCTGGCGCGCGTTCTTCTCGCCGAGGGAAAATATGCCGACGCACAAAAGGTCATGGAACAGACGACTCGAATTGCCGGCCAAAGAATGAGCCGGGAAAGCGAGTTTATCTGGGCAATCATCGATGCCAGAGTGCGGGCCGCTTCGGCCAATCGCGAAGACAAAGTGGAAGCAGCCAGAAGGCTTCGAATGGTGGTTGCGGAGAGCATGAAGGCTGGATTTGTCCTGTACGCTTTGGAGGCTCGACTTGTGCTGGCGCAGAATGAGATCGCTTTGGGCAACAAAGATACCGGCCGCGCGGATCTTTCTGCGTTGAAGAAGGAAGTCTCCGCGAAAGGATATGGAATGATCTCGCGCAAGGCGACGACCATTCTTCAAGCTCGGGCAAGCGCAACATAGCTCAGTCTCTGCTGGTCGGCGCGGAACCCTCTCTTCCGCGCTGGCCGGATCACAGATGCGGCCTCCGTCGAAATTGTTGTCTATTCGGGGCTCGACTGTGAAGTGTGGGAGGCCCGTCCACACCTATTTAAGATTGGCTATAGAATTCTCCTATGCGAACTGCACCATTCATGAACTGCTGCCGTCGATCCGTCTCCATTTGGCCGGCCCTTTCTCTGCTGGCTTGTGCTGCTTCAATTGCCGGTGGGCAAACGCCGCAAGACCCGCAGCCTTTGAGTCCCTTGGAACAGAGGATGGCAAGCACAATCGACAGTCACCTGGCGGAGGACAAGCAGCTCCTGGAACAGATTGTCGATATCAACAGCGGGACTATGCACCTGGCCGGAGTGGTGGCGGTGAAGGACGTGCTGGCGCCAAGATTCGAGGCGCTGGGATTCCATGTGCGCTGGGTTCCAATGCAGTCCGAGACTGGACGAGCCGGCGACCTGGTTGCCGATCACGGGTGTCCCCAGGGTGAAGGCCACTGCGGAAAGCGCCTGCTGCTGATTGGACACATGGATACGGTCTTCGAACCGTCGAGCTCCTTTCAGAGTTACGCGCTCGTTGCCGGTACAGATGGGAAGGTAGCGATAGGACCAGGGGTCGCCGACATGAAGGGCGGACTGGTGATCATGCTGGCGGCGCTGCGGGCTATGAAGGACGCTGGAGCGCTCGATCATGCGGAGATCCGCATCGTGCTCAGCGGCGACGAAGAGCGAACCGGCGTGCCATTTGAAACCGCCCGGCGCGACATGATCGACGCAGCAAAACACAGCGATGTAGCTTTGGAATTCGAACCGAGCGCTCGCATCAACGGACAGGACACCGTCAGCATTGGACGACGCAGCTCGACGACGTGGCATCTGGTAACGAGCGGATTGAGCGGGCACTCGTCGCAGATTTTTGGTGCGCGGCTGGGGTACGGCGCGATCTACGAGATGGCGCGCATCATCGACGCCTTTCGCCGTGAGCTTTCCGAAGAGGGTCTTACGTTCAGTCCGGGGCTGATCCTCGGCGGCGCAACGGCGGAGTCGAACGCCGACGCGACCGGCGGCTCCGCGACGGGCAAGGCCAACGTGGTCGCAGGTTCCGCTCTGGCAACCGGCGACATTCGCACGCTCAACAACGAGCAGACCCTGCGGATCGAGGACAAGATGCGAAAGATCGTGGCCGCGCATCTGCCTCAGACAGACGCAAAGATCAGCTTTGACGAAGGCTATCCGGCCATGGCTTCCACTGCTGCGGGCCGCGCGCTTCTGAACCAATGGAGCCAGATCAGCGTGGCTCTTGGACTGGGCCCGGTGGAAGAGAGCGGAGTGATGACGCGCGGAGCGGGCGATATCGCATTTGTGGCGCCGTACGTCGCGGGCCTGGTGGGCGTGGGAATGTTAGGCGAGGGCTATCACGCCGAGGGTGAGAAAGGCTACCTCGATTCGCTGGCGCCGCAGGCCAAACGCAATGCTGTACTGATGGAGCGTTTGAGCCGCGAGCCGGCGGGTGGATCGCCACAATAGTAAGCTCGCCGGCGATTCACAAATAACATCCTTGATTCGCTCGATGATCCCATGCGCTGAAGACGGAAGAGCGATCAAGCCTTGTTGCCGGCGGTAGTTAGTTGATAGCGGCTTGTGAGTCCGTCGAGCATCATGGTGATGACTGTTGCGGACATGCCAAGACCCTTCACGCCGAGAGCCTCGCCGGTTTTTGAATCGTAGCGCTCCGAGATGCCGGTCTTGAGCGCGTTGGCGACAGTGAGATCGGCGATGCGGGCCGCCTGCGCATGAAGGCCGCAGGCTGCGAGACCTGTCGCAACCTGATAGTTTGGTGCGGGCCATACGTCTCCGCGCCAGAACTCTGAAGATACGAATTGGGGATTTGTGCTGACGACTGTGGGGATGGGCAGGGGCGTGGCCCACGCCGGCTGTTCCAGCGTTGCGGCCATTGCAGCAGCCTGCGCGGCGGTGGCCACATGCGCCATAAGGGGCACGAAGCCACCCACGGTGGGAACATCAATTTGCTGAAGCGTATCGCGATGGAGAGCGATGAAACAGCCCTGCCGCTGCGAATACATGAGCGTGTGCATGGCCTGCGCGCCTTTTGCGTAACGCTTGCTGCTGCGTGCCGCGACTTCATGGTCGCCGAGGATCTTTGCCATACGGGCAAGCGATAGCTCTGAGGCGAGAAGATACGCCGTGTTCGCCGGGATCAGGATGTCGCCATACCATGCGCCATTATCAGAGCCTGATGGACGGCCCGGATGCGGCGTGAGTTTGAGGTTGTCCATGTCGACTTCGCTGTCGTAGGTCTCATAGCGCGCGTGCTGGCTTTCGCCGCTGTAAGCGCCAACGCCGATCAGGCCGCACCCAGTCACATCGCGCTCGCGCCAGTACCACTCGTGGAAATCCTCCAGTGGTTGCAAACCCGCGCGCAGCAGTTCCTTATCATGATTGCGCAGGTAAACGCGCTCCATTCCCCATGCGAGCAGTGGGGCTTGCGAGTAGGCAGGGAATATCTCCCAATCCTTGCCTGAGCGTTCCGGGTGGCCGTTGTAGGGTGCAATGAAGTTCGCGATCATTCCATGCATGAACGCGGGCTTCGCCTTGTTCCAGCGCTGCTGGAAATCCCAGTAATTCTGAAACACACCGCGAATGGTTTCCTGTTGCCCAGGGAGGATGGAGAGCAGGTCGAGGACAAACATCGTGTCCCAAAGCCATTGGGCGTAGTAGCCGCCGCCAGGGACGATCCAGCTGTGCGCAAGGGGCGGGTCGGGTGGGCGAATTTTGCCGAGCACGCATTGAGTGTATGCATCGGTGAGCAATTCCCAGATTGCCGGATCACCTGTGTGGAACAGCGGCTTCAACATGCGTGCAACCTGGTCGCGATCTGGCGCAGGCTCTGCTGCGGTGGGCTCTTGCGCCAGAAGCTGAAAGGCGGAGCACGGCGCTGCCGCAGCAATGGTTGCGCCTGCAAGAGCTCCGAGAAGCTTGCGGCGCCGCAAATCGAACAAATGGCAGGTCAGCTTCAAGAGCGCACCTCCGATGCCCTCAGCTCTACTCAGGAGAAAGTTCAAAATGATGCGGCTTGGGCTGGGCTGCGTTGCGCTGCTCCGTGGCAAGAGCCGCGTCCTTCGCTTCCATGACTCGGGTCGCGTCTGCGTCGTGTGGAACTTTCGGATCCTCAATGGCGAGGATGAAGTGCGCTTCGTCCAATCGTGTTCGCTTCAGCTCGATCGCATCTACGTCCCGCGCCTGGCTTTCCATCGGCGTGGAATAAAGTGCGAGGTTGACTCCGGATGATAGCTGCTGGCGCGTGAAAGAAGCGATCTTCTTGTCATCGATCTTCAAAGTGTAATGTGCAGCATCCAAGCCATTCACGCGGAGCAGTTGCTGATCCATCGATTCCACATCGGAGATGCTGAGAACAAACTGAATCATTCCATCGCTCAGGGACAATGGCAGCGGCAGCGCGTTGTCAGTCTGCGTCCACTGCACTTTGCCGTCGTGTTGAATGAGATCGGCGACCTGGGCGTTCTCAACCGCGACTGTTTTTGCCGCGGGTACATCAAGCTGCACGCTACTCACGATTGGTGACACACCCCAGGTGCGCGCGAGCGTAGCAGCCATGACCCAATGCGAGGCTTCCGCGGGATGAATGCGGTCGAGAACAAGTAAGGCCGCCAGCGAAGCGTTCTTTTTTGTTGCAGCGTTGAGCAGGTTGGTCTCGGCATGATTGAAGTCGCTGAAACCAAGATGAGACGATGCCGCGAGTTCCTTGACCGCGTCAGAGTATCGGCTAACGGTTTGGTTATAGCCGGCAAACTCAGTTCCGTGCGTGACTTCATCGTATGGGGTGGGAGTGATGAGAGTGATTCTCGGCGAAGGCGATTCGCCTTGAATGCCATCGAGCAGCTTCCGGTATCCGTCCGTGAAGACATCAAGATACTTCGGATTGAAATCCATGTAATAGCCGTCGTTCATTCCGAGCATGATGGTAACCACGGTTGGCTGACGAGGAAAAACATCACGTTTCAAGCGCTTTGGCATATCTCCGGTATAGCCGCCATACGCGGTGTCACCAGGGACCCCGGCATTCCAGAATGTGATGTGCACCTGCGGATAGCGGGTGAGGAAGATGTCTTCAACAAAACGCGTATAGAGACGCTGGGCAGTGATGCTGTCACCATAGAAGACGACTCGATCGCCTTCGTGCAGTGACGGTTGCTGTGGCTGAGATTGCGCTGCGCCTGCGACCAACAGAATTAGCAGGGCGAGTCGTATAGGTAAAAACTTCATTGGATCTCCGGTGGTCTTTGGCATGAGGGAAGTTGCTGCGCTCCAGCGGGTGCGCCCAGGCGGTTTTGAATCTGCAGCCAGACATCCGCTGGCGGAGTTGGAAATTGCCAGCTTGCTTCGACCTGACCGGATGGGGAAACAAGCAGCAACGGCGCTGCGTTGGCATTATAGGATTTGCGCAAGCGAAACACATCCTCTATATCAAATTGTAATGCGGAGCCAGCGTTCCAATCCGTCCGCCATTGTTCGAGTTTGTCCTTCTCTATTGAATGTGCGGGCACAATCACACTATGGAGACCAAGGCCTGCGAACTGGCGGGTCATGCTTTCGATGAGGACCATCTGACTGCGCGATGCCTCTGCTCCTGGCTCGCCTGGGGCCGCGAGCAGAGAGACGAGCGTCCAGTGCGCGCCGGCGAGATGAATCGCGCGACTCACCGAGGTTGCGTGGAGATCGGATCCCGCCGTTTTTCGAAGCAATTCCTTGAAGCAGCCGCAGAGAGCTTCGGGGTTGAGGGCGGTCGGATCGGATTCTGTGTCGGAGGAAGCGGCGAGTGCGGATGGAGCGCAATAATGGTTGCCCGAGAATCGAATATTGGCCTTGGATGAAACGAACACCCGCGACGCGGAGATCACCGTGTTGTCGTGAAACCGATTGGGCAGATCGCCGGCGAATTCGGCAGTGGATTGAAAGGCAGGGACACGCACTGGCGCATCCCATACAACGGTGTTGTCGGCAATTTCAACTCCGTCGAGCTTGCCGCCGTTCCACGTGTATAAGAAGATGGCGCCCTGTCTTTTGGAGAGGCGTGGACTGCGCCCGTTGTGGATGCAAGTGTTCTGCCGAATCTCGCTGTGCACCGAATCTCCGCTCGAGCCTTCGGCACCAAAAACGGAGATGCAATAGCCCTGAGAGTCATGGCCGAAGTTGTGATCGAGGAGGTTATTCTCGTCACCATAATCAATATCGAATGCGCCGCCATCCACGCCGGGCGAATCAGTGAAATATGCCTCGTTGTACTCGACCCGACAGTCCTTGCACCTCCACTCCCAAATGGCATTGGGGGTTCCGATGGTCTCTCTTTCCTGCATGCCGGTGTACCAGGCGACGTTGTGTTCAAGCACGCCGTCCGCAACACGGGCAAGCAGGATCCCATCCCCGGCCACATCGTGAATTGTTGAGTTACGAATTTCGATGTGATTACCGTGGCTTTGGCCATCGGAGGAATCAAAGCTCGCTCCATTCACGATGATGCCGGCCCACTCCGATGTTCCGTAGGCGGTCACTCCATCGAGAATCACGTCGTCAATGCGGCTTTTCGCATTGTTGTCGGGAGCGATGACAACGAGTCCAGAATCCTTGGTGAGCGGCGTGCCGGTCACATCATGGACGACCACGTTCTTGATCCTGAAGTGGCGCATCTGAGGCACGGAGCCGCCGATGTGTATGCCATATGGGGAACCGCCGACTACTTCAAGGTTCTCGATTTCCCAATACTGCTGATTACTGAGACGCAGGCCCGCGGACTCCGGGCCGCCCACGATGATGGGCAACGCTCCCTGCCCGTATGCGCCGAGATGAATCGATGCATTCTCGTTGCCTGAGCCTTTGGGCCACAGCATGCCCTCACAGCGCGAGCCTCGTTTGAGGAGAAGGCTTTCTCCTGGCTGAAAGGTGATGGAGCCTGCTTTCGCGACGGTGCGCCAAGCGGTCCGCGGCGTAAGTGAATCGGCCGTATCGCTGCCGCCGTTGCAATCCAGATAATGAATTGTCTGGCAGAACGCAGAGCTCCCCATCGCCAGTGCGCAGAGCAGAAAGTTGGACAGGCGCACCCTCATTTGGGCATCTCCTTAGAGCATTCCGGCGCAGCATTGAGAGTTCAGCACGACGGGCGGGGGCTACTCAATCGCTGTTGCCGCAACCGACGATGCGGCAGCAGCGATTTCGAGACAGGAACAGGAGCGGTTCACGCGAGGCCGTTCAAGATCGCTCTTCGTTCAGAACGTGAGTCGTCCGGCAAATTGCATTACGCGTGGATAATATCCTTCGGTAACCTCGCCGAAACGCGTGCCGACAGCAATATTGCTGATTGGGTTGTCGTAGTGAGCCGTGTTTAGCAGATTGAACGCTTCAAAGCGGATCTGGAATTTCATCTCCCGCGGAAGCGTGAGGACCTTGAAGAGCGAGATGTCCTCATTGGTGTAGCCGGGGCCATAGAGCAGATTGCGCGGCGCATCGCCGACGACAAGCGCGGTGCCGGACGCGGCTGAAGCTGCCTGGCCTTTGGGGACGACGAAGGCCGAGGTGTTGAACCACTCCTGGATGGTTTTGTGCCCGACGTTCGGATTGCCTACAAGATTGGGCCGCAATCCGGGGTAATTCGGATTGTTGCCGTTGCTCACCACATTGAATGGCCTGCCGGTTTGCAGCGTTGTGATGCTGTTTACCTGCCAACCGCCGAGCAGCGTCTGCTCAAAGCCGCTGGCGTTTGAGAGAAAGCGCTTGCCATGTCCGACGGGTAATTCGATGATCTGGGTTCCCACAAAGTGATTGCGCACATCGGTGTCGGAGTTTCCATATTCAGAAGCGATGTTGAAGGGATTCTGCGGATAGTCACCGCCGGTGCCAAGGTCAAAGGGCGCGGGCCCATTGTCCAATCCATGCGCCCAGGTGTAGGACGCAAGCAGGCTGTAGCCATTATGGAAGCTGCGGTTGACCTTGGCCTGAAGCGAGTTGTAATTGCTGATGCCAACAGGCAGAAGCGTCTGCACTCTGCCGATTGCCGATGAAAGGTGATTGAGGACGTTGTAGTTTCCAACCTCATAGGAAAGGTGGCGGGTATTGGCTGCGACGTAGCCAATCTCAAATGAAGTGGCACTGCCCAATTGCTGTTCGAGAGTCACGTTGTAGTTGCTGGAGTATGCAGTGGGGAAGTTCTGCGGCTCAGAGAATACAGTCTGTGTGTTGCCGCCTGGGACATTTGCCAGGTTGATGGTAGACGTTCCACTTGGAACCGCAACCGATGTGGCGCGCGCAACGCCCGCATCAAGATCGTAGGGCAGGTCGAAGCAGTAGCAACCGTCGTCAAAGTAATTCACGAATTGCTGCTGTGTGAAATACGGATAGTTCTTGGTGAGGATGTCTTCGCGGGCGTCATTCTCCGGCGAATAGAACGTTCCGAAGCCGCCGCGCAGCACAAGCGTTTGATTAAGTTGATAGGCGAATCCGACGCGGGGCATCAAGTCGGCCTTGTTGGAATTAACCAAGGACCTCGGATTTCCACCCTTGCCTGCGAGATCGATCAGCAGCGTGTTGATATTGAAGTTTGCTTCGTTGTCGTTATCTTCGACATAGGGCTGCTGGTACTCGTAGCGAACCCCATAGGTAATGTTGAGTCGCGGAGTGATCTGCCAGTAATCCTGCAGATAGAAGGTGTGCTCATTTGCCGTGGTGCTGGCGGTAGTCAGCTGCAGGCCCTGATCGACGACGTAAGGCAATCCCAACAACAGATCGGCCATTTCGTTGCCGCCGTTGTAGTAGTAAGCGCTGGCATCGTAGAAGGAATAGGTTGGATCGCTGGTGAGCGCATCGCCTGCGCCGCCGATGTACTCATACGGAGTGGGAAAGAGCGAGAAATTCGGATGCGAGTTGAGATGGCGGTATTCGTAGCCGAATTTGGCATTGTGCCTGCCGCGGGTCCAGGTGAGCGCTTCAACGAAGCTCAGATTCTTGTCGCGGAAGATGAGAGGCTTATAGGTTGATCCGCCGACTGTGGGGCCGCTCTGAAATTGGATTTGAGGGAGGTTGTTGGTAGAAGGGAAGCCGGGGATCACCGTGTTCTGTATTCCCCATTGTGTGGCGAGCGTGGAGCCGGCAAGCGGGCTGTTCTGTGTAAGTGGGGACAGGAAGTAGCTAGCGCCGGCCTCATTGAGCAGTGTGGGCGAGAAGACGTGGTCATATTTAAACGAGATGACGTTGTTTTCGAAACCAGTGAGGTCTCCGCTATCGGCGCTGCCACCGCCGCGAATCGGAATATGACCTGCGTAGGGATCGCCAGTCACGGTGTCACCCTGCTCAGCGTCGTAGGTGAGGTAGACGCGATTCTTCTGAGAGAACGTGTAGTCGGCGCGCAGATTGGCTACGTTGTTGTCGTCTGTGTAGGCCTGCGCCACCGCAAAGTTAGTGAAGAAGTTGTTGTTCTCCGGTTGGGGAAACAAGTTGAGTAGAATCTGCTTGCCTGCCGCGCTGATCCTGTTGGCGGGAATGATATTCCCAGGGAACTGCTCCGAGTAGTAGTTATTGTTGAAGAACAATGGATCGAAGATTGGAACGACAGTCCCCGGCGGCGGTCCACCGGGCAGGCCGTCGTAGGGATCGAGCAGGCCGGAGAAGTTGGCGTCACCGGCAGAGTCAAACGTGACCTGGTTCACTGTTGGAGTATTCGAGAGATAGTTGTACGTGTTTTGTAACCGGCTGCCTTCATAGGCGAGGAAAAGGAACGCCTTGTCCTTCTTGATGGGGCCGCCAATCGTGACCCCATAAATCTTCTCCTGCAGAGCGGGCGTGCTTCCAGCGCCGGAGAAGGGGTTATTTGCCGCGGTGGCTGAGGGGCGATAGAAGAAATACGTGCTCCCGTGATAGCTGTTGGTACCTGACTTGGTCTGGATAAGGACCGAACCGCCGGAAGCACGGCCGAACTCCGGCGCGTAGGTCGAGGTAACCATCTTGAATTCCTGAAGCGCGTCAGGACTGGGAATCATGTTCGTATCATTATTTCGGTTACCGGTAACTTCTGTGCCGTTGATCTCTACCGAGTTTGAAAACTCGCGCTGGCCATTAACTGAGAGATTGAGGTTGTTGCCGCCGCCGCCGGTGGCGACTCCTGGCACCAGCAGCATCAGGCTGGTGAAGTTGCGTCCTTCAGTAGGGAGGTCCTCGATTTCTCGCGCGCCGATGACCTGGCCGGTTTCAGCGCCTTGCAATTGCAGAATTGGGGCGGAATCGTTGACAACAACATTTGCGGTAACCGCGCCAACTTTCATGGGGATGTTGAAGCGCGCCTTTTGATCGATGTCCAGCACGAACGCTGGGATGTTCGCGGTATCAAAGCCGGGCGACTCGATGGAGATGGTGTAGTGATCAGGGGGCAGCGCCGTGACGATGAACTCACCGGACTGGCTGGTGACTGCGGTGGTGATAACGCCCGTGTTGACATCCTGGATGGATACGTGTGCGCCAGAAAGGACGTTGCCTTGAGGGTCAACTACACGTCCCGAGATGGAACCGGTTGTTGCCTGAGCCCATGCATGCATGCTTCCGGCCAGCAGCACCAGGGGAAGCAAAGCTACGATCACTTTTCTCATCGCCATTGGACACTCCATAAAGAATCCGCAACGGGAATCGAGGTTCCTGAATCGACTGGCGCCAGATCAAATGCGCCGGAGAGATTCCGTTGCGAGTCTTGCCGGGAAAGACAACTTCATCGTCAGGAGGAACAGGCGCGCGCAGGTTGCGGTATGCGGGGTAATCGTTTGCCCCGCATACCGAAATCGCCCCTGGGTCTCCCGACCGTTGAGCCTTCTTTTCCCCACCAAGTATCCATAGGATGAATCAGGGCAGGATTTTCTTTACAGAGGCCAGAAAACTATTCATCTCGATCCGAAAAGTGGATGGCGCAGAATGGTAGTTTGAGCGGTCTGACGGAGTGAAAGCCGGCGAGTCTGACGCTCTACCGCTTCTCAATCGAATGCAAGGTGTTTTCTCTGGTAAGCGAGATGGCTGCGAGCTGGTAGGCTGGGGCGCTGGCAAATGCAGCGGCAGCGACAAACCAGATGTACCAGCTGAGCGCAGTCATGGATTCCGAAAGGAGGTTATGGTTGTCCGCCCAAATGGTAGCGTCTCCAATTGAGGTGATGAGGATGGCAAGCACGAACATGCCCCAGCACTTTGCCACCAGGCCCTGGCCCATGCGAATTACGGAGCGGCGAACCAGGATTGCCTCAATGAGCAGGATAGACAGCAGCGGATCACTCATCCAGAGGAGGATGGTTCCGAGCGACGGATGCTTTGCGAGCAGCGGGAGGTTAATCGCGAGCTGACTGATGGAAAATGCTACGACAAGGAACAGCAGGACCTTGTCCAGGCGGGTGAGCGAACCAACCAGGCGAAAGCTGTGTTGAACCCTGAGCACGCGACCCAGTCCGACGGCCAGGAAGGCCATGGAGAGCGGACCGCCGATAACTAGCCCCAACTGGCTCAGGTTGACAAACCAGCCCCCAGGGTGGCTGAGCTGACCCCAGTTGCCCCACGGTAAATGCCCATCGGAAACAGCTCTGAGCAGCACGCCGGCTAACCGAGCCAATGCGGCTGCGGCGATCATTCCCCATGCCAGGCGCATCGGTTCATCGGAATCAAACCACGATCGGCAGATGACGGCGACACAGCATTCGATTGAAGTCATGACGATAAAGAATGGCGTGCCAAGAGCCGAAAAGTACAAGCCCAGAACAGAGTATTGGCCGGTGACAAGAAAATGCGCATAGGCGATCATGCCGACGGTGAGATGAAACGCGAGCACGATCCAGATCAAACGCACCAGTCGAGGCATGAGTTCTCGTCAGATATCCTGCAACACGCGCCGGGAGAGTTCCCGAGTGGCGCGCCGGCCGAGAAATGCGGTAAAGATCGGCGTAGAAGATGCCAGGGAAATCGAGTGACCCTTGCCGCGCATTGAACTCTCCACGTGCCGGCCGAAACAGCGCTCCATCCAATGTGTAAGCCGCTCCGCAACCAGCTCCTGTGCGGCGGTATGGATTCCCGCATCCGTATCCTGGCTCCACAGATTGCTCCATTGATTCAAGCGAGTCTGCAAGTCATCGAGTCCGGGGACCGGCGCAGCTTCGAAATGCCCGTCTCCGCCGCGGGCAGGCTGACGCTTGCTTGTCCAGGACCCAGGAAGCCATCTTCCACGCAAATTCATGCCGGTCTCTCTTTCTTTTGCAGTCGAATGCGGAGCTTCTCGGTAGCCCGGTGCAACAGGCTCCCGACCGTTCCCGGACGAATGGCTAATTCTGTTGCAATTTCAGTATAGTCAAAGCCCTCGGCGCGCAACTGCACACATTGCCATTCGCGCGGGGCGAGCAGCTGGCGGGCGGCCTCAATAAAGTCGGCGGCACGATCTGCACCAGGCATGCTGCGCTCGTCGCCAAGCCTCTCCTCACCGGCATCTTCCAACGGGACGGCGGTTCTGACCCTCGCGGACCGGAGCGTCTCACACACGTAGTTATGAGCCACACGATGGAGCCAGGCGCGCGGATTGCGAATGTCTTCCGCCTGCATGAGCGCCAGAAAGTACCTGAGGAACGTCTCCTGGAGCGCGTCCTGCGCCAGCGCGTCGTCGCGTGTGAGCCGATGCGCGTAGGCAAGAAGCACGCCAGCGTGCACCTGGTAGGCCTTGATCGTTTCCTCGCGTGCGCCCTGGGCATCCATGGATGCATCTCTCCTGCGATGCACCTGCTGGGCAGCAATACTAGTCCATCTCGACAACGTTGGTCTACTGTTGCATTTTGCAGCATGGAGGAAACAACAGGTCCGATGGGCTTAGATAAGACGGGAAGCGATCAGGCTCCAGTAGGAGGCTTGCGGACGGTAGAAGGGCTCATTGTGAGCGAGACCGGGAATGATGACAAGCTCGGAGTATGCGGCACAGGCGACTTTGAGGGATTCAGCCATATGCACGGGAAAGAGGCGGTCACGATCACCGTGGACGATCAGGATCGGCATTGCGCAGGTGCGCAAGGCATTCTCTGTATCCCAGATGTCAGGAACAGCTACGCGGAGAAACTTGGGAAGCGCGATGCTGATTGCGCCCTTGCGTAACGAAGTGAACGCGGCGCAGAGTACAAGGCGATGGGCCGGCACTTTCGGATGAATTGCGGCGGCGATGCCGCTTCCGAGAGACAGGCCAAGAATGGAGATGGGCAACGGCGTAGCGAGTTCGCGCAGGCGATGGAATGCGGCGATTGCGTCCTGCTCGGCCTGGGACGCGCTGAAGAGGCCGGTGCTGCGGCCGAAGCCGGAGTAGTTGAACACGAGAGTGGCAACACCGCTCGAGGCGAGAAGCTGCTGGACAACGAACCAGTGCTCGACGGTTTCTCCAATGCCGTGACAGAGAAGCAGGTTTGCTCTCACTTCGTTTGTGTCGGGAGTTACGAAGACCGTGTCAATGAGATTGCGGCCACTCTGAATCGTGTGGCGGGAAACGCTGATCGGCTTCTCTAGCGTGATCGGGGGCGCGACTCTGCGGAGTATCCGATCGCGCAGAATGAGGACACGGCTGATGAGAGTGACTCCGATAGCGAGAATTCGATGTTGCGCGTTCATCAGAGCAAAATCCCTCTTGAACGTGAAGCAGTCGTTGTATCTGCCATTGGAATTGCGGCTACGATTGAATAAACGGCAGGGTGCGCGACGGCTCTCACTCTGCTGCTTCGGCGACTGGAGCTTCGGCGGTTGAGATCTCGGTGGCCTGCGCCATTGTGGCTGCAAGCTGCTTGACGCCACGCAAGTCGATCTTTCCGGTACCCAGCATGGGTATTGCCTCGACGCGGAAAAACTGATTGGCTCGCGGCTTCCAGAGCGCTGGAAGATCGCACTGCGGCAGCTTTTCAAGGACTGGCGTAAGTTTTTCCTGGGAGAGCGTAGTGATGACCACGATACGCTCGCCCTTCTTTTCGTCGGGGAGTGAGGAGACTGCAAAGACCTGCTCGGTGACGCCGGCTATTTCGTGCAGCTTGTCTTCAATCTTGATGTGCGGGACCATCTCGCCGCCGATTTTGCTGAAGCGCGAGAGACGGTCAGTGATGGTGAGGAAGCCGTCCTCTTCCATGAGTGCGACGTCGCCGGTGGTGTACCAGCCATTGTGAAGGACTTCTGCCGTCTTTTCCGGCTTGCCGAGATAGCCTCTCATCACGTTGGGGCCTTTGACGAGGAGCATGCCAGGGGTTCCGGGCGGAACTGCCTCGCCGGTGTCGAGATCGACGACCCTGACGGAGACGCCTGGCAGCGGATGGCCGATCTTGCCGCGGCGCGCACCTACCTGGCGGAATCCCGGCGCGCGGAAATCGCGGCCATTCACAGTGACAACGGGCGAACACTCGGTGCAGCCGTAGCCCTCAAGAGGTCGAATGCCGAAGGTGTCTTCAAACGCAAGAGCCACGCGTTCGGGAAGCTTTTCAGCGCCAACCAAGACGAATTGCAGGCTGCCGAAGCTCTCCGGGCTGCACCGCCGCATGTAGGCCTGCAGAAATGTGGGCGTGGCAATGAGGAAGGTGACGCGATACTTCTCAACCAGCTCACCGATGACTTGCGCATCGAGCGGATTGGGGTGGAAGACCACGCCGACGCCGTTGGTGGCAGGCATCCACAGCGCGGCCATGAAGCCAAAGGAGTGGAAGAAGGGCAGGATGCCGAGGATTTTGTCTCGGCCATCGAGCATGAAGACCTGCGACACCTGCTGGATGTTGGACATGACGTTGAAGTGAGAGAGCATGACTCCCTTGGGATCGCCGGTGCTGCCGCTGGAAAAGATGACAGTGGCGAGGGAGTCGCACGGGAAGGCTAGTTTACCTGTTGACGCGAAAGTGACGGGCGATCCGAGTTTTGTGCGATTGGCTCCCAGTGCACCGCGCAAGAATGCTGACGGGATGAACCACGCGAAGAAGAGCGCGGGCACCTTCTCAGTGAAGCGCGGAGCGGCCAATGCGTCTTCAAGAAATAATGTGCGGCCGGGAATGACGAGATTAGGAAATCGCTCAGCGAAGGCCTTTGAAGTAATGACAACATCGACGCCGCACTGGCCGGCGCAGGACGCGATGACTTCGCTGGAGGAAGTGTAGTTGAGGTTGATGGGTATGCGGCCGAGCAGCATGAGCGCGTAGTTGGTAAGCGCACCACCGACAGATGGAGGCAGTAACATGCCGACCATGTGCTGCTTGCCGATCTGGTTGCGCAGGCGGCGCGCGATGAACATGGTCTTGGTGAGCGCGGAACCAAAGGAGACTTTGGGAGTTTTGCCGTCGGCCATCATGAAGCGCAGGGGATGACGGCGGGCGGTGCGCACGAAGGCGCGATCGAGCGTCTTCATGCGGGGCTTGCGACGCTGGAAGGCTTCCGCGTGCAGTTCCTGCACTGCGCTTCGCACCTGAATCGCGGTGGATGTTGGCGGCATGGGCGCGCCAAAGCTGACGGTGACGGGATAAGGGATGCGGCGCGGAACCTTCCAGAGAAAACGGCCGCGCTCAAAGCTGAAGATGCTGCCCCAGACGCCATCGAGATTCACGGGGATGATAGGAACCTCGACGCCTTTCATGATGCGTTCGAGGCCGCGGCGGAAGGGCAGTAACTGGCCGGTGCGGGTGATCTGACCTTCGGCGAAGATGCAGACGATTTCATCATTCTGGAGAGCTTCGGTGGCGTTGTGCAGCGAGCGGATCATGTCGCGCGGGCGCTGCTCGCTGGAGATGGGAATGGCCTTCATCATTTTGGCGAAGGGCTTGATGATCTTGTGCTCGTAGATGCCCTTGTACATGAGGAAGCGGATGGGCCTGTCGGTAGAGGCGATGAGCAGTGCAACATCGACAAAGGACATGTGGTTGCAGACCAGGAGTGCGCCAGTCTTCTCCGGGAAGTTGTCGCGGCCGATCACCTTGACAATGTAGACGGTGTGCGTCACGAAGAAGAGGATCAGACGCCCGAACCACTCCGGCAGCAGCATGAGCACATAGACGGTTCCGGCCGCGGTGATCAGAGAGGATACGAGAATGACGCCGCGGGGATCGAGATGGATGTACTTGGTGAAGACGTAGTAGACAGCGGCGGAAAGCGCGATACCGATGAAGGAGAGCAGATTGGCGGCGGCGATGATGCCACCCTTGTCTTCTTCTTTGGGGCGATGCTGAATGAGCGCGTTGACAGGCACGGCGAAGAAGCCGGCCCAGAAGCCGAGCGCGCCGAGCAGGAGAGCCGAACCGACGAGGCCGTGATGCCATGCGCCGAGCAGGACGCCTGTCACGGTCATGCCAATGGAGCCGAGCGGAATGAGGCCGTATTCGATTTTGTTGCCACTGAGCCAGCCGGCGATCATGCTGCCAATGCCGATGCCGATGGCCAGCGTGGCGTTGAGATAGCCGGTCTTGGTTTGGCCGATGTGCAGGACATCGGGGCCGTAGACGACGATGGTGGAAAACAGCAGCGAGCCGAGAAACCAGAAGTAGGTGTTGCCGGCGACGGCCAGAAAGAGCGGTGGGTCGCGGCGCATGAGCTTGATCTGCTGCCACAGGTCGCCGAAGATGTTGGCGTTGAATTTCTTGTCGGGCGCAGCGGGCGGAACGTGATCGATGAAGAAGCTGCTGAGCAAGCCGATGAAGGCAAGAGATAGCAGCACGTATCCCGCGTAGATTTCGCGACCATGGAATTTCTCAGCCATGGTAGCGCCAGTGACAGTGCCAACGATGATGGCAAGGAACGTTCCGAGCTCAATGACTCCATTGCCCCAGGAGAGGCGCTTGGCTGGGAGCAGTTCAGGAAGCAGGCCGTATTTCGATGGTCCGAAAAGTGCAGCCTGCGTCGCAACAAGCATGAGCGCGATAAAAGAGACGGGCAGCGATTGGTTGGCCAGACCAACTGTGGCGACCACCATGGAGCCGATCTCCATGACCTTGGTCCAGATGGTGATCTGGCGCTTGCTGAAGCGGTCGGCGAGCCAACCGCCGGGCATGCTGAAGAGCACAAAAGGGACGGAGAACAGCAGCGTGACGACGGAGATGAACGTCTCGCGCTGGCCCTGCGCGAGGTTCATGCCAACAATGATGGAGAGCAGAAGGTTGCGGAGGATGTTGTCGCTGTAGGCGCCCTGGAACTGGGTGGCGATGAGGGACCAGAAGCCGCGCGTGCTGCGCGGCGCTTCAGCAGGTGCGGAGGGCGGTTCGCTGGCGAGAGCGGATTCGGTTGCGGTCATAAAGGAATGGATTGAGTCTGTGGTGCTGATTCTATCGCATTACCTGAATACACTGTGGAATTGAAGTTCGAAGCAACTGCCTAAAGGAACTTACGAATGACGGCTCCAAAGCGGGTATAGAGGAAGGACACTGCGACCAGCGCGAGGCCTAACACGATGAGCGTGGTGTAGCGGTCTGTGGGCGAAAGGCTCCAGACATCGATGAGAAGGATTTTGGCGACACTCACCAGCAGCAGGCCGAGGCCGGCGAGGCGGAAACTGCGTTCGCCCAAAAGTAACGCGAAGAGAAAGACGCCGAGACCGAGCAGGCTCCAGGCGATGGTGATGTGTCCGGAACTGAGCTTGACGGCCAGAGTGATTGCCTCAAGGCCGAAGGCGGCAAAGAAGAACCACTGCTCGGGATGGCGAAGAAGCTGATTGAATTCATCCGGTAAAGAGAAAGTAGGTTCTGAGAAACGATTTCCCTTTTGCAGTTGATATGCGAAGGGTAGCGCGGCAATGAGGATCAGCGATGCTACTCCAAGATGAAAGAGCGGACCATGCCAGAACTCGGCTGCGGCGGAACCGCTGAAGAGATCGAGAATGAGGCCGCGCGCAACGACGGCAACCACCAGGGCCATGGCCTGCACGAGGAAGGTTCTACGGCGCATGAGCCACGCGAGTGCGAGAAGGACGGCGGCCATACCGGCCCAGATGGGCGTAACCCAGGCTTCGCCTCCTGGTAAAGGAACCCAGTCGGATGGGAAGCGATAGGCAAACCACAAAGCAATGGAGAGCGTGCCGAGCGCATCGGCTGCAAGACCGACAATGTATTCGCGGCGGGTGCAGCGGTCGCGATTGGTGGTGCGTTCAAGGAGCACGTAGCCGGCGCCGGCGAGCACGATGACTTCAAGGAGCAACGAGTTGGTCGGACTGAAATGCGGGGTCGGCGGGGCAATCGGAGTGGTCCCGAAAACATCAAAGAGGCTGAGAGCGTAGCGGCCGAAGGCGAGTGCGATGAGGAGATATCCCTGCCAACGCAGGAATCCTTTGCGAGTGAAGCGGCCGAGTTCAAAGAGCGCCATGCCGATCAGCACCCAGACGGGTGTCAGGGCGACGGCGGAAGAGAGCTCGGCGGCAGCAAACGACAGGAGCAGTGTGGCGGCCCAGGAGTAGGCGGGAGCAATGTAGTTTCCCAGGCCGTTTGGTGCTGTCTTGCGGCGCATGCCGGTGTAGAGGAGAGCGACGGCGGCGATGAGCGGGGCTTTGTGGTCCCACCATCCCTGCGTGCCGAAGTCCCAGAAGAACAAACCGGGAATGGAGGCGAGAGCGAGGAGGTCGGCTTCGAGGGCGAGGGTCTGGGCTTTGATCCAATCGGTGGCGAAGCCGAGGACGACAACCAGTGCAAGCCAGCCAACGGCGATCCATGGAGCGGGCAGGGTGACCCATAATGCCGAGGCAGCGGCGGCGGCCGCGAACCAACTTGTGGCAGGGATGGTAAGGGACTGCCAGGCGGCCAGGTCGAATCCAGAAGCTGTTGTCTGGGTGTGCAGACGCAGCAGACGTGGAAGCATCTCTGAACGGAACCACCAGGCTGCGGTAGCGATTGTCAGCACCCAGGTTTCCGCGGTGTGATGGCTGGGATCGGGATAGTCGAGGCGGAAGAGCGCAAGCGGTGCGACGTGGTGAAAGGCGAGGGCGATTGCCGTCAAAACCGTGAGCGCGTCCGATTCGAGTGCCAGCGGAGCGGAGCCGAGACGCTGCGACACCAAAGCGAGAACAAGGAGCAACGCGAGCCAGCCGACAGGAAGCCAGAGATCGGGCATGGCGACCCACATGCTTGCGGCAGCAGCGGCTACGCCCAACCAACTCGTGACGATCTGCGCGAAAGTTTGCCAGGGTGTCGCGTCAGAATACGAGGCGTCCGCGTTGATTGGTGACAGTACGCGGGGAAAAAGCTCAGAACGGATCCAGAAGCCTGCGGCGGCGAGGGCAAGGATTGAGGTTTCGACGGGGTGCCGGCCGGGATCGGGATGATCCAAGCGGAACAGGGCGAGCGGCGCGACATGATGGACTGCGAGAACTGCGGCCGAGGCGAAGGCGAGAATGTCGGCCTGCACTGCGAGGCGCTGGACACGAAAACGAAGGGCCAGAAAGACAAGTCCGAGGACCAGAGCGAGCCATCCAATCGGTAGCCAGAGATCAGGCAGCGCCACCCATAGCGCCGTGGCCGCAGCACCGGCGCCCAGCCAACTGATGATGCGGAGCGCAAAAGCCTCAACCTCGTTGGCGGCGATCTGCGGCCAGCGGCGAGGATAGACTTCGGAGTGGATCCAATAAAGTGTCGCGGCGAGCGCAAGCCCGACAGTGAGCGACGCTGGGCCTGTCGATTCGCCACTAAAGATGCGGGCGATGAGGAGTGGGCCCACATCGTGCAGAGCTAGTACGCCGCCTGTGATCACGCCCACGATCAGGCCAAGCCTGCGGAAGACGGGCTCGCTCAAGCGCAATCCGGCGATGGCGAGCACCTGCGCCTGCACCAGCCACAGGACCGGCCAACTGACGCCGTGAAATTTGAACGGCACGGCAGAGACCAGTAGCACGGTGGCGATGGTGGAGAGCACGACGAAAGCCTGGCGCCGGCGCGATCGAACGCGGAAGGCCAGAACCATTTCAATTACACCCAACGCCATGAGCGCCCAGAAGGCCCATTCAGGATGGGCGGACTGGTATTTGAGCAGGCCGAGGACGCCGATGGAATTCAACACGGCGGAGAGGCTGGATATGCTCTCCTCGTTCGCATTGAGCGGCGTGCGTAGGACGTAGGCCGCGCGGAAGATGAGCCAGTAAAGAAGGATGAGCGCGGTGGAGGGCCAGAACTCGGTGAAGGCTGAGTGGTTCGCCGGCAGCACCTGGGTGAGCCAGACGAAGTGGCTGGCGTAGACTGCGATGAGGCCAGCGAGTTCAAGCCAGGCCCAGTGGCGCTGCGTGGTAACGATGACCAGCGCCACGGCAAGCACAACGCTGGCGGCGAGGCTGAAGACCACGGTACCATCGGCGGATTCAAGATGGCTGGTGAGCAGGGTGACGAAGCCCAGCATAAAGGCGAGGCCGGTGACGGTTTGTGAGCGGTAGCGCAGGGAATGGGCAACCATGCCGGCGGCAACCAGCAGCATGAGCACAAGATCGGCGGCGAGCGACTCAAGCACGTGCGCGGCCGAGATGTGGTGCATGGCGTAGGTGGTGAAGAAGGCCAGTGCCCAGCCGCCTCCGATGGCGCCGCGGGCGAAGATGCGATAAGTAGGCTTGCGCTCAAGCCAGACGCCGCCGGCGAGCAGGGCAATACTTACCGCATAGCCGCAGAGAACTTTGCCGCCCGGACCCCACGTTTGTAGCTTGACCGCAAGGAAGAATGCGAGGCCAATTACGAGAATGGCGATTCCGATTTTGTTGAGCCAGTTGGCGCCGAGGGTTTGTTCGAGCGAAAAGACTCTTTCGCGCGCACTCGCTTTCTCTTCGGAAACGGCGGGCGGTTCTGGAGTTGGGGGCTTGGGGGATTCGACAACCGGCCTGGAAGGAGCTGGTGGAAGCGGCGGCGGTGGTGCCGGCGTTGGCCGAGCTGGGATAGCCGAAGGAGAAACAGAAATCGGAAGCGGAGGCGAGGGCCTGAAGGTGGCAATCGGCGGTGCCGGCGCGTGGTGAATCGCAGCAGGAGTTGGCGGCGGCGGCAGCTGCGGTTCGGGCCCTGGCGGAGCGGGTGGCGGGATGGCTGCAGGAACAGCATTGACTTGTTTAGCCGGCGGTTGCTGCGCTGGATGGGGCGCAGTGCCGGCTGTTTGAGCTTTGACGAGAGCAGACAACTGCGAGCGCAGGAAGTCGATCTCGCGCTCCAGGCGTGCCAGGTCTTCACGCAGCGAAGTAGATGAGTCGTTGCTGCGCAGCCAGAGCACGAAGAGGGCAATCGCCAGAAGAATGATGAAAAAGAATTCCATACGAATGATTGACCGGAATTATACGCGCAATGCATTGTGGGCCTGTGATTTGCTTACGCGCGATTCGAATCTGTAAGAACGGACGAGGACGCGCGGCGCCGATTCCAAGGTGGGTTTGGGAACCAGTCCGTCATTCACTCGAATCGCCCCTCACTCAAATCAATCGCAGTCCTTGACTGCAAAGGGGATGGTGAGCTGAGAGCGAGTACACCGCAGATCCTCTTAGCCTGCCGCTCGCTGTTTCACTGGCGGACTGAGCACTGAATTGAGTGCGGCGACCTATAGCGAAACCAGAGTAGCTGTACCCAGGAAGCACGATGCCAAGTGGCTTTTCCTCAAGAAAAAGCCACCTCGCGCACTCTCGGCAAGGGCCCGTTTACTCTGGTTTCGCTCTAATGCTTCACGGTTTGATGTCGCTGGTCCGCACGCACTTCACACCCAGTCAATCGGCATATCTGCGACTCCACTTCCCGCATGACAACGTCGTGGACTATTTATTCATCGAGGAGGTCTCATACCTGCGGTGGATTCGCTCGGAAGATAAGACGCCAATAAATCTGGCGGCTGGCTCTCATGGACGGGAGCAGCGCCGCCTAAGAGGACCCTCATCCGATGAGAACTCGCGGGGGGAGGAAATGCGGGCTCACGAAATGATTGAGGTCTTGGTTCGGAGTTCAATTGTTTACTGTCCCGACCGGGTTTCAATTGGACGGCTAGATGTGCTTAATGCAGAGAACGAGCAGAAACTGACTCAGTCATTCGAAGCTTTTTGCCGAGAATCGGATCGGCAAGCGAACGAAACCGGCGCGGAACGGCACGGTATCGCGGAAAGTAGCGGTAACACCTGAACTAATGCGTTGCAGAACTTGCTTCTTCGGGTTCCAGAAACAGTCATCGTGCTGAGGGTGGAGCGGCGTTCGCCGGTGTCTCGTAAAGCCGATACTGCTTTTTTCCCTTTGGGCCGTTCTCGGCATTGGATCGAAGTTCGATCATGCGCTTCAAGAGCGCGGGGACCTGGTCTTTCTGGTCCGTCTTGCGCACCGCAACGATCATGTGGTAGATCGCTTGTTGATCGTTTGGATCGATTGCCAGCGCGGCGCGGCTCTGTTCAATCGCCAGATTGGTTTGTCCATCGTCGAAGTAGACTGCGCTGAGCAAGTCGTGCGCAGAAACCATGCTCGGATCGAGTTGCACTGCGCGCTTTGCGGCCTCCAGTTCCTCCCTGTGCGTTGGACTTCCGGCCGGAGGGCCGGTTTCCTGGAGCGCCTCCGCAAGCAGGTATTGTGCGTAGGCCTCCTTGGGGTGGGTCTTCACGGCTGCACGGAATTTGTCCAGAGCCTCATTGGACATGTGCTGCTGAGATTTGACGAGGCCTTGGGCGACTCCGAGAAACGAGAGTTGCGGATCAATTCGACTGGCTTTCTCGAAGTCGTCTGCGGCGCGTACGAATTCGCCAAGTTGGGTTTGCAGTATTCCGCGTACGAGGTAAAGGCGCGGCTCATTGGGTAACTGAGTCAGGCCGGCATTGAGAATGTCGATTCCCACTTGCGGCGAGGCGTGATCGAAGGACAACGCTGCAAACTGCAGATATGCGTCGAGGTTCTTCGGGTTCGCCAGAATTGCTTTGCGCAGCAATTCTACGGCTCGAGCTGTATCTCCCTTTGATTCGAGGATCTCAGCGGCAAGCATGGGTGCCGCCGAATCAACGGGAGTCGCGTCGATTAGTGGCTCGAGGGTTGTCAGCGCATCTTCAGCGTGCTGGGCATTGAACTGGGCCAGCGCCAGGTTGTAGCGAGCCTCAGGCTTGTTGGGATCGAGTGCGAGCGCCTGGGCAAAAGCAGAAACTGCATCATCGTTGCGATTTAGAATTGCAAGGCAGGATCCGTAGTCTGTGAGTGCTACGGGCTGCGAAGAGATCATGGCTGCTGCATTTTGAAAGTGAATGACTGCGTCAGAACAGTCCTTGGCCTTATATTCAATGACTCCGAGCATTGCACTCGAAGTGGGATCACCGGGGCGCTGGGCCAGTATTTGCTCAAGCAGCGTTTTGGCCGCATCGTGACCCATCTGGAATTCGGATTGAGCTGCACCTTCGAGTGCGGGCAAATAGGTTGGCGCAAGCTTTAGAGCATGCTGGTATGCGGCAAGAGCTTGATGCAGATCGCCTGTGCCGGCGGTGGCCATTCCACGCAGGGTCCAGATTCTGTAATCGTTCGGCTGCTTTGCCAATGCGGCCTGGCTCAAGCGCACGGCTTCGGCGAAATCATGTCCTCGAAGCGCATCGGCGATTCTGGCCACTTCTTCCTGTGGGGCAAGCGCGTACGGCTGGCAAAGAGACGCACAGGGAGCCAAGAACAAGAGCGCACGGTAGAGAATTCTATACATCATTGTGAGGCGAACAAATGCGGCCGGTTCCACTTGCGTATTGTGATTTCGAACAGAGTGCGGGAGGTTGAAGCCGCCTTGCTCCCATTCTAAGGCGCGAGAGACTCAGTGAGTTGAGGAGTGACATTGTCGAAGAATACTCCTTGCAACTGACCCGGCTTCAATTTCGGCGCGTGCAATTCGATTTTGTGCGGCACGTCGGGAGTGATCGTCGAGAGGTCGGCATAGAATCCGACAAAGCACGGCGCATCAACGCGGCTGGAGCTATAGGCGGGTTGGATGGCAAGAGGCTGACCATCGAGCGTCGCAGTGACAGCTTCTGAATCATTTCCGTCTGCCAGCTGCATGAAGAGCAAGAGCCTCTCAGGAGCAAGCCAGGTTGACTCGTAGTCCTCCTTCGTCCAGGGGATGGGCCACCTCAATTTCCGTTCGGCCAGCTGATCGAGCACGCGCTGCGGAACAACAAACTCCCCTGTGAGCGAGCCGTCTTCACGCTGTGAGACTAGAATCTTCTGCGCCTGCGCGAATCGCGCTCCGCTGAAGTTTACCTGAGCTTGGACATAGCGGCCAGACTGCATGAATTGAACCGGGCTTCCATTGACCGTTACGTTGGACACTGTTATCGCAGATGGGAGCAGAGCCCCAAGCTTCTGCGAGGTCCCTGGTTCTCCCGCGGCATGTAGAAAGAACAACGAGGTTCCTTTGAGCTGCACACTCGGTGGATTGGCGGAGTGCAGCGCCGCAGCATTGAAGAGAACGGGTTGGTTGATTGCTGCTTCGGGAATCACTTCGATTACGGTTGAGCTGGTGCCATCGAGAGACAGATTGACCACGTCTCCGCGGCTCCACGTGCCGGCGCCGGGCTTCCCGATGAGGCGTCCCTTCTGAGGATAGATTTCCTTCAGCAGGAACCGTTCTCCTTTGGTCAGTCCTATCGACTCGTCAAGTGAAAGTGAGGCCGGCAGTTGTTTGTAGTTTGGATTGAATAGAAACAGGAAGCCGCGGTCACCGATGATTGCGGCTGTTCCATCCACATTGCCCAAGGCCGGTTGTTGGAGGATGGTGCGCGTATGCAGCAAGTACTGCTTGTTTTGCGCGGTCCATGCCAGCCAGTCGCGAATCCAGGCTTTGTCTTCGGCGGAGAAGTGCTTGCTCTCTTCCGGATCGCGCGCCGGAATCATATCGACAACATTGTTCCATCCACCTGTAGCGATGGAGGAGATGAAGGAATAGCGGTAGCCGAGGTAGTCCCAGTCTCGCGGGCGGTACCGGGTGTACATCATCTCCCGTCGGTCGCGATTGCCGTCTACACCGGGAATGTTACGGGAACGTTCGGTCTGGTGAGTGGCATAACCGGGAATGATCTGTTCCGGCGCGAACTGGTAGTTGCGATACCAGTAGTTGACGAAGCGGGTGCGGTCAGCAGAGACGCGGTCAAAATGGAGATCGGGATAGGGCTTGAAACTTTCCGGCTGCTCGTCGTTTCCAGTTGGGTGAGGATAGCTTCCGGCAAGCCAGGTCCACGGACCGAACATCTGGTAGCTCTGGCGGCCGTCAATCACGATCGATGGGACTGCTCGACGCAGGGACTCCATGACTCTGCGCCATCCATACCACTGTGCGTAGCTGCTGCCGGGAAGATTGAGCCACGTGTAGTCAAACGAATAACCGGCGATTCCAGTGCGCTTTTGAAATGCAATCAAGTTGCGAATGAGGTAGTCCTGGAGATCGCGCGATTCAAGCGTGGCATATGTGAATGGATCGCGTTCACTGGCGGGCCTTTTAACCAGCCACGATGGATTTGCTGCGTATGGTACGGACGGGTAGACGTAGGCGAGCAGACCGATATTCTTCTGCTTCGCATACGCAACCATTTCTGTGATATCTGCTGGAATCGGACTGGTGGCAGGGTCCCACTCGCCCTTGCGAATCTTCTCGCCGAGATTGAGCCAGAGGACGTACTCCCAACTCCAGGAGTCGGCGCTTTGCTTGCGGTCTGCAAGCGTTGAATTGCCCGGTGCATAGAGCAGCGTGTGAATGCCCAGTTCCGATGTGGTGTCGATGATGTGTTTGTATTCGGCTTTGCCTTCTTGAGTGCCCACATCAATTTGGTAGTCGTTGAGCGTCCATCCCACTTCAACGCTAATCGGCGACGGCGACGGGCTGATGAGAAATGTATGCACACATTCAGTGAAGGCTTCGATCTCCGCGTCGTCCATGCCGTCTGCCGCGACCCTTGAGGGAGCAGGATGCCATTCCAAAACCATCTCGCGTGGCTTGCGATGGCCGCTGAGCCGATATGCACCGATGTTGGCTGTATCGCTCGAAAACTCTCCCCACGCCTGTCGCCACTGCATCGACGGCTCGTAGCTGATGGTGACTGCTCGGCCTTCCCGATGAACGGCGAGGTACGGATTCTGAACCGTCAGGAGAGCGCCTGCATCTCCTTCGAGGCGCAGAAACTCGCCCAGGTCCTTGCCGGGTAGAGACTCCCGGCTTTGCTCAATGGTGCTGCCAAATTGCGGGACGTAGGTGGAAGGCACATAGTCGGCGACCGGTTCATCGCGGAGTGTAATTTCCCAGGGGACAACCTTGCGCACGATGAAAGAGGGATTAGGTGCATGAATGATGGTGATCTGCTTGCCAACGAATTTCGAGATCGCGTCGAGCCGATAGGTCGCAAGAATTTGAAAGCCGGAGCCCTCGTATTGATAAGCGATCTTCCCGGCCTCGGAACTTAGGATTGCTGACTTCAGGTCATCGCTGCGCAAGACGGTGTCATCGATCGCGAGCGACCAGGCATCGCGAACGAGATCGATACGGGAGCCGGATTCCTTGTCTGTGACTGAGACGAGACCTGCAGGGCCAAAAACGGCTTCCGTATGTTCGTTTTTGAGTACGGAGGTCTGGGCCAGGGAGTTCAGGTTTGCACACGCGGCCAGAAGCAGGAGACTCAGGACAGATCGAAGTAGAGCTGACATAGCATCCTTGCGAGAGAGGTAGGACTAAATCTGGTTGGGCGTGGCCGGGGAGAAGATCACGAGTGGATCACTTGAAGAGAAGTTCTGAACCCGATCTGCTCTCGAGTTTGGTCTTCATCCAGTGCAGTTCTGACAAGTTAGCTTAGCGGGTTGCGGGCTTTACGAAAATCGCAAACATGCATGCGGCCTGCGCAAAGCCCACACCCAACGTTCCTTTTATAACTCTGCCTGGCTAGAAGTTCAGCCTGGCAGCGACCTGCAAGTAGCGCGGGAACATTGTACTGCTGGTGGTGCCGAAACCTGCGCTGGTGTCGTTGTAGTTGGCGTCTATACCGTTCAGGTTGACCCGGTTGAAGAGGTTGAAGGTGTCGAGCCGAAGTTCAAGACTCATGCGTTCTGTAATTGCCGTGGTCTTTTTGACGGTCAGATCCGAATCGGCATAGCCGGGGTTGCGAAACTGATCGATCCTCTCATTTCCTTCCGTGCCTGATGCGCTGAACGCCGGCGCCGCAAATTGACTGTGCGTGATGATTCCTGTGTCGACGTTACCTGTGTACTGGTACGCCTTCCGATTGGTCTTCTGATGGTAGCTGAGCACACTCGGCACGTTGTTGTTGTCGCCGTCCGCGGAGTAATTGCCACTGTTGGGAGCAAATGCAAAGTGTCCTGCTTCCAGTTCGCTTTGGTAGTTGGCCTGCGTTACCGTTACCCCTGCGGTGTCGATCAGGCTGAGCGGGTTTCCGGCGTTCACATAGAACGGGTTGCCCGATTGCAGGATGGTGATCGCCGACAAGTTGAAGCCCGAAGTGAGGCGCCGCGTGAAGCCATTTCCACTCCTCAAGCCGGGAATATCGTAGCTCCAGCCAAGCGAAAAGCGGTTTGGCGCATCCCAAGGCGAGGGGCTGTAAAACTGCTTGAAGTTATACGACGTTCCACCACCGCCGACATAGCCCTCGGGATAGTTGTTCCAGTCATCCTTTGCAGCCGAGCGCGTGTAGGAGGCGGTAAGAAAACCATGAGCGCCGATTTTGCCCTTCACCGCGAAGATAAACGCGTAATAGTTGGAGTAGGCCGCGTTGTACGCGTAATTGATGGAGCCGAAGCTGGTGTTGAGGCGGGTTTGGATACCATCTCCTGTCCATACTCCGCTGGAGTTGAAGGCGGGGTGCTGGATCAGGTCGCCGGGGAAAATGTTCACATCCACGCCATAGGTGGTGTTGCCCGTATTACCGCCGGCAGAGATCAGATTGTAGCCATGCGATCCCTGGTAGCCGACGCTGGCAAC